>NZ_JAQGNQ010000086.1 GCF_028291745.1 Ramlibacter sp. | reverse complement strand
CGCCGGCACGGGCGCCGGCAGCGCCGGGAGCACCGCCCGCGGTGGCGGGCTGTGCGGGCCGCGTGAGGTCCCAGGCCAGCCAGGCCAGGCCGGCCGCGACCAGCAGTGCGATCACGGTACCGATGAGGGAAGCACGCCGACTCAGCTTGCGTCGCGGCGGGCTCGCGGCGATGGGCAGGCGGTCGGGATTACGAGGTTCGCCAGGGGGCAAAGGCGGGTTGGTGGGCATCAATGTCCTTCTTGTTCCGCGTAGCGCGGGGCAAGTTCAGCAGGCGCAGAGCGTGCGTGCCAGCGACTCAACCAGTCGCCAGTGCCGGACCCGACCCTTTGTAGGCGCTCTTCTGCTGTGCTCGGCTGCGCGCTCAGTTTGTTCCCGATCCGTAACGAACACATGTTCGCCATGTTGCGGGCATGTGAAGTTGCTAGGGTGGAGAGATCGGCAAGGGCTTTCCTTCACTCAGCGATGGGGTGGCGACGCCGAGCAGAGCGGCGACCGTGGGTGCGAGGTCGGACATCTGCACCGGCGCCTCCCGCTGGCCGGGACGCACCCAGGCCGGGCCCCACAGCAGCAGCGGCACGTGCGTGTCGTCTTCGTACGGCGAGCCGTGCGTGGCGGCGGTGGTGCCGAACATCCATTTCGGTTTCTGCACGTACTGGACGTCGCCCGAGACTTCCGGGTGCCAAGTGTTGCGCATCATATCGAACAGCGGCGCGCCGGCGCGACTGCCGCTGGCCAGTTCGCGCCGGGTGTACGCGCTGGCGATGCCCGGCTGCGCGAGCAAGGCGGTGCGGGCGGCGTCGGCCACGGCATCGAAATCCAGCGCGCGCGCGGCGATCTGCGCGCGGTCCAGCACCAGGGCGGAAGCCGACGCCGTCGTCACCAGCCGCGGCGCGCCGAAGCGCTGGGCCAGCGCGCCGTTCACCGCCGCCAGCAGCTGGCTGCCGTTGATGCGGCCGGCGTCGAGTCCGCGTTCGCGGCTCAACTCCGGCGCGGGCGTGAAGCCGTGGTCCGCCGTCAGCACCGCGACGTAATGATCGCGGCCGACGGTGCGATCGAGGTCGGCGAAAAAATCCTGCAGCAGGCGGTCGAGGCGCAGCAGGTGGTCCTGCGACATGCGCGACTCGGCGCTCCAGCGATGGTTGACGTAATCGTGGCCCGAGAGGCTGATCGCCAGGATGTCGGGCACGTCGTCCGTCCCCAGTCCCTCGCCGACGATCGCCGCGCGGGCGAAGTCGAGCGTGAGCGTGTCGGCGAACGGGCTGGCCAGCAAGGCGGCGTAGTAGTCGGGCCCAGGCGCGCTGTCACCGGCGGCCCCCAGCATCATCGGCAGCTCGCCGCCCTTGGGCCCGAACCAGGGCTGCCGGTCGGGCACGGAACGCGCATAGGCGGCCTCGGGCAGCAACGGCTGCCACTGGGTGTGGAACCAGCGGTCGGCGTGCCGTGCCGCGTTGAAGGCCTCGACCCAGTCCGGGTGCCGCTGCATGTAGTAGCTGCTGGAGACGAAGCGGCCGCTGCCGCCCATGTACATATAGGCGGTGCCCGCGTGCCCTGCCGGCATGATCGCGCCGCGGTCCTTGCCCGAGATCGCGATCACCTTGGAGCGCGGATCGACCCGCCGCAGCACGTCCCCGACGCTCTCGGCCATCAGCTTGCGCGGACTGGTGCCGTCGAGAGGCTCGGTCGGCTGGCCGATGTAGTGCTCGGCGGGATCGGCCGCGCAATAGGTCGGCTTGCCCGACGCCAGGTCCACCCACTCGTTGCCGATGATCCCGCTGCGATGTGGATAGGCGCCGGTCAGCAGCGTCGCGTGGCCGGCGCAGGTGACGGTGAAGGCGTAGCCGTAATGCGCCTGGGTGAAGTCGGCGCCGCCATCGAGGAAGCGCGCGAAGCCGTCGGGCCCGAACTGGTCGCGCAGGCCGGTGACCTGCCGCACCGGCAGCCCGTCGACCACGAACAGCACGAGCAGCCGTGGCCGGGCGGGCGGCGGCGGCGGCGCGGTCGGCGTGGCACAGGCCGCCAGCATGAGCACGAGGGAAAGCAGCAGCGCCGCGCGCCGCCCGGGAGATGCCGGAAAGATCATGCGCCGGAGGTTACCCGACCCGGCCCTGCGCGAGGTAGATCCCCGGCCAGAACATCGGCCGGACCTCGAAGGACTGCAGCCGCTTCGCCAGCAGGGTCCAGGGCTGCTCCAGGCCTGCGAGCGAGCTGACCGAATACAGCGCGGCGCCCAGCACGAACAGATTGGCCGGCAGCAGCCAGAAGGGCGCCCACTGCAGGCCGCAGGCCACCACGTGCGCGCCCGGCCGCAAGTGCGCCAGCACGTGATCCAGCGCCGCGGCATCGCGCAGCACGTCATGCGTGAAGTGGAACAGCGCTGCGTCGGCGCCCTGCGGCAGCAGCGCCGACGCGGCTGCCGCCTGCAACAGCTCGACGCCCTGCCAGCCTTGCCGCCGCGCGCGCTCGCGGGCCAGCGCCAGCATCTCGGGGGAGGGATCGACGCCCACCACGCGGCCGTGCGGTGCAAGCCGGCGCAGCAGCGGCTCGAAACTGAGCCCCGTGCCGCAACCGATGTCGAACACGGTGCCGCCCGCCGGCACATCCAGCAGCGCGATGGCCTCGCGGCGCATCGGCTCGAAGGGCATCAGCTCCAGGTCGTAACGCGCTGCGCGCCGCCGGTACTGCGCCAGCGAGACGGAATCGTCGGGCCGCCGGTCGCGGCCTGGTGGGAAGGGCATGGCGCCCGGCGGGGATCAGGGAGTGATCACCACGAGCACGCTGCAGGGCGCGTGCTCGATCAGTGCGCCGGAGATCGAGCCGCGCCACCAGCGAGCGGCCCAGCTGTCGAGGTGCTTGTGGCCGACGACGATCAGCGTGGCCTGGATCTTCCGGGCGTACTTGCCGATCTCGTCGATCGCCTCGCCAGTGACCACTTCGCCGCGGGCCGTGAAGCCGGCCGCGTTCAGGCGCTGCAGGCCGTCCTCCAGCACGCCACGGTATTTGCGCTTTTCGCGCTCCTCGAGTTCGACGTCGTAGACGCCGCCTTCCAGGCCGACGAAGCTCATGGCCGATGGCATCACCGCGACCAGGTGCAGCTCGGACTGGCTCCACTGCGCGATCTCGCGGCAATCGAGCAGCGCCTTCTGTCCGGCCTCGGAGCCGTCATACGCCAACAGGATCTTCTTGTACATGGAACGCCCCCCAAGACCGTGCCGCGGCACTGCGCCGCTGCTGTCCTAGTATGGCAAGCATTGCGCGGCTTGGGGAAGTGGCCGGCCCCCCGGCCTTTCCCCTAGGAACTCGCTAGCACGCGATCAAACCGGGCAGCACGCCGGTGGCGAAGTGGCGATCGACCACATCGGCCAGCCTGTCGAACACGGTCTCCAGCGTGGGCGCGGCCGCGCCGAACAGCGCCTGCAGCACCGCGGGGTCCTCGAACAGGCCGTGCAGGTACACGCCCAGCACGTTGCCCTGCGCGTTCTGCCAGCCCAGCGAACCCGCCAGCGCAATGCGCGCTGGCGCCATCCCGGCGTGCTGGATGCTGTGGCCCTGGTGGATCTCGTAGCCGGTGACACCGCGGCCCGAGAGCGCGTCCCAGGGCGCGGCGAGCTCCTCGAAAACCAGGGTGGTGCGCCGCACGGTCTTGTGGGGCGCGAACTGCGTCGCCAGCGGCAGCAGGCCGAGGCCAGGTCCGTTGCCGGCGAGGTCGTCGGGATCGACCAGCGCCTCGCCCAGCATCTGCAGCCCGCCGCAGATGCCCAGCACGCGGCCGCCGCCCTGCGCGAAGTCGGCGACCGCACGGGCCAATCCTTGCACGCGCAACCATTGCAGGTCGGCCATCGTGTTCTTGGAGCCCGGCAGGACGATCCAGTCGGCGCCGGCCAGTTGCGCCGGACTGCGCACCCAGCGCAGGTGCACGCCGGGCAGATTCGCGAGCGGCTGGAACTCGTCGAGGTTGCTGATGCGCGGATAGGCGATCACCGCGATCGTCAGGCGTGCCGCGCCGTTGCCGGCTGCCTGATCGAACAGGCCGTCTTCCTGCGGCAGCCCGTGCTGCCAGACCATCGGCAAGGTCGCTACGACTGGCACGCCCGCCAGCCGTTCGAGCTCCTGCGGTCCGGGGTCGAGCAGCGCCGGGTCGCCGCGAAAGCGATTGAGCACGAAGCCGTGCAGCAGTGCCCGCTGCGCGGGCGGCAGCAGCGCCCAGGTTCCGTACAGGTGGGCAAAGGCGCCGCCACGGTCGATGTCGGTCACCAGCAGGCAACGGGCCTGCGCGTGCTGCGCCACCCGCAGGTTGACGAAGTCGCAGTCGTGCAGGTTGATCTCCGCCGGCGAGCCGGCGCCTTCGATCACCACCAGGTCGTTCTCCGCGCGCAGGCTGTCCAGGGCCGCAGCGACGGTGGGCCACAGGTGCGCACTCCGCTCGCGCCAGGGCAATGCGGTGACCGCGGCGTCGACCTGCCCCATCACCACCACCTGGCTGTGCGTATCGGCTTCGGGCTTGAGCAGCACCGGGTTCATGCGCACGTCGGGCTCGCGCCGCGCCGCCAGCGCCTGGAAGTACTGCGCGCTGCCGATCTCACCCGCCCTGCCCTGCGCATCGGCGACGACGCGGGCGTTGTTCGACATGTTCTGCGCCTTGAACGGCGCCACGCGCAGGCCCTGGCGCGCATACCAGCGACACAAGGCGGTCGCGAGCCAGCTCTTGCCGGCGCCGCTGGAAGTCCCCCAGACCATGATGCAGCGTGCGTTCACGGAGCCTCCACCGGCAATGCGACCCAGCGGCCGGCCACCGCATGCACCGCGACGCGCTGCTGGAACACGGCTTCGAGGGCGCGATGCGTCGCCGGGTCGGCGGTCGGGCCGTGATGGGCGACGCGGCCGTCCTGCAGCAGCAGCAGGTCGTCGGCCTGCAGGGCGAGCGCGATTTCGTGCAGCACGCTCACGGCCGTGCCGCCGCGCGCCACGTGCCGGCGCACGATGGCCAGCCAGTCGGCCTGGTGCGGCGGGTCGAGGTGCGAGAGCGGTTCGTCCATCAGCAGCAAGGGTGCGCCCACCGCCAGCGCCCGCGCCAGCAGCACGCGCTGCCGCTCGCCGCCGGAGAGGCTGCCCAGCGGGCGGTCGCGCCAGTCCCAGCTTTGCGTTTCCTGCATAGCGCCGTGCACGGCCGCGCGGTCGGCCTCGTCGGGCAGGCCGAGCCAGTCCTGGTGCGGCAGGCGTCCGAGCATCACCACGTCGTGCGCCAGCAGGTCCTCGGCGCCCGACTCGGCCTGTCCCAGCCAGGCGATGGCGCGGGCGCGTTCGCGGGCCGGCCAGTCCGCGGCGGGACGTCCCAGCAGGGCAATCCGGCCCTGCGCCGGAAGCAATTGTGCCAATGCTTTCAGCAGCGTGGTCTTGCCGGCGCCATTCGGCCCGGCGATGGCGGTCCAGCGGCCGGCCGCCAGCGCCAGGTCTATGCCATGCAGGACCTCGCGGCCATCGAGGCTCACGCGCAGCGCGTCGCATTGCAAGGCGACGCCGCTCATACGCGCCTGCGCTGCAGCAGGGCCAGCAGGTAGACGCCACCGAGCACCGCCGTGAGTGCGCCGACCGGCAACTCGCGGGGCGCGAGCAGCCAGCGCGCGAGGATATCCGCCGCCAGCAGCAACACGCCACCCGCGAGGGCGGAGAGCGGCAGCAGCCAGCGGTGCGTAGGCTGGGCGAGCGCGCGCACGAGGTGCGGCGCCACCAGGCCGATGAAGGAGACCAGTCCGACCTGCGCCACGGCGGCGCCCGTCGCCAGCGCCATCACGGCGACCAGCAGGAGTCGCACCGGCCCGAGCGCCACGCCCAGGCTGGCCGCGGTCGTCTCGCCCAGGGCTAGGGCATCCAGCGCGCGGCTGGCGACGATCGCGATGGCCGTCGCGACTGCGAGCACGGCGCCCAGCAGCGCCGCACTACCCCAGCCGAGGAAGCCGGTGGTCCCGAGCAGGAAGGCCTGCATGGTGCGCAGCAGCTCCGGCTGCAGGAACAGCAGCAGTGCGGCGGCGGCGCCGAACACCATGCCCACGATCACGCCAGCCAGCAGCAGCCGCAGCGTGTGCTGCACGCCGCGGGCCAGCACCAGCGTGATCGCCACGGCGGCCAGTGCACCGAGAAAGGCCGCGCCGGTCTGGCCCAGGCGCGCGGCCCAGCCCGCGGCGGCCGGAGCAGCGCCCGCGAGCACCAGCAGCAGCGCCACCGCGAAGGCGGCGCCGGTGGCGCTTCCGAGCAGGTAGGGATCGGCCAGCGGATTGCGGAACAGGCCATGCGCCACGGCGCCCGCCAGTCCGAGCAAGCCACCGGCGGCCCAGGCACCCAGCGTGCGCGGCAGCCGGATCTCCCAGAGGATGGTGAGACCGGCACCGGTTTGGTCGAGCCAGGGCTCCCAGCCGGCACTGCCGATGGCGATGCCCAGGGCCAGCAGGCCAGCGCTGGCCGCCAGCAGCCAGAGCGCGAGGGTGGCCGGCGTGGCGCGCTGCGTGCTCATGGCCATCGACCTTGCAGGCACTGCGCCAGCAGGGCAGCGGCTTCTGCGAGGCGGGGGCCGGCGCGCATCAGCACGTCGTCCTGCTGCGGCGTCAGGCCGCAGATCCGCCCTTGCCGAACGGCGGCGATGCGTTGCCAGCCAGGCCGCGCGCGCAGGGCCGCCAGCTCGCCGCGCGCGACCACGATCACCTGTGGATCGGCCCGCACCACGAATTCGGGATTGAGCTTGGGAAAGGGGCCGAGCGCCGCCGGCACCACATTGGCGGCGCCCAGGCGCTGCAGCAGCTCGCCGATGAAGGAGGCGGCACCGGCCGCATACGGCGCACTGCCGACCTCTACGTACACGCGGGTGCCGCGGCGATCGGGCGGCAGGCTGCGCGCGGCATCGTCCACACCTTGGGCGATGCGCTGCCACTGCGCGTCGGCATCGCCCGCGGCGAGCAGCGGCCCGAGCACGCGCAGCACCCGTTGCACGTCGCCCAGCGTGCGCGGCTCCAGCGCCACGACCGGAAGACCGAGCGCGACCAGCCGCGGCAGCGCGCGCGACGAAGTCGGCGCCAGCACGAGGTCCGGCCGCAGTTCGACGATGCTTTCGACCCGGGCGTCCTCCAGCCCGCCGACATGCGGCAGGCGCTGCACCTGTTGCGGCCAGGTGGAGAAATCGTCGACGCCGACCAGCCGCGTGCAGGCCTGCAGCACGCACACGGTCTCGGTCAGCGAAGGCAGCAGCGACACGATGCGTTGCGGCGGCCGCGCGAAGCTGCGCGTCACGCCGCGGTCGTCGATCACCTGCACCGCGGCATGCGCGCCGGTTGCCAGCAGCAGCAGCGCCAGCGACAGGCGCCGCAGCACATCGGCGACGGGCGCAAGCCGCGGAACGGGGATCATCCAGCTTCCTCAGAACTGCAGGCGCACCGAAGCGGTGAACTGCCGGCCCGGCTCGGGGAACACGGACGTGGCCTGCGCGCCGTCGCAGGCAAAGGCCTGCGTGAAGTACTGGCGGTTGAACAGGTTGGTCACGCCCAGGGCGAGCTCCGCCTGCGGATGGAACTGCCAGGCATAGCGGGCATCGGCCGTGAAGTAGGCAGGCATGCGGCAGGTGTTCTCGAAGTCCGGATGCTGCGACGATACCCAGTTCAGGCCACCGCTCAGGCGCTGCCCGGGTTGCAGCGTCCAGTCTGCCCGGACCGCCGCGGTGCGCCGCGGCACCAGCGGCACGTCGTTGCCAGCGTAAGGGCCGGAGCGGAAGCGCGCCTGGCGGTAGGCCAGATTGGCCCGCACGAGCAGCGCCGCATTGAGCGTGTGCGACCAGTCCAGCTCGGCGCCCTGGCGCCGGGTCGGGTCGAAGTTGACATTGGCGCCGTTGAAACCGAACAGGCTGCTCGGGCCGACGGCGTTGGGATCGAAGCCGATCTCGTTGCGCAGGTCGCTGCGATACAGGCGCGCCTCGAGCTTGCCCTTGGCGTAGTGCCAGCGCGTGCCCAGTTCGAAGTCGCGCGAGGTCTGCGGCAGCAGCGACACCCCGGGCGTGGTGAAGTTGAATTCGTCGACGTTGGCCAGCCGGAAGCTGCGGCCCGCGCGCGCATAGCCGGTCCAGCCGGCGCCAAGGGCCTGGCTCAAGCCCAGCTCCCAGGCATTCACCCGATCGGCCAGCGCCGCCGGCGGATCCACCTGGTTGTCCTTGCGGATCGTCTCGGTGCGGCCGCCCAGCGAGATGCGCGTGCCGGCCGGCAGCACCACGTCGTCCTTGAGGTAGAAGCCGGTGGAGTGCATGGCGGCCGGTCCGCCGAACTGGCCCAGCACGTCGCGCCGCCAGGCATTGACGTCACTGCCGGCCACGAAGATGTTGCGCACGTCGCCGATGGCGGCCTCGCGGCGCGCGCGCAAGGCATAGGTGTCGGCGTCGACGTCGAAATCGAAGGGGAAGGAGCCCGACGCCGTGACGTTGACGCTGCGCAGCCGCTTCTCGCGGTGGCCGGCGTCGAACGCCAGTTCCCAGCCGGCGAGATCGGCGCGCGCGAACACCGAGGCGAGGTCGTTGCGCACGTTCACATGGTCCTGCGGATGCGTCGACTGGCGCGGATCGGCCGCGAACTGCGCGGCGGTCAGCGCGCCCGGCAGGCCGGCATCGAGTTCATCGTGCGAGAGGCGCGCGCCCAGGCGCAGCCACTCGTTGCTCCACTGCGCGCCAAGCGCTTCGGCCTGGGTGTCGGATGCGGAGTTCACGCGATAGCCGTCGGTGCTGCGTTTCTGCGCGTCGGCCTGCAGGCTCAGGCCGCTGGCAAAGCTGGCGGTGCCGCTGGCGCGCAGGTCACGCAGCCCATGCGAGCCGGCGGCGCCATACACCGTGCCGCCGGTGGGCTGCTGGCGGCCGGCTCCGGCCTTGGTGGTGATGACGATCACGCCGCCGGTGGCGCCCTCGCCATAGAGCACGGCGCCGCTGCCGCGCAGCACCTCGATGCGCTCCACGGAATCGACCGGGATCACCGCGATGCGCGCGGCGCTGGTATCGGCCTCGCTCAGGCGCACGCCGTCGAGGATCACGACCTGGTTGTTGTCGGCGGTGGCGCCAAAGCCACGCAGGTCCAGCGTGGCGTCGCCGCCGTTCAACAGGTCCTGGCGCGCCGGCACGCCGAGGATGCGGGCGATCGCATCGGGCACGCTCGTGGCGCCGCTGGCGCGAATCGCGTCGGCGTCGATCACGCTGACGCCCAGCGGGAGCGAGGCCTCGTCCTCGGAGAAGCGGGTGGCGGTGACGCGGGTTTCGGCCAGCGTCGGCACGGACTGGCCAAAGGCACAGGGGGTGGAAAGAAAAGCGGCGGCCAGCAGGCAGGACAGCGCACGCGGTGAAAGCTCGATACGGTTCATGATGAAAAGCAGGATGCAAGCCCGCGCCGGGTTCCCCGCCGGCGCATTGGGCGATCACGACCGCCCGCCTTGCAGCGTGCGGCCACCGTGTTGGCCGGTATCCGGGCTGGCGGAAAAACTTCCATCGCCTTCCCAGGGCCGCTGTTTCAGGCGGCCCCAGTGGCTTGCGATGATGGAAGCGGCACGCCCCGACAAGAAAAGTCGAAACGCACCTCCGCTTACCGTTGCGGGGGCAGCGCAGGTTGGCCCGGTGCGCGCTTGACGCGCGGCGCGAGGCGCCCTGCTTCCCGTTGAACTGCGGCATGCGAACCACACCGCGAGCACCAACGGCCGCGATTCTAGAGCGGTTGTATTCGCAATTCCCTACAATTCAACGCATGGCCAGTGGCTCCCCCATCGACCCCCTCGTCGAACGCGTCGAGCGTCTGCTCGTTCGCTACGAGGAGCTGCAGCGCACCAACGCGCTGCTCACCGAGCAGGTCGAACTCCTCACGCACGAACGCGATTCGCTCAAGTCGCGGCTGTCGGCCGCCCGCGCGCGCGTCGACGCGCTGCTCGAACGCCTGCCGGATCTCAATACCCCCGCATGAAGCAGCTCGAAGTGCAGATCATGGGCCAGAGCTACCTGCTCGGATGCCCGGAAGGCGGCGAGCAGCGGCTGCTCGATGCGGTGGCCAAGGTCGATAACGCGATGTGCCGCATCCGCGATGCCGGCAAGGTGAAGGCGCGCGAGCGCATCGCCGTGCTGGCCGCCCTCAATCTCGCCTTCGATGCCGAGAAGACGACGACGACGACGGCGCCGCAGCCGCCGTTGCACGCCAACGGCTTCGCGCAACCCGATGCCACGCTCACCGGCGTGCGCAGCATCACCGACGACGTGCGGCTCGCGCAGATGATGATGCGCCTGGACCAGGCGCTGGGCGAGGACGGCCGCCTGCTCTGAATGGGGTGGCCGCACGCGCGCCGCGCGTGACAGCTTGCACAGTTCAGCTTGGTCGCCGCGTGTCAAGTCCGGAATACTTACATGGCTTCGCGCAGGGATTGCGCCAGCGGCCGCTTTTGCGTCCTAGAATGGATTCGTCTGCAGTGTGTATCGGGCTTTATATTTCCTTGAACCAATGCTCATTGAGCAAGGGCTTGGAACATCGCCTGGTGAGCGTGATCGTCTCGCGTAGATGAACCCAACACCAGCGCTGACCTCGCCCACCTGAACCCTGGTTCAGGATGCGGGTCCGGTGCCACTCGCAGACACCCATTCGATCACTTGCAAAAGTCGCACGCGACTTTTGCAAGTGGCTAGTCAGTGTGACGAAGCCGGGCAAAGCCCGGCTTCGTCACATGAGGGACCGCGCTGCATGCTATTCCGCGCGGTCCACGGGCCGCGGTGCGGAACGGTGGGCCGGGGTTTGCCACAATGCGGCCCTGCCCTCACCACAACGATGCTGCTGCAACCCGTCCTGATCCTCGAACTGCTTCTTTCCGGAATGGCCGCCGGCATGCTCTCGGGCCTGCTGGGCATCGGTGGGGCGATGGTGCTGGTGCCGGTACTGACTTTCGTTCTTACCCACCAGGGCGTGCAGCCGGAGTACGTGGTCAAGATGGCGGTGGCCACGTCGCTGGCCACGATCGTCTTCACCTCGCTGTCCTCCGTGCGCGCGCACGCCAGGCGCGGCGCCGTGCGCTGGGACATCGTGCGCGTACTCGCGCCCGGGATCGTGCTGGGTTCGGTCGGCGGGGCGCAGCTGGCCGTGGCCCTGCCGGCCAGGATGCTGGGCATCCTTTTCGCCGTCTTCATCACCTTCTCGGGCACCCAGATGTTGCTGGATCGCCGGCCCGATCCCTCGCGCACGATCCCGGGCACCCTGGGCATGTTCGCGGTTGGCATCGTCATTGGCGTGCTGTCGGCCCTCGTCGGTGCTGGCGGCGCCTTCGTCTCGGTGCCCTTCATGACCTGGTGCAACGTCAAGATCCACGACGCCGTCGGCACTTCGGCGGCACTCGGATTCCCGATCGCACTGGCCGCCAGCGCCGGCTATGCCTGGGCGGGCCGCAACCTGCCGCAGATGCCGGCCGGCTCGCTGGGCTACGTCTACCTGCCCGGGCTGGCCGTGATCGCGCTGGCCAGCATGACGCTGGCGCCGCTGGGCGCGCGCATCGCGCACGGCATGGACATTCGCCCGCTCAAGCGCATCTTCGCGTTCGTGCTGTACTGCATCGCCGCCTATTTCCTCCTGCGCTGACACCTCCAGGGAGCCCGCCATCGCCCGCATCGCCTTCATCGGACAACAGGACTTCGGCAAGGCCGTCCTGGAAGCCTTCCTCGCCCGCGGCGACACCATCGCCGGGGTCTTCTGCGCTCCCGACAAGCCGGGGGCCAAGGCCGACGTGCTCAAGACCGACGCCCTCGCGCGCGACCTGCCGGTGTTCAGCTTCGCCAGCCTGCGCAGCGCCGAGGCGGAAGCGGCCATGCGCTCGCTCGACGCGGACATCGGCATCATGGCCTACGTGCTGCAGTTCGCGCCGCAGTCCTTCGTCAACATCCCGCGCGCGGGCACCATCCAGTTCCATCCCTCGCTGCTGCCCCGGCATCGCGGGCCGTCGTCGATCAGCTGGCCCATTGCGCTCGGCGCGCGCGAGACCGGCATCACCATCTTCCGGCCCAACGACGGTCTCGACGAAGGTCCCATCGTGCTGCAGAAGTCCTGCGCGATCGGTCGCGACGAGACGCTGGGCGAGGTCTACTTCAACAAGCTCTTTCCCCTGGGCGTGCAGGGCCTGCTGGAGGCCACCGACGCGGTGCTCGCCGGTCGCCACGAGGAGCGCGCACAGGAGGAGCGCCGCGCCACCTACGAAGGCTGGATGCACGACGCCGAGTGCGAGATCCACTGGCCCGGCCACGTCGACACCATCTACAACCTGATTCGCGCCTGCAACCCGGCGCCGGGCGCGTGGATGATGCTGGCCGGCACCAAGGTGCGCGTGTACGACTGCCGCAAGCATGTGGTCGGACGCTTTGTCTCGCGCGGCCACAAGCCCGGCGACGTGGCGGGCGTCAGCGAAGACTCGATCGTGATCTGGGCCCAGGGCGGACTGGTCGAGATCCTCAAGCTGCGCCCCGACGGTGCCGGCAAGATGGGCGCCGGCGATTTCGCACGGCAACAGGGCTGGGCTATTTCGAACGAGTGGCGGTCCTGGGTGCGGGCCGCGTAGCGGCCTTGATGCCCAGCGCCTGATCGATCAGACTGGCGCCGTCGGCCAGCAGGAAGTTCTTGAAGGCCTGCGCCACCGGCGGCAGCTGCTTGCCGCGCCGGTGCACCACGTACCAGTGCAGCATCAGCGGCAGGCCCTGCACATCGAGGATGGTCAGGCTGCCCGCGTTCAGCTCGCGGCTGATCGTGTGCGCCGAGAGGAAGCTCACGCCCATGCCCGCGATCACCGCCTGCTTGATCGTTTCGGTGCTGCGGATCTCCATCGCGATGTTCAGGCCCGCCAGGCTGGCGCCGAAGCCTTCCCGCATCGAGTTCCAGGTGTCCGAGCCCTTCTCGCGCACGACGAAGGGCTCGCGGCTGATGCGCGAGACCGGAATGCGCTTGCTGCTGGCGAGCGGATGCGTGGGCGCGGCGACCACCACGTAGGGGTGCGGCGCGAACGGCTCGCTCACCACATCGATGTCGTCGGGGGGCCGGACCATCACCGCCAGGTCGGTCACGTTCTCCTGCATCTGCGCCAGCAACTCCTCGCGGTTGCACACGCCGAAGTTGAGCGTGACACCGGCGTGTCGCTGCGCGAATTCCACCAGCAGACGCGGAAAGAAGTAGTCGCCGGCGCTGATGACGGACACGTTCAGGCGGCCGCCCGAGACGCCCTTGAACTGCGCCATCGCCTCTTCGGCTTCCTGGAATTTCTGGATGATCTCGCGGCTGCACTGCAGCATCTGCTGGCCCGCGGCAGTGAGGTGGATCTTCTTTCCCAACTGCTCGAACAGGGGCAGGCCCGCGTGCTCCTCGAGCTTGGCGACCTGCGTGGAGACCGCCGGCTGGGTGAGATGCAGTTCCTCCGCCGCGCGCGAAAAGCTGCGGTGCCGGGCCACCGCCTCGAACACTTTCAGCTGGCGCAGGGTGGCGTTCTTCATGGCGGCGGATCATAACTGCGAGCTAATGCAAACGATCAATTACTTTCACTATCATTGATCGTCCATCGCTCCTACATTGACTCCATCACGTATCCCACTGGAGACAACCATGGCGCAATCCGACACCCCGGCCTATACCTCCGACGACCAGCTCGACCTCTGCCGCGACTGGGACGCAGAGAAGTGCGGCGCCGGCCGGGAAGACCTGCGCGCCTGGCTCGAGAAGGAGCGCCCCCACCTGCTGCGTTCCTACGACGCCGAGTTCCTGCTGCGGGCCGTCGAGGTGTCGCGCGCCCGGGCGCAGGGCCCGCGCTGAGTTCCCCTCCGCTCCGCCTTCGGCGCAGCAAGACAAAAGGCCGCTTGCGCGGCCTTTTGTCTTGGGGGCTGTCAGCTCAGCGACGCGCGATCGACGCGAGCACGAGGCCCAGCGGCGTGGCGCGGAACATTTCCTTCAGCAGGGCGAACAGGGCGGGTTGGGACACTTCGCCGCGGGGCAGGCTCAGGTTGGACATGGTTTTCTCCTGGTTTAAAAAATCGGTCGCAATTTGTGCGTTGCAGCAATTGTACGGGTAAACCCGTAATTCATTGCCGCCACTTTGGTCAGCAGTCCCTGAACCCGAGCGCAAGAGTGACTCGTCCGCAGGCTCGCCGAGTGCTTAGGGGGAAACCCGATTTCATGACCGTGGTCAAGATTTCCAAGGCTCGCAGAGTTCCAGAATGGGTTGTCCGCGTTGCAGGAAAGCCCGCAAGCGCAGGATGATGTACGGCGACAGACCAGTCACAGGAGACAGATCGGATGAACAAGGCAATGGACGCAATGGCTCCAGCAGGAGCCAGCGTGGGCAGCTCCGCGAGCACCACCGAGCGAAGCAACGCGTACCGCTGGGGCCAACTGGTTCTCGGTATCGTCTGCATGGCGATGATCGCGAACCTGCAGTACGGGTGGACGCTCTTCGTCAATCCGATCGAGCAGAAGAATCACTGGGGACTGACGTCGATCCAGTTGGCCTTCTCCATCTTCGTGCTGGTCGAGACCTGGCTCGTGCCGGTCGAGGGCTGGCTGGTCGACAAGTTCGGTCCGCGCCCGGTCGTGGCTGGCGGTGCCATCCTGGCCGGCATCGCGTGGGTCATGAACTCGTATGCCACCACGCTGCCCGAGCTGTATGCCGCGGCCGTCATCGCCGGTCTCGGTGCCGGCGCCGTGTACGGCACCTGCGTCGGCAACGCGCTCAAGTGGTTCCCGGACAAGCGTGGCCTGGCCGCCGGCATCACCGCCGCCGGCTTCGGTGCCGGCTCGGCCCTGACCGTGATCCCGATCGCCAGCATGATCGCGAACTCGGGCTACGAAAAGACCTTCTTCTTCTTCGGCATCCTGCAGGGCGTGGTCATCCTGGCCTGCGCGCTGTTCCTGACCAAGCCGGTGGTGCCCAAGGGCGTCGTTGCTTCGCCGCGCGTGGTGACCAGCAAGGTCGACTACACCGTGGGCCAGATGATGAAGACGCCGACCTTCTGGCTGACCTACGTACTGTTCGTCGCCGTCGCGGCGGGCGGCCTGATGGCGACGGCCCAGCTCGGCCCGATCGCCAAGGACTACGGCTTCGCCAAGCTGCCGATCAGCATGCTGGGCTTCACGCTGCCGCTGCTCACGCTGACGCTGACCATCGACAACCTCGCCAACGGCTTCACGCGGCCGCTGTGCGGCTTCATCTCCGACCGCATCGGCCGCGAGAACACGATGCTGCTGGTGTTCTGCGGTGAGGGCCTGGCGCTGCTGGGCCTGATGAAGTTCGGCCACCAGCCGATCGCCTTCATGACCTTCGCCGCGCTCGTGTTCCTGTTCTGGGGCGAGATCTACTCGATCTTCCCCGCCCTGGTTGCCGACACCTTCGGCATCAAGTACGCAGCGGCCAACGCCGGCACGATGTACACCGCCAAGGGCACCGCCTCGCTGCTGGTGCCGCTGTCGGCCGCGCTGTCCGCCGGCGGCAACTGGGACCGCGTGTTCATCTTCTCGGCCGTGATCTCCATCGCGGCCGGCGTGCTCGCCCTGCTGGTGCTCAAGCCGATGCGCCAGAAGACGATCGACCGCGCCAACGCCGCCGGGCACCCGCTGGTCTGAGCGCGCTGCGCACCACGAGTCCGCCACACGGCCCGTCCCTCTCCCTCGCGGGAGACGGACGGGCCGAATTGTTTTCGTGAACTGCGCGATCCGATGGGTAGGGTGGGTTGCCGAAGGCAAGCCACCACGCCGGCGCCGGAACGGTGGGGTGCCTTCGGCAACCCCCCCTGCGAGGTGACCACCAGCCTCAGATCTTCCCGCGCGATTTCAACCGGCTGAGCGTTTCGGCCGAAAGGTTGAGATAGGACGCGAGCTCCTTCTTCGGCAGGCGCTCTTCCAGTTCCGGGTGCTTGCGCAGGAAACGCTTCACGCGGCCGGGCGCATCCAGCAGGTGCAGCGTGATGGTGTGCGCCATGATTTCGCTCATCACGTGCATCACGTCGTACTCGAACGCCTGCTTCATCCCCGGATGGCACTCGATGAAAGCCACCCAGTCGCGCAAGGACAGCTTGGCCACCCGGGCGCGCGTGACACACACGATGCTGTAGGGAGCGGGCGTGCCCAGCCGCCATGCGGCATAGCTGGTTTCCATCTGCCCTTCTTCGGCGAAGCGCAGGATCATCTCCTTGGCCTCGCGGTCGGAGACCACGCGCTTGAGGATGCCTTCGAGGATGAAGTACTGCTCCATCTCATGCACGCCCTGGTTCAGCAGCGCCTCGCCCTTCTGGCAATCCACCACCTGCAGCATGGGTTCGAGTTCCTCCATCTGCGCCAGCGTGATTCCCTTCAGCCCCACGTTATGTGCAAGCTGCACACGGATGACGTTGCGTTCGGGATGCTGGGCTATCGAGGACATGAGCAGGGGGATCCGGGGAATTGCGCTGACGGCAGCCGGCAATTCTTCGAAAATTGACTACGGTCAAGAGGGTTTGCCGAGAGCGGCTCCTACCATTCTCGCACTCCGCAACCAGGACCCTGACCCATGACCACCGGAACCCACGATAGCGAACAGACCGACGGCTTCCACCTCGTCATCGATGCCCTGAAGCTGAACGAGATCGACACGATCTTCGCCCTTCCCGGGATTCCGATCACCGACTTCCTGCGCATGGCGCAAGCCGATGGCCTGAAGGTCATCTCCTTCCGCCACGAGCAGCACGCCGGCAATGCCGCCGCCGCCGCCGGCTTCATCACGGGCAAGCCGGGCATCTGCTTCACGGTCTCCGCGCCTGGCTTCCTGAACGGCCTGACCGCGGTGGCCAACGCCACCACCAACTGCTTCCCCATGATCCTGATCTCCGGCTCGAGCGAGCGCGAGATCGTCGACCTGCAGCAGGGCGACTACGAGGAGATGGACCAGCTCGCCATCGCCAAGCCGCTGTGCAAGGCCGCCTTCCGCGTGCTGCACGCCGAAGACATCGGCGTGGGCATTGCGCGTGCCATTCGCGCTGCCGTCTCGGGCCGTCCGGGCGGCGTGTACCTCGACCTGCCGGCGAAGCTGTTCGCGCAGAGCATGGACAAGGAAGCGGGCCGGAAGTCGCTGATCAAGGTGGTCGATGCGGCTCCGAAGCAGATCCCCGCTCCCGATGCCGTCAAGCGCGCCGTCGACCTGCTCAAGGGCGCCAAGAAGCCCCTCGTGATCCTGGGCAAGGGCGCCGCGTACGCGCAGGCCGATGCCGAGATCAAGAACTTCATCGAGAAGAGCGGCATCCCCTACCTGCCGATGTCCATGGCCAAGGGCCTGCTGCCGGACAACCACACCCAGTCCGCCTCCGCCGCACGCTCCTACGTGCTGGCCGAAGCCGACGTGGTGATGCTGGTGGGCGCGCGCCTGAACTGGCTGCTGTCGCACGGCAAGGGCAAGACCTGGGGCGGCGCTTCGTCCAAGGACGCGGGCAAGCAGCAGTTCATCCAGGTCGACATCTCGCCGACCGAAGCGGACAGCAACGTCGCCATTGCCGCCCCGGTGATCGGTGACATCGGCTCCTGCATCTCCGCCTTCAACCAGGCGATGGGCTCCGGCTGGAACAAGCCGCCGGCCGACTGGACGGGCGCGATCGCCGAGCGCAAGGACAAGAACCTCACCAAGATGGCGGAAACGCTCGGCAAGAACCCGCCGGTGATGAACTTCCACAGCGCGCTGAACGTGATCCGCAACACGGTCAAGGAGAACCCGAAGGCCTACCTGGTGAACGAGGGCGCCAACGCGCTGGACTTCACCCGTTCGATCGTCGACATGTACGAGCCGCGCCGTCGCCTCGACGTGGGCACGTGGGGCATCATGGGCATCGGCATGGGCTTTGCCGTCGCCGCCGCCGTCGTGACCGGCGAGCAGGTGATCGCGGTGGAAGGCGACAGCGCCTTCGGCTTCAGCGGCATGGAAGTGGAAACGATCTGCCGCTACAACCTGCCGATCGCCATCGTGGTGATGAACAACAACGGCATCTACAAGGGCACCGACGTCAACCCGCGCGGCGACGCGATGGCCCCGACGCAGTTCGTCAAGAAGGCGCGCTACGACCTGATGATGCAGGCCTTCGGCGGCGTGGGCGTCACGGCCAACAACCCCGAGGAACTGAAGAAAGCTCTCGACGAGGCAGTCGCCAGCCGCCGGCCGACGCTGATCAACGCGCTGATCGACGAGAACGCGGGCACCGAGTCGGGCCGCATCACGTTGCTCAATCCGGCGGCGGCGAAGAAGAAGACGGCGTAAGGACCCCTGGATGTTCCGGATGTCATTGCGGGCCTGACCCGCAATCCATGCGGCGCGCAAACCACCGCCGCGTGGATCCCGGGGCAAGCCCGGGATGACATCCAAAGGCAGGGGCAAGAGTTTCCACATTCAAATCGATAGGAAGACAAATGGGCAAAGCACTCGACGGCGTCAAGATCCTCGATTTCACCCACGTGCAATCCGGGCCCACCTGCACCCAGCTGCTGGCGTGGTTCGGCGCCGACGTGATCAAGGTGGAGAAAGCCGGTGAAGGCGATGCGACGCGCGGCCAGCTGCGCGACATCCCCGACGTGGACAGCCTCTACTTCACGATGCTGAACCACAACAAGCGCTCCATCACCCTGGACACCAAGAATCCCAAGGGCAAGGAAGTGCTGATCGAGCTGATCAAGCAATGTGACGTGCTGGTCGAGAACTTTGCCCCCGGTGCGCTCGATCGCATGGGCTTCTCCTGGGAACGCATCCAGGAGATCAACCCGCGCATGATCATGGCCTCGGTCAAGGGTTTCGGCCCCGGCCCGTACGAGGACTGCAAGGTGTACGAGAACGTCGCCCAGTGCGCGGGCGGCGCGGCCTCCACCACCGGCTTCGACGACGGCCCGCCGCTGGTGACCGGCGCCCAGATCGGCGATTCGGGCACCGGCGTGCACCTGGCCCTGGGCATCGTCACCGCCCTGTTCCAGCGCGAGCAGACCGGCCGCGGCCAGAAGGTGCTGACCGCCATGCAGGACGCCGTGCTGAACCTGTGCCGCGTGAAGCTGCGCGACCAGCAGCGCCTGGCGCGCACGGGCGTCATGCAGGAGTACCCGCAGTACCCCGACAAGGAATTCGGCGATGCCGTGCCGCGCGCGGGCAACGCCTCGGGCGGTGGCCAGCCGGGCTGGATCCTCAAGTGCAAGGGCTGGCAAACCGACCCCAACGCCTACATCTACTTCATCACGCAGGCCCCGGTGTGGGCGAGCATCTGCAAGGTGATCGGCGAGGAGACGTGGATCACCGATCCCGGCTACGCCACGCCCAAGGCGCGCCTGCCGCACCTGAAGACCATCTTCTCGCGCATCGAGGAGTGGACCAAGACCAAGACCAAGTTCGAGGCGATGGAGATCCTGAACAAGTACGACATCCCCTGCGGCCCGATCCTGTCGATGAAGGAAATCGCCGAGGAGCCCGCGCTGCGCGCCACCGGCACCGTGGTCGAAGTGGACCACCCCAAGCGCGGCAAGTACCTGTCCGTCGGCAACCCGATCAAGATGTCCGACAGCGAGACCGAGGTGACCCGCTCTCCCCTGCTGGGCGAGCACACCGAGGAAGTGCTGGCCATGCTCGGGTATGGCAAGGACCAGATCGAAGAACTGCGCACGGCCAAGGTCATCTGACCCGCCACGTTCCGCAAAACCATCACAAGACATTTCAAGGGGCACCACATGGCCAAGTTCCAAGGCGACAAGCAAAAAGTCCGCGCGATCCTCGACGCGGTGAGAAAAGACGGTCGTGACTCGCTCACCGCCCCCGAAGGCAAGCTGATCTGCGACGCCTATGGCATCAACGTGCCCAAGGAAGGCGTCGTGGCGAGCGCCAAGGAGGCCTCCACCCTCGCCGCTTCCATGGGCTTCCCGGTGGTGATGAAGATCGTCTCGCCGGACATCCTGCACAAGACCGAAGCCGGCGGCGTGATCGTCGGCGTCAAGAGCGCCGACGAGGCCTCGAGCGCGTATGAGCAGATCATCGGCAACGCCAAGAAGTACAAGGCCGACGCCAAGATCGTCGGCGTGCAGATCCAGCAGATGATCAAGGGCGGCCTGGAAACCATCATCGGCGCGATGACCGACGACAGCTTCGGCAAGCTGGTCGCCTTCGGCATGGGCGGCGTGCTGGTCGAAGTGCTCAAGGACGTGACCTTCCGCCTGGCTCCCGCCACCGCGGAAGAAGCCGGCTCGATGCTCGATGGCATCCAGGCCGCCGAAGTGCTCAAGGGTGTGCGCGGTGCCAAGCCGGTGAACCGCGAGGCGCTGCAGGACACCATCGTGCGCGTGTCGCAACTGGTCTCCGACTTCCCGGAAATCTCCGAGCTGGATCTGAACCCGGTGTTCGCCTCGGAACACGGCGCGATCGCCGCCGACGTGCGCATCGTGCTGAACTTCAACCAGAAGCCGGCGCGCTTCCGTCCGGAAGAAAAGGACGTCGTCGCGTCCATGAACCGGATCATGAAGCCGAAGGCGGTGGCGGTGATCGGTGCATCGAACGAGGCCGGCAAGATCGGCAACTCGGTGATGAAGAACCTGATCAACGGCGGCTACAAGGGCCAGATCTACCCGATCCACCCGAAGGAAGCCGAGGTCATGGGGATCAAGGCCTTCAAGAGCGTCAAGGACGTCCCCGGCGAGATCGACACCGCGGTGTTCGCCATCCCCGCCAAGCTGGTGGCCGGCGCGCTGAAGGAATGCGGCGAGAAGAAGATCGCCGGCGCGATCCTGATCCCCTCGGGCTTCGGTGAAACGGGCAACGTCGAAGGCCAGGAAGAACTGCAGCGCATCGGCCGCGAGTACAACATCCGCCTGATGGGGCCGAACATCTACGGCTTCTACTACACGCCCGCCGACCTGTGCGCCACCTTCTGCACGGCCTACGACGTCAAGGGCTCCACCGCCCTGTCCTCGCAGTCCGGCGGCATCGGCATGGCCATCATCGGCTTCTCGCGCTCCGCCAAGATGGGCGTGTCCGCGATCGTGGGCCTGGGCAACAAGTCGGACATCGACGAAGACGACCTGCTCCTGTTCTTCGAACAGGACGACAACACCAAGGTGATCGCGCAGCACTGCGAAGACCTGAAGGACGGCCGCGCCTTCGCCGAAGTCGCCAAGCGCGTCTCGAAGAAGAAGCCGGTGATCATGCTCAAGGCCGGCCGCACCGAGATGGGCGCCGCCGCCGCCGCGTCGCACACCGGCGCCGTCGCCGGCACCGACAAGATCTATGACGACATCCTGCGCAGCGCCGGCGTGATCCGCGCCAACAGCCTGCGCCAGATGCTGGAACTGTCGCGTGGCGTGCCGATCCTGCCGACGCCCAAGGGCGAGAACGTGGTGATCATCACCGGCGCCGGCGGCTCCGGCGTGCTGCTGTCCGACTCCTGCGTCGACAACGGCCTGAAGCTGCTCAAGCCGATGCCCGACGACCTGGACGCGGCCTTCCGCAAGTTCATCCCGCCGTTCGGCGCGGCCGGCAACCCGGTGGACATCACCGGTGGCGAGCCCCCGATCACGTACGTGAACACCGTGCGCCTGGGCCTGGAGGACGACCGCATCCACGCGCTGATCCTGGGCTACTGGCACACGATCGTGACGCCGCCCATGGTCTTCGCGCGCAACATGGTCGAGGTCGTCAAGGAGATGAAGGCCAAGGGCAAGTCCAAGCCGGTGGTGGTCTCCCTCGCCGGCGACGTCGAAGTCGAAGAGGCCGCCCAGTACCTGTACGAGAACGGCATCCCCGCCTATGCCTACTCCACCGAACTGCCGGTGGAAGTGCTGGGCGCCAAGTACAAGTGGGCCCGCGCGGCCGGCCTGCTGTAAGGAGAGCAAGAAGCATGTCCGGACCACGCGTCATTCCGATCGTTGCGGCTTCCTCGCCCGCCATGCGCGAGCGCAGGCGCCAGGGTCCCCGCGGCCGCAAGCCGGGGGAACAGGCCCTGGCGGAAGTGCGGCAGTTGCTCGGGGACGCGTCGCGCCAGAGCGACCTGCTGATCGAGCACCTGCACAAGCTGCAGGACCACTTCGGCCACCTCTCCGCCGCCCATCTCGCCGCGCTTGCGCAGGAGATGCGGCTGGCGCAGTCCGAGGTGTACGAGGTGGCGTCCTTCTATCACCACTTCGACATCGTCAAGGAAGGCGAGGACGCGCCGCAGGCGCTGACCGTGCGCGTCTGCGACGGCCTCTCGTGCGAACTGGCGGGCGCGCAGCAACTGCTGGAGAAGCTGCCCGCCCTCCTGGGGCGCGAGGTACGGGTGATCCCCGCCCCTTGCATCGGCCGGTGCGAACAGGCGCCGGCAGCAGTGGTCGGGCAAAACCCGGTGCCCTGCGCCACCCCCGAGAAGGTCGCCGAGAAGGTCAGGGAAGGCGCCGTCGTCCACGAACCCGAGGGCTACACGGGCCTGTCGCAGTACCGGGCCGCCGGCGGCTACCAGCTGCTGGAACAGTGCCTCTCGGGCGAGCGCGACGTCGAATCCATCATCAAGGTCATGGAGGCTTCGGGCCTGCGTGGCCTGGGCGGCGCCGGCTTTCCGGCCGGCCGCAAGTGGCGCATCGTGCGGGCCGAAGCGGCTCCGCGCCTGATGGCCGTCAACATCGACGAGGGCGAGCCCGGCACCTTCAAGGACCGGGTCTACCTCGAACGCGATCCGCACCGTTTCCTCGAAGGCATGCTGATTGCCGCGTGGGCGGTGGGCATCGCCAAGATCTTCATCTACCTGCGCGACGAGTACCACGGCTGCCGCACGCTGCTGCAGCAGGAACTCGCGCGCCTGAAGGCCGACCGCCTGGGCACCAAGCTGCCGGAGATCGAACTGCGCCGCGGCGCCGGGGCCTACATCTGCGGCGAAGAGTCCGCGATGATCGAGTCGATCGAAGGCAAGCGCGGCATGCCGCGGCTGCGGCCGCCCTACGTGGCGCAGGTGGGCCTGTTCGGCCGGCCGACGCTGGAACACAATTTCGAGACGCTGTACTGGGTGCGCGACCTCGTCGACCATGGCCCCGAGTGGTTCGCCTCCAAGGGCGCCAACGGCCGCAAGGGCCTGCGCTCGTTCTCGGTGTCGGGCCGCGTGCGCGAGCCGGGCGTGAAGCTGGCACCGGCCGGCGTCACGATCCAGGAGTTGATCGATGAACACTGCGGCGGCATGGCCGAAGGGCACCAGTTCTACGCCTACCTGCCGGGTGGCGCCTCGGGCGGCATCCTGCCGGCCAGCATGAACCACATCCCGCTGGATTTCGACACGCTGCAGCCCTATGGGTGCTTCATCGGTTCGGCCGCCGTGATGGTGCTGTCCGAGCACGACACGGCCATGGGCGCGGCACGCAACCTGATGCGCTTCTTCCGTGACGAATCGTGCGGCCAGTGCACGCCGTGCCGGGCCGGAACCGCCAAGGCGCTCGCGCTGATCGCGCAACCGAAGTGGGACGTGCCGCTGCTGGCGGAGCTTTCCCAGGTGATGCGCGATGCCTCTATCTGCGGCCTGGGGCAGGCGGCGCCGAATCCGGTAGATTGCGTGGTCAAGTATTTCCCGCATGAACTGGGCTAGTGCCAAAACGCTGGGGTGGCCTGCGGCCAGCCCAGCCTACCAATGCGCGCGCCCTGTAGGCTGGGCTGCGCGCAGCGCACCCCAGCGATGTCCGCACCGCTTCCGGAGAACAATGCAATGAACGCCGTCACCCGCGCCGAACTGGCGCAGCTCGAAAGCCCCGTCGTCAGCTTCACGCTGAACGGCAAGCCGGTCGAGGCGCGCGCCGACGAGACCGTCCTGCAGGTCGCAGACCGCGAGGGCGTGGAGATCCCGCGGCTTTGCTACAAGCCCGGCCTGGACACCGCGGGCAACTGCCGCGCCTGCATGGTGGAGATCAAGGGCGAGCGCGTGCTCGCTCCGAGCTGCTGCCGCACGCCCACCGCCGGCATGGAAGTCACCAGCGACAGCGAACGCGCCGTCGCGGCGCAGAAGATGGTGCTGGAGCTGCTGCAGGCCGACATGCCGGAGACCGAGTACACCCGGCACAACGAGGTGGACCAGTGGTCCGCCAAGCTGAATGTCGGCAAGCCCCGCTTCGCCTCGCGCGGCCAGGTCAGCGCCGACGTCTCGCATCCCGCCATCGCCGTCAACCTCGACGCCTGCATCCAGTGCACGCGGTGTCTCCGCGCCTGCCGCGACGAACAGGTCAACGACGTGATCGGCCTGGCCTTCCGCGGCGAGCACGCCAAGATCGTGTTCGACATGGACGACGCCATGGGCGTGTCCACCTGCGTGGCCTGCGGCGAATGCGTGCAGGCCTGCCCCACGGGCGCGCTGATGCCCGCGCGGGGCGCCGCCCTGCCGGTGCCCGACAAGAAGGTCGAATCGGTGTGCCCGTACTGCGGCGTCGGCTGCCAGCTCACATACAACGTCAAGGACAACAAGATCCTCTACGTCGAGGGACGCGACGGCCCGGCCAACCACGGCCGCCTGTGCGTCAAGGGCCGCTACGGCTTCGACTACGCCAACCACCCGCAGCGCCTGACCGTGCCGCTGATCCGCCGCGCCGATGCGCCCAAGCTGCCGCACGCCACGCTCGATCCGGACCGCGTGTACGAGACCTTCCGCGAAGCGACCTGGGAAGAAGCGCTGGCGCTGGCCGCCGGCAAGCTCACGCAGATCCGCGACAGCTCCGGCCCGAATTCGCTGGTGGGCTTCGGCTCCGCCAAGGGCAGCAACGAAGAGGCCTACCTGTTCCAGAAGCTGGTGCGCACCGGCTTCCGGACCAACAACGTCGACCATTGCACCCGCCTGTGCCACGCCTCGTCGGTGTCGGCGCTGCTGGAAGGCATCGGTTCGGGCGCCGTGTCGAACCCCGTGATGGACGTGACCAAGGCCGAAGTGGTCGTGATCATCGGCTCGAATCCGACGGTCAACCACCCGGTCGCAGCGACCTGGATGAAGAACGCGGCGAAGAACGGCGCCAAGCTGATCGTGATGGATCCGCGCCAGTCGGACCTCACGCGCCTGGCCTACCGCCACGTGCAGTTCAAGCCCGATACCGACGTGGCGATGCTCAACGCGCTGATGCACGTGATCGTCCACGAAGGGCTGGTCGACCAGGCCTTCATCGAGGACCGCACCACCGGCTACGAGGAGCTGAAGAAGAACCTCGTGGGCTACAGCCCCGAGGAGATGGCGCCCATCTGCGGCGTCGACGCCGAGACCCTGCGTGACGTGGCCCGCATGTACGCCACCTCGAGCGCCTCGATGATCCTGTGGGGCATGGGCATCTCGCAGCACGTGCACGGCACCGACAACGCGCGCTGCCTGATCGCGCTGTCGCTGATGACGGGCCAGATCGGCCGTCCCGGCACCGGCCTGCATCCGCTGCGCGGCCAGAACAACGTGCAGGGTGCGTCCGATGCGGGCCTGATCCCGATGATGTATCCCGACTACCAGAAGGTCGTCGACCCGGAAGCGCGCGCCCGCTTCGAGAAGCACTGGAAGCTCGCACCCGGCACGCTGGACGATCAGCCCGGCCTGACCGTCGTCGAGGTGATGCACGCCATCGGCGAAGGCAAGGTCAAGGGCATGTACATCATGGGCGAGAACCCCGCGATGTCCGACCCCGATGCCAACCACGCCCGCGAGATGCTGGCGCAGCTCGATCACCTGGTGGTGCAGGACATCTTCCTGACCGAAACGGCCTGCCTGGCGGACGTCGTGCTGCCGGCCAGCGCGTTCGCCGAGAAGAGCGGCACCTTCACCAACACCGACCGCCTGGTGCAGCTCGGACGGCAGGCGATCGACCCGCCCGGCGACGCGCGCCAGGACCTGTGGATCATCCACGAGATCGGCCAGCGCCTGGGCCTGCCCTGGAACTACGGCCACGTTTCCGAGGTGTTCGACGAGATGCGGCACAGCATGCCCAGCATCGCCGGCATCACCTGGGACCGGCTCGAGCGCGAGGACTCGGTCACCTACCCTTGCACCAAGGAAGGCGACCCGGGCGAGTCGGTGGTGTTCGTCGAGGACTTCCCGCGCGAGAACGGCAAGGCGCGCTTCGTGCCGGCCGACATCATCCCCGCGGCCGAGCGTCCCGACGAAGAGTTCCCGATGGTGCTGATCACCGGCCGCCAACTGGAACACTGGCATACGGGCAGCATGACGCGCCGCGCCACGATCCTCGATGCCATCGAGCCCGATCCGGTGGCCCTGGTGCACCCGCTCGACCTGGAGGCGATGGGCGTGAAGCCGGGCGAGGTGCTGACCATCGAGTCGCGCCGCGGCAAGGTGACGCTGTACGGCCGCGCCGACGACACGTCGCCGCGCGGCGCCGTGTTCGTGCCCTTCTGCTACTACGAGGCGGCGATCAACCGCGTGACCAACGACAAGCTCGATCCGGTGGCCAAGATCCCCGAGCTCAAGTACTGCGCCGTCCGCGTGACCGCGGGCGGGGTGGTAGCGGAGCAGATCAGCTTCGGCGGCGGCCAGTTGCTGCGGCGGATCGAGGAGTCCCGGGCCTGAGCGCCACGGGCATGCTCCCTGCTTCGAGAAAGGCGCCGGAAACGGCGCCTTTCTCATTTCCACCATTAAATCCACTACAAGGGGGACTCATTCACCATGAACTACGCGAAAGCGCTCTGCCTGGCCGCTGTCACGCTTGCATCCGCAGCCCACGCCGACTTCACCCTTGACGTGAAGTCCCCCCAATTCCGGGTCATTGTCCCCAGCCTTCCCCAGGTGAAGATGGACCCGCACCCCGGGGCCAAGGAGCATCCCAACCTGCGCCTGATGGGCGTCGAGGGTCCGTGGCTGCTGACGCTGAACACCCCCGATTCCGACGCCGGCATGAAGCCGCAGGACTGCGCCAACGTGATCGCCAGCGCGCTGCCCACTCGCCCGGGCGTGCCGCCGCAGGACCAGATCTACAAGAACAAGCTGGACCCCAACACCTTCATCGCGGCCTACGTGGCGCCGCGCAGCCACGGCAACATGCAGCTGAACGCGCACCTGATCTCCCAGGTCGGCAAGAACTGCGTGGAGTTCCACATCGCCAAGGTCACGGACGACAAGAAGGAAGCCGAGACCTGGTTCAAGAGCTTCAAGGGCGCGAAAATCCAGGCTGAATAAGCGAGCGGGACGGACCGGCCGGCGAGAAGCAATCCGGGGCCGGAGAATAGGACATGCGCACCGAACTCGCCTTGCGCCTGGCCACTCCCGCGGACGCGCCGGAGATCGCCCTCATGTCGCGCGACACCATCGAGCAGGGCCTGCCTTGGAGCTGGCGGCCCCAGCGCGTGGCGCGCGCGATCCGCGACGCCAACACCAACGTGGTGGTCGCCGGCCCGCCCGGCGCGCTCGCCGGCTTCGGGATCATGTCGTACCTGGACACCGACGCCCACCTGCTGCTGCTGGCCGTGCATCCGCTGTGCCGGCGCGAAGGCCTGGGCAGCGCGATCCTCGAATGGCTGGAAGACGTCGCGCGCACCGCCGGCGCCAAGCGGATCCGCGTCGAGGCGCGGCGCGACAACGTGGCAGCGCGCACCTTCTACAACGAGCACGCGTATCATGAACGCGCGATTCGCGCGGCGATGTACAGCGGCCTCGCGGACGGGGTGCGAATGGAGAAGTGGCTGCGCGTGGGGGATGATGACTTACCCCCCGCGGGCGCATGACCGTCACGCTTGCATCGCCAGCTCGACGCTCCTGACCAACTCCCCGAGCACCTGCAACACGAGCTCCGGTTCGGTCAACTGCGGAAAGTGCCCGCTCTTGTGCGCGATCACCTGCTCGCCCATTGGCGAGAGCCGCGCCAGCGCCTGCTGATTGGCGCGTTTGGCCCCCAGCGCGCCCGGTGACAGCAGCGCGGCCCTGGGCGTGAGGCCGCCGGTGATCACGCGCACGGGCACCTCCGGAAAGGGACCGGCCGACGCGATCTCCCGCACGGTGTCACCGACGGTCTTCAGCTCGCGGTGCAGGTTCGGCTTGAAGAAGACCTCGGGCAGCGTCAGCACCTTGGCCAGCGCACGCGCCAGCTGGTCCTCGTGCTTGCCCAACGCCTCGTGGTCGTCGGGATGCGTCGCTTCGAGCAACAGCACGCCCGCGACCTCCTGCGGATACAGGCGTGCATACAGGTTGGCGAACAGGCCGCCCAGCGAGTGCGCGACCAGGACGTAGGGCGGCGCCAGGCCCGCATATCCCAGCAATTCCCGCAGCGAGCCGACGACGGTGGTGCCGGTCTGCCGGGCGGGCGGCGGGTCGCTGCCCTGCAGGCCGAAGCGGTTCCAGCCGAATACGGCACCGAGCTGCTCGATGCGCGGATACAGCGGCTCCCATCCCTGCAGGCTGACACCGGCCCCGCTGAACAACACGATGGTCGGCGGCCCCTGCCCCGAGAGCAGGTAGCTCAATCGGCCGCTGCGCGTCTGCAGCGCCTGGATGGGAGGAAGAACGCCGATGCGGCCGGAGGCGGACAGCTGCATGCGTCCGGGCGGGATCAGGCCCCGCCGATGCCGACGTTGATCTTGCCGGTGCCTTGGCACATCGGACAGGCCGAGGCCCCGAGCCGGCCGCTGCCGCCGCATTGGGGGCACACGTTCTCGCCGGTGCCCGGCGTGCCGACGGGAGCCTCGTCGCCCGGGCTCATGGGCCGCTGCGCGCCGGAGGGCTGGCCCGGCGCCTGGCCGGCGGGCTGGTCGGAGCGGCCTTCGTTGCCGCCGGGGGTGGCGAGATCGATAGCCGCGCCGGGGTCCTCTTCACCCGCGACCGAGGTCAGCAGGTCGAGCGGTTCGCCCGGACGCGCCGGCATGTTGGAACCCAACAGGGAATCGTTCCTGGCCATGATGCGCCTTCTCCTGAATGGCCTCCATCCTAGGCAGCGCCCGCGGGAGGCTGCGTAGGACGGTGGCTTCGGCAAGACGCGGTCAGCGGCCTTTCCAAACCGGCGGGCGCTTGGCCACGAAAGCCTCCACGCCCTCGCGGAAATCCTCGCTGCCGTAGGTGCGGCGGATCAGGTCTTCGGTTTCCGGCAGGTCGTGGCGCAGCAGCCGCGCGAGCGCCTCCTTGCTGACCTGCTGCGTCACCGGTGCCAGCGATGCGAGCCGCCCGCACAGCTTCTGCGCGACGGCCTCGATGCCTTCGGCCGCGACCACTTCGGTGACGTAGCCGCAGCTCGCCCCCTCTTCCGCGCCGATCACATCGGCCAGCAACAGCAGGCGCTGCACGCGCGGCCGCCCGAAGGCAGCCACGAGCCCCGCGACGTTGGCGATCGACAGGCAGTTGCCCAGCGTGCGCGCGATCGGGACGCCGAACTTCGCGGCAGGCGTGGCGATGCGGAAGTCGCAGGTGCTGGCGATCGCCAGGCCACCGCCTATGCACCAGCCTTGCACCACCGCCACGGTGGGCATGGGCAGGCCGGCCAGCAGCTGCATGGTGTGGTCGATCTGCAGTTCGTACTCGACGCCGCGCTGGCCGTCGAAGCCGACGAACTGCGAGATGTCGGTGCCGGCCACGAAGGCCTCGCCGCCCGCCCCCTGGAAGCGCACCGCGCGCACGGAGTGGTCGTCGCGCAGCTGCTCGCAGATGGCGCGCAGCCGCTGGTACATCGCCCAGGTCATCGCGTTGCGCGCCTCGGGCCGGTCGAAGGTGACCGAGGCGATGCCGCCAGCGACCTCGAGGTGCACGGCTCCTTCGTTGCTGCTCATGATCCGAACGCTCCTGCCGCACGCAATTGCGCGATCTGCTCGCTGCCGATGCCGGCTTCGGCCAGCACTTCCTCGGTGTGTTCCCCCAGCAGCGGCGGATGCCGGCGCACCTGCTGCGGCGTGCCGGAAAGCTTCACCGCGAAGCCGATGTTGGGCACCTTGCCTTCGACCGGGTGGTCGATCTCCATGCGCATGTTGCGCACCTTCGCATGCTCGCTGCCGAAGGCTTCCGGGTACGACAGGATGGGGCCGGCGGGAATGCCGTTGGCCAGCAGCGTCTCGACCCAGTAGTCCTTGCCCTTGACGCTGAAGCTTTGCTCGAGTTCATCCTGCAGTTCGGCGCGATGCGCGAGGCGCTGCGAGATGGTGGTGAAGCGCGGATCCGCGATCAGCTCCTCACGGCCCATCAGCTTGCAGAGTTGCACCCACAACTTCTGGTTGTTGGCGCCCATCACGAAGTAGCCGTCGGCGCAGGCCATCGCCTGGTAGGGCGCCGTCATCTTGTTGGAGGTGCCCAGGGGCTGCGGCTCCTTGCCGGTGCCCCACCAGTCGCAGGTGTCCCACACCGAGAAGGCCATCGCCGTGTCGAACAGCGCAGCGTCGATGTACTGGCCCTGGCCCGTGTTCTTGGCGCCGATGTAGGCGGCAAGCGTGGCGTAGATCGCGAACAGCGCGCAGCCGATGTCGGCCACCGGCACGCCGGCCTTCACCGGCGGCGAGTCGGGATAGCCCGTCACGCTCATCACGCCGGACATCGCCTGCGCCATCAGGTCGAAGCCGGGGCGATCGGCCCAGGGGCCGGTCTGGCCGAAGCCCGAGATGCTGGTGTAGACCAGGCGCGGGTTGATCTCCTTGATCACCTCGTAGCCGAGGCCGAGGCGCTTGAGCGCGCCGGGGCGGTAGTTCTCGACCAGGATGTCCGCCTCGGCGGCCAGCGTCTTCAGCACTTCCTTGCCGGCCTCGGACTTGAGGTCGAGCGTGACGCTGCGCTTGTTGCGGTTCATGTTGAGGAAGCCGAGCGAATCGGCGCCCTTCATCTTGAAACCCATGGAGCCGCGGGTCTGGTCCCCGGTGCCCGGCGGCTCGATCTTGATCACGTCGGCGCCGAGGTCTCCCAGCAGCATGCAGGCATACGGGCCCGCCATCACCTGGCTGATGTCCAGGACGCGCACCCCGGCCAGCGGCAGGGGTCGTGTTGTTTCATTCATCCAATGCTCTCCAATTCAACCCCCAACATCCGGACGCAGAAGACGCAAAAACGACGCAGAAGCCGCAAAAGAGCCAAAGAAAAACCTGAAGCTTTTCTTCTGCGTCTTCTGCGTCTTCTGCGAAACTTCCGCGCCTTCTGCGTCCGGTTGTTGGGTTTTCTCCCTCGGCCTCAGCCTCGGCCGCCGCGGATCAGGTATCCGCCTTCACGTTCGCGTCCTTGATCACCTTGGCCCACTTGACCTGCTCGACGCGCATGAACTGCGAGAACTTCTCGGGCGAGCCGCCGCCGTCCTCGGCGCCGGAGATTTCCAGCTTCTCCATCACGTCGGGCATCAACAGGATCTTGTTGACGTCCTCGTTGATGCGATGGGCCAGTGCCACCGGCAGCTTGGCCGGGCCCACCAGGCCGTACCAGGTCGTGGCCTCGAAGCCGGGGAAGCCGGACTCGTTCATCGTCGGCACGTTGGGGTGGCCGCTGGCGCGCTTGAGGCGCGTCTGGGCGATGGCGACGGCCTTGCCGCTCTTCACGTGCGGCGTGGCGGCCGTCATCGTGTCGAAGCTGTATTGCACCTGGCCGCCGATCAGGTCGGTCAGCATCGGGCCGGAGCCCTTGTACGGCACGTGGATCGCCTTCACGCCGGCCTGCAGCATGAACATCTCCAGGGCCAGGTGCTGGGCGGAGCCGGTGCCGGCCGAGCCGAAGCTGATCTTGCCGGGGTTGGCCTTGCACAGGGCGACCAGGTCATGCACGGTCTTGGCCGGCTGCATCTGGCCACAGATCAGCAGGTTGGGCGTCACGCCCACCAGCACGATCGGCTGGAAGTCCCTGATCGGGTCGTAGCTCACCTTCTGCAGGTTGGGCACGATCGCATGGCTGTTGATGTGCGCCATGTGCAGCACCGTGCCGTCGCCCGGCTGCCTGGCAACGTAGTCGGCGGCGATGGCGCCGGAGGCACCGGCGCGGTTTTCCACCAGCACCGTCGTCTTCCACATTTCCCCGAGTTTCTGGCCGATCACGCGGGCCAGCAGGTCGGTGCCACCACCGGGCGCGAAGCCCACGATGATGCGGACCGTTTGCGTGGGCAGGCTCTGGGCGCGGGCCATCGGCAGGGCGATGGTCGCGGCGGTGCCTGCGACGCCGGTGATGAAGGTTCTGCGTTGCATCTCTGATCTCTCTCCTGAAAAGTGGTGGGGGCGGCGGCTCTCAGGCCGCCTTCTTCATGGGCAGCTGCACAGGGTGTCCGGCGAAATAGTCCATCGCCGCGGCAACGCCCGAGCCGGCGAGCTTCACGCCCGAGAGCTTCATGCCCATCTCGCAGCCCGAGAGGGCGGCCATCAGCGTCAGGTCGTTGCAGTCGCCGAGGTGGCCGATGCGGAACATGCGGCCCTTGACCTTGCCCAGGCCCGTGCCCAGCGACAGGTCGAAGCGTTCGTAGATCAGCTTGCGCACGGCGTCGGCGTCGATGCCCTCGGGCATCATCACGCCGGTCAGCACCGGCGACTGGCTGGCGACCTCGGTGCACTGCAGCTCCAGGCCCCAGGCCTTGACGCCGGCGCGCACGCCCTCGCCCCAGCGCTGGTGGCGCGCGAACACGCCCTGCAGGCCGCCGAAGGTGGGATCGAGCAGCATGTCGATCGCCTCGGCCAGCCCGTACAGCAGGTTGGTGTTGGGCGTGTAGGGCCAGTAGCCCGACTTGTTCATCTCGATGATCTCGTCCCAGGCCCAGAAGGCCTTGGGCAGCCTCGCGCTCTTGCTGGCTTCGATCGCCTTGGGCGACAGCGCGTTGAAGCTGATGCCCGGGGGCAGCATCAGCCCCTTCTGCGAGCCGCTGACGGTGACGTCGACGCCCCACTCGTCATGCTTGTATTCGGCCGACGCCAGGCCGGAGATCGAGTCGACCAGCAGCAGCGCGGGATGCTTTGCCGCATCGATGGCGCGGCGCACGGCGAGGATGTTGCTCGTGGCACCGGTGGAGGTCTCGTTGTGCACCACGCACACCGCCTTGATGCTGTGGCCGGTATCGGCCTTCAGGCGCTCCTCGATCAGGTGCGCCTGCACGCCGCGGCGCCAGCCCTCGATGCCGGGCAGGCCGAGGAATTCGGTCTTGATGCCCATGCGGGTGGCCATCTTCTGCCACAGGCTGGCGAAGTGCCCCGTCTCGTACATCACCACCTGGTCGCCGGGACTCAGCGTGTTGGCCAGCGCCGCCTCCCAGGCGCCGGTGCCCGAGGCCGGATAGATCACGACCGGATGCTTGGTCTGGAAGATCTGCTGCATGCCCTTGAGCACGCGCAGCCCCAGCACGCCGAACTCGGGGCCGCGGTGGTCGATCGTCGGCAGGCTCATGGCCCGCAGGATGCGGTCCGGAACCGGGGACGGACCCGGGATTTGCAGGAAGTGGCGGCCGGTGGGGTGAAAGTCGAGGGTGACCATGGTGGGGGGGTTCGTTGAAAGTGTCGCCATTTTTTGCATACAAAATTCTGTTGTCAATAGCGACTCTTCTTAGTGTGGCATTTGCCCCCGGACTATTTTGCATACAAAATGACGCCCATGACGGCAGAAATCATCGCCATTCCCCGCGCCGCCCTGCACGAGCAGGCGGCGCAACGCCTGCGCCAGATGCTGGTCGAAGGCCGCATCCGCCCGGGCGCCAAGCTCAACGAGCGCGAGCTCTCCGAACTCCTGAAGGTCTCCCGCACGCCACTGCGCGAGGGCATCAAGATGCTCGCCGCCGAAGGCCTGGTCGAGCTGCTGCCGCACCGCGGCGCGGTCGCCGTGTCGCTGACCGAAGCCGACGTGATGAACACCTTCGAGGTCATGGCCGGGCTGGAAGGCCAGTCGGGCGAGCTGGCGGCGCAGCGCATTACGCCGCACGAGCTGGCCGAGATCCAGGCCATGCATTTCGAGATGCTGGCCGCCTACACGCGGCGCGACCTCTCGGCGTACTACGCCCTCAATTCGCGCATCCACAACGCGATCAGCGCCGCGGCCAAGAACCCGGTGCTGGCGCAGGTCTACAACCAGGTGAACGCGCGCCTGCAGGCGCTGCGTTTCCGCTCCAACCAGGACGGCGAAAAATGGAAGCGCGCCGTCAAGGAACACGAAAAGATGATCGAGGCCCTGGCCACCCATGACGCGGTCGCGATGCGCGACGTCCTGCTTGCCCACCTGCGCAACAAGCGCGACGTGGTGCTGGAACAGCTGCGCGAGGCGCAGCCCGCGGGAGCCGCCAAATGAACGCGCCCCTGCCCCTCGAAGTCACGCGCGACAACGCCGGCCGCGCCTACGACCGCGTGGCCAAGGCCAGCAACGAAGTCGCCGGCCGCCTCGCCCAGCGCCTGGCCAGCGAGACCCAAGGCGAAGTGCTGTTCTCGCCGGCGGACCGCGGCCGCTATGCCACCGATGCCTCGATCTACCAGGTGATGCCGGTGGGCGTGTTCCTGCCGCGCAGCAGCGAGGACGCACGCATCGCGCTGGACATCTGCCGCGACCTGAAGGTGCCCATCGTGCCGCGCGGCGGCGGCACCAGCCAGTGCGGGCAGACGGTAGGCGCGGGCCTGGTGGTCGACTTCTCCAAGCATGTGCGCAACGTGCTGGAGGTCGATGCCGACAAGCGCACCGTGACGGTGGAAGCCGGCATCGTCCTGGACCACCTGAACGCACAGCTGAAAAAGACCGGCCTCTGGTATCCCGTGGACGTGTCGACCGCAGCCCAGGCCACCCTCGGCGGCATGGCCGGCAACAACTCCTGCGGCAGCCGCAGCATCGCCTACGGCAACATGGTGCACAACGTGCTGCGGGCGGAGGCCTGGACGTCCGACGGCGCGCTGCACACCTTCGGCCGCTTCGACCAGAGCTCGGGCGCGGCGCGCGACATGGGCGAGCGCGTGCGCGAACTGGCGTGGACGCTGCGCCCCGAGATCGAGGCGCGCTGGCCCAAGGTGCTGCGCCGGGTGGGCGGCTACAACCTCGACATCTTCCACAACCAGAACGAGAAGCCGTATACCCAGGACGGCAGCGTCAACCTGGCGCACCTGTTGATCGGCAGCGAGGGCACGCTGGCCCTCACGCGCAGCCTGAAGCTGCAGCTGTCTCACTTGCCCAAGCACAAGGTGCTGGGCGTGGTGAACTTCCCCACCTTCTACCAGGCGATGGACTCGGCGCAGCACATCGTCAAGCTCGGTGGCGACGGCACGCTGACGGCGGTGGAACTGGTCGATCGCACGATGATCGAGCTGTCGCTGCAGAACCCGGCGTTCGCATCGACCGTGCGCACGGCCCTGATCGGCCAGCCCGATGCCGTGCTGCTGGTGGAATTCGCTGGTGCCGACCGCACCGCGCTGCTGCGCAAGCTCACCGAACTCGAACAGTTGATGGGCGACCTCGGCCTGCCGAAGTCGGTGGTGCTGATGCCCGACGAAGCCCCGCAGAAGGCGCTGTGGGAAGTGCGCAAGGCCGGCCTCAACATCATGATGAGCTTGAAGGGCGACGGCAAGCCGGTCTCCTTCATCGAGGACTGCGCGGTGCCGCTTGCGCACCTGGCCGAATACACCGATGCGCTGACGCAGGTGTTCCGCAAGCACGGCACCAAGGGCACCTGGTATGCGCACGCCTCGGTCGGCACGCTGCACGTGCGGCCGATTCTCGACATGCGTCGCAATGGCGCCCCCGAGATGCGCCACATCGCCGAGGAAGCATCGGAGCTGGTGCGCAAGTACAAGGGCGCCTATTCCGGCGAGCACGGCGACGGCCTGTGCCGCGGCGAGTGGATCCGCTGGCAGTTCGGCCCGGCGATCGATTCGGCCTTTGCCGAGATCAAGCGCATGTTCGACCCGATCGGGCTGCTCTCGCCCAATCGCATGGTCAATCCGCCGCGCATGGACGACACGCGGCTGATGCGCTTCCCGCCCACCTACAAGGTGATCCCGCTCACGCCCGCCCTCGACTGGAGCGCCTGGAACGTGCAGAACGATCCGGCCACCGAGAAGACCACGGCGCCCGGCACCGGCGGCGACCCGGCCCAGGGTTTCGCCAAGGCGGTGGAGATGTGCAACAACAACGGGCACTGCCGCAAGTTCGATGCGGGCACGATGTGTCCCAGCTACCGCGTCACGCGCGACGAGCAGCACCTCACGCGCGGCCGCGCCAACACGCTGCGCCTGGCGATGAGCGGCCAACTCGGTCCCGACGGCCTCGCCAGCGATGCCGTGCGCGACGCGATGGAGCTGTGCGTCAGCTGCAAGGGCTGCAAGCGCGACTGCCCCACCGGCGTCGACATGGCCCGCATGAAGATCGAATTCAAGCAGGCCGATGGCAAAAAGAACGGCTGGTCGCTCAAGGACAAGTTGATCGCGCGCCTGCCCGACTACGCCGCGACGGCGAGCCGCTTCGCGGGCCTGCTGAACCTGCGCAATCGCAGCGGCGCGCTGGCCGCGGTCGGCGAAAAGCTCCTGGGCTTTTCGGCCAGGCGCAGCCTGCCCGAATGGCAGGCACGGCATTTCTTCAACAGCGGCACGGTGGGCGCGACGCGCGCCGAGCTGCTTGCCGCGGCGAAGCCGGTGGTGCTGTTCGTCGACACCTTCAACGGCTTCTTCGAATCCGAGAACGCGCGTGCCGCCTTCGCGGTGCTGCAGGCCGCCGGCTACACCGTGCACGTCGCCAGCAAGGAAAAGCCGGACGGCAAGCATCTTTGTTGCGGCCGCACCTATCTGGCCACCGGCATGGTGGAGCAAGCCAAGGCCAAGGCCGCCGAGATGCTCGATGCACTGCATCCGCTGGCCGCGAAAGGCATTGCCATCGTGGGCCTGGAGCCCTCGTGCCTGCTCTCGCTGCGCGACGAAGTCACGGCGATGGGCTTCGGCGAGCGCGCGCAGGTGCTGGCCGGGCAGTCGCTGCTGCTCGAGGAGTTCCTGGCCCGCGAAGCCGCAGCCGGCCAGCTCGAAGCGCTGAAACAGCGCCTGAAGCCGCTGGCCGGCCCGGTACTGGTGCACGGCCACTGCCACCAGAAGGCTTTCGGTGCGGTCTCACCGGTGCTGGACGTGCTCAAGCTGATCCCGGGCGTGCAGCCGCAGCTGATCGAATCGAGCTGCTGCGGCATGGCCGGCAGCTTCGGCTACGAGGCGAAGCACCATGCGGTCTCGCTGCAGATGGCCGAACTGAGCCTGCTGCCCGCGGTGCGCTCGGCCCCCGACGCCATCGTGGTCGCCGACGGCACCAGCTGCCGCCACCAGATCCACGACGGTGCGCAGCGCAAGGCGATCCACGCTGCGGTGCTGCTGGCTCGGCAGCTCTGAGGGCCGAAAGCCGAAAAGCCAACATCCGGACGCAGAAGGCGCAGAAGTTGCGCGGAAGACGCAAAAGGGAGAGATACGCGAACAGGCCCGGGGACAAGCGAAAGAACCTTCAAAACTTTTTCGGATGTCCTTCTGCGGCTTCTGCGTAACTTCCGCGTCTTCTGCGTCCGGCAGTCCGCTTCCTGCCCGCCCCGCCGGCACGCCACCCACGGCACAATGGATTGGTGACCCCACCGCCGTCCTGCACCATCCGCGCCGCCCTGCCCGCTGACGAAGCTGCATGGCGCCAGTTGTGGCGCGGCTATTGCGACTTCTACCGCGTGCAGCTTCCCGACGAAGTCACCGACCGCACCTGGAAGCGCATCCTCGATCCCGATTCGCAGATCATGTGCATCGTGGCCGAGGTCGACGGCCAGGTCTACGGGCTCGCCAACTGCGTGGTGCACGAGAACACCTTCGAGACCCAGGCCGTGTGCTACCTCGAAGACCTGTTCGTCGCGCCCGGCGCGCGCGGGCACGGCATCGGCAGCGCCCTGATCGAATGGCTGCGCAACGCCATGCGCGCCGAAGGCTGGGCCCGCCTCTACTGGGTGACCCGCTCCGACAATCACGCGGCACGCCGCGTCTACGACCGCTTCACGCGGGCCGACGGTTTCGTGCGCTACGTGGTCCGCCAGAAATGACGGCGGGGGCCCAAGGCCGGCCGCTGCGCTTCCGGCTGTTCCTGCTGGCCGCGAGCGGGCTGCTGCCGCTGGCGATCGTCGCCGCCATCGTGCTGGCCTACATGGCCGGTGAGCGCGAGCGCGAGGCGCAGCAGAATGCGCTGGCAGTGTCCCGCGCCCTGGGCACCGCCATCGACGCCGAACTGCGCGCGTCCTTCGGCGTGCTGCAAACCCTGGCCGTGTCCGACGAACTCGCGGCGCAGCGCCTGCCCGAATTCCATGCGCTGGTGGCGCGCGTCGCCGCCGACCAGGGCTGGCGCGCGGTGGTGCTGGCCGATGCGCAGGGTCAGGTTCTGCTCAGCTCCTCGCTGCAGCTGAATACGCCGCGGCCCGGCCCGGTCGACCCCGAAAGCATGCAGCGCGTGCTCAGTACGAAGCAGCCGGTGGTCGGTAACGTGGCGGTCGGCCCGCGCAATGCCGGTCCGGCCTTTGCCGTGCGAGTGCCCGTGCTGCGGCAGGGGACGCTGCAGTACGTGCTGTCGGCGGTGATCTCCGTCGACGAGATCCAGGCGGTGCTGAACCGGCAGGTGATGCCCAGCACCTCCGTGGTGGCAGTGTTCGACCGCAAGCTCACGCGCGTGGCCCGCACCCGCAGCGGCGGCGGCTCGCACCCCAGCGCGTCCCTGCAGGCGCTGCTGGAAAGGCCCGCGCCGGAAGGCACCGGCACCACCATCACCGTGGAAGGCACGCGCAGCCACACCGGCTACAGCCGCCTGCCGCAGTCGGGCTGGGTGGTGGCCACCGGCATCTCCGCGATCAACGCCAGCAGCGGCTACTACGGCGGGCTCGGCGCCGTGATCGCGGGCCTGATCGCCTCGCTGGCGCTGGCGGCCTTCCTGGCCTGGTACTACTCGCGCGACCTCATCGATCCCATCGAGGCGCTCAAGGCGGCTGCCGGCGCGCTCGGTCGCGGCGAGCCGGTGCACTTGCCGCCCCTGGGGATCGCGGAACTGCAGGACGTCGGGGCTGCCCTGGAACTGGCGTCGGCCGAACGCGACCGGGCGGCGCAGGAGCGGCGCGCCGGCGAGGCCGAGCGCGAGACGCTGCTGGCGCGCGCCACCGACGCGCTGCACCGCGGCGAGGAGGCCGGCCGCAGCAAGGACGAATTCCTGGCCATGCTGGGGCACGAGCTGCGCAATCCGCTCGCGCCCATGGCCACCGCGCTGCACCTGATGGCGCGCAAGGGCGATCCCGGCACGCGCAGCGAGCGCGAAGTGATGGAGCGCCAGGTCGCGCACATGAAGCGGCTCGTGGACGACCTGCTGGACGTCTCGCGCATCACCGGCGGCCGGCTGGAAATGCGCATGCAGCCGCTGCGGCTGGCCGAGCTGGTGCGCCATGCCGGCCAGGTCGTGCAGCCGGTGCTGGGGCTGCGGCAATTGGAACTGGCCATCGCCCCCGAAGCCGCGAACCTGTGGGTCTCGGGCGACGAGGTGCGGCTGGCCCAGGTGCTGCACAACCTGCTGGGCAACGCGGTGAAGTTCACCGGCCCGGAAGAGGCGATCCGGCTGGCGCTGCAGCCGGGCCCGGCCGGTGCGGAGATCGTCGTCGCCGACAGCGGCGTGGGCATGCCGCCCGCGGTGCTGGGGCGCGTGTTCGACCTGTTCTTCCAGGCGCCGCAGGGCGCGGACCGCTCGCGCGGCGGCCTCGGGCTGGGCCTGGCCATCGTGCGCAACCTGGTCGAGATGCATGGCGGCACCGTGCGCGCCGAGAGCGGCGGCGTCGGCCAGGGCAGCCGCTTCATCGTCCACCTGCCCACCGTCGCCGCGTCGCGGCCGGCGCCGGAGCAGCAGGCGCCCGGCAGCAGGGCCGGGGGCCAGGGCCGCGTGCTGCTGGTCGACGACAACCAGGACGCGGCCGATACCGCAGCCACGCTGCTGGAGCTCTCGGGCTACGAAGTGCAGGTTGCCTACGACCCGGGCGTGGCGCTGACGGTGCTGGACCGCTTCGCGCCGGACGTCGCCGTGCTCGACGTGGGCCTGCCCGGCCTGAGCGGCTACGAGCTCGCCGAGCGCCTGCGCAGCCACCGCAACGGCGGCCGCTGCTACCTGGTCGCGCTCACGGGCTATGGCACCACCAGCGACATCAGCAAGGCGCACGACGCGGGATTCGACCAACATCTGGTAAAACCCGCTCGGCCCGAAGCCCTGCTGGAAGCGGTCCGGCAGGGGATGCAGGACCATGGAGAAAAAGCATGAACCCCACACGTCGCGAACTCCTGAGGGCTGCCGTCCTGGCCGCCGCCCTTCCCACCCTCCCCCACCTGGCCAGCGCACAGCAGCCAGCCACCGTACGCATCCGCGGCACCATCACGGCGCTGTCGGATTCGCGGGTCACCGTGAAGCAGCGCAATGGCGACACCATCGACGTCGCCATCGCCCCGGATGTGCGCCTGACCGAGGTCTACCCCGTGACGTTCGCCGACGTGAAGCCCGGCACCTTCGTCGGCGTGGGCGGCATGCCGCAAGCCGATGGCAGCCAGCGCGCCATCGCCGTGGTGCTGTTCCCCGAGGCCATGCGCGGCACCGGCGAGGGCCACTATCCCTTCGACTTCCTGCCGGACAGCACGATGACCAATGCCACGGTCGCCGATGTCGCCTCGTCCGCCGACGGTCGCCGGCTCGAGCTGAAATACAAGGACGGCCAGAAGACCATCGTGGTGCCGCCCGATGCCCCGGTCGTGAGCCTGCGCCCGGCTGACCGCGCGCTGCTGCACGTGGGCAGCGGCGTGTCGATGACCGTGCAGGAGATGGCCGGCAAGCCGGTGGCCACGCGCATCAACGCCGGCCGCAACGGCTTCAATCCGCCTTACTGACGCATGGCGCGCCAACTGCTTCTGGGCTGCATCGCCGACGACTTCACCGGCGCCACCGACCTCGCGAACAATCTCGTGCGCGCGGGCATGCAGGTGGTGCAGAGCATCGGCGTGCCCGCCGCGCCGGTGGCCAACGTCGATGCGGTGGTGGTGGCGCTCAAGTCGCGCACCGTCCCCGCGGCGCAGGCTGTGGAGCAGTCGCTGGCAGCGCTGCGCTGGCTGCAATCGCAAGGCTGCGGCCAGTTCTACTTCAAGGTCTGTTCGACCTTCGACTCCACGCCGGCCGGCAACATCGGTTCGGTGGCCGAAGCGCTGCTCGCTGCGCTCGGTGCCGACTTCTGCTGCGTGACACCGGCGTTTCCGGAGAACGCCCGCACCGTGTACCAGGGCTACCTGTTCGTGGGCGACGTGCTGCTCGATGAATCGGGCATGCGCAACCATCCCCTCACGCCGATGACCGACCCCAGCCTGGTGCGCGTGCTGCAGGCGCAGTCGCGCGGCAAGGTCGGCCTGGTCGCCCATGCCGTGGTGCGCGCGGGCAGCGAAGCAATCCGCGCGCGCATCGCGCAGCTGCGCGGCGAGGGCGTGCGCCTGGCCATCGTCGATGCGGTGGCCAACGAAGACCTGATGGCGCTCGGACGCGCGCTTGCCGATGCGAAGCTGGTGGTCGCCGGTTCCGGCGTGGCCATCGGCCTGCCGCAGAACCACGGCCTGGCGCCCTCGCCCGCGGCCGCGGCGCTGCCGCCTGCGCATGGCCTGCAGGCGATCGTCTCGGGCAGCTGCTCGCAGGCGACGCAGGCGCAGGTGAAGGATTTCATCGCTGCGGGCGGCGCGGCTTATCCGCTCGACGCACTGCAGCTGGTGGCAGACCGCGAAGCGGTCGTGGACGCGGTGCTCGCGTGGGCGCAGCCGCGGCTGGCGCAAGGGCCCGTGCTGGTCTACTCCACGGCCGCGCCAGACGCCGTGCAGGCGGTGCAGCAGCGCCTGGGCGCGCACGATGCCGGCGCGCTGGTCGAAGAGGCGCTGGCGGCCATCGGCCGCGGCCTGGTCACGCTGGGGGTGCGACAGCTCGTGGTGGCCGGCGGCGAAACCTCCGGCGCCGTCGTGCAGGCACTGGGCGTGCGGCAATTGCGCATCGGCAGGCAGATCGATCCTGGTGTGCCCTGGTGCTTTGCCCAGGCGACCGCCTGCGACGCCGATCTGCACCTGGCGCTGAAGTCCGGCAACTTCGGCACGCCCGATTTCTTTCGCAAGTCCTTCGGCCTGCTCGCATGACGGAGAGCCAGGCCCGCGAAGAGATCTGCCGCGTCGGCCGCAGCCTGTTCGAGCGCGGCTATGTGCACGCGACGGCGGGCAACATCAGCGTGCGGCTCGACGACGGCTTCCTGATCACGCCCACCGACGCCTGCCTCGGCTTCCTCGACCCGGCTGCGTTGGCGAAGGTGGATCTGCAAGGCCGCCAGGTCGGCGGCGCCACGGCCAGCAAGACGCTGGTGCTGCATCGGCGCATCTACGAGGCGCACGCGCCGCTGGCCAGCACGCCGCGCTGCGTGATCCACAGCCACAGCACGCATTGCGTGGCCCTGACGCTGGGCGATCCGCAGGGCGAGCTGCTGCCGCCCATCACGCCCTATTTCGTGATGAAGGTCGGGCATGTGCCCGTCGTCCCGTATCGCCGGCCCGGCGCCCCGGAAGTGGCGGATCTGGTCGCGGCGCTGATCGCGCGCTATGCCGAAGCCGGCACGCCCTTGCGCGCGGTGATGCTCACGCGCCTCGGCCCGAACGTCTGGCACGACACGCCGGCACAGGCGATGGCGGTGCTGGAGGAGCTGGAGGAGACGGCGAAGCTGTGGCTGCTGGCCGCGGCCAAGCCGCAGGCTCTGTCGAAGCAAGCGCTGGAGGAGTTGCGCCTGGCGTTCGGGGTGTATTGGTAGGGTGGGATGCGGCGCAGCCGCACCCCACGTCAGCCACGCGCCGCGCCGCAACGCTGGGGTTCGCTTGCGCGAATCCCACCCTACATCGACGGTAGGCTGGGCTGCGCGCAGCGCACCCCAGCGGGTTTGCGCGGGCGCCAAAGCTGGGGTCGCTGCGCGAGCCCAGCCTACGAGAGAACCGCGATCTTCTTGCGCTCGACGAGATCCAAATCGATCTGCGCTCCCAGCCCGGGCCCCTGCGGCGCATGCACGAGGCCGTCTGCGTCGATCTCGATGTCCTGCACCAACCCGTACTTCTGCGAAGCCGCCGGCAGCAGCACCTCGAACAGCTCGGTGTTCGCCAGGGCCATGATCACATGCAGGTTCGCGAAGTTGTTCAGCGAGTTGCCGCCGTGGTGCACCTCGAAGTTCAGGCGAAAGGCTTCGGCCAGGTGCGCCGCCTTCATGCAGCCGGTGATGCCGCCCTTGACGGCCACGTCGCCGCGCAGGAAGTCGGTGGCGCGCTCCTTCACCCACGGCGTGTAGGCATCGAGCCCCGCCGCCGGGTACTCGGTGGCCATGATCGGGATGTGCAGGTGCTTCTTCAACTCCACGTAGTTGTAGATGTCGGCGTCGGCCAGCGGGTCCTCGTACCAGTAGAAGCCCAGCGCCTCGATGGCCTGGCCCACGCGCAGCGCCGCGGGATAGTCGTAGCTCCAGACCGAGTCGAGCATCAGCAGGTATTCGTCGCCGACCGCCATGCGCACGGCCTCGCACACGCGGATGTCCTCGCGCCATTGCTGCGGCGGGTGGATCTTGTACGCGGCGAGCTTGCGCGAGCGATAGTGCAGCGCCTCTTCGGCATACGCCTGCGGACTGGCCAGCACCGCCGAACTGATGTAGGCCGGCACCTGCGTGCGGTACGTCCCGAGCAGCTGGTGGATCGGCAGGCCCGCGGCCCGGCCCGCGATGTCCCACAGCGCGATGTCGATCGCACCGATCGCCCGCACGGTGGTGGTCCGCACGCGCTTCCACATGGCCTTGTTCAGGCGCTCGCGCTCCAGCGGGTCCTGGCCCATGAGAATCGGCTTCAGGTAGCGGATCAGGCCCGGCCCGTCCATGTCCGCCGCGTGGAACGCGGAGCCGAGGAAGGCGTGGCCGGTGAGGCCCTGGTCGGTCACGACCGACAGCAGCCCGAGCTGGCTGGCGCCCGAGAACTTGCCGGTGTGCGCGCCGTAGCTGGTCGCGGGGATGTCGTCCCACGCGAACAGCGTGAGGCTCACGTCGGTGATCTTCATTCGATGCGGATGTTGGCGTCCTTGATCAGCGCGCTCCACTTGGAGACCTCGCTGGCCACCAGCTTGCTGAATTCGCCCGGCGTGCTGGCCACCACCTCCACGCCCTGCGCGCGAAAGCGCTGGATCACGTCCGGCTCCTTGAGGAGCGTCACCATGTCGCGATTCAGGCGCTCCACCACCGGCTGCGGCGTGCCGGCCGGCAGCTGCATGCCGAACCACACGTTCACCTCGTAGCCCGGCACGCCCGACTCGGCGACCGTCGGCACCTCCGGCAACAGCACGGAGCGCTGCACGCCGCTGACGCCGATCGCGCGCATCTTGCCGGCCTTGATGTGCGGCAGCACGTTGGGCACGTTGTCGAACAACGCGTCGATCTCGCCGCCGATCAGCGCAGTGACGGCCGGCGCGCTGCCCTTGTACGGGATGTGCGCCAGCTTCACGTTGGCCATCTTCATCAGCAGTTCCATCGACAGATGGTTCGACGAGCCCGAGCCGGTGGAGCCGTAATTGAGCTTGCCGGGCTTGCTGCGCGCGAGCTCGAGGAACTCCTGCACGCTGCGCGCCGGCAGGTCGTTGCGCACGACCAGTGCGTTCTGCGTGCTGCCGGCCCACACCAGCGGCGTGAAGTCCTTGATCGCGTCATACGGCAGCTTGGCGCCATACAGTCCGGGCAGCGCCGAGAACGGCAGCGGCGTGATCAGGATCGTGTAGCCATCGGCCGGTGCCTTGGCCACCGCGAGGTTGCCCACCGTGGTGTTGCCGCCGGGCCGGTTCTCCACCACCACGGGCTGGTTCCACATGCGACCGAGCTTGTCGGCCGACACGCGCGCCAGCGTGTCGTTGAAGCCGCCCGGCGGATACGGCACCACGATGCGCACGCTGCGATCGGGGAACTGCTGCGCGCGGGCGCCGGCGGCGGCCAGCAGCGCGAGGCCACCAGCGGTGAAGTGTCTTCTGCTCAGGCTGCGCATTTCGGTCTCTCCTCGGGAACGGGCGGACTTCAGAACTTGACGACGTAGCCGGGGCCGTCGATCAGCGGGTACTGGTCGAACAGCGACTCGTCCACTTCGATGCCGATGCCCGGGCCCGAGGGAGGCTCCACGCAGCCGTCGGTACCAATCTCGAAGCAGCTGCCGAACAGGTCGCGGAAGGGATTGAACTTCGACACGCACGCTTCGAAGTAGCCCGCGTTCTCGCAGGCCGCGAGGAAGTGCAGCGTGGCCGCGTGATTGAGGCCGGTCGCCGAGCTGTGCGCGTTCATCGGGATGCGCCAGGCCGAGGCGATGGCGGCGATGCGCAGGCCCTCGGTGATGCCGCCGCACTTGGACAGGTCGGGCTGCCAGATCCGCACCGCACCGGCTTCGAGCAACTGCGCGAACTCGAAGCGCGTGTAGTGGTTCTCGCCGGCAGCGATCGGCACCAGCGGCGTGATCTTCGCGGCTTCGCGATAGGACGCGAAGTCGTTGCAGGCGAACGGCTCCTCCAGCCAGCCGGCGCGGATGTCCGCCAGCACCGGCAGCACGCGGCGCACGTCGGCGATCGTGTACGCGGTATTGGCGTCGCTCAGGATGTCGATGCGATCGCCGAGCGCCTCGCGCACGTGCACGACGCGCGCGATGTCGTCGCGCACGTTATCGCCCAGCCGCAGCTTGAGCGCCTTGTAGCCGCGCGCGACGTACTCCTTCGCCTCCTCGGCCAGCGACTCCTTGGGCTGGTAGCCCAGCGCGATGCCGCCGGCGTACGCGGGCACGCGGCGGCGCGTGCCACCGAGCAGTTCGTACAGCGGCATGTTGGCCGCCTTGCCGCGGATGTCCCACAGCGCCATGTCGATGCCCGAGAGCGCCAGCGAAGCGCCGGAGCCGACGCCATGGCTGGACAGCTGCATGCGATGCACGCGCTGGGCAACGCCGACCACGTCGGTGGCGGCCATGCCGACCAGCATCGGTGCCAGCGTGTTGTGGATCAGGCTGACGATCGCGCCGGGGCTGCGGCCGGGATGCGCTTCGCCGTAGCCGGTGATGCCTTCGGAGGTCTCGACGCGCACGATGATGGCGTCGCGCTTGACGGTGCTGCCCACTCCCATCGTGACCGTCTTGCCCTCGGGCAGGCGGAAGGACAGCGGAATGGCCGATATGCCGGTGATCTTCAATGCAGGCTCCCTCGGCAATGCGCCGCTGGGAGCGAGCATACGGAGAGAGAGGGCGCGCGCTTAGCGGAAAAACTCGGGGTTGACGGCGACCTGGCCCCACCCGACACCGTGCGCCAGATTCACGCGGTCGTGGATTGCGGGTCGAGCCCGCAATGACATCGAAGGGATGTCATCCCCGGCTCGACCCGGGATCCATGCGGCGCTTGCACCAGGGCCGCGTGGATTGCGGGTAAGCCCGCAATGACATGGACCGACTCAGGGCTTGGGCTCGCCCTTCTCCTGCACCAGCAGCCCCAGCATGTTCCAGTCCATCTCCGCGCGCCCGCTGTCGCACAGCTCGCCGACCAATCGCTCGACGAGTTCCGCGCCTTGCAGGTTGGCGCCGGCGCTGCGCGCCGTCGCGAGGGCAATGCCCAGGTCCTTGCGCATCAGGCGGGCACGGAAGCCGGGCTGGAAGTCGCAGTCGATGATCCGTTGGCCGTGACGCTCCAGCGCGAAGCTGCGGCCGCTGCCACCCAGCACCACCTCGCGCATCACCTTGGGATCCACGCCCTGCGACTTGGCCAGGGCGATCGCATCCGCCACGCCGAGCATCGCACCGGCCACGGCCACCTGGTTGCAGGCCTTCACGGTCTGCCCGGCGCCCACGTCGCCGACATGCGTGATGGTCTTGCCGAAGGCTTCCATCGCCTCGCGGCAGGCGGCGACCACATCGGCCGCGCCGCCCACCATCACCGCCAGCGTGCCCGCCTCGGCGCCCTGCTGGCCGCCGGAGATCGGCGCGTCGACGAAGGCGACGCCGCCTTGCGCCAGGCGCTGCGCGAAGCTGCGCGCCGAGGTCGCGGAGATGGTGCTCGTGTCCACCACCACGCTGCCTTTGGCGAGGCCGCGCGCGAGCCCCTGCTCGCCGAACAGCACCTGCTCCACGGCCGCGTCGTCGGACAGGCACAGGAACACCAGGCGACAGGCGCGCCCCACTGCCTCGGGCGAGGCCGCGCGCTGCGCGCCGGCCTGCACCAGCGGCTGCGCGGCAGCGTCGCGGCGCGCGTACACGTGCAGCGAATAGCCTTTGTGCAGCAGGTTGCGCGCCATGCCGGCGCCCATCACGCCCAGGCCGATGAAGCCGACTTGCGTGTCCTTGCCGAAAGCTGCGGTCATTTGGCGATAGCCTTTCCGATCAGGTCATAGGCGTCGACGATTTCCTTCTGGAAGGCAGGACCGTCGGCGTAGTCTTCGGTCAGCCCGGACTTTGCGGCGTATTCCCTCCAGCTCGCCGTCTGCATGGCGCGGTGGAAGTGGTCGTGCAGGTAGCGCACCACCGGCGCCGGCATGCCCGCCGGACCCATCAGGCCCTTCATGTTATCGAGCACGATGGGCACGCCCAGGTCCGTCATGGTCGGCACGTTGGGCAGGCCCGGCAGCCGGCTGCGCGAGAACAGCGCCAGCGGGCGGATGCGGCCCGCGTCGATCATGCCCTTGAGTTCCTCATAGGCGCCGAAGGAGCAATCCACCTGGCCCGCCAGCAGCGAGTTCATCGCTTCGGCCGCGCCCTTGAAAGGGATGTGCAGCAGCTGCACGCCGGTCTGCTTTTGCAGCACCAGCGCCGTGGCGTGGAAGATGCCGCCCTCGCCCGTGGAGCCATAGGACACCTTGTCGGGCGCCTGCTTCGCCTCAGCGAGCAGCGCCTTCATGTCCTTGAAGCGCGAATCCGTGCGCACGGCCAGGATGCTGGGCGCGCGCGAGATCTTGATGATGGGCGTGAAGGACTTGCGCGGATCGTAGGGCAGCGACTTGAAGTTGCCCACCGAGGTGGTCTCGCTGCCACCGCCCACGAACAACGTGTAGCCGTCCGGCTTGGCATCGGCAGCCTGCTGCGCCGCGATGGCACCGGCAGCACCGGGCTTGTTGACGGCGACGACGGGCACCGGGATCACGCCCTTGGCCGCATAGGACAGCTGGCGCGCGATCTGGTCGGCCGAGCCGCCGGGTGCGAAGCCCACCAGGATGGTGATCGGCTGGGAGGGCGTCCACTCCTGCGCCCACGCGGGCGCGGCGGCAGTGGCAAGCAGGCCAAGCGCGGCCTGGCGGCGCGTGAGGCCAGCGTAAATCGGGGGCATGGAGTCTCCTGGGGCTATTCGGCTTGGGCCGCAGTGTCGGCCTTGCGCGCGCCGCAGTCCAATACATAATTCCGTGTTCAGTGATGCCCGGGCGGCATCAGACTGGCCACCACCTCCAGCGTCACCTTGCGGAAGGACCGGATCGCCGGCGTCTCGTGGCCGCGCCGCCAGCCCAGGGCGACGTGCACCGGCTCGGCCTTGTCGGCGATCTCCACGAAGCGCACCTGGCGCGGCCGCAGGTTGCGCCCCGAGGCCGGCACCACGGCCACTCCCAGCCCCGCGCCCACCAGGCCGATCACGGTGTGGATCTGCGTCGCATGCTGCACCACCAGCGGACTGAAGCCGGCCTGCTCGCACATCGCCTGCACCCGCGCGTGGAAGAGCGGCGCCTCGCCCTTGGAGAACATCACGAAGGGTTCGGTGGCCAGCTGCTTGAGCCGCACCTTGCTCGCTTGCGCCAGCGGGTGCTTCGCGGGAAGGGCCAGCACGAAGGGATCCGGCATCACCGGCACCACCTCGATCTCGGCCGGCGCGGCCTGCACCCGCAGCAGGCCGAGATCGATGGTCCCGCGCAGCAGCGCCGCATGCTGCGCGGTGATGGGCAGCTCGTGCAGCTGCAGCTCGATGGCGGGGTACTGCTGGCGAAAGCGGCCGATGATCGACGGCAGCAGGCCATACGTGGACGAGTGGATGAAGCCCAGCGACAGCCGCCCGAGCTCACCCGCCCCGGTGCGGCGGACGTCGCTGAGCGTGCGGGCCAGTTCCTGCTGCAGGGCGCGGCTGCGTTCGAGCAGCAAGGCCCCGGCGGGCAACAGCTCGACCCGGCGCTGCGTGCGGCGCAGCAGGGGCGTGCCGAGCTCCTGTTCCAGCTGCTGGATCTGCCGCGACAGCGCCGGCTGCGCAATGGCCAGCCGCGCGGCGGCGCGCCCGAAGTGCAATTCCTCGGCCACGGCCTGGAAGTAGCGGAGCTGACGGATGTCGGTCATTCTTCGTCTGGCGAAATTGCGCGTGGGCGTTGGTCGAAAGAATTTCGAACGCTTGAACTCGTTGATACCGTCCTGGCATCAATGAGGAAGCTATTATGTATTGGACGCGAGTAAGCTCCCGCGCGACACTGCCGCTTCCATGCAGATCGAATCCTCCTCGGGCGGCGCTGCTGCTGCCCAGCCTCCTGCCTCGGCTGCGGTGCCCAGCGAGCCCATCACCCTCCCCGCCCGCCTCGGCCATATCCTGTGCCTCGACGACTTCGAGCGTGCGGCGCGCAGCCATCTGCCCAAGCCCGTGTTCGCCTACATCTCGGGCGCGGTCGAGCGCAATCACTCGCTGCGCGCCAACGTGCTGTCCTTCCAGCAGTACGAGTTCCTGCCGCGCATGCTGGTCGACATGTCGCGCCGCGTCACCGCCGCCACGCTGTTCGGCAAGCGCTGGTCGGCGCCCTTCGGCATGGCGCCCATGGGGATCAGCGCGCTCTCGGCTTACCGCGGTGACCTGGTGCTCACGCAGGGCGCACGCGCCGAGGGCGTGCCGATGATCATGAGCGGCTCCTCGCTGATCCGCATGGAGGACGTGGCGCAGGCCAATCCCGACGCCTGGTTCCAGGCCTACGTGCCCGGCAGCGAGCCCGAGATCGTCGCCCTGATCGAGCGCGTGCAGGCGGCGGGCTTTCGCACCCTCGTGGTCACCGTCGATGCCTCCATCGCCTCGAACCGCGAGAACAACATCCGCGCCGGCTTCTCGACGCCGCTGCGCCCGAGCCTGGCGCTCGCGTGGCAGGGCATCACGCATCCGCGCTGGACCTTCGGCACCTTCCTGAAGACCATCGCATGCCACGGCATGCCGCACTTCGAGAACAACTACGCGCGGCGTGGCGCGCCCATCCTGTCGGCCAACGTGCAGCGGGATTTTTCCGATCGCGGCCACCTGAACTGGGACCACTTCCGGATGATCCGCCGCCTGTGGCCCGGCACGCTGGTGATCAAGGGCATCCTCGATCCGCGCGACGCCCGCATCGCGGCCGACTGCGGCGCCGACGGCATCATCGTCTCCAACCACGGCGGCCGCCAGCTCGATGGCACCGTCGCACCGCTGCGCATGCTGCCGCAGGTGGTGGCGGCCTGCCCCGACCTGCCGGTGATGATCGACAGCGGCTTTCGCCGCGGCACCGACGTGCTCAAGGCGATCGCCCTGGGTGCGAAGTTCGTGTTCATCGGCCGCCCCTTCAACTACGCCGCCGCCGTGGCCGGCGAGCCGGGCGTGCGCAAGGCGGTCGCGCTGCTGCGCGAGGAGGTCTCGCGCAACATGGCCATGCTCGGCGTGAACGCGCTCTCCGAACTCGACGCCAGCTACCTGGTGCCGGCGCGGGCCGGCGCCTGAGATTCCCGTACATTCACCCCTTCTTTTGTCAGCACAGAGAGAACAGCACATGGTCGGTCTCCAGATCCGCAAGCGCCAGCGCCAGGTCGACGCGAAATACGTCCAGGCCTTCGCCGACATTCCGGTCGCGAACATCAGCGACGTCATGACCCGCATGACCGCCGGCGGCTCCCGCCTGCGGCCCTACCACAAGGGCGCCCGCCTCGGCGGCCCCGCGCTCACCGTCAAGGCGCGCCCCGGCGACAACCTGATGATCCACAAGGCGCTGGACATGGCCGTGCCCGGCGACGTGATCGTCGTCGACGCCGGCGGCGACCTGACCAACTCGCTGTTCGGCGAAATCATGGTGAGCTACGCCATCAGCCGCAAGCTGGCGGGCGTGGTGCTCAATGGCGCCGTGCGCGACGTCGACTTCATCGGCGAAGGCGACTTCCCCATCTACGCCGCCGGCGTCACCCACCGCGGCCCCTACAAGGACGGCCCCGGCGAGATCAACGTGCCCATCGCCATCGACGGCATGGTGATCCACCCCGGCGACCTGATCCTCGGCGACGCCGACGGGCTGTTGTGCGTGCCTTTCGACGACGTCGAGCAGGTGCTGGCCGCCGCGCGCGAAAAGGTCGCGCAGGAGAAGGTGACGCTGGCCAACATCGCTGCCGGCAAGCACGACACCTCCTGGATCGATGCGCGCCTGAAGGCGATCGGCTGCGATCCCACGGCGATCTGAACGCGATGGCCAACGCGCTGCGCGTGGTCCGCTCGGACCTGTGGATCGATCCGGCCTTCGACCAGGGCCTCGATGGCCAGACTGGCCTCTCGCTCGCCGTGTTCCCGGCCCGCACGAACCCGGCCGCGGCCTGGGACCTGCTGGCCTCGGCGCACGTGTACCACGTCTCCGCCGCGAAGGACGAACTGCCGCGCCAGTGGTTCGTCAGCCCGGAGCTGATCGCCCGCTGCCCGAACCTGCTGTGCGTTTCGTCCTCGGGCGCCGGCTATGACACCGTGGACGTGCCCGCCTGCACCGCGGCCGGCATCGCCGTGGTCAACCAGTCCGGCGGCAATGCCGACTCGGTGGCCGAACACACGTTGGCGATGATGCTGGCGATCTCGCGCCGGATGATCGAGTGCGACCGGCGCCTGCGCCGCGAGACCGGCTTCACCCGCGAAAACGTGATGGGCCACGAGCTGCACGGCCGCACGGTGGGCATCGTCGGGATCGGCGAGGTCGGCCGCCGCGTTGCAGCGCTGTGCAAGGCCTTTGGCCTGCCGGTGATCGCGCACGATCCGCTGTTGCCGGCGCAAGAGATCGCCCGCCGCGGCGCCCGCGCCGTGACGCTGGACGAACTGCTGGCGCAAGCCGACGTCGTCTCGCTGCATTGCCCGCGCGATGCCAGCACGCTGAAGATGATCGGCGCGGCCGCCTTCGCCAGCATGAAGAAGGGCGCGATCTTCATCACCACCGCCCGCGGTGGCATCCACGACGAGAACGCGCTGGTCGAGGCGCTGCGCTCCGGCCACCTGTACGGCGCCGGCATCGACGTGTGGGACCAGGAACCGCCGCCGCTGGACCACCCGCTGCTCGCCATGGACAACGTGTTCGCCAGCTTCCACATCGCCGGTGTGACGCACGAGGCGCGCCGCAACGTGGCACGCATCGCCGCCGAACAGATCCGCGGCCTCGCCGCCGGCGAGCGGCCGCCGCGCCTCGTGAACCCCGAGGTGTGGCCAGCCTTCCAGCAGCGGCGCGCGCGCCTGCTCGCCTGAGAACGCATCAAGAAAAACGGAGACAAGACAAACATGCAAGGTATCTCTTCCCTGCTGCGGCGCATCCTGCCGGGCCTGCTGCTGGCGACGGCCGCCGCCGTGGCGCCGATGGCGGCGCAAGCCGCCTATCCCGAGCAGCCGATCAAGATGATCGTGGCCTACGCTCCTGGGGGCGGCACCGACATCATCGCCCGTGTGATCGCGCCCTACCTCGAGAAGTACCTCGGCAACGGCGCGCAGATCGTGGTGAGCAACCGCGGCGGCGCCGGCGGCGGCATCGGCTTCGCCGAACTCGCGAAGGCGCCGCCCGATGGCTACACGATCGGCTTCATCAACACGCCCAACGTGCTGACCATCCCGATCGAGCGCAAGACGATGTTCCACTGGCAGCAGTACGACCTGCTCGGCAACGTGATCGATGATCCGGGCAACTTCTCGGTGCACCAGGATTCGCCGATCAAGAACCTGGCGGAGCTCGCGGCCTTTGCCAAGGCCAACCCGGGCAAGGTGAGTTATGGCACCACCGGCATCGGCTCCGACGACCACCTCGCCGCCATGCTGTTCGAGCGCGCGGCGGGCGTGAAGCTCACGCACGTGCCCTTCAAGGGCGCGGCGGAAGTGCATACAGCCGTGGTCGGCAAGCAGGTCTATATGGCGTCGATGAACATCGGCGAGGCGCTGCAATACGAAAAGGGCGGCTCGCCCATGCGCAACCTCGGGCAGATGGCGACCAGCCGCACCAACCTCGCGCCCGGCGTGCCCACCTTCCGCGAACAGGGTTACGACATCGTGCTGGCCTCGCTGCGCGGCATCGCCGCGCCCAAGGGCCTGCCGCCGGCGATCCGCGATCAGCTCGTGAAGGCCGTGGAGAAGGCCGCCGCCGACCCCGAGTTCCAGGCCCAGGCCGCGCGCTATTTCGCGCCGCTGCGCTACCTGCCGCCGGCGAAGTACGAGGCGGAGTTGCGGGAGTCGGAAGCCGGCTTCAAGCAGTTGTGGAAGGACATGCCCTGGGGGGAGAACGTGAAGTAGCGTTCCCGCCTACCTGCCCACCAGGCCTGCCACCAGGAGGATGAGTTCCGCCACGTCGAACGGTTTGGCCAGGTGGGCCTGGTAGCCGGCCAGGAGCGACCTCTTGCGGTCCTCGGCGCGAGCGAATGCGGTCAGCGCCAGTGCCGGAATCCGCTCGTTGCGGGTTTCGTCCGCCCGCAAGCTGCGGATGAACTGGTAGCCGTCCATCATGGGCATGCCGATGTCGCTGACGATCACCGCGGGCCTGACGGTTCGCAGAGCCAGGAGCGCCTCCTCCGCGGAGGCAAAGCTCGTCACCTGCGCGCCCTGTTGCTCGAAGACCCGCGTGAGCAGTTCGCGGGCATCGGGTTCATCGTCGATGACGAACGCGTGCACGCCGGCCAGTCCGGGCAATTCGACCAGTTCGCCCGGACCGAGCTGCGCCGTCGGATGGGCACGCTGCGCTCCCTCATCTTCCAACTGAATGATCGAGACCGGCAGTTCCACGAAGAACGTGGAACCCTTTCCCTCTCCCTCACTGGACGCCCGGATCGAGCCGCCTTGCAGTTCCACCAGTTGCTTGCAAATGGCGAGTCCCAGGCCCAGCCCGCCATAAGCCCTCGTGGTCGAACTGTCGCTCTGCGAGAAGCGGTCGAACACGTGAGGAAGAAAACCTGGCGCGATGCCGATGCCGGTGTCGCTGACGCTCAGTTCGATGTGCGAATTGATTCTCTGGAGCAGCACCTGCACCTGCCCCCCCTTGGGAGTGAACTTGATCGCGTTGGTGAGCAGATTCCACACCACCTGCTGGAGGCGGCCCGTGTCTGCGTTGACCAGCGACCGCACCGGGTCCAACAGGGCACGCAGCCGAATGTTCTTTGCCTCCGCCGCGGGCATGGCGGAATCGATGGCGTTCTGGACAACGCCCAGGATCGGGATCTGCTGGAGATCGAGACGGATCTTGCCGGTCATGATCCTGCTGAGATCCAGCAGGTCGTCGATCAGTTGTACTTGCGCCCTCGCATTGCGGTCGATCACTTCGATCGCCCGCCTCAGGTCTTTCGGTTCGGGCGTCGCATGGCTGCGCATCAGCACTTGCGTCCAGCCCAGAATCGCGCTCAGGGGCGTCCTGAGTTCGTGCGAAAGCGTCGCCAGGAACTCGTCCTTGACGCGGGTCGCGCGTTGCGCCGACATGCGGGCGCTTCGCTCGGCTTCCAGTATCTCTTCGCGGTGCTGCCCCGCTTCCTCGACCGCCTCGACGCGCTTGCGTTCTGTCAGGTCGCGGGTCAGCTTCGCGAATCCGAGCAAATGACCCGAGTCGTCCCGCAGCGCGGTGATCGTGACAGTGGCCCAGAGGGTGGTCCCGTCCTTGCGCAGCCGCCATCCCTCGTCCAGGAAACTGCCCCTCTCCTCGGCGACCTGCAACTCGTGCGCGGGCCAGCCGGCCTCCCTCACCTCAGGGGGGTAGAAGATCGAAAAATGCTGGCCGATGATTTCTTCGGCTGCATAGCCGTTGATACGCTGGGCACCCATGTTCCAGGTGATCACCACGCCGTTGGGATCGAGCATGAAGATGGCGTAGTCGGACACGCCTTCGACCAGCAAGCGGAATCGTTCTTCGCTGCGACGCAATGCTTCTTCATGGCCGCGGCGCAGGGTGAGGTCGCGCGTGACTTTGGCGTAGCCGACGAGTCGCCCGGCGGAATCACGCATCGCGGTGATGACGACATTGGCCCAGAACTGCGATCCGTCCTTCCTCACCCGCCAGCCTTCGTCTTCGAACGAGCCGGCGGACGCGGCCACCTCGAGCTCGTGTTCGGGCAGCTTTCTTTCAAGGGCTTCCGGCGGATAGAAGCGCGAGAAATGCTGGCCGATGATTTCTTCAGCGCGATAGCCCTTGAAGCGCTCGGCGCCAGCGTTCCAGGTGAGAACGTGCCCTTGCGGGTCGAGCATGAAGATGGCGTAATCCCGCACGCTCTCGACGAGCAGACGGAAGCGTTCTTCGCTCTGCCGAAACTCTCCCGACTGCACCGGCGAATTCGGTTTATCGCTCATGCGTCAGGCTATCACCCGCGACCTGGCTTGGCAAACTCACCGTCCGGACCTTTTCGGGGCGCCGCCGGGCTGCTGTGCGAGCAGCGCCGGAGTTCGACTTTGCCGTGTCGGTTCACGCCGGGATCGCGCCTCCTGCCTCGTCCAGGCGACGGCGTGCCGCAGCGGCATCGACCCCGAAGCGCTGCATCACCAGCGCCGTCTTCACGTGGCCGCCCGCGGCTTCCAGCAGGCGCGCGGCCGCGGCGCGGTCGATGCCCAGCGTGTCCATCAGGATGCGCTCGCCCCGGTCCTGCAGCTTCTGGCAGGTGACCTGCAGGTCGACCATCAGGTTGCCGTACACCTTGCCCGTGCGCACCATCGCGCCGGTGCTGATCATGTTCAGCACCATCTTGGTCGCCGTGCCGGCCTTCATGCGCGTCGACCCGGTCACGACCTCGGGCCCGACCAGCGGGGCAATCACCACGTCGTGAGTCTGCAGCAATTGCTCGGAGGGATAGGTGCACAGCAGGAAGCCGGTGCGCGCGCCGCGTTCGCGCGCGCGCTGCAAGGCACCGTGCACATACGGCGTGGTGCCCGAGGCCGCGATGCCCAGCACGAAATCGTTGGCGCCGACTCCGCGCTCGTCCATCGCCGCGGCGCCGTCTTCCGGGTGATCCTCGGCGCCTTCCTGCGCCCGCAGCAGCGCCTCGAAGCCGCCGGCGATCACGCCTTGCACCATCTCCGGGTCGGTGCGGTAGGTGGGCGGCATCTCGGACGCATCCAGCACGCCGAGCCGGCCCGAGGTGCCGGCGCCGACATACACGAGGCGGCCGCCCCGGCGCAGGCCGTCGACGACGAGGTCGATGGCGCGCGCGATCCGCAGGCGCTCGTCGCTCACGGCGGCCGCGATCAGCCGGTCCTCGGCGTTGATCAGGTCGACGATCTCGAGCGCCGACATCTGGTCGATGCGCGTGCTGCGCGGATTGCGCTGTTCGGTCAGCCGCGCATCGAGCGGCGGCTTGGGCGAGGTGGGTGACGGCTTGCGCGCGGCGTCCATGGTCTGCGGTGCAACCCTGACTTCAGGCATGCGAGGTTCCCATCGTAGAAGGGACCTCATCGTGGCGCCAAGGGCGCGGACACCCTGTAGGACCGGCATGCTTTCGTCTGTGGTATCGCCGCCGCATCAGCGTGCAGCGGCCCACAACAGCGACAGCCCCGAGCACAGCATCAGCCCGTCGATCAGCGAACGGTAGGCCGCGGGCGAGAGCGCCAGCACCACGAAGCGGCCGACGAAGGAGCCGGCCATCAGCGTGGAGCCGATCAGCAGGCCCTGCATCAGCACCTCGGGCGGGAAGGCGCCCAGCACCTGGAAGGTCGCGACCTTGGCGGAGTAGACGCCGATCGAGGCGGCAGCCTCCGTGCCGAGGAAGGCGCCCCGCTCCAGGCCATGGAAGGTGAAGAGCGGAACGGTGAGCGGCCCGGTCGAAACCACGATGCCGGTCAGCAAACCCAAGGGGCCACCGAGCAGCGCCAGATGCCCCAGCGACAGCTTGATGGCGTGGTGCGCCAGCCAGCGACGCACCGGGATCAGCGCCAGGAAGAACAGGCCCAGCGCCAGTTCCGCGACACCGCTGGGGATGGCCAGCAGCAGGCGGGCGCCGAGGATGGAGCCCGGGATGGCGGTGGCGCAATAGGCGCCGCAGGCACGCCAGTTGATGTGCCGCCACCAGGCCAGCACGCGCCCCAGATTCCCCATGATGGCGGCCACGGCCATGATAGGCACGGCATGGCGGGGCCCGAACATCACGATCAGGATCGGCATCAGCACCAGCGAGGAGCCGGTACCCACGATGCCGCCGAGGGTGCCGGCGGCCAGGCCGGAGATCAGGAGCAGAAAGTAATCCACCGCGGCAGAGCATACCGGTTCACGGCCGGGTGCCGCCACCGGGGGTCGCCGGCCGCAAGGACGGTGCGGAGGGCTTTGCGCTACTGCGTCGAATCGCTCGCAGGCGAACCGCCGCCTCCGGACGACTCCGACGGCGTGAAGGCGCTGCCGCTCGCGGTGCCCGCACTGCTGCCGGACGAACTCTCGCGGGTCGGGGCGCTGTCGCGGGTCGGCGCGCTGTCGCGTGCCGCTGGCTGCTGCACGGTGATCGTGTCGCGCGGGCTGGGCGCGGCCGGCGCGCCGTCACGCGAACTGCTCGTCGTCGTCGACGAGGACGAGGCGGCGTCGCGCCCGCTGGCCGACGACGGCGACGGATTCCCGTCATAGATCGGCACCGACGGCCGACCGCTGCGGCTGGCTGCGGCGGCGCCCATGGCATCCGGCGTGCGGTACACCTGCGTGCCTGTGATCGTGTCGACCGGCCGCGTGGTTTCCAGGGGGCGCGGGAAGGAAGGCACCCGCTGCGTGTCGGCCACCACCGGCGCGTCGGCCGGCACCGGTGTCGTCTGGATCAGCGGCGGCTGCGGGTCGGTCGCGGCAGTCCGCGGCGGCGGCTCCAGCGAGGGCGGGTTCAGGTTCACCTGGGGCAGGCTCACGTCCGACGTGGCCGCCACGGCCGGCTGGCTGTCCTGGCCCTGCGAGTTGAACACGCTGTTCCACCAATCGCCCGCACGATCGATCAGCGACTTGTCCTGGTCCTGCAGGTGCGGCGCGGTGAAAGTGGACTTGGTGTCGACCACGCCGGCCTTCTGCGCCTTCTGCATCATGTCGCCCACCACCAGCAGCGCGGTGTGCGCGCCCTGCCCCCAGTAGGAACTGCGCATGCTCACGCGGTTGTCGTTGAAGCCCACCCACGCGCCGGCCACCAGCTGCGGATGCATCAGGATGAACCAGCCGTCGGTGTTGCCCTGGGTGGTGCCGGTCTTGCCGGCCAGGTCGCCCTGCAGCCCGAAGCGCGGACGCAGTCCCGCGGCGGTGCCGTAGTCGATGGTGCCGCGCATCACGTCCAGCAGCGTCATGGCCGCCTGGTTCTGCAGCGCCTGCTCCGGCGCCTTGGCCCCGAAGCTTTCCAGCACGTTGTGATCGCGGTCTTCCACCGCGGTCACGACCTGCGGCTCGATGTAGTTGCCGCCGTTGGCGATCGTGGCAAACGAAGCCACCATCTCCTTGAGCGTCACCGGGCTGGTGCCCAGGGCCAGCGAGGGCACTTCGTCCAGCTTGCTCTGGCGCACGCCCATCGCGCGGGCCAGGGCGGCAACGCGGGAGGGGCCCACCTGCATCATGAGCTGCGCCGTCACCGTGTTCTTCGACTTGGCCAGGCCATCGCGCAGCGTCATGGGCTGGTTGGTCGGGGCGCCCTCGATGTCACCGGGACGCCAGACCTGGTTCTTGTCGATCTGGATCGCCACCGGCTGGTCCATCAGCGTCTCGTTCGGCTGGTGGCCCATCTCGAAGGCGGCGCCGTACACGAAGGGCTTGAAGGTGGAACCCGGTTGCCGCCTTGCCTGCGAGACGTGGTCGAACTTGTCTTGCGCGAAGTCGCGGCTGCCGACCCAGGCCTTGATCGCGCCGGTCTGCGGCTCGATCGCCAGGAAGCCGGATTGCAGCATGGTCTTCTGCTTGCGCAGGTTGGCGATGAATTCGCGGTTGGCTTCCAGCTCCTTCATCGCCTCCTGCTCGCTCTTGCCCTGGTCGCGCGCCTGCTTGAACTCCAGCGAGTCGCGGATCCAGGATTTCACCAGGTCCGGATTGCTGTTCCAGAAGTATTCGAAGGGCGCGGACTTGCCGCGCGCCGCCACGTAGGCCGCCGGGTCGCTGCCGAGGCCGCTGACGGCGCTGCGGCTCCACTCCACATCGGCCACGGCCTGCAGCATCCTGGCCTGCCGGTCCACCGCCTCGTTGGCCGCCTGCTGCAGGCGCGAATCGATGGTGGTCTTCACCACCAGGCCGTCGGCGTAGATGTTGTAGTCGTGCTTGTCGGCCCATTCCAGCAGCCAGCGGCGCAGGTATTCGGTCAGGTGCGGGGCCATGCCGTTGAATTCGGGCAGGCGCTCGAAGTCGAGCTTCAGAGGCTGCGCCTTCAGCTGCTCGAAGCGCGCCGGATCCAGCTTGTTCTCCCTGACCATCATGGCCAGCACCGTGTTGCGCCGCTGCACGGCGCGCTCGGGATTCATCACGGGGTTGTAGTAGGAAGTGCCCTTGAGCATGCCCACCAGCGTGGCCGCTTCGAGTTCGTCCAGGTCCCTGGCGTGCTTGTCGAAATAGGTGCGCGCGGCCATCTCGATGCCCCACGCGTTGTACAGGAAGGACACGGAGTTGAGATACGACTCCAGGATCTCGTCCTTGCTGTACACCGCCTCGATCTTGAAGGCGGTGATCGCTTCCTTGATCTTGCGGTTGATGGTCTGCTCGCGGCCGATCTGCTCGGGGTACAGGTTGCGCGCGAGCTGCTGCGTCAGCGTCGAGCCGCCTTCGACGTCGCCGGTCAGCGTGTTGAACATGGCGCGCGCGGTGCGCGTGAAGTCGATGCCGTGGTGATCGTAGAAACGCTTGTCCTCGGTGGCGAGCAGCGCCTGCACCACCTTCGGCGAAATGTCCGAGAGCTTCACCCAGTCGCGGTTGGCGCGCCGGAACACCGCGAGCTCCTTGCCGTCGGCCGAGAGCACCACCGAGGGCGACTCCTGCTTGGACTTGCGGATGTTGCCGATGCTGGGCGTGAGGGGGTACAGCGCCGCGGCGTACAGCACCAGTGCCACGGGCACGATGGCAACTGCCTTGAACGGGTGGCGCCGGATCCAGCCGCCGAAGCGCCGCAACCCCTGCCCCACGCGTGCCATCGCTCCCTCGCCTGCTTGCTTCATGATTGGTGTTCCTGAGTTCTGCAGGAATCTAGAAGCTGTGCTGGTGGCGCGACTGTAGGACGGCTGCGCAAGGGACCAGCGGCTTTCCCCCTAGGCAGTCGCGCGCGCCGACTACGAACCCGGGCGGTGTAGTCGCCACGCGGACAAATCCTGCAGCCGGCGTCCCACGCGCGGACCCTCCATTGCGACTATTGCCGTCCGTGGCGCAGCCACGATGATCGCGGCCATGCAAATCGCACACCAGTCCGCCACCCTGATGTCCCGCCTGTTCGGGATGCCGATGCCCGTTCGCTCGCACGTGACGCGCCGGTTCTCCGCGACGGTGCGCAAGGGCGCCACGACCGCGATTCCGTTTCCCCCCGGACGCGTGACTCTGCATTGCCGCAAGGGCGAGGCCTGGATCACGCACGACGGCGATCCGCGCGACGTGCTGCTGCATGCGGACGAAAGCTATACCGCGGACAACCCGCGCCGCATGACCGTGCATGCGCTCAAGACTGACTGCTTCTTCGATGTACAGGTGGAAGACGCCGCTGGCGTCGTGCTGCAGGACCCGGCGCATTGAGCGGCGGCCGGCAGCAGCGAAACTCTGCAGGGACTTTGATCACATGGACCCCTTTGTCGTGCCTTCGCATGCGCGTGCAACCGGCCGCGTCCTACAGCCCGCGCTGGGTGGACCTGACATTTTCCGGGGAACCGACAGCCCAGACTTGTTTCCAACCCATACCTCACCCATAACAGTGTTGGCCATCGAAGATCCCATCATTGCCTCCAGCGGCGCCCCACCCTCGACGGCCCTGGACACCTCGCCGCAGCGCCAGCGCAGCCTCGCTCGCGCGGCGCAGCACGACATCCTGCGCCGCCTCACTCCGCCGCTGCGCCACGACATGGTGGTGCACCTGCAGTCGCTCGGCATGATGGCCGAGGCGCTCAGCGCCCGCATGGAGCGCGGCGCCGTACAGTCCGACGACCTGGCGAGTTCCGTCTCCAAGTTGAACCGCCTTTCGCGGCAGGCCGTTGCGCGCTGCCTGGAGGTGAGCACGTGGATGGAGCCGGCGGAAGACGACACCACTGCGCTGCGCGAAGCCGTGCAGGAGGTCGTGCGCCTGCTCTCCACCAGCGTCAACTTCCGCGGCTACGACCTGCGTGCCGAGCTGGGCGACGGCGAGTTCGAGGTGTCGCGCAGTGCCGCGCGCTTCCTGGTCGCGGCGGCCATCCTCACGCTGACCGACGCCGCGCCCGGCCCGGGCGAAATCGTCGTGCGCACCGAGCAGTCGTCCTCGCACGGCGTCGTCGCGGTCGAATACCAGCCTCAGCCGGAAGGCACCTTCACGCAGATGCACGAGCCCGGTGGCGATGCCCCGCTGTCGTGGATCGAGGTGCAGGCGCTGGCGTCGCAGCACGCCGTCGAATTGCTGCGCAACGGGCAGGCAATCATCCTGCGCCTGCCGCGCGCCGTCGTCACGACACCGCTGAAGATGGTTCCGGTGTGACGCGGCCGCTGCCGCCGGCAGCCTGATCCATGAAGGCCTCAAGCTGCGTCAGCGGCAGCGGCCGGCAGAACAGGTATCCCTGGTAGCGATGGCACCCCTGGCGCGCCAGGAAAGCGCGCTGCTCCTCCGTCTCCACGCCCTCCGCAATCACGTCCAGCCCCAGGCTGCGGCACAGCCCGATGATCGTGCTGGCGATCGCGGCGTCGTTGCCGTCGGTGAGGATATCCTTCACGAAGCCGCGATCGATCTTCAGTTCGTCGATCGGCAGCCGCTTGAGGTAGGAGAGCGAGGAATAGCCGATCCCGAAGTCGTCCACCGACAGGCGCACGCCCATGTCCTTGAGGTTGCGCATCTTGGCGATGGCGGCATCGAGGTTGTCGGCCAGCAGGCTTTCGGTGAGTTCCAGCTTCAGCTTGCCCGCCGGAACCCCCGAGCGCTTCACGCACTTCATCACTTCATCGATGAAGTCGGGATGGCGGAACTGGCGCACGCTCACGTTGACGGCGATGCTCAGGTGCGCGCGGTCGGGGCGGTTCGCCCACACCGCCAGCTGCGCGCACGCCGCCTCGAGCACCCAGTGGCCGATCGGGATGATCAGCGACGTCTCTTCCGCGGTGGGAATGAACTGGTCCGGCTGCACCATGCCGCGGATGGGATGCTCCCAGCGCAGCAGCGCCTCGACGCCGCTCATGCTTCCGTCCATGCCCACCTGCGGCTGGTATTCGATCTTCAGGTGGTTGTCGCGCCACGCCTGCCGCAGGTCCGAGGCGAGCGCCGCGTTCGCCGTGGCCACCGCCTGCATCTCCGGGTCGAAGAAGCGCACCGCGTTGCGGCCCGCGGCCTTGGCCTGGTACATCGCCAGGTCCGCCTGCTTCAGCAGTTCGTTCACGCTCGAAGGCAGCTTGCCGAACAGCGTGACGCCGATGCTGCAGGTGCTGTGATGCAGGTAGCCGGGCAGCACGTAGGGCTCGCCCAGTCCGTCGAGGATCCGCTGGCTCACCACCTGCGCCGCGGTCAGCGGATCGAGCGGCTTCTCCGGCGTGTTCTCCAGCAGCACGACGAACTCATCGCCCCCGAGCCGCGCCACGAGGTCGCCCTTGGCAACGCAATTGCGCAGCCGCCGCGCCACCTGCTGCAGCAGCATGTCCCCCTTCTGGTGGCCCAGCGTGTCGTTCAGCACCTTGAAGTTGTCGAGGTCTATGAACATCAGCGCGCCGTCGCGCGTGGTCCCATGCTCGCCCACCGCCTCGTTCAGGCGGTCCAGCAGCATCTGGCGATTGGGCAGTTGCGTCAGCGGATCGTAGAAGGCCAGGTACTGGATCTTCTCCTCGTCGCGCTTGCGCTCGGTGATGTCGCGACCCACCGCCACCCAGTGCGTGAGGCGGCGTGTCTCGTCCCAGACCGGGGACACATCAAGGTCGACCCAGTAAGGCTCGCCGGAGCGGGTGTAGTTGATCAGGTCGACGCGCACGCGCTCCCATTGCTCCAGCGCGGTGCGGATGCGATCGAGCTGCGGGCGCTGCGTGTCGGGACCCTGCAGGAAGCGCGGCGAATGGCCGATCACCTCGTCCCTCGTGTAGCCCGTGCGGCGCTCGAACGCCTCGTTGACGAACACGATGCGCGGACCGGGGGCGCGAAAGGGCGCGGCCTCCGTGATGATCACGATGTCGTTGAGCCGCGCGATGCTGCCTTCCAGTAAGGTGAGATGTTGTTGCGCGCGCCGTCGGCTCGACACGTCGCGCAGGTGCAAGGCCAGCCCGGCGCCGAAGGGAAAACCGCGCAGCTCCAGCCAATGGCTCACCTGCGAATCGAGTTCTTCCAGCTCGATCGGCTCGCGCTTTTCCAGGGCCTGCGTGAAGCGCTCTTCCAGCTTGAGGCGCGCGCGCTTCTGGAAGAAGCTCCACACCTTGCGTCCCAGAACGGATTCGCCGCCCGCGGCCAGCAACTGCTCCGCCTGCTCGTTGGCGTAACTGATGCGGCCCTGCCGGTCCACCGTGACGAAGGCCTCGCCGCTGCCCAGCGCGCCGCCCATGCTGACCGTGTGGCGCAGCAGCGTGCCCTCGGGGTAGCCGGCCGGCGCAATCTCCTGCACTAGGCCCTCGGCGCCGACGATCTGGCCGGCGTCATCGCGCAGCGGCTGCCCGACGCAGCGCACCCAGAGCCGGCGGCCTTGCAAGGTGTGCAACTGCACTTCGACGTCGAAGGGCTCGCCCTGCTCTTGGCAGGCGCGCAGGCGCGCCGTGATTTCGGCGCGGTGTTCGTCCGCGAAGTGCTGCAGCGCATCCTGGAAAGTGGGCGTGTAGCCAGGCGGCGCGCCGTGCAGGCGCGCCAGTTGCGCGGACCAGTACAGCGTGCTTGTGCGCGCATCGAGGCGCCAGAAGCCCACGAATGCGCTGCGTTCCACCAGCTCCAGCAGCTGCCCTGCGTTGTTCGCGATCACCGGTTCCATGGACATCCTTGTCGCTCATCTTACGTGTGCAAGCAGCCCGACGGGGTGGCCGTAGGTAGCTTCCTACATGCAAACGCGTGCCCCTCCGAATAGCGAGCGTAGCTGAGGGGCTAGAGTGCCTTACGCCTTGAAACCGACCCTTACCCATTGAGCTCCCGTGCAACTTGCAGTTTTCGTCGTGGAGGACAACGCAGAGATTCAGGAGAACCTCGTGGGGGCTCTTGAGGAGCTCACCTGCGTGAAGGTCGTGGGTGGCAGTGCCACCGAAGAAGACGCCCTGGGCTGGATCGCCGCCCGCAATCACTGGGACATGCTGATCGTCGACCTGTTCCTCAAGGGAGGCAGCGGCATGCGGCTCGTGCAGCGCGTGCAGCGCGCCCGGCCCGAACAGAAGATCATCGTGTTCAGCAATTACGTGAATGCCAGCGTGCGCAAGCGCTGCGCGCAGCTGGGCGTCGACGCCGTCTTCGACAAGTCCACGGAAATCGACACGCTGGTCGATTACTGCTCCCATCAATGCAACCAGATGGGCGCCAGCCAGTCCGCCCCGATGCCCCTGTACCCCTCCGGAGGTCCCCTATGAGCAACAACACCCTCGACTTCCCCGGCCTGACGCTGGTGGAGCAGGAGCCCGCGGTCTCCATCGGCCCCGCAGTCTCCACACCCAGGCCGGCCGCGGTAGCCACGACTGCGCCCGTGACGGGGCGACGCTGGTCCGACGGCGCCGGCACGTTCGGGCCCGTGGACCCCAATGCCCCCTGGTCGATGTCGCAGCAATGGCCCAACCTGGTCGCGGCCTTGTCCGAGCAGGCGGTGGAAAGCAGCAACCTGCTGCTGCGCGCGCTGAACTACCTGGTGGGCGCGGGGCGCCTGCGCCGCAGCGAGGCGAAGGCCCTCAGCGACGCGATGCACCAGTTGCGCGGCACCAGCCTGCGCGCGCAGCAGATCACGCGACTCGCGGGCGGCCGCATCCGCCAGGCGCGCGAGCGCGTCGACCTCTCCGAGCTGGTGCGCCACGTGATCGATGAACGCAGCACCGAGATCGAGGCGACCGGCGCCGCCGTCAGCTCCGAGCTGCAGGCGGTCGACGTGCTGCTGGATCCGCCGGTGGCGATCAGCCTGATCAACGCGATCCTCGATTGGGCGATGAGTTTCAGCAAGCAGCTGCACTTCATGCTGGTGCCCGCCGAGTGGCCGGGCCCCGCGCAACTGAAGGTGCGCGTCACCACGCCCGCGCCTTCCAGCGCACCGGTCGGTGGTGGCGTGAGCTGGACGGTGCGCCCGCGTGGCCGCCGCCTGAACGACGGCCTGCACTGGATGCTGCTGCGGCAGATCGCGTCCTCTTCCAACCTGCAGGTGGCGCGCTCGCGCGAAGACGGCGCGGCCGTGCTGACGATCGAATTCCCGAAGACCTTCCTGAGCACCGAGGGCATTTCGTGCCTCGATCTGTCGGAGTCGGTCGACGGCCAGCCGGCGCCGCTGCGCGAGACCTGGGTGCTGGTGCTGGCGCGCGATCCCAAGCTGCGCGGTGAGGCGCTGGACGCGCTGCGCAAGATGGGCATCGAGGCCCGCGCCGCGGCCGACACACGCGAAGCCGGAACGGTGATGGCCGATGGGCGCCCGAACGTGCTGGTCGCGGCCTACGACGTGCCGGCCGACGAGGTCGCGGCCTTCCGGCACGACGTGCTGGGTGGCGAGGAGCGTTGCCCGATGGTGGAGATCACGCGCGAGCTGCCGTCGTTCCACCTGAGCGGCTTCGATCGCTTCGAGACGCCCAAGGTCGGACGGGAACAACTCATGGCCGAACTGCCCCCGACGGTGCTGTTCGAACTGGTGAAGGTTGTGTGAGGGCGATGATGGTGACGGTGGTGTGAAAGGGGAGAAGCCCGGCGCAAGCCGGGCTTCTTTTTTGGGGCTGAGGAGTTTTGGGCTTTGCTGCCAAGGCGCTGCGGCGATTCAGGCATTCTTGAACGCAGAAATCGCAGAAGTGACGCAGAAGTCGCAGAAGAAAAGTTGATGCATTCTTCTGCGTGTTCTGCGTTGCCTCTGCGACTTCTGCGTTCAAAATGCCGCACACGACACGGCGTCGCAATCTGCGGCGAACCAGCTAGCCCGGAATCGCCAGCGGCCCGCGCTTCAACATCCGCACCAGCTGGTCGGCCGGCACCGGCGGGCTGTAGAGGAAGCCCTGGGCCTGGTCGCACTGCAGCTCCTGCAGCTTCAGCGCCTGCGCCTCGGTCTCGACGCCCTCGGCCACCACCTTGAGGTTCAGGCCGCGCGCCAGCGACACGCAGGTGCGCACGATGCCTTCGTAGGCGGGGTCGGCAGTGATCTTCTTGACGAAGGCGCGGTCGATCTTCAGTTCGTCGATCGGCAGCGTCACGATGTACGCCAGCGACGAATAGCCGGTGCCGAAGTCGTCGATCGCCACCGGGATGCCGAGCTTGCGCACCTGCGTCAGCACCTCGATCGCGCGCTCCATGTTCGAGATCAGGATGCTTTCCGTGATCTCGATGCCGATGGCCGAGGGATCGCCCTGCAGCACCTCCAGGGCGCGCTGCAACGCCGGAACGAAATCCTCGTCGCGCAATTGCGCCGAGGCCACGTTCACCGCGATGCGAGGCGCCATCAGGCCGGCATCGCGCCAGCTGCGCCAGTCGGCGATCGCCCGCTCCATGATCTTCTGCGCCACGGCGCCGATCAGGCCCGTGGTTTCCAGCGCCGGCACGAACTCACCCGGCGGCACCAGGCCGCGCGCAGGATCCATCCAGCGCACCAGCGCCTCGACGCCGACGATGCGGCCGGTGGCGAGCTCCACCTTCGGCTGGTAGTAGTTGACGAACTCGCTCTTGGCCAGCGCGCGCCGCAATTGCGGCTCCAGCCGGTAATGCATGCTCTGCACGTTGTCGACGGAGCGGTCGAAGAAGGCCATCGACTGTTCGCGCTCGATGGCCACCGCCAGTGCCGTGTCCGCCGCATTGACCACTTCGTCCAGCGTCTTGCCGTCGTCCGGGAAGGAGGCGAAGCCCAGGTTCACCGGGCAGACCATCGAGAGATTGTTCACCTCGTAAGGCTGGCTCAGGGACTGCGCGAGCTCCGGCGCCACCTTCTGCGCGAACTCCGCCGGCCTGGCATCCGGGAAGAACAGCACGAACAGCCCGCGCTTGATGCGGCCGATGATGGCGCCGTGCTCACCGAACACGCGCAGGCGATCGGCCGTCTGCTGGATCAAGGCGTCGGCCACGCGGAAGCCGTGCGCCGAATTGATCTGGTTGATCGTCTTCAGGCGCACGAAGCACACCATGCCGCAGGCCGGCTTGTAGTGGTCGAACTCCGCCTCGAAATGGAACCAGTTCGGCAGCCCCGTGAGCCGGTCGGTTTCGGTGGCGATGCGCAGTTGCCGGCGCAGGCGCAGCAGGCTGGCCACGGCCTTGGCCAGCTTGACCAGGCCATCGCGCTGGCTCTCGGTCATGCGGCGCGGCACCTGGTCCATCACGCACAGCGTGCCGATGGCGCTGCCGTCGCGCGTGCGCAAGGGCACGCCGGCGTAGTAGCGAAGCAGCGGGCCCTGCGGACCCCACGGCTGCGAGTCGGCCCAACCGAGCTTGGCGACGTCGGGGATCTCCAGCACGCGGTCGGCATCGAGGATGGCGTGCGCGCAGAACGACTTCTCGCGCGGGATCTGCTGCACCGGCAGCCCGACGCTGGACTTGTACCACTGGCGCTGGCCCTCCACGAAGGTCAGCGCGCACATGGGCGTGCCGCACAGCACGGCGGCCAGCTGCACCAGGCGGTCGTAGTCCTCGTCGGGTTCGGTGTCGAGGATGCCGAAGCCACGGAGTTCGACCAGCCGCTGCGGTTCGTCCGCGGGTTGCAGTGCCGCCGTGTACAGCCAGGAGGATCGCAGCGGGGCGGGACGTTGCGTGGTCGGATCGAAGTCGTCCAGGACCGCGCCGGGCCGGTCGCCGGGAGCGGGTCGTTGCTGCACCAGGTCCATCGGCTTCCTTCGTTCTAGTAGCGGCTCGCGGGGGCGCGTTCCAGGGCGACGGCGGCACTGAAGGCGTCCTCCGCCTCGGCCTGCGCGCGAGCCGTGGCATTGCGTTCGGCGGCCGCGTGCAACTCGGCGAGCAGCGGGGCGAGTTCGAGATCCACTTCGGGTTCGGGCGGCGCTTCCGGTTCCTGCTGCTGCGGCAGCGGCTCGGGCGCGGCGTTCAGGTCGACGTCGAGTGCGAAGTGATGGCCGCCATCGGCATCGGCAAGCGCCTGGGTCGCGGCCTGCGCCGCCGCCGGATCGTCGCTGTACGCCCAGGGGGCGAGCGGCTGCGATTCGGCGTCGGCCTGCGTTGCGCCTTCGGTGACCAGCGCCAGCGCCAGCTCGTGCAGGCAGATCAGGTCGCGCCCCGCCTGCAGCGTCAGCGCGGCGCCGGGGGCCGGCACGTTGAACAGCGTGTCCTCGATCAGGTCGAGGACCTCTGCGCTTTCCCAGGTCCGGCTGATGCGCTCGCTGAGGTCGGCCATGCTTTCCAGGCCGCGGCCGGCGGTGACCTGCTGCAGCGAAGGCGCCTCGACCCGGAACACCTGCGCATACCGGCGACGCACGGCCGTCACCGCGGCCGGGTCTTCGTCCTGGTCGCACAGGCGCATCAGCTCGAAGTAGGCCAGCGGCGCCGGGCTGCTGCTGTCATGCAGATAGGTCTTGAGCACTTCCATCGCATCGGTGGCCAGGCCGAGCGAGGACAGGAACTCCACCTCCTGGAAGGTCGCGCCCAGTGTCTCGACCCGCAGCACACCACTGGCGGGCCGGCGCGGCGTGGCCGGCAGCGTGAAGTCGATCGGCCCGGGGCCGCTCGGCGCAGCAGATACGACAGCGACCTGGGGCACCGCAAGCGGCACAACGGGCGGGACCGGCCTGGCTTCGCGGACAGCGCTTGCCGGCACGGGCTCGGCGCGCAGCGGGCGAACGGCGAACGGCGCCGCCTGCACCTCGGTCGCTGCAACGGGTGCGTGCACCGGCTCGAAGGGCTCCGCGGCTGTCGCATACCAGGGGCCACGGGTCAGATCGAGGTGGCGCGTGCGGAACCACAGCAGGCCGGCGGCAGCGGCAGCCGCCAGCACCAGCAGGCTGAGCACCTGGATGGCGGCCGGCGAGGCGTACCAGGGCTGCGGTTCCTCGAACCGGCGGCGCAGGTCCGCCATGTCGCTGTGGGTCTGGGCGGCGCTGCGGCGCAGTTGCGCCATCTCGCTTTCCAGCTTCTGCAGCATGGCGCTGGTGCGCAGCAGGTCCTGCGGATCGGCGTTGATCGCCTGCCACATCAGGGCCGCAGTGGCGCGTCGGGCGGCGTCGCCCTGGGGATCGGCCAGGGTGGCGGTCACGCGCAGGAACGCTTGCGGATCGGGCGTCAGGGGCTCGAGCCGCAGACGGGCGCCCTGCCCCGGGACGGCTCGGCGCAGCGCGCGACCGATGCGGGGCGCCGCCAGTGGGGCTGCATCGGCGGTCGTTGTGTCCGCAACCGTGGTGCCGGGGTTGGCCGGGCTCACAGAGGGCCTGCGCGGCGCACGAACGAGGGGCGAGCGCTGCGGCGCCAGCGTGGTGGCGGCCGTCAGGAGCGGCGGCGCCTGCGGCCGCATCAGGGCGGCCAGCACCGTCTCGGACGGGATGTCCGGCAGCAGCGTGTAGCTGCGCGTAACGAAGTTGCGGCAGCCGGCGCGCAGCGACACGGTCACGACCGGCTCGTCGATGGCGGTGTCGGTCTCGATGCGCACGCGGCGGTTGGCCTCGGTGCCGATGACGGTGGCGCGCACGCCGCGCAGCTGCTGCTTGTCGCCGTAAAAGACGTCGGCATGCACGCACTGGTCGTCGGCCTCGTTGGAGGCGAAGCGGGCAGGCACGGACATGTCCAGGGGCTGGCCGATCCATACGTCGGCCGCCGGGGCGCCCAGCGACTGCGCCACCGCGCAGGTGCAATACGCCACCAGCAGCGGTACTGCCAATGTCCGGCTAGGCGTAAGCAGGTTTTTCATGTGCTTACGGACTGTGGAAGCTCGGCAGAAGCTGGTGGGTAGGAAACCCCGACTTTGCCATGTAGGACGGAGACTACCGCTGGCCCTGTGCCGAAGACAGCCCCTGCACCAGTGCCGGGGGCACGTAACGGGGCCCTTCGAACAGGTAGATCGGCAAGCCCTCGTACCTGGCCAGTTGCGGGCGCAACTCTTCCAGCGTCGCCGGCCGGAAGCCGCCGCCGACCTGCGGCCGGAACGCTTCGGCGATCACCCTCACCCGCTCCCGCCCGAGCCGGCGCACCAGCACGTCGATGTAGTGCTTGGCCACGAAAGGCGTGCGCGCATAGACGCCCACGCCGTCCTGGAAGAACACGCCCACATCGGGCGGCAGCCATTCGACGAGGCTCTGGGCGAGTTCCTCCGGGCCCACGTTGGCGCTGTCGTAGACGCTGATCCACAGCGGTCGCGGCAGCTGCGTCAACAGCGTCTTCAGGCGGAAGGCCTCCATCCAGGTCGGGTCGATCTCGATCGGGAAGTAGTAGCCCGCCACCTTCACCGGCGGCGGGGTCCTGGCCACCCGCGCCGACAGCGCGACCAGGTTGTCGAGGTCGGTGCGGGCGCCGTGCTCGTCGAAACGGCCGGCGAGGCCGACGATCACCTCCTGCGCCCACGGCTCGCGCGCGATGCGCTGCCAGTCGGGCATCTTCGCGGCGGGCGGGATATCGGTGCCGGGCGTGAAGGCCAGGTTGTCGACCACGGTCCACTGGACCAGCAGGCGACGCACGCCGAGCCGTTCCCAGTCGCCCTTGGGCTCGGTGTGCTCGTTGTCGATCTGCCAGACCACGCCCTCGATCGGCGGAACCGTCACGTTGGCGCAGCCGCCCAGCATGGCAGCGGCTGCCATCAGCCCCAGGATTGCACGTCGCATTTCAATAGGACAGCAGTCCGTTGAGGTAGAGGCCCTTCATGCGGTCGTCGCCCGTGAGGCGCGCGCGGTACTGCACCGTGAGGTCGAAGTACGAGCGCGGCGCGTCGTACACATCCTCGCGGAACCAGCGGCGCAGGCTCACGCCGGGGCCGATGCCGGCGGCCGTCTTCGCCACCGGATCGTTGGACGTGTACTCCACCCCCGCGAACAGGTGCGGGAAGGCCACCGTGCGGCCGTCGGCGCTGACCACGTAGCTGCGGCCCACCATCGCCGAGGCGATGCCGTAGTCGATGCCCTGGCTGAGGTAGCGGCCGATCTCGGCGTAGAAGCGCGACGTCCACCAGCTTGGCTGCTCCACCAGCAGGTCGGAGCCGTAGTCCCACGACCAGCCGAGCTGTGCTAGCCAGTCGCCGGTGACATTGGGGCCGAACGTGCGGCTGAGGGACAGCACCAGGTTCTGCGCGGTCAGCGGCTTCCAGCGCACCCCGACGCCGCCCTGGAAACTGTCGCTGCCGGTGTTGCCGCCGCCCTGGGTGTCCAGGGTGGTGAAGCCGCGCGCGAACAGTTCGACGAACTGGCCGTTGCGGAAGCCCCAGGGCCGGTAGTACGCCTCCACGCCCGCTTGCGTGGTGCGCGCACCGGGGCTGCCACCGGCACCGACTCCGACGGCGCCGAAGGTCGGGGACACGCCGGCGCCATTGCGCACGGTCAGCGAGGCCAGCACGCCCCACTTGCGCGACACCTCCGCGATCGTGCGGCGGGTGTCGTACAGCATCTGCGGATCCATCTTCAGCTGCAGGCCGTTGGCCGCATCGACGGCGCGCTTGAAGTACGCCACGGCCTCGTCGTCGTGCTTGCTGCGCATCGCGGCATAACCGGCATCGAGCAGCGAGGTGGGCGGCAGGCCGCCGGCGGCATCGGCCTGGGCGAAGGCCTGGCGTGCGGCTTCGTCGTCGCCGATGCGATTGGAGAGGTAGGCCGCGTCGAGGCGTGTCTGCGGCGTGGCCGAATCCGCCGGCACGCTCGCCAGGCGCTCGCGCGCCTCGCGCTTGCGGCCCAGGTCGGCCAGCAGGCTCGCTTCGGTGGTCGGCGGCAACTGGCCCGAGGCCAGTGCGGCTTCGGCGTCTTCGTTGGCGCCGCCTATGTTGCCCAGCTTGCGGCGGATCGTGGAGCGCTGCGCCAGCGTCTGCGGGTCGGAGCGCAGGGCCAGCGCCGCGGTCGCGGCCTGCTCCGCTTCCGGCAGTTCGTTGGCGGCCAGCGCCGCGTTCATGTGCATCAACTGCCAGTCCCGCTGGCCGGGCGCGGCGGTGGTGGCCAGGCGCGCCTGGTCGAGCGCCCGCTGCACGTCGCGCTCTTCGAGGGCACGGTAGGCGGCGGTGGCGTTCGCGAATCCGGGCAGGGGCGGCAAGGCCGCGGCCTGCAGCGTGCAGGTCTGCGAGGCATCGACGTTCGAGCAATCGATGCCGGGCGACCGCAGCGCGAAGGGGGCGGGCGCGGAGCCGCCGGCGCGCTGGCGGGCGAGCTCGCGCCGGCCGGCCGCGTCGACGTCGTCGGCCGGCAGCGGTGCCAGCCATTCGATCGCGCGCTGCCCGTTGCCCTGTGCCAGCGCGAGGTCGGCGGCCAGCAGGCGCAGCTGGCGCTGCGCGGCCGGCTGCAGGTTGCGTTGCGCCAGGGCGCGCTCGAGGTCGGCGCTCGCATCCGCGGGGCGATCCAGTCCTTGGCGCGCGTAGCCCCGCAATGCCAGTGGAGCGGCGCTGTCGGGCAGCAGCGCGATCGTTTCGCCCGCCAGCCGATCGGCGTCGGCGAAGCGGCCGTCGCGCAGCAGCGCGTGCACCAGCACCAGCCGGTAGCCCGCGTTCTCGGGCGCCCAGCGGACGGCTTCGGTACCCTCGGTGATCGCGGCCTTGATGTCGCCGGCCTGCAGCGCACGGTACATCGCTTCGCCCGCGGCCTGGGCGCGCATGCGCGCGAGCTCGGTGCGCGCGCGGGCCAGCGCCTGGTCGTCGCCGCGCAGCTGCGCGGCGCGGTTCAAGGCCTGGTCGGCCTGGTCCATCTGCTGGTTGCCGGCATGCGCCTGCGCCAGCAGCAGCCAGTAGTCGCGCCGTTCGGGCGCGAGTTGCACGGCGCGCTGCGCGCTCTCCACGGCAGCGGCGTAGTCGCGGCGCGCGAACGCCTTGTAGCCGGCGTCCGCCGCCGCATTGGCGGCCTGCGCGGTGCGTGCGGTCGCGGCATTGCGGGCAGCCGCGCCCCGCGGCGCGGTCTGGGCCGCCACCTGCCAGGAGGAGAGCGCGAGCACCGCGGCGAGTGCCAGCGCCTTTCGTTGTTGTTGTTGTTGTTTCATGTTCTTTGGGGGGCGGTTCCCTAGGTGGGTTGGGCGGACGGCTTGCCGAAGAATCCCCTGTGCGCTTGTTCCGGTTGCGCGGCGGTGCGGGCGAAGTAGCTGCGCTGCTCCTGCACCACCTGCTCCAGCATCTCGCGCGCGATCACGCCGCGCTGCACCAGGTAGTCGCCGATGCGGCCATGGCGGTCAGGCTTGTATTCGTGCATCGCGGTCTCGAACTGATCGCGCCGCAACAGGCCACGCTCGATCAGCATGTCGCCCAGCAGCGGCCCCGTGGGGACGGTGCTCTTGCCGTCGTGCCCGGCATCGCGCAGCAGGCGCAGGGCCACGGCCAGTTCACCCTCGCGGGCGATGCGCTGCACCGGCTCCACGCCCAGGCCCTGCGTCATGTCGGCCAGCGCTGCTTCGGACAGCGGGCTGGTGACCGCCAGCACCGGCCGGCTGTGCTTGTTCAGGCCGATGTGCACGGCGCGATGGCGGATCGCCAGCTCCAGCGGCATGTCGGCTGCGTGCTTGCGCACGGTTTCGGCAGACAGGTGCGCGCGCGGCAGGTCGGCCTGGTACGCGATCGCTTCGGCCAGCGTCTCCTCATCGAGCCAGCCGTTGGAAACCAGCACGCGGCCCAGCGGCACGTCGGCACCGGCCTGCTTTTCCAGCGCGCGCTGGATGGCACTCTGGTCGACCGCGTTCCACGAGGTGAGCAGCTCGCCCAGGCGCTGGCGCCTGCGGGCCAGTTGCGCGGACGACGGGAATTCGTGCGCCGTCTTGTCCCACGCCAGGCGCGTGCCCTTGAACAGGTACGACAGGTACATCTTCCAGGCGCGCGCCACGGCCATGCAGTTGACGAAGTTGCCCACCACCATGCGCGGCAGCGACATCAGCCCGTGCTCCCATCCGTACAGCGCCGAGGTGAAATACACCCGGTGGGCCGCGCGCAGCGCGAGGAAGAAGGCGTTGATGTAGATCATCTTGCGCCAGATGCTCCCGTCCTGGAACAGCGAAGGATAGTACGCATGCCACCAGCCGGTGGCGAGTCCGACGTGGAACACGATGAAGTGCGCCACCAGGATGTAGGCCAGGATGCTGACGAACGACGTGATCACGCCCTTGCGGTCGTGCAGCAGCAGGTAACGCGCCGCGGTGGAGCGGCCGCGCCAGCGGATCTGCTCCCAGCTCTGCAAACCGATGCCCAGCACCCAGCGCGCCTTCTGGCGGTAGGCGGCGCGGAAGTTGTCGGGGAAGTACTCGCGCACGCACAGGGGCATCTGCATCAGCAGTTCGCGCCGGCGGCTGGTGCCCCAGGAATTGCGGTTGATGTGGAAGGTGACCGGGAACACGCCGAAGATCGAGCTCATGCCCAGCTGCGACAGGCGCATGCCGACGTCATAGTCCTCGGTGAGGCTGTCGATGTTGAAGGGCTTGTTGCGCGTCGCGCCGACCAGGCCGAGCAGGGCCTTGCGCGAGAAGCAGGTGCCGACGCCGGCGGACGGGACCATGCCCGAGACGCTCTCGCGCACCACCATTTCCTTGGCGTGGCTCTCGGCGAATTCGTCCATGTAGGTGCCGGCCACGAGCTCGTACCACTCGCGCTCCAGCGAAGCCACCGGCAGCTGGATCATGTCCTTGCGCGGCAGCAGGTAGTTGAAGAACTTCAGCTCCAGCGGATGCAGCACGTCTTCGCTGTCGTGCAGCACGACGCCCGCGAACTCGACGCCCATTTCCTTCTCGTGCTCGAAGATCGCCGCGACCACCGCGTTCAGGCAGTCGGCCTTGCTGGTGGGGCCGGGGTGCGGCACTTCCACGCGCTGCAGCTGCGGGTAGCGATTGACCATGCGCTCGACCTCGTCGATGGTCGGCTGGTCGTTGGGATAGGTACCGACGAACACGCGGTAGTTGCGGTACTCCATCACCTCCACCATGTTCTGCACCATGGCGGCGATCACGTCGCTTTCCTGCCAGGCCGGGACCATGATGGCCATCGGCTGCTCCTGGCGATCGCGCAACGCCTCGGGCGTGAGGCGGCGGTACTGCGCGCCGCGCTCCACCCTGGCCCGGCGGAACAGCCGCCGCGCCCAGTACCAGCAGTCGATGAACACGTCATCGAGCGACGACACGAAGATGACCAGCGCCAGGATCGCCGCAAGCACCTCCAGGCCCGAGTTGTACTCCGCAATCAACAAGTCCCAATTCATGGCGATCCCCTTACTGCTTCAATCTTCTGGACTGCATTGCGCGGCAAGCCGCGCCCCTCTTGCTCGGACCGCGCGCGAGCACGCGCGGTCCTTGTGGCTCACCGGTCGCCGGCGATGGCCTTGCGGCGACGCATGCGGCTTGCGAACACCAGCAGGCCGACGAACAGCGCCACCAGCACGATCGGCAGCAGCCACCAGTAGCCGCGCTCGAACAGGCCGGGTTGGGCTTCCTTCATGATGCCCTGCCCCGAAGGATCGCGGGTGTTCACCTCGGTGCGCAGGCCGTTGTTGCCCATGATCGCGAGGTTGCCGCTGGATAGCTGGATCGGCTTTTCCATCGACGGCGCCTGCGGACCCAGCGTGCGGTAGACCGCGCCGATGTCGTTGCCCTTGCCGTTGACTTCGAGGATGCCGACGCGGTTCAGGCCACGCACGTCCAGCAGCGGACGGTCCTTGGTGCCGGCCAGGTAGAGGCGGTCCTGCTCGGGCTTGACGCCTTCGGCGTAGCCGTCGGGGATCACGTCCACCGCCAGGTAGGGACCGTCGACCTTCGGATGCGCGCCGTCGGCCACGGTCTGGAACTTCGCCTTCGAGGGCGACAGGCCCGTGCTCGCGGCCAGGCGGATCACGCGCGGCAGCGTGCCGGTGGCATCGCCCATGTGCGCCTGCGGCACCAGCAGCGTGCCGCCGCTCGCGAACTTGGACATCAGGCCGGTGAAGTCACTCGACGGATCGATCTTGTCCAGCAGCATGTGGCTGGAGGGCAGCACCGACACCGGATAGGGCTCGGGCGTCTCGCGGCAGCGGTCGGAGGCGAGCTGGCGCACGAAGGACACGCGGATCACGTTGCGCGTCTGCAGCGCGTAGCGCGGCACGGGCGCGACGATGCGCTCGCGCTTGCCGGTCGCTTCCATTTCCTTGGCGCCCAGCAGCACGTCGTTCATGAACACGGACACCACGGGCGGCGTGCGGGCGGCGCTCGGAGAGGCGGCGACGTCCATCACCAGCGTGCCGGGAGCCTTGCCGTCGGCAGCCACCGAGCCGATGTCGAAGGTCGCGGTCCAGTCGGCATGGGCCAGCACGTCGAAGCTCGAGGGCTTGGCGCCGAGGTACTGCAGCGACACCGCGTTGGAGTCGCTGTTCTTCGGCGTGTCGACCGCGTTGATCGTGAGCTTGGTGCCGTCGGCCGCCTGCTGCCAGATCTGCGTGAACAGGCCCGCGGCTTCGGCGCCGGCATCGGGTGCGACCACGATGATCGGGCGGCCGCCCACGTTACCCAGCGCGATCTGCTTGGAGGCCACCTGCTGGCCGCCGGCCGAGGCGCCGATCACGATGTCGGCATCCGCCGGAGTCGGCGCGGGCGTCGCCTGCACGCCGCCGGGCGTGGTGGGAGGAGGCGGCGTGCCGCTGCCGTCGCCGGTGATGATCCGCGGCCGCTTGCCGGCGCGCTCCAGCGCCACGCCGACGCGCCAGGCCGTGTCGTACACCTGCGGCTCGACCCGGTTGGACGGGATCAGGATCGTCGGCGTCGTGGGCAGCGAGCCCCAGGCCGTGGACAGGTCGTGGATCGCCGAGCCGTCGTAGCGGAACACGAAGCGGGAAGTCGGTTCGATCCGCAGGATGTTGCCCGGCGTGCGCGCGTCGGCACAGGTGTTCTCGCGGGCGACTGCCGTGCGCCAGTCGACGTTCAGGCGCACGAAGCCGCTGGGCCGCGGCTTGCCGTCGACCGGAATCGAGGCGCTGGCGTCACCGCGGTCGGCAGTGATGCCGTTGGCGATCGCCGGCGCGCCGTCGATGGCATACACCAGCGTCGTGCGGCCGCCGTCGGCGCGCACGTAGCTGGCATCCAGCTGCAGGGTCGCGCCGGAGAGATTGATGCCGGGCGGCACCGGCAGGTAGATCTCCTTGATCGTGTCCGGATAACCCAGGACCACGGGCTCGGTGAACCCCAGGTCCGCGAAGCTCACGGTGCGCGGCACCCACACGCCGGCGTTGGCCTGGGCCGCCGCCGGCGAGGCGCCCGGCTGGGACGGATCCACCGGCCGGAACACCGAGGTCTGCGGCGGCACGTTCGCCCCTGCCGGCTGTTGCACCGGCCGTAACGGCGGCTGCGTAGGCTGCTGCGCCTCTCCCCAGCCGGGCAGCAGGCACAGGGCCGCCAGCGCGGCGGCGGGCAGGACACGGGCGATTTTCATGGTGCACCTCGTAGTGGAGTTCATGGCACGGCTCATGGCAGCTTGCTGGGCGCAACCCAGGTGAAGCCGAGCTGGCTAATGCCATCCATGGTCTTCTGGAAATCCGCGAAGCCGGGGGTGCCCACTTCGGGCTCCAGCCAGAACGGATGGAAGAAGAAGGATGCAAAGCCGTCACGCACCGCCTTGGCGTATCTGGCGTTGGTGACGATGTCGTCGGCCGTGTAGCTGTAGTTCGACGTGGGGTCGATCGTGTGGATGTCGTACTCGATGTTGCCCAGGTTCTCCGGCAGCACGCGCTGGCCGTAGTAGTCCTTCTGGATCACGTACGGGAAGATCTGGCCGAGCGCGAAGTCCTTGCCGGTGGGGGCGAAGAAGTTCGGCTTGTCCGCGGTGTAGTACACGACGCGCTGGTAGGTGGTGTTGAACATCGTCGCCGCCGTGCGGTTGGCGATCGCCGAGCCCTGGTAGTGCGGCATCTCCCACGCCACCGGGTTATAGCCGTTCGCACGCAGGTCCGTGAGACCCGCAGCCAATCGGCCGCGCACCCAATCGACCGAGTCCTCGGGCACCGGCTTGTTGTCGACGATGTCCCACATCTCGTAGTCGTCGCCGCTCACGCCCGTGTTGGGGTTCTTCATGCGGCCGTACTGGTGGGTATAGCCGTGCATCACGATCTCGGCGCCGCGGTTGACCGCGTAGTCGAGCGAGCGCTTCAGGTTGGTCGCCTGCGACAGCGGCACCGTCTCGGCCACGCCGCCGTTGTAGGCACCCAGCGGGTCGAGGTAGAGCGGGATCGTCGCGATCGAATACGGGAGGTGCCGGGCGAACATGTAGTCCGACAGCGTCTTCATCGCCTGCACGCTGACCAGCGCACCGACGTCTTCGAAGCGCACCATGGCCTGGTGGCTTTCGGCGTGGTTGATGCCCAGGATGTCGTGCAGCATGTCCGCGAACACCAGGTAGCGATCGCGCGGGCCTATGAAGCTGAAGGGCATGTCGGCGACATACCAGAAGTTGCCGGAGCGGGTCACGTAGCCGGCCGCTTCGGCGCCGTCGTAGATCGAGACCAGTTGCTGCGCCTTGGTGGCGTCCTGGATGGTCGTCACGCCGATGTCGGGATCGGCGTTCACCACGTTGCGCGCGGCGTCGTACGCGTAGTACTTGACGAAGTCCAGGCCCTTGTACTTCACCGTGTCGAAGAAACCAGGCGCCGGGTTCGCGGCCGACGCAGCCGCATTCAGGCCGCGCAGCGCGCTGAACGCAATCCCCTTGGAAGCCGTGAAGTTGTAGGCGGCATTGCCCGCGAGCTGCCACAGGTTGTACTTGAACCAGACCAGCGGCTTGGCCGTGGTCATGGTGTCCTGCAGGAACGCCGCCGGCACCGGGTTGTCGTAGATCGCGCCGAGGTAGAAGGTCGCGTTATAGGCCTCGACCTTGCCGGCCGTGTAGGCGCTGATCGGCTGCAGGTCGACGTTGGCGTTGAAGTGGCCCAGCAGGTTGCGCAGCATGATCGCGTAGCCGAACCCGAGCTTGTCGAATTCGGTCCCGGAGGCCGCGTCGTACAGGACGAGCACGGACGGAGCGGCACCCGCCGGCGCAGGCGCCGGCGTCGGAGTGATACCCGTGCGCAGGATCTGCAGCGCCTGCAAGCCGAGCGACTGCAGCGTGGCGAAGTCCGGGCGCGCCGGCAGCTGCGCCAGCAGGGCCTGCAGCTTCGCGCGCTGCACGGGATCCCGCACTTGGTTGATCAGGTTCTGCAGTTGCGTGCGGTCGACCGGCAGCGTCTGCGCGCCGGCGGCACCGGCCAACGCGAAGCAGGCCACCAGGGCGAGCAGGATTCGGCGAAAAAACATCATGGTTGGCGGCTCACTTCTTGGTGTTGTTGTTGTTGTTGCCGCGTGCCTTGGAGCCGGCGTTGTCTTGCGGCCCGTCCGTGCTGTCGTCCTTGGTGTAGTCCTTCTTGTTCTGCATCTTGTGGTGATGCGCACGGACGTAGCGCTTCTTCTCGTCGTCGTTCAGCCCGGCGCCGGGGCGCACGAGGTTGGCGCCCGGCGGCAGCGGCGGCGGCGTGACGGACTGGGCCAGGGCCACCGCAGCGCTCCAGGAAAGAGCGGCCGTCGTGGCGAGCCGGATGATGTTGGACGTCATTCGTTTGGAACTCCTCTTGTTGGTCAGGCCGGCTCGGCGGCTACTTGGGCAGGGACGACCAGCCGTGCCATCACGGCCTGGGCGATGCGACGGGACGCTTGCCCGTCGCCAAAGGGGTTGGCCACCTTGCGCATCGCAGCGGCGGCGACGGGGTCGGTCAGCAGGCGCTCGGCTTCGCGCACGATCGCCTCGCGCTTCGGGCCGACCAGGCGCGCGCAGCCGGCCTCGACCGCTTCCGGGCGCTCGGTCTCGTGGCGCAGCACCAGCGTGGGCACGCCGAAGGTGGGCGCTTCTTCCTGCAGGCCGCCGGAGTCGGTGAGCAGCAGCGATGCGCTGACCAGCGCCTGCTGCATGCCCAGGTAGTCGAGCGGAGCGACCAGCTTCACGTTCTCCAGGCCGGCCAGGATCGTGTGCGCGGGACGCTGCACGACCGGGTTCAGGTGCACCGGGAACAGCACGCGCTTTTCGGGGTGCGCCCGGGCGATGTCGGCCACGGCATGGAAGGTCTGCTCCATCTCGTCGCCCCAGTTTTCACGGCGGTGCGCGGTGACCAGGATGTGGCCGTTCCCGGCATCGCCTTCGCGGCGGATCCCGTTGCGCTCGCACACCCACTGCTGCGCGTCCACCACCGTGTTGCCGGTGAGCTGGATCTTCTCGGGCTCGATGCCCTCGCGCAGCAGACCAGCGCGGGCGCGCTCGGTCGGCGCCCAGTGCATGTTGGTGATGCGGCTGATCATCTGGCGCAGGCCTTCCTCGGGGAAGGGGCGCTCGAGGTTGTAGGTCCGCAGGCCCGCTTCGACGTGAGCTACCGGCACCCGGCGATAGAACGCCGCCAGTGCACCGAGGAAGGCGCTCTCGGTATCGCCTTGCACGATGCACAGGTCCCAGCGCTGGCGGGCCATCAGGGCGTCGAGTTGCGAGCGGCAGTCGACGCTGAATTCCTCGAGCGACGAGCCCTTGCGCGCCAGGCGCTCGTCGGGTTCGATGCCGAAGCAGCGCAGCATGTCGGCGGCCATGTCACCGTGCTGCCCGGTGTGCACCCAGAGGACGCACAGCTCCTCGTGCTGGCGCAATGCGTGGTAGACCGGCGCGAGCTTGATGATTTCCGGCCGCGTGCCGCTCACGATCCCGACGATACGTTTGTCCAAAGACGCCTCCCTGTGGGCGCCGGTCCTACCCGGCTGTTACTGCTGGTCGGCGGAGGTAACGCCCGTTACGGTCCGCCTGCACGTCTGTTTACAAACAAGGCCTTGCTGCGATGTGCGCACTGCTCGACGGGGCTGGTATCGAGTTCCCTCGACGGCCGCATGCAGTGCAACGTGCTTGTTTCAACCTGTTTGTTTCAAACTCGAACGGATGTTGGATTTCCAAGGTCAGCCGCTTCGACAGTGCCACCCGCATTCGCGGGTAGGACGGTGCCTACCGCCGAGTGAATGGCGCCTGCATGGCAACATTGCCGCGCCTGCAAGACTTTTTTCGTATGACCCCGACCCTCGATTCCCCCCTGCAGCAGGTGCTGCTGCAGCTGCTGCGATGGCTCACCGAAGAGGGCTATGCCTTCACGACCGTCACGCCCGCCACGCACGAGCGCGTGCTGGCGCGCGACCCCGATGCGACTGCGCGCTCCTTGCGCGACGTCTTCGGCTTCAGCCGCGCCTTCACGCCCGATCTGCTGCCGCGGCACGCGCTCGACGCCCTGCGCGCCGCGGACCTGCTGGCGCCCGCAGACGGCGGCCGCCTGCGCAGCGCGGTGCGCTTCTCCACGCTGCACGAGCTGCTGTTCGCGCATTCGGCCTACCCGACCACCGCCGCCGATTCGGTGTTCTTCGGGCCGGACACCTTCCGCTTCGCGGATCTGGTGGTACAGGAGCTGGCGCGCGCGCCGCTGCGTGACGGCGCGCGCATCCTCGACGTCGGTTGCGGCGCTGGCCCCGGCGGCATCGTGGCGGCGCGTGCCAGTGCGCCGGCCTCGCCGCGCCTGGTCCTGAGCGACATCAACCCGCGCGCCCTGCACTTCGCAGCGGCCAATGCGACCCATGCGGGCCTGCCGGACGCGAGCTTCGCGCAGGGCGACCTGTTCGCGCCGGTGAGCGGGTCGCTGGACCTGATCGTCGCCAACCCGCCTTATCTCAACGACGCGGCGCAGCGCACCTACCGCCACGGCGGCGGCCGCTGGGGCGAGGCACTGTCCCTGCGCATCGTGCGCGAAGGCATGCCGCGGCTGGCTCCAGGTGGGCGCCTCGTGCTGTACACCGGCGTTGCCATGGCCGAAGGCGTCGATCCGCTGCTCACTGCCCTGCGCCCTTACCTGCAAGATGCAGGCTGGACCTGGCGCTACCGCGAGCTGGACCCGGACGTCTTCGGCGAGGAGCTCGCGCAAGCCGCGTACCGCGATGCCGAGCGGATCGCCGCCGTCGCCCTGATCGTTGAGCGTGCAACTACCTGAGCAAGGGCGTCCTGCCCCCGCGTAGGAGCGTCCCCACGCAATGCGGCGTCCGGTCCCGATAGCGTCGGGCAAGCCATCGCCACACAGTGGTGCCATGCATATCGGACAACAAGAATGGCGGCAACTTCAGAGCGCGAGCGAACCGCTCGCATTCCGGCCCCTGTACGAGCGGCTGGCCGCGGGTGAACCGGACGCGGCAACCCGTGCCGCCGCCGCCGACTTCCTGCGTGCGCGCCTGCAGGCGCTCCAAAGCGAGCAAGGCGAGCTTCCGCCCTCCCCCGCCGACCTGCTGGCCTGGATGGAAGAGAACACGCGCAGCGTGCATGCCCGCTACGCGCACTACCTGGAGCAACGCCGCGCAGGTGCGCCGCGCCGCTTCTTCGGCAACCGCGCGCATGCGCTCTACTTCCTGCGCAATGTCGCTCCGACCAAGCTGGTGGACGGCGCCTGGCTGTACGGGCTGCTGCCGCACTGGGGCAGTCCGCGCCTGGGCGATCTGGTGCGCACTTATGTCGAGGAGTTGGGCGAAGGCGCGACCGACAAGAACCACGTGGTGCTCTATCGCAGCCTGCTGGCGCGCTACGCGCTGGACCCGCTGGACGACCTGCCGGATGCCCTGTACGAGCAGGGGCTGATCCAGCTCGCACTGGCGTGGAACGCGCAGGAGTTCCTGCCCGAGGTGGCGGGCTTCAACCTGGGCTACGAGCAGCTGCCGCTGCACCTGCTGATCACCGCCTACGAACTCAACGAGCTGGGGCTGGACCCCTACTACTTCACCCTGCACGTGACGGTGGACAACGGCGACACGGGACATGCACGCCGCGCCTGCCAGGCGGTGCTGGACCTGCTGCCGCGCCTGGATGACGGCGGCGCCTTCTGGCGGCGCGTGCAAGGCGGCTGCAAGCTGGCGGGCGCCGGCCTGGGCACCAGCGACGTCATCGCCGGCTTCGACATCCAGGCCGAAGCGCTGCGGCTGCTTGCGCGCAAGGCCGGCGCCGGCAGCGGCGCCCACTCGGACTATTGCCGGGTCGGGGGGCGCAGCATCAACGAGTGGCTCGCGCAGCCGCAGCGCATGGGCGAATTCGTGGCCGCCCTGCAGCAGGCGGGCTGGATCCGCATCGGCGAGCCGGCGGAGCAGAGCCGCTTCTGGTCGCTGCTGCAGGGCGAGCGCGCGGAGATGTTCGGGGTGTTTTCGAGCTACGAACTGCAGGTGCTGCACGACTGGCTGCGCGGCGCGGGCAGCGCCGACGGCCGGCCCTTCACCGAGGCAGCGCCGACGCAGCCGCGCCGCCGCGCCACCTTCCGTGCACTGGCGCGCAATGCGCCGGCGCTGGCGTTGCCCGGCGCCGACGATGCGGTGGATCCCGATCTGATGCTGCTGCGCGAGCAGCTGCGCGGATCCGACCCCGTCGCCCGATCGGCGCTGCTGCTGCGTGCGATGTCGCCGGCGCAGCACTGGACGCCGGCCGGCCTGGAAGCGACGCGCCTGTTCTGGGCGGAGGCGACGCGCTAGGGTCGGTGAACAGGCCCCAGGGTCGGGCGCTGCACGGTGGGGCTCGCTGCGCGAGACCCACCCTACCCGCTGGCCCTGGTGCAATCAGTGGCGCCGGCAAAAGGGCTATCCTAGCCGCCGAGGTGCCACCGCATGAAGCGTGATCCATCCCCCGCCGAACCGCCCGTGCAGGCGATCAGCCAGGACGTCCTGCGCGAGAAGTACCTGAAGGGCAGCGAGACGTCCGGGCTCGATGTGATGCGGCGCGTCGCCCGGGCGCTCGCCAGCGTCGAGGCCGAGCCGTTGCGCGCGGAATGGGAGCGCCGCTTCCTCGCGAATCTCCAGGCGGGCGCGATCGGCGCCGGCCGCATCATGAGCGCCGCCGGCACCGACCTTTCGGCCACGCTGATCAACTGCTTCGTGCAGCCGGTGGGCGACGCCATCCAGGGCCGCGACGACGAGGGCTATCCCGGCATCTACGAGGCCTTGCGCGAAGCCGCCGAAACGATGCGCCGCGGCGGCGGCGTCGGCTACGACTTCTCGCGCATCCGCCCCCGGGGCGCCGAAGTGCGCGCCACCGCTTCGCTGGCCTCGGGCCCGTGCAGCTACATGGACGTATTCGACCGCTCATGCGCCACCGTCGAAAGCGCGGGGGCGCGGCGCGGCGCGCAGATGGGCGTGCTGCGCATCGATCATCCCGACGTGCTGGAGTTCATCACCGCCAAGCGCACGCCGGGGCGCTGGAACAACTTCAATGTCTCGGTCGCGGTCAGCGACGAATTCTTCGCCGTGCTCGCGGCGGCCGGCGACTGGGCGCTGGTGCACCGCGCGCGCCCCGGCGCGGCGCTCATCGCACAGGGGGCGCACCTGCGCGCGGACGGCCTGTGGGTGTACCGCACCCTGCCCGCGCAGCAGCTGTGGGACACGATCATGCGCTCGGCCTACGACTTCGCCGAGCCGGGCGTGGTGTTCATCGACACGATGAACCGCGACAACAACCTGCGCGCCATCGAGCGCATCGCCGCCACCAATCCCTGCAGCGAGCAGCCCCTGCCCGCCTATGGCTGCTGCGACCTCGGGCCGGTGATCCTCACGCGCTTCGTGAGCCACCCCTTCGGCCTGGTCGGAGCGCCGCGCTTCGAATTCGAACGCTTCGCCCGCGCGGTGGCCATCCAGGTGCGCGCGCTCGACAATGTGCTGGACCTCACCGTGTGGCCGCTGCCGCAGCAGCAGCAGGAAGCGCACTCCAAGCGCCGCATCGGCGTGGGCTTCACCGGCCTGGGCAATGCGCTGGCCATGCTGCGCCTGCGCTACGACGCGCCCGAAGGCCGCGAGATGGCATCGCGCATCGCCCGTGCCATGCGCGATGCCGCCTATGCCGCATCGGTCGAACTCGCGCAGGAGAAAGGCGCGTTCCCGCTGTTCGACGCCGATGCCTACCTGGAAGCGGGCACCTTCGCGAGCCGGCTCGAGGCGCCGCTGCAGGAGGCGATCCGCGCGCACGGCATCCGCAACAGCCACCTGCTGTCGATCGCGCCGACCGGCACCGTGAGCCTGGCCTTTGCCGACAACGCTTCCAACGGCATCGAACCCCCGTTCTCGTGGACCTACCGCCGCCGCAAGCGCGAGTCCGACAGCAGCACCACCGAATACGAGGTGGAAGACCACGCCTGGCGCCTGTACCGCGCGCTCGGCGGCGATACCGCGCAGCTGCCGCCCTACTTCGTGTCGGCGCTGCAGATGCCCGCCTCGGAGCACCTGGCCATGCTGCAGGCGGTGCAGCCCTTCATCGACACGGCCATCTCCAAGACCGTGAACGTGCCGGCCGACTATCCCTACGCAGAGTTCCAGGGCCTCTATCTCGCCGCGTGGCGGGCCGGGCTGAAGGGCTTGGCGACCTACCGGCCGAATGACATCCTTGGGTCGGTGCTGTCGACGCAGGCCGCCGCCGTCGATCCCGCGCCGGAAGGAGACCGCCGCAGGCACGACCCGATGCGCGCCATGATCGAAAGCCGGCCCAAGGGGCAGCTGCCCGCGGTGGTCGAGAAGCTGGAGTACTGGACGCAGCAGGGGCGGCAGGCGCTCTACATCGTCGTCTCCTTCATGCCGGTGGCCGACGGGCGCGAGCGCGCGATCGAGTTCTTCATGCCGGTGGGCCAGAGCGGCGAGTCGCAGCAGTGGATCACCTCCAGCATGCGGCTGTTGTCGCTGGCGGCACGCGGCGGTTTCCTCGAGCGCGCGCTGGCCGACATGCGCAAGGTGGCCTGGGACCGCGGGCCGGTGCGCCTGGGCACGCACCTGCGCGCCGACGGCAACACCGTGCCGCTCTGGCACGACTCGGAGGTGGCGGCGATTGCCTATGCCATCCAGAACATCATCGCCCGCCGCAACGGCGAGCCGGTCGCCGCGCTCGCCACGCCGCCAGCGCCGGTCGCCGCCGCACCGACCCTGGCGGGCGCGAAGTGCCCGGAGTGCGGCGCCCACGCGATGATCCGCCGCGACGGCTGCGATTTCTGCACGCAGTGCGGGCACGTGGGCGCCTGCGGGTGAGGCGGCGGGCGGCCTCGCGATGACGCAGCCCATTGGCCTCGCCTCGCTGTTCGCCCCGCCGGCCGCGGGCTTCGAGCAGCCGTTCGAGATGCTCGCGGCCTGCCACGAACGGATGCAGCGCATGCTGGCCCTGCTCGCGCGGCTGCGCACGCACCTGGCCAGCCACCGCGCCGACCCGCAGGCGCAGCAGGCCGCCCGCGATGTCATGCGCTACTTCGACCAGGCGGCGCCGCAGCATCACCGCGACGAAGAACTGCATGTGTTCCCACCACTGCTCGCCGCGGGCGATCCGCCCCTGGTGGCCATCGTGCAGCGGCTGCTGCGGGAGCACGCCCGGATGCAGGAGCGCTGGCCGCCCGCCCGCGCCGTGCTGCTGGGCATTGCAGAGGGCGCCCTGCCGGCACTCGCCACGGACGACGATGCCGCACTCGACGCTTTCGCGGCCCTGTACGAGGAGCACCTGCGGGCGGAAGACGCCATCGCCTATCCCGCCGCGCAGTCCCTGCTCGACCCGCAGGCGCAGCACGCGATGGGCGAGGAGATGATGCGGCGGCGCGGCGTCAAGTAGTACGCGCCAAGCCCCAGCGCCCGCCATCGTGAGGATGCCGGCAACCGGCAGCGGTGGCATGCTGGCTCCATCGCGGGCCGCCCGCGGCGGTGGCGCAGCAAGCGCCTGCCACGGAAGTACCGGCCGCGAGTCAGGACAAACACCGACTCAAGGATCCGCTCGCGAGCCCGAGCATGCTCATCGTGCCTGCACTGCCATCCACCGACGCGCTGTATCCGCTGCTCGCCATCGCCCTGGCGATGGTGATCGCGCTGGCCTGGGCGCTGTGGCGGCGGCGCCGGCAGATCGCGCGGCGGCGGGCGGCCGGCTACCGGCTGATGGATTCCCTGAAGGCGTATACCGCCTGGATCGACTGGCACCGTGGCGAGCCCCTGCTGCACCAGGACCCCGAGAACCTGACGATCCCCGCCGCGCTCGCCGCGGCCGTGTGCATCAAGGATGAACACTTCCCCGAGCTGCATCGGCTGATGGTGCAACTGCTCGAGACCCATCGCGAGCTGATGAAGTACCTGTGGGAAGAGAACATCCTGCGCATGACGCACTCGTCGCACCAACGCGCGCACTATGCCGACCCGCGCTATCACGCGTTGCGCGATACCCAGGACGCCGCGCTCGACAGCCTGTTCCTGCGCTGCCGCCAGTTGATCGGCGAAGGCGAGATGAAGTGGACGCGCACGCGCAGCGACTTCAGTTTTTCCAGTGACCTGGGCCTGCCTTCGCAGCCGAACACGCCGACCTGAACCGGCGGCTCAGACCCAGGGCAGCGCCTCCAGCACGGTCGCCCATTCCTCGTCCGACAGCACGTGACCTTGCGGCGTGGGCGCCACCGCCGGCGCACTGAGCAGGCGCGTGCCGTCCCAGCGCATGCTGCGGTCGGGCGTGAGCAGCAGCCAGGGGGTGGCCGGGTCGCGATTGGCCAGCCAGGCACCGACGGTTTCGCCGATGAAGTGCGCGGGTTCGTACCAGGCCACCGAGACGGTACCGCCGCGCAGCACCAGCGGCCGGAAAGCGAGCCGCGTCTTCATCTTCTGGATGTCGCGCCGCACCGCCTGCGCCATCTGCCGCAGGCGCGCGAGGTCGCCGTCGCCGAAGTCGTGCTTCAGCTCCGGCTCGTACACGAGCCGCCAGAGCGAGCGATACAGGAGGTCGAAGCGTTCGCGGTCGCGGTGCAGCACCACGAGTTCGCTCATGCGGATGAAGGATTGCGGAATGATGGCCCGCGCCGCCCGGTTGCGGATGGCCGCGCGGCCGGGATCGAGCGACTCCTCGTCGACGGACTGTGCGGGGGCGGCGCTCCATTCGACCGACTCCGGCGGCACCTGTTGGCCGAGCAGCCGCGTGGCTTCGCTATGGAAGCCTGCGATGTCGACCTGGGAGAGAGGGACCTGCACGAGGCGTACTGCCGGTTAGGAGACACCAACATTGTGCGTGCATCGCGTTACCCGTGGGCGAATTTGTTGCCTTTATTTGCGCGACCGCCAGAACACGCGTTCAAACTTGCACCAGGTCCGCGCGCGTCACCGGCCGCGGGCAGGAATCCCTCGACCGAGAGATAACGCTCGCCCGTGTCGTAGTTGAACCCGAGGATGGTGGCGCCGGCGGGGATGTCCTTGAGCTTCTGCGCGATCGCCGCGAGCGCCGCACCGGAGGAGATGCCCACCAGCAGGCCCTCCTCGCGCGCGGCGCGCCGCGCCATCTCGCGCGCGGGCTCGGCGTCGACCTGGATCACGCCGTCGAGCAACGTGGTGTCCATGATCTGCGGGATGAAGCCGGCGCCCAGGCCCTGGATCGGGTGCGGCCCCGGCGCGCCGCCGGAAAGCACGGGCGATCCGGTGGGCTCCACCGCGAAGACCTTCAACTGCTTCCACTGCTGCTTGAGCACCTTGGCGCAGGCCGTGATGTGGCCGCCGGTGCCCACGCCGGTGATCAGGTAATCGATGCCTTGCGGGAAGTCCTCGAGGATCTCGCGCGCGGTCGTGCGCTCGTGCACCTCGACGTTGGCCGGGTTCTCGAACTGCTGCGGGATCCACGCGCCCGGCGTCTTGTCGGCGAGTTCGTGGGCGCGGGCAATCGAGCCCTTCATGCCCTTTTCCTTGGGCGTGAGGTCGAAGCTCGCGCCATAGGCGAGCATCAGCCGGCGCCGCTCGATCGACATGCTGTCGGGCATCACCAGCACCAGCTTGTAGCCTTTCACGGCCGCCACCATCGCCAGGCCGATGCCGGTGTTGCCCGAGGTGGGCTCGATGATCGTGCCGCCGGGCTTGAGCTTTCCGCTGCGCTCCGCGTCCTCGATCATCGCGAGGGCGATGCGGTCCTTGATCGAACCACCGGGATTGGCGCGCTCCGACTTCACCCACACCTGGTGCGTGTCGCCGAACAGGCGATTGATGCGGATGTGCGGGGTGCGGCCGATGGTCTCGAGGATGCTGTTGGCCTTCATGCGTGTCTCCTGCGCGCTCTCGTGCGCTGCCTGCTCAGTGTCGCGGCAGCAGATGAACCAGCCGTTGCGACAGGAACTGCACCGCGCCGGCATGCGCGTGGCGCACCGTCTGCAGGTCCCGGTACACGGCCTTGCCCTGCTGCACGTGCCACAGCGTGTGCGTCAGCTCGAAGTGCCGGATCAACACTTCGACCCAGGGCCCGGCGCAGTCCGGCAGCGCCGTGGCGTAGCGACGCATCTCGTCCATCCGGACCCCCAGCGCCTGGTAGATACCGAGATCGCCGTGCGCCTGCACCAGCCGATCGGCCTCCTGGTCGTAAACCTCCAGTGCCGCGGCGAACTGGAACGCGATCGCCGAAAGTGCGGCGCCTTGCGAGATGGACATGGAGCCAGTGTAGACCGTGACGGTCGCGATGCACGAGGCGACCGAAATTTTTCCCCGGGGCGCACAATGGTCCATGACTGCCAGTCCCGACCCCGGATTCGTCATCGTGATCGGCGCTTCCGCGGGCGGTGTCGGCGCATTGCTGCACTTGAGCGAATGCCTGCCGAAGTTTTTTGCCGCGCCGATCTGCGTCGTGCAGCACGTCGGCCGACAGCCGAGCTTGCTGCCGGAACTGCTGCGCGCGCGCGGCCCCAACCACGCCATGCACGCCGAGGACGGCCAGCGGCTGATGCCCGGCACGCTGTACGTCGCGCCGCCAGACCACCACATGATGATTCAGGGCAACACCCTGCGCCTGTCGCGCGGTCCCAAGGAGAACTACGCCCGCCCGGCAATCGATCCCCTGTTCCGCACGGCGGCCGTCGACTGGGGGCCGCGGGCGATCGGCGTGGTGCTCACGGGCCAGATGGACGACGGCAGCAGCGGCCTGAAGTCGATCAAGGAATGCGGTGGCATCGCCATCGTGCAGGACCCGGACACCGCGGCGGAGCCGGCGATGCCGCGCAACGCGCTGGCCAACGTGCAGGTGGATTACATCGTGCGTCTGGAAGAACTGGCGCCCCTGCTCGTGCAACTCGTAGGCGAGCCCGCGCGGGTGGCGCCGGCCTCGGTCCCGGAGGAACTGATCCGTGAGGCCGAACTGAATCGAAGAGGCATGAAGATGGAAGACCTGGCCGTGATTGCCACGCCCTCCACCTTGACCTGTCCCGACTGCAGCGGGACGCTCTGGGAGCTGAAGGACCGCAAGCCGCTGCGCTACCGCTGCCACACCGGGCACGCGTATTCCTCGATCAACCTGCTGCAGGCGCAGAAGGAAACGGCGGAACACGCGCTGTGGAGCGGCGTGCGGGCGCTGCAGGAGCGCGAGATGCTGCTGCGCCGGCTGGCCGGCATCGCCAATGCCACGGGCGACCGCCCGCAAGCGGCCGCGGGGCTCGCCGAGGCCGATCGCCTGCGCGGCCAGATCCGCATGCTCACCGAGATGGCCGAGACCTCCCCCACTGCGGAAGAGGATGAGCCCGACGCATAATCGTCCGGCACCGAAGGGGATGGAATGAGCGAGGAAACGGCGCAGCCGGACCGGGCCGAGGAGGACTTCGCCGACGAAATGGATGACGCCGTCCCGGGCTACGGTTACGCGAAGGTGCCGGTGGTGGGACTGGGCGGTTCGGCCGGCAGCATCGAAGCGCTGCAGAGCTTCTTCGCCACCCTGCCCTCGCGCACCGGCCTGGCCTACGTGGTGGTGATCCACCTCTCGCCCGAGCACGAGAGCATGCTGTCGGAACTGCTGCAGCGCTGCACGCGCATGCAAGTGGTGCAGGTCCGCGAGACGCTCGAGGTGCGCCCCGACACGGTGTACGTGATCCCTCCGCGCAAGCTGCTGCAGGCCGTCGACGGCCGGCTCACGCTGCAGGACGTCGACGGCGATCGCACCGGCCACGTCACCGTCGACCTCTTCTTCCGCACCCTCGCCGACAGCCACGGCCCGCATGCGGCTGCCGTGGTGCTCTCCGGCATGAATGGCGATGGCGCCATCGGCATCAAGCGCATCAAGGAACGCGGTGGCCTGACCATCTCGCAGGATCCGGAAGAGGCCGCGCATTCGAGCATGCCGCGCACGGCCATCGGCACCGGCATGGTCGACTGGGTGCTGCCGGTGCAGGACATGCCGGCGCGCCTGCTGGCCTACTTCCGGCTGGAGCACAGCGTCTCGCTGCCCCCCGAGGCGGGACCGGAAGCGGAGCCCGGGCAGGGCGAAGGCGACGAGGCGCAACTGCGCGACGTGCTCAATTTCCTGCGCATGCGCACGTCGCGCGATTTCAGCCACTACAAGCGTGCCACGGTGCTGCGGCGCATCGGCCGGCGCATGCAGGTCAACGGCGTCGACAACCTGCCGGCTTACCTGAACTGTCTGCGCACCCGCCCCGGCGAATGCGGGGCACTGCTGCAGGACCTGCTGATCAGCGTCACCAACTTCTTTCGCGACCCGGAGTGTTTCAGCGCGCTCGAAAGCTACATCCCTTCGCTGTTCGAGGGCAAGGGGCCGACGGACGCCGTGCGCGTCTGGGTGATCGCCTGCGCCACGGGCGAGGAGGCCTACAGCCTGGCCATGATGCTGAGCGAGTACGCGCGCACCCTGGAGTCGCCGCCGCTGATCCAGGTGTTCGCCACCGATCTCGACGAAGTGGCCGTGCAGGCGGCGCGCGATGGGGTCTACCCCGCGGCCATCACCGCGGACGTCAACGAGGAGCGGCTGCGTCGCTTCTTCACCAAGGAGCACCGCGGCTACCGGGTGCGGCGCGAACTGCGCGAGATGGTGCTGTTCGCCGTGCACGACGTGCTGCGCGATTCGCCCTTCTCGCGCCAGGACCTGGTCACCTGCCGCAACCTGCTGATCTACCTGGCCAAGGAGGCACAGGCGCGGGTCTTCGACACGGTGCATTTCTCGCTGGTGCCGGCGGGCAAGCTGTTCCTCGGTTCCTCCGAGTCGGTCGACGAGGCCAACCCGCTGTTCATCACCCTCGACAAGAAGCACCGCATCTACCAGCACCGGTCGACGGTGCGCCCGACGCTGCCCGTGCTGGCGCCGGCGCTGGCCAACCTGCGGTTCACCAGCGAGGAGCAGCACCCGGTGCGCGAGGCACCGGTGGTCGCCGGTGCGAACTTCGACCGGGTGTTGCACGCGCCGCCCGGGCCCAGCCTGACGCGCACGGCGCCGGGCACGCGCGCGCCGGAAGCCCACCTGCGCCTGCTCGAGCACCTGGGCCCGCCCTCGGTACTGGTCGACAGCGAGTACGAGATCCTGCACCTGTCGCCCAGTGCCGGCCGCTTCCTGCAACTCTCCGGCGGCGAGCCGAGCCGCAACCTGCTGCGGTCAGTGCCGGCCGAACTGCGCATCGAGCTGCGGGCCGCCCTGTTCCAGGCAGCGCAGACCGGCGTCGCCGTCGACCTGCCGCCCGTGTCGCTGGAGTTGCCCGGCGGAGCGACGCTCACTTCACTGCGGGTGGTGCCCGCCGAGTCGGGACCTTCGACGCTGTACCTGGTGATGTTCACGGTACGCACCGGGCAAGGTGCCGAGGGCGAGCAGCAGGGCGAGCAGCAGGGCGTGCCGCTCGAGGCCGATCCGCTGGCCCGCCATCTCGACCTGGAGATCGACCGGCTGAAGGCGCACCTGCGCGACACGGTCGAACAGTACGAGGCCTCCACCGAGGAACTGAAGGCCAGCAACGAGGAGTTGCAGGCCATGAACGAGGAACTGCGCGCCGCCACCGAGGAGCTGGAGACCAGCCGCGAGGAACTGCAGTCGATCAACGAGGAGCTGACCACCGTCAACCACGAACTCAAGGGCAAGGTCGACCAGCTCAGTCATGCCAACAGCGACATGCAGAACCTGATGGACGCGACGGCGATCGCCACCGTGTTCCTCGACCGCGAGCTGCGCATCATGCGCTACACGCCGGCCGCGGTGGTCCTGTTCAACCTGATCCCCGGCGACGTCGGCCGGCCCCTCACGGACATGGCGACGCAACTGGAATACCCCGAGCTGGGCGAGGACGCGCGGCGCGTGCTGCAGCGGCTGGTGCCGATCGAGCGCGAGGTCGGCCAGTCCAGCGGCAACTGGTACCTGGCGCGGGTGATCCCCTACCGCACGCTGGACGACCGCATCGCCGGCATCGTCTTCACCTTCATCGACATCACCGAGCGCAAGCAGGCCGAGGAGATGCGGCTGTGGCTGTCCGCCGTGGTCTCCTCCACCTCCGACGCGATCATCAGCTTCGCCCTCGACCAGACCATCCTGAGCTGGAACAGCGGGGCGCAGAAGCTGTTCGGCTACAGCGCGGAAGAGGCGATCGGACAGCCACTGTCGATCCTCTCGCTCGACGGCAGCGGCGAGCAGCAGAAACTGCTGGCGCAAGTGGCAGCCGGACGCGCCGTGGAGAATTTCGAAACGGTGCGGCGGAACAAGGACGGCGCCGACGTGCACGTGGCGGTCACCATCTCGCCCATCACGGACCAGGCCGGCCATGTGATGGCCGCCACCGCGATGGCGCGCGACATCACGGCTGCGCGCGCCGCCGCCGAGGCGCTGCGCCAGAGCGAGGAACGGCTGCGGCTGCTGGTCGAAAACGTGGTGGAGTACGCGATCTTCTCGACCGACCTCGAGCGCCGCATCACGATCTGGAACACCGGCGCCCAACGCCTGCTGGGATACACCGAACAGGAAGCGATCGGTCAATCCGCCGACGTGATCTTCACGCCCGAAGACCGCGCGGCCGGGGGGCCGGACCAGGAGGCCCGCCTGGCGCACGACAGCGGCCGCGCCGCCGACGAAAGGCAGCACGTGCGCAAGGACGGCAGCCGCTTCCAGGGCAGCGGCGTGCTGATGCTGATGCGGGATGGCGCCGGGCAGGCGGTCGGCTACGTGAAGATCCTGCGCGACCTGGCCTCGCGGCCGCCGCTGCCGCCGCACTAGCGCCACCAGCACCGCGGCGCCAGCCGCGGCGCGTTCAGCGTGCGAGGTCGCTGGCCGGCGGCAGACCCCGTGCCCCGAGCTGTCGCGCGAGGTAGCGCAGCGCGCGCTTGCGCAGGGCGGCCACGCAATCGCTGTGGTGCTCGCGCACGGTGCCGACCTCGGCCCGCGCAGCCTCCTGGTTGCCGTACTGCACGCGCCAGAGGAAGTGGACCAGTTCCGAATGGGCGATCAGCAGTTCCACCCACTGCACCCGCAGCTCGGGCAGTGTCGCGCAGTACATGCGGATGGTCTCTACCTGAGCGCTCGCTTCGTGATAACGCTCCAGGTCCGGCCAGCCGGCCACCATGGCTGTGGCGGCCTGGTCGTAATTTTCCAGTGCAGTGACCAGTTGGAAAGCGATGGCGTCGCGCGCCTGGCCTTGAGTTGCGGACATGGTGAAGGAAGGGGCGGCTGGCCAGTTTAAGGAGTCGCGAGCGGCTGGACCAGTAGGTTCGGCGCTCGTTAAGCCATTCCCCCAAGGCGCGCGCGAGCGCAGTCCGGTGCAATGTACCAAGCCCTAGTACTAATTTCCTTCGCCCGCGGCCGTAGGCTGCCTCAGGCGTAGAGCGTCCGGTGCTGTTCCCGCAACAGGTTCTTCTGCACCTTGCCCATCGTGTTGCGGGGCAGCTCAGGCACGACGAAGCAGCGCTTGGGAATCTTGAAGTTCGCCAGCTGCGACTTCAGCGTGGCGATCAGTTCCTCGGGGTTCACCTGCGCACCCGGCTTGGCAATCACGACCGCCACGCCCACTTCGCCGAAGTCCGGATGCGGCACGCCGACGACCGCACTCTCGGCCACGCCGGGCATCTCGTTGATGTAGCCCTCGATCTCGGCCGGGTACACGTTGTAGCCGCCGCTGATGATCAGGTCCTTGCTGCGGCCGACGATGGTGACGTAGCCGCGCCCGTCGATCTTGCCGACGTCGCCGGTCTTGAACCAGCCATCCTCGGTGAACTCCTCTTTGGTCTTCTCGGGCATGCGCCAGTAGCCCTTGAACACGTTGGGGCCGCGCACCTGGATCGCGCCGATCTCGCCGGCGCCCGCCTCCTCGCCTGCCTCGTCACGCACGCGCAGGCCGACCCCGGGCAGCGGGAAGCCCACCGTGCCGCCGCGACGCTCGCCGTCCTGCTCCGCGTAAGGGTTCGAGGTCAGCATGATCGTCTCGCTCATGCCGTAGCGCTCGAGGATGGTGTGGCCGGTGCGCTCGGACCATTCGTTGAAGGTCTCCAGCAGCAGCGGCGCCGAGCCGGAGATGAACAGGCGCATGTTGCGGCACACCACCTTGTTCAGGCGCGATTCGGCCAGCATGCGCACGTAGAGCGTGGGCACGCCCATGAACACCGTCGCATCGAGGAAGCGATCGATGACCCGCCTGGGATCGAACTTCGCGAACCAGAGGATCTTGCTGCCATTGAGCAGGGCCCCGTGCAGTGCCACGAACAGGCCGTGCACGTGGAAGATCGGCAGGGCGTGAATGAGGACGTCGCCCTCCTTCCATCCCCAGTACGTCTTGAGCACTTCGGCGTTGGACAGCAGGTTGCCGTGCGTGAGCATCGCGCCCTTGCTGCGGCCCGTGGTGCCGGAGGTGTAGAGGATGGCGGCGAGGTCGTCGTCGCTGCGGGCGACCGGCTCCTGCCGGTCCGACTGCTTTGCCGCGCGCTCCAGCAGCGAGCCGGTGCGGTCGTCGCCCAGCGTGAACACGTGCTGCGTGCCGGCCTGGAAAGCGATCTTGCTCACCCAGCCGAAGTTGGCCGGGCTGCACACCACCACCGCGGGCTCGGCGTTGCCGACGAAGTATTCGATCTCCGCCTTCTGGTAGGCGGTGTTCAGCGGCAGGAAGGCATAGCCCGCGCGCAGCGTGGCGAGGTACAGCATCGCCGCCTCGACCGACTTCTCGACCTGCACCGCGATGCGCGCGCCCTCCTCGATGCCGAGCGACTGCAGCAGGTTGGCGATCATCGCCGTGCCGCGCTCGAGGTCGCTCCAGCTGTAGGCGAGGCCGTTGTCGGTCTCGATGGCGGTGGTGTCGAGGTCCGAGGGGAAAGCGGCGCGCAGCGCCGCGAAGAGATTGCGGTTGTCCATGTCCGTCCGAATGCGTCCTAGAAGCGGGGAGATCTTTTTTCGAGGAAGGCCGAGATGCCTTCGCGGTGTTCCGCGCTGGTGGCGTAATCGTACGCGCGCGCCATGAAGTCCTCGGGCAGCGGTGCCTGGGCGGCACGGCCGGCCATCCGGCGCAGCGTGCGCTTGTTCATGCGGGCGGCCTGCGGTGCGAGCTGCGCCACGCGTTCGGCCGTGGCGCGCACTTCGCCCAGCAGGTCTTCGTTGGGGACCACGCGCTGCACGAAGCCGCGCGCCTTCATCTCGCGCGCATCGAGCTGCCCGCCTTCGAGCAGCAGCTCGCGCAAGGTGGCTTCGCCAGCAACCGCGGCCAGCAGTTGCGCCTCGCGCGGCGCCAGCGGGAAACCGAGCCGGCCGATCGGCGCGCCGAAGCGCGTGGACACGCCGGCAATGCGCAGGTCGCAGCAGCAGGCAATCTCCAGTCCCGCTCCCATGCAGGCGCCGGCCAGCTCCGCGACCATGGGCACCTCGCAGGCCAGCATGGCCGCCAGGCCGCCCCACACTTCCTCTTCATGGAAGCGGCGCAGCGTCTCGGGGTGGAAGCGGAACTGCGGGTATTCGGCGATGTCGCCGCCGGCGCAGAAGCCGCCGTTCTCGCCGCCGACGATCACGCAGCGCAGGTCGGGCGCCCCCTGGATCTGGACGAATATCTCGCGCAGCTCGCGCCACATCGCGCGCGAGATGGCATCGATCCCGGCGGGGTGCGACAGCGTCACGCGGGCGATGGGCCCCTGCAGCGCCAGCCGCACCGGTGCTGCCATCGCTTCAATCCAGCCGCACGTTGGCGGCCTTCGCGACCACCGCCCAGCGCTTGATCTCGCCGTCGATGAAGGAGGCGAATTGCGGTTGCGTCAGGTTGGGGAAGTCCGCGCCGTTCTGCTCCCAGATGTCCTTGAGTTCGGGCGTGGCCATCGCCTTGCGCACTTCGTCGGCCACGCGCGTCTGCACCTCGGCCGACGTGCCGCGCGGCGCCCAGATGCCGTACCAGCTGGTGACGTTGTAATCGGGCAGCCCGACCTCGCGGGCGCAGGGCACGTCGGGGAACGCGGCGTTGCGCTGCCTGCCCGCCATCATCAGCGCGCGGATGCGGCCGCCCTTGATGTGGGGGGCCGAGCCGCCCAGGCCGTCGAACATGAGGTCGCAGTTGCCGGCGACCAGGTCCTGCAGCGCGGGGCCCGCGCCGCGGTAGGGAATGTGCGTGATGAAGGTCCCCGTCTGCATCTTGAACAGCTCGCCGGCCAGGTGATGCGAGGTGCCGTTGCCGGCCGACCCGTAATTGAACTTGCCGGGGTTGGCCTTCAGCAGCTTCACGAGCTCGCTGAAGTTCTTGGCCGGGATCCGCTGCGGATTGACCACGACCACCTGCGGCACGCTGGCGACCAGCGTGATGGGGATGAGGTCCCGCTGCAGGTCGTAGTCGAGGCGCGGATAGATCGAAGGGGCAATGGTGTGGTGCACCGCGCCCATGAACAGGTTGTAGCCGTCGGGTGCGGCGTGCGAGGCGATCGATGCACCGACCGTGCCGCCGGCGCCGCCGCGGTTGTCGATCACCAGCTGCTTGCCGGTCTGCTTGTTGAACTGCGCTGCCAGCGGCCGCGCGAAGGCATCGGTGCCCCCACCCGGCGGGAAGGGAACGATCATCATGACGTTCCTGGCGGGCCAGGCCTGCTGTGCGCGGGCCAAGGGAATGGCGCCGGCCGCCGCTGCCCAGGCGGCCACGCGCAGGACCTCGCGCCGGGTTGCACGGCTCGAATGCATCATGGTGTCTCCTCTAGCTGGCAGCTGGCCAGACCGCTAACGGTACAGGTCCTCGATGGCCCCGGCCATCGGGATTTCTCCTTGCGACAGCATCGTGCGGTGCTTGTCGAGCCGCTTGGGATCGTACAGGTAATTCACCATGAGGCCGAACGATTGCTTCAGGCCCTTGGAGGAGGGATCGCCGGCCCAGTTGATGCGCTCGACGCGCGCACCGTTGCCCAGGTGGAAGCGCGCCACCGGATCGGCCGGCTTGCCTTCGTGCATCTCCTTGCCCAGGTAGCGGGCCGCCCAGGACAGCAGCTCCTGCCGCTCGGGCGACTTCGGGGCCAGCTCCAGCGGCTTTTCCCAGGCCGCGAGCTTCTCGGCAGGTAGCTGCTTGGTGAGCCAGCCGCGAAAGCCGGGGATGGGCGACAGCGTGGCAAAGGTCTTGAGCTTCGGGAATTCGTCCTTCAGCGTCTCGACCACCCGCTTGATCAGCGAGTCGCCGAAGCTCACCCCGCGCAGGCCGGTCTGGCAGTTGCTGATCGAATAGAAGATCGCGGTGGTCGCCTTGGTCAGGTCGGCGACCGCCGCGGCCTCGTCGAGCAGCGGCGTGATGCAGTCGGAGATGCTGTCGGTGAGCGCCACCTCGACGAAGATCAGCGGCTCGCCATCCAGGCGCGGGTGGAAGAAGCCGTAGCAGCGGCGATCGCTGTCGAGGCGGTTCTTCAGGTCGGACCAGCCGCGGATGTCGTGCACCGCCTCGTACTTGATCAACTTCTCCAGCAGCGAGGCCGGCGAATCCCAGGACAGGCGCCGCAGCTCGAGGAAGGCGACGTCGAACCAGGTGGAGAACAGCGTCTCGAGTTCGGCGTCGAGCGGCAGCAGGCGCTTGTCGGACTTCAGGTGCGGCAGCAGTTCGGCGCGCAGGTCCACCAGGAAGCGCATGCCTTCGGGGAAGGCGGCAAAGCGTTGCAGCAGGCGCATGCGCGGCGACACCAGGGCGCGGCGCAGGCGGATCTCCGCCCCGCCCTCTTCGGGCGTGCCTTGCACGGCCTCGTAATGTTCGCGCGCGGTCTTGATCTTCTTCGGGTCGGGACCGAACTGCTCGCTCACCAGCAGCCAGGCGTCGCGCCGCTCTTCGGCGCCCGCCCCGGCATACCACTGCGCGAAGGCGCGGGCGCGGCGGCTGCCCTCGACCTCGCTGGCGCGCTGGTCGACGATCGCCTGCATCTCGGCGAGGGTGCGTCGCAGCACGCGGGGCGACAGCGCCTCCTGGCCGCGGCGCAGCGTGGCCTGCAAGCGCTCGCGCGTCGTGCGGGAAGCATGGGCGATGGTGGGGACAGTCCCCGCTTTCGCGGGTTCGGCCGCAATCCTGGGGCGATCCTCGGGCGCGCCGCCGCCGCCCGCCTTTTCGAACGAGGGGCGCCAGAGAGAGGCACCGCGGGTAATCCAGTCGGTTGGGCTCACGATGACGCCGCCTTTGCAGAAGTCTTGTGGAAAAAGGATGCAACGCTCATGCCAACCTCGGCCGTTGCCTGGCCAGCTCGCGCAGGGCGCCGCGCTGGCGGGTGAGGTGGGTGCGCATGGCGGCTTCGGCGCCCTCGCCGTCGCGCGCCTTCAGGGCGGCGAACACGGCCAGGTGCTCCGACAGGCTTTGTTCCAGCCGGCCCGGCGCATGCAATTGCTGCAGCCGCGCGAGCCTGACGATCTTGCGCAGGTCACCGATCACGCTGGCCAGCCAGCGATTGCCGGCCAGCGCGATGATCGCCTCGTGAATCGCGTAGTTGGTCTCGTAGTACTCGTTGATCCGCTTGGCCTTGGCATGGCGCGCGAGCTTCTGGTGCAGGTCTTCGAGCGCGGCCAGGTCGGCATCGGTGGCGTGCTGCGCCGCCTCGAAGGCGCAGCGGCCTTCGAGCAGCGCGATGACGGGGAAGATCTCGTCGAGGTCCTGGTCGGTCACTTCGTTGACGAAGCAGCCGCGGCGCGGCTCGTGCCGCACCAGGCCCTCGGCCGTCAGCACCTTCAGGGCCTCGCGCAGCGGCGTGCGCGAGATCGCCAACTGCTGGGCGAGCTGCACCTCGTCGAGGAAGGTGCCGGGCGTGAGCTCGCCGGCAAAGATGCGCTCCCGCAGCTGCGCAGCGACTTCGTCGTGCAGGGAGTTGTGGACCAGGCGCATCGCGAACTGCCTCTCATGCCGTGTAATTACGCATAATTATGGCGGAGTGCGGGCCCGCGTGGGTCCGCGCCACCGTAAAGAATGCGATTGCGGCAACCGCGACAGTCTCGGTCGCGCCGCCCGGCGGCGGGGTCAGTCCGCCGCTGGCCGGCGGCTGGCCGGGGGACGGCCGGCGCTGTTCGTGCGGGTTTCCGCCCAGACCCACAGCAGCACGCCGGCCAGGATCATCGGAATGCACAGCCACTGCCCCATGCTCATGTGCAGGGCAAGGATGCCGAGGAAGGCGTCCGGCTCCCGGAAGTACTCGGCGGTGAAGCGCACCGCGCCATAGCCGACCAGGAAGGCCGCGGAGACCTGCGCCTCCTTGCGCTCCTTGCGGGCATAGAGCCACAGCACGATGAAGAGCAGCACCCCTTCGAGCAGGAACTCGTACAGCTGCGACGGATGGCGCGGGATGCCGCTGCCGCTTTGCGGGAACACCATGGCCCACGGCAGGTTTGGATCGGCCGGGCGGCCCCAGAGTTCGCCGTTGATGAAGTTGCCGAGGCGCACGGCCCCGAGGCCGGGGGGCACGCAGGGGGCGATGAAGTCCATCAGCCGCCAGAACGGCTTGTGGTGGGTGCGCGCGTACCAGACCTGCGACAGGATCACGCCGATCAGCCCGCCGTGGAAACTCATGCCGCCCTGCCAGACGAAGAGCATCTCGAGCGGATGGGTGAGATAGAACTCCGGCTTGTAGAACAGGCAGTAGCCCAGGCGTCCCCCGATCACCGTGCCGAGGACGCCCATGAACAGCATGTCCTCGATGTCCTTGCGGCTCAAGGCGCCGGGGCCCTGGAGCGAGCGGAAGGGCTCGTGCTTGAGTCGCTGGTTGGCCAGCAGCATGAACAGGCCGAACGCCAGCAGGTAGGTCAGGCCATACCAGTGGATGGCAATGGGGCCGAGCTGCAGCGCGACGGGATCGATCTTGGGGTGAACGAGCATGGGGGCGTATTGTGGCGCAGCGGCTAGCCGGCGGGTGTGCTGCACCTGCTGCCCCCTCCCCTCCGCGCCAGCACGCTGGATTCGCTGCGCCGGGCCACTCCGGTGGACCGCCACACAAGAAGCAGGTGACGTCCCTCACCGGGAATTCGCAGGTTCTCTCGTATCGTTTCCCTGCCCGTGCTGCCTGCGGGCACCGGGCTCGACCCCGGATCCGTCCGCAACACAAGCAAGAACAAGGACAACACCGCTGGCCAATTGACAGGAGCGAATCGATGTACCCGCAAGTGCAGCAGAACGCTTCGGCGCATGGCCAGCCGGATCAGCGCGCGCCGCGCGCAGGGCCGCCCCATGCGTAAGCTCAAGGTCGCAGTGATCGATCTGATCGGCAACGGGGAGAACCGCTCCCTCTACGGCTACGTCATGTTCGCGAACTCGGCGAGCATCATGCCCCAGGTGGTCGCGACCCTCTGCGAAAGCGAAGGACACGCGGTCAACTTCATCGTGTACACGGGCCGGGAGGACCTGGCCCGCGAGGTCGGTACCGAGGCCGACGTCGTCTTCATCAGCGCCTTCACCACCGCGGCCGCGCTCGCCTACGCGATCAGCGCGTGGTGCCGCTCCAACGGCGCCATCACGATCCTCGGCGGGCCACACGCGCGCAGCTACCCGGAGGACGCCTGCCGCTACTTCGACTACGTCTTCGGCTTCACCGACCGCGAGACGCTGGTCGACGTGCTGCGCGCCAACGAGCGGCAGCGCCCGCTGGGACGCTACGTCACGGCGCCGGGCCAGCCGCAGTCGCTGCCGGGCGTGCGCGAGCGCTGGAAGTTCGTCGAGAAGACCCTGCAGAAAGCCCCCTGGATCAAGGTGGTGCCGATGATAGGCAGCATGGGGTGCCCGTATTCGTGCAGCTTCTGCATCGACGCCAACGTGCCCTACCAGACGCTGCCGTTCGACGTCATCGAGGAGGATCTGCGCTTCCTCCTGACCAAGTTCGCCAAGCCGCTGGTCGCCTGGCACGACCCGAACTTCGGCATCAAGTTCGATCAGTACATGGGCCTGATCGAGCGCGCCGCGCCGCGCGGGGCCATCAACTTCATCGCCGAGACCAGCCTCTCCATCCTGACCGAGCCGCACCTGCGGCGCATGCGCGACAACGGCATCGTGGCGCTGCTGCCCGGCATCGAGTCCTGGTACGACCTGGGCGGCAAATCCCGGGTCGGGCGGACCACGGGGACGGAGAAGCTGGAGAGGATCTCCGAGCACGTCAACCTCATCCAGAGCTACGTCCCCTACCTGCAGACCAACTTCGTGATCGGCATGGACAACGACCAGGGGGCCGAGCCGTTCGAGCTCACGAAGCGCTTCGTCGATCTGTGCCCGGCGGCGTTTCCCGGTTATTCGCTGCTCACCTCCTACGGCAGCGCCGCGCCGCTCAACCTGGAGTACCAGGAGGCGGGGCGGATCCTGCCTTTCCCCTTCCCGCTGCTGAACAACAACTTGGCGATGAACGTGCGGCCCAGGCACTACGGCTGGGTGGAGTTCTACGACCGGCTGATCGACGTCGTCGGGCATACGTTCTCGCCCCGGGCGATCTACCGGCGGTTCGCCAGCGCGACGCAGCGCGAGACCCGCTGGTTGAACCTGGTACGCGGCCTCTCCCAGGAAGGGCGCGGCCGGCTGCGGCATCACCGCCGGGTACGCGAGCTGCTTGTTTCGGATCGCGCGTTCCGCGACTACTTCGAAGGCGAGTCGACGGTCTTGCCGCAGTTCTATGTCGACCTGATCAAGCGTTCGCTCGGCTCCTGGTACGAGCGGCTGCCCGAGGGCGCCCTCTGGCACGATCATCTCGCCTACTCGAAGCGGGAACGCACGGAAGCACGCGGCGAGCTCGTACCGAAGATCCCGGCGGTGATCCAGGCTCCGATCCTCTGGCGAGACGCCCGAGGGGTGGCGCCATGAGCGGGGCGGACTACGCCGACGGCCGCGCCGATCTGCCGCTGCTGCGCGGCGCCGCGTACCCGATGCCCGGGCCGCAGCGGCGCGATCGCTCCGGTCGAGCCGGCGTAAGCAGCATGGACAGAATCGCACCAGCAAACGTTCCAGGGGGTTTCACATGTCGCGCTTGAGTTCCTTGAAAAGGATGCTCCACATTCAAAGCTTGCCGTTCCAGGACCGGATCACGGAGGCGAGCGCACTGATCGCGACCCTGTATCGCGGCTCCGGCGATATCCATCGTCGCGAGTTCGCCGTCGACGGCCCGTGCCGGGGAAGCGTCTCGAACGCCGACGTCAGGAACGGTACCGAGCAGGTCGTCATGTTCGGCTCGAACGACTACCTGGGACTGTCCCAGCTTGCGGAGGTGAAGCAGGCGGCGCTTCGCGCCGTCGAGCAATTCGGCACCAGCTTTTCCGGCTCGCCGGTGATGAACGGGCTGAACCCGCTGCACACCGAGCTCGAGCGCAAGCTCGCCGCCTTGAAGAACACGCAGACCTCGGTGCTCCTGCCAAGCGGGTTCGCCGCGAACCTCGCCTGGGTCCGGGCCCTGGTGGCGGAGCACGACTACGTGGTGGCCGACCAGTACGGCCATACGAGCTTCCGCGAGGCGGCGCGCGCGCTGCCCAAGGCCCGGCGCCGGTTCTTCGCGCACAACTCGATCCCCGACCTGGAGCGCCACCTCTCGGAGATCCGCAGCGACCACGCGGGCACCATCTTCGTGTTCGTCGAAGGCCTGTACTCCATGCACGGAGACCTGCCTCCGCTCCCCGGCATCCTCGAAACCTGCGAGCGCTACGGTGCCCTGCCGGTGGTCGACGACGCCCACGGCACCGGCACGCTGGGGCCGACCGGGCGCGGGGTGTTCGAGCATTTCGGCATCCGCGAAGTGCCGTTCATCGTCGTCGGCACCCTGAGCAAGGCGCTCGGTGCCGTCGGCGGCTTCGTCGCGTGCAAGAAAGACGTGGCGCTCGCGATCCGCGCCAACGCGAGCTCGTACATCTTTTCCGCGTCCCTGCCGCCGGCGACCGTGGCGGCCGCCAGCGCGGCGGTCGACGCGCTCGCCAACCACCCGGAGCGGCTCGAGCGGCTGCGGCGCAACATCCGCCACGCTGCCAACCGGCTGCATGCGCTCGGCGTGCCCAAGGACTGGCAGAGCCCGATCTTCCCGCTCGAGGTCCCGGCGAACAGCGACGTGACGGCGCTCGTCACCAGCGTCGGCCAGGGCGGCTTCTTCGTCAACGGCGTGAGCTTCCCCGCGGTGCCGCTGGAGGACCAGCGCGTGAGGGTCAGCATCTCGAGCGAGCACACCACGGCGCAGATCGACGCGCTCGCGGATCTGCTGGAGCGGGTGATGGCGTCCGGCACCCCGGAACTGGACGTGCAGGAAGCGAGGCTCGCATGATGAAGACCGCCGATCCGCCGGGCGACCGCCCCCAGGAGGAGGCGCTCGAACGGGCACGGAGGCAAGTGCAACTGGGCTCCGCGCTCCTGTTCGCGGGCTCCGTGCTCCTCTATTGCACGGCGCTCGCCAACCACGACAACCTGCTCGGCGCCGCCGCGCTGCTCCTGCTTCCGTTCGCCGTGATCGGGCTGGCGATGCACGCGGGCCACAACGCCGTCCACGGCGCGTTCGCGCAAGGGACGCGCGCCAACGACGTCGGGCTGTACGCGATCGACTGGACGGGCGTCAACGGCCGGCTCTGGCAGCTGCGGCATCTGGAGCACCACAAGTACCCGAACAACCCGCAGTTCGATCCCGACCTCGACGGCGGCGGGGTGCTCGATCTCGGTCCGTCCCGCACCAGCCCGCTGCGAGGCTTCGCGCAGGCGTGCTATTGCCTGCTCGCGTATGCGCTGGTCGTGTTCAAGCTCCACGTCAACGACGATCTGCGGTTCATCGTCGGCGGCCGCGTGGGCTCGAAGGATCTGACGGGGCGGCAGCGGGCCGGCCTGGCCCTGCGCTCGGTGATTGGCAAGACCGTGTTCGTCGCCTGGGCGCTGGTCCTGCCGCTCGCCCTGCTGCCGACGGGCCTGGCGCTGGCCGCGTTCGCCTACAACTACGCGGCGATGGGCCTGATCCTTTCCCTCATCTTCCAGGTCGCGCATTGCAATACCCGGGTCGAGCACGAGACGCCGCTGCCCGTCCGGGGCGGTGACTTCTTCCGGATCCAGACCTGCGCGACCGCAAACTTCCGCGTGAAGTCGAAACTCGTGTCCTGGTATCTCGCCGGCCTGAATCTGCAGGTGGAGCACCACATCCATCCCTCGGTCCCGCATCCGCTGCTGCGCAACAAGCGCGAAGAGATCAGGCAGGCCTGCGACGGCAAGCAAGGCAGGTACATCGAGTACGCGAGCTACCTCGAGGCCTTCCGGGACCACCTGAAGTTCCTGTACAAGGGTGCCGCGCGTGCCGCCCGATAGCCCACCGCGGCGTCGCTCCATCTGCATCACCGGCGCGAGCCGCGGGATCGGGCGCGCGCTCGCGCTGCGCCTGGCCGGCCCGGACGCCTACCTGATGCTGTTCGCGCGGGATGCCGAACGCCTCGATGCGGTCGCCTCGGCGTGCCGGCAACGCGGCGCGGAGGTGCTCGTGAGCGCCACCGACGTCACCGATTTCGCTGCCTTCTCGGCGGCGATGCGCAGCGCATGCCGCGACCGGGGGATCGACCTGGCGATCGTCAACGCCGGCGTGAGCAAGGGCATCTTCGAGCCGCTCTTTCCCATCGACGCGTCGATCGACATCGTCAGGACGAATCTTCTGGGAGCCATGCACACGATCTCCGTCGTCGCGCGCGAGATGACCGAGCGCGGCGCCGGGCATCTCGCGGTCATCCTTTCGCTTTCCGCCTTCCTGTTCAGCCCGGGCTCCCACGGCTACTGCGCGAGCAAGGCGGGCCTGCGCGCCTTCGCGAAATCCCTGCGCGACCCGCTCGACGAGTGCGGCGTCCGGCTGACCGAGGTGTATCCAGGCATCGTGCGGACGGCCATGTACGAGCGGATGGGCCTGCGCTCGCCTTTTTCGATCTCCGCCGAACGTGCCGCCGAGCTCATCGAACAAGCGATCGAGCGCAGGCGCAGGACGGTCTACGTGCCCTTGCGTCACGTGCTCCTGCTCCGCCTGGCCAAGGCCCTGGTGCCGACGAGCCTGGTGCGCAGGACCCTGATGCGATCAGGAGCCGAAGTCTATGCAGAATGATCTCAAGAGCGCCCCGGGACGGCCGCGGCGCGGACCGGCGCAGCGCCTGACGCTCTTCCAGAACCCGATCCTCGAGTTCTGCACCTACTCGCACCCCTTGGCGGCGATCACCTTGTGGCTGCCGCTCGGCCTCGTCTGCTTTGGCTGGCCCGAGATTTCGGGGTCGGCACAGGGGATCGTCGCGCGGCTGCTCCTGGCGCTTGCCGGCGTGGCCGTCTGGGGCCTGGCGGAGTACTCCATCCATCGCTGGATCTTTCATTTCCCCGCCAAACGGGAGTATTCGCGCCGGTTCGTCTTCGTGATCCACGGCTGCCACCACGTCGATCCGCAGGATGCGCGCAGGAACATGATGCCGCTGACTGCGTCGATCCCGATCGGCCTCGCGGTGTTCTGCACCGCGTGGTGGCTGCTCGGCTTCACGCCGGCGACCCAGTTCTTCGGCGCGTTCGCGCTCGCTTATCTCGCCTACGACGTCACCCACTTCGCGCTGCATCAGCTGACGTTTTCCAACCCGCTGTTCCGGGCCCTGCAGGAACGCCACCGCACCCACCACTTCAGGAACGCGCGCAGCAACTACGCGACGCTCTCCACGTGGGTCGATCACGTCTTCGGCACCGCGTCGAGGTAAGGACATCGTGGGCGGGCCGCAAGCTCTCGCGTCGGTCGCGTGCGGCGCCCTGCTGCTCTGGGCGGTGCTGGGCTGCGCGAGCGCCATCGTCGCGCTCGTGCTGCCCGACCCGAGAAGCGAGCGCCGCCGTGCGCCGGTGCGCGTCCAGCTCGCCGGCTATCTCCTCGAGCTGTGCCTGCTGCTGCCGTATTCGCTGGCCGTGTCCGCCATCGCATCGCTGCCGCTGCTGGTCGCGGGCGGGAGCGGCCTGGCGGCCGCGCTCGCCTGGGCTGCGCAGGCGGCGAACGCCTTCCTGTTCTACACCCTCGCGACGAGCTGGGGCTTCCTGCGGGCGACGGGCCATTTCCTCGACCGCGACGGGCTCGTCTTCTCGCTGCGGAATTTCCGCATGGGGCTGCTCCAGGAGGCGGAGTCGGCGCCTGCCGTGGTGCCGCTGCTCGTCGTCGTGCTGCTCGCGGCGCTGATAGTGCCGCCGCTTGCCTTCCGGGGCCTGGTCGACGCGCTCGCGCCTTCGGCCGTCCGCTACGCGCAAAGCGCGGTCGTGGCCGGCCTCGCGCTCTCTGCGCTGGTCGCGCTGGCTACGTTCGCGCTGGCACGGCTTGCCTTGGCGGAGAACGAGCCGGTGACCTCGCCGAGATTCGGGTCCCAGGTGCCCCGGCAAAAATTCGTCGCCGCGTTCCTGCGCAACCAGGCAGGCGCGCTCTCCACGCTGCTGTTCGGCGGGCCGGCGGGGGGGCACTCGTCCGGGACGACGCCGGAGGCGGCACGGCCTCGCACGCCAGCGCAGGCTTCGAGGGCGCCCGGGCGTCCGGCGGGCGGCGAAACGCCGAGGACGCGCTTCATCGTCATCGTGATCGAGTCGCTCCGGGCCGACGTCGTCACCGACGCGGCGCGCGCCCGGGCCATCCCGGCCATCGCGGCGATCGCCCGGGAGGCTGTGAATTTCCCCGCCCACTATTCCAACGCGAGCCACTCGGATTACGCGGACGTCTGCCTGTTCGACGGCAGCTATCCGGAATTGAAGGGCCGGCGCGGCCGCGCACCGCGCACTGCGGGGCGTGCCCCGCGGCACGGGCCGCTGGTCTACGACGAACTCGCGCGCGCGGGATTCCGCTGCGCGTTCTTCTCCTCGCAGGACGAGACCTGGGGCGGCATGCACGAACGCCTGCGCTCGCCGGCGCTCGCCCCCTATCTCCACGCCGGGCCCGGCGGGGGCGACGCCGCGCACGCGAACCCGGCGCTGCGCGAACGGCTGGCGCGGGGCCGGCACGGCGGCAAGTTCGACGACGCCGACACCGTCGCCGCCGCCATCGACTGGCTGGAGCAGAACCGGGACCGCAAGACTTTCCTGGCGATGAACCTGCAGTCGACGCACGTGCCGTTCTTCGTGCCCGAGGGATTCTCGCGCGACCCCCGGCGCGCCGTCCCGTCGCCACCCAGCCTGCGCTTCGCGCGCTACGCCGCCCGGGACACGGCCGATGTGTGGACGCGGTATCTGTCCAGCCTGGGCTACATCGATCTCCAGATCGCCCGGCTGCTGGACGCCTTGCGGGCCTCGGGGACGTATTCGGAGACCGCGATCCTGATCACCGGCGACACCGGACAGGCGTTCTACGAGCATGGCTTCTGCTGCCACGGAGCCAGCCTCTTCAACGAGGTAATCCATGTGCCCATGATCGTGCACGGCGCCGGACGCGCCGCGCCGCGCCCGCCCATCGTCACGCAGCATGTCGACATCGCGCCGACGATCCTGGATCTCGCCGGCCTCACCATTCCCGAGGGCTACGCCGGCCGCTCGATGTTCGACGCGCGTGTCGGGGAGCCCGCGCGCGTCGCCTACTCGGTGTGCGAGACGCCGCTCGCGCACGAAGTGGCCGCGATGACGGCCGGCTGGAAGACCTTGCTGGACCGCCGGCTCGGCGAGTATTTTCTCTACGACCTGGCGTCGGACCCCGCCGAATCGTCGGACTGCAAGAGCGATCATCCCGAGCGCCTGCGCGAAGGCATCGCCCGCATCGAGGAATTCCTGCGCGGTCCGCAGTGCAGCGCGGGCGCGGAACACGCGCCCCCGGGGCTTTCTCCCTCTCCCTCCGGGAGAGGGTTGGGGTGAGGGCAGCGGCTCTCCAGAAGGTAGGGAGTCTCAATCTCCCTGCCGCGCAGTCTCCTGGAGCGTCTTCGAGTAGATCCACCATCGGCGCCGGGGTGCGGCGCCGATCCGCTTGATCGTGTTCACCATGCGGTGGTTGTCGGCGAGCACCCAGGAGATATCGCATCTGCGGATCCCGCGCCGGTAGCCTTCGCGCCAGAGGTCCGCGATCAGTGCTCCGTCGATGCCGCGCCGCCGGTGCTCGGGCAGCACCCCGATCAGCGGCAGCCGCGCCGAATCGGTCCGGGAAAGCCGGTACATCGCCAGCGGCGCGCGGATCGGGCCGAGCCGGCCGTTCAGCGTCTTCAGCGCCTCGACCCCGTCGGGAATGGCCAGGGCGATGCCGACGGGCTGGTCCTTGTAGTAGGCGAAGGCGACCAGCTCTTTCCTGAGCAGCGGCCGCATGTGTTGCGCGAGGTACTCGCGTTGCCCGTCGGTGAACTCGACCTCGCCCCAGTTGGCGTTGATCGCGCCCCAGTGGACCTCGAAGAATCTCTTCAGCTCGCCGGAGAACGAGCGGAAATCCGGGTGCCGGATCTCTATCCCGGACCGGCGCGCCAGTTGCTCGGCCCTGAGCAGCCCTTCGGGAAGCTCTTCGCTCACCGCGATCTCGAAAGCGAGCAGCTCCTTGCAGCGCACGAACGCGGCCGCCGCGAAGAAGTCGCGGTACCAGGGAGGATTGAAGCTCGTGAGCAGGGTGGCCCGCGCGTCGAATCCCTCCTCGAGGATGCCGGGGTAGTCGTACAGCGTCGGGCTGAACGGCCCCAGCAGCCTGGAGCGCCCGCGCGAGCGCGCGTACGTCGTGACGCTCTCGAGCAGCGCCGCCGCCGCTTCGGCGTCGGGGCGGCAGGCGAAGTAGCCGAAGCAGCCCACGCCCTGCTCGAAGCCGGCGACGAGATACGGTCCCTCGAGGTAAGCGATGCGGCCGACGACCCGTCGTCCCCGCATCGCCATGAACAGCCGCACGTGCCCACCCGCGAGGAAGGGGTTGCGGGCGGGGTCGATCTGGTCCAGCTCCTCGGAGATCATGGGCGGCGTCCAGTTGGCCTCGTCTCCGAGGAGCTCCCACGCCGCTTCGACGAACTCGCGCCGGTCCCGCTTGCGCGCGACGTCGCGCTCGGCGATCACGACGCTGTCTACCTCTGTGAGTACGATGGTTGAATCCATGCTTCGAGTCGGAAGTTGACGGGCGGGACGCCGCCGCCGGCGAGCGGCTTGTAGTCGCTCCACGCCGGACGGATCATGCTGTCAGCACGGATGCGCGCGTCGTCCGCTCCGATCGTGCGCTTCTCCACCTGCGGCGCGATGCGCGAGACCCTGCCTTCGCCGATGCGGATCCTGCTGCCCGGCAGCACGAAGGCGATGGGCTGGCCGAGCTCCACGCGGTCGGCGAGCGAGTCCTCGATCTCCACGCGCACTTCGACGCGCTTGGGGTCGACGATCTTGAACAGCGTCGGGGAGGTGACGTTCGTACCGATGATGTCGCCGGGATTGATACTGCGCGCCATGATGATCCCGCCGATGGGCGCGGCGATGCGGGTGCGCGAGAGCGCCACCTTGCTCTGGTTCAGCACGGCGACGGCGGCAGCGAGCTGCTCGCGTGCCGCGCGCACTTCCGCCGGGCGGCCGCCGGCGTCGCCCGCCTTCATGCGCATCCGGGCCTCGCGCGCCCGGGCCTGCGCCGTGGCCGCCGCGCGCTCGGCCTCGATGACGGACTGCGGGCTGACGAAGCCCTGGTCGGAGAGCTGGCGCTGTCGCTGCAGGCGATCCGCGGCCAGGTCCGACTCGCTGCCCGCCGCCTCCGCGGCCGCCGCCAGCGCCTCGCGATCCTCGGGACGGGTGCCTTCCGCCGCGAGCGCGAGCCGCTCGGCGGCGGCCCTGGCGTCGGCCTCGCGCTGCTGCAGCGTCGCCCGGGGCAGATCGTTCTCGATCTCGGCGAGCAGCTGGTTGATCTCGACGCGGTCGCCGGGCTGCACCAGGACCCTCAGGACCTTGCCTTCGGCGAGCGGGCGCACTTCGATGATGCCGTCGATCGGCACGATCTGCGCCTGCGCAACGACCCGCTGCTCGCGCTCGTCCGCCTTTTCTGCGCGCGCAGGCTCTCCGCGGCCCGAGGGAGCTTCCCACCACGCCAGCGCGGCGGCGAACCCGATCCCGGCGGCGAGCGCGAACGCCGCCGTTCTACGCATGGTCGCGCTCCAGCGCCTGCCCGGATTGCGTCACGGGAGAGTCCGCCACGATGCGGCCGTCGTCGATCTCGATGATCCGGTCGGCGAACCGGCGCAGGCGCAGGTCGTGGGTGACCAGCAGCACGCCACGCGCTTCGCTCACCTGGTCGCGCAGCAGCTGCACGATCGCGTACCCGGTGTTCTTGTCGAGCGCGCCGGTCGGCTCGTCGCCCACGATCAGCGTCGGCTCGCCGGCGAGCGCCCGGGCGATCGCCACGCGCTGCCGTTGGCCGCCGGAAAGTTCGCCCGGGCGATGGCGCAGACGGTCGCCGAGGCCAACCCGCGTCAGGATGTCGGTCGCCCGCGCGTGCGCCTCGTGCCTGGGGGCGCCCTTCATCACCGACACCTCGGCCACGTTATCGAGCGCGCTCAGCGCCGGGAACAGGTTGTAGGTCTGGAAGATGAAGCCCACGTGCCGGCGCCGGACCTCGGCGGAGACCTTGTCGGAGTGGCGCGTGATGGTCACGCCGCACAGCTCGACGTCGCCGCTCGTGGGCCGCATCAGCCCGGAGAGGATGTAGAGCAGCGTCGTCTTGCCCGAGCCCGACGGCCCCATGAGCAGCGCGAGCTCGCCGGTGCGCACCTCGATCGAGACGTCGTGGAGCGCGTCGGCGTCGATCGCCCCGGAGTGGAAGCTCTTGGAGACCTCGTGCGCGCGCACGAGGACGGATTGCGGCGGTGCGGCGCTCATCGCAATACCTTTGCCGTCTCGACCTTGAGGACGACGCGCAAGCTCGTGACGCTGGCGACCATGCACATCGCGAGCGTGGCGGCGGCGCCGAGCGCCACCGTTTGAAGCGAGAGCACGACCGGCAGACTCGCCCGCACGAGCACGCGCTGGAGCGCGAGCGCCAGGGCGAAGCCGGCCGCGCCGCCGATCGCGCCGAGCACGGTCACCTGCCACAGCACGAAGCCCGCCAGCTCGCCGGGCCGCGCGCCCAGCGCCTTCAGCGTGGCCAGCTCGATCAGGTGCTCCTTGGTCATCGAGTAGAGCGTCTGGCCGACGATGACGCCGCCGACGATCAGGCCGAGCACGGCGGTGAATGCGAGCACCATGCCGACGCCCGAGCGGCTCACCCAGTGCGCCTCGGTGGTCTCCATCCACTGCGAGGTGGGCAGGAGCCGCACGTCCGGCTGCCGCTTCATCCAGGCGATCACCTCACCGGCGCAGGCCGGCGCCGCCAAGTCGACCGCGTAGTACATCGCCTGGCTCTCGCCGAGATCCAGCAGCCTGCGCGCGTTGGTCATGGAGGTGAAGAAATAGGGGTTCAGCGTGAACGCCCGGATGCCCTCGGTGACCGCCGCCACGACGACGCGCTTGCCCCGCACTTCGAAAGTGGAGCCGAGTGCCTTGGCCGGCAGCTCGAGCTTGTCGAGATCAGTGCGGTCGACGCTGATGCGCAGCGGCTGCTCGAGCCCGGCCGCGGTGCCGTCGATGACGGCCCAGGGCACTTCCCGTCCGCGCCGCGGATCGGCGGCGACCACGAGGGCGGTGGAGCGCGTGCCGCTCGGTTTCTGGATCACCACGAAGCCGTAGATCACCGCCCGCGCGTCGGCGACGCACGGATCCGAGAGCAGGAGATTGCGCGGGCCTGGCGACATGATCTGCGCGTTGTCTATGACGTCGATCCCGGTAGGCACCACCCACAAGTCGCCGCCGACGTGCTGGATGACCGTCGAGGAGTTGATCTGGAATCCGCGGTACAGCCCGATCTGCACGAACGCGAGGGCCGTGGCCAGGGCCACGCCCAGCAGCGAAGCGACCAGCTTGCCGCGATCGAACAGGAGGGACTGGATGGCGATCCGTCGCATGGGGTGCGGCACGGGAATTGCGCCTATCCACCAATGCCGCGATGAGAATAGCAGCGAGGGCTGCCGGTGCCTAGGCGAGCGCGCGGCACAGGCAATAAGTCACTCGGACGATTCAGCTGGCGACCACTTCGACGAACCGCTCCAGCACCGCCGACGACTCCCCCCACACCAGCGTCGTCTCGCACTCCGGCACGCTCGCCCCCTGCTTGCCGGCGAGCTGCCGGTACACCACCCCGCTGCGCTGGAATTCGCGCACGCTCGCCGGCACCCAGGCGATCCCGAGTCCCGCCGAGACCAGGTTGACGATGGTCTGCATCTGGATCGCCTCCTGCACGATGCGCGGCTCGCGGCCGGCCGCGTGGTACATGCCCAGGATCGCGTCGTGCAGCGAAGGCACGATGCGCCGCGGGAACAGCACCAGCGGCTGCGCCAGCACCGCCGCCAGCGACAGGCGCGGCGCCGCCGCCATCGGATGCGCCTCGGGCAGCGCGAGCACCAGCGGCTCGTGCGCCACGCGCCGGTGCGCGAGCCCCTGCGGCGCAAAGCCGGGCGAGTGCAGCATGAAGCCGGCGTCGATGTCGCCGCGTGCGAAGGCGTCGAGCTGCACGTCGCCGGTCGCCTCGATCAGTTCCATCTGCACCTGCGGATGACGCGCGCGAAAGGCCCGCAGCCAGTGCGGCAGCAACGCGAAGCCGACCGTGGAGACGAAGGCGACGCGCAGCCGCCCCAGTTCGCCGCCCGCCGCCGCCCGCGCCTGGGCCGGCAGCGCCTGCGCGCGCGCCAGCAGCTCGCGCGCCTGGGGCAGCAGGACCTCGCCGGCGGCCGTCAGGTGCACGCTGCGCTTCGTGCGCTCGAACAGGCGCGCGCCCAGCAGCCGCTCCAGCTGCGCGATGGCCTGCGTCAGCGGTGGCTGCGTCATGTGCAGCGAGCGCGCGGCGCGGCTGAAGTGCAGCTCCTCGGCCACGGCAATGAACTGGCGCCACAGGCGCAACTCGATGACGGGATCGCTCATATGCCAGACATATTAGTCGCGCCGGAAAATCGGATTGGAAAGAATCAGGGGCGAGGCGTATCCTGCGCCCTTCCCTCTCCCGGACACCAGCCACCATGGACAAGAAGACCATCCCCATCCAGCCGCTGCGCAGCGCCAACATCACCGAAGGCAAGTCGCGCGCGCCGAACCGCTCCATGTACTACGGCATGGGCTACAAGGAGACCGACTTCGGCAAGCCCATGGTCGGCGTCGCCAACGGCCACAGCACCATCACGCCGTGCAACAGCGGCCTGCAGAAGCTGGCCGACGCAGCCGTGCGCGGCATCGCGGAGGCCGGCGGCAATCCGCAGATCTTCGGCACCCCGACGATCAGCGACGGCATGGCCATGGGCACCGAGGGCATGAAGTACTCGCTGGTCAGCCGCGAGGTGATCGCCGACTGCATCGAGACCTGCGTGCAGGGCCAGTGGATGGATGGCGTGCTGGTGGTCGGCGGCTGCGACAAGAACATGCCGGGCGGCATGATGGGCATGCTGCGCGCCAACGTCCCGGCGATCTACGTCTATGGCGGCACCATCCTGCCGGGCAAGTGGCGTGGCCAGGACCTGAACATCGTCAGCGTGTTCGAGGCCGTGGGCCAGAACGCGGCCGGCAAGATCAGCGATGCGGATCTCCGGGAAATCGAGCAGGCCGCGATCCCGGGCACCGGCTCCTGCGGCGGCATGTACACGGCCAACACGATGTCGTCGGCCTTCGAGGCGATCGGCCTGTCGCTGCCTTATTCGTCGACGATGGCCAACCCGCACGACGAGAAGCAGAACTCTGCGCACGAATCGGCCAAGGTGCTGATGGAAGCGATTCGCAAGGACCTGAAGCCGCGCGACATCGTGACCCGGAAGTCGCTCGAGAACGCCGTGGCGGTGATCATGGCCACGGGCGGCTCCACCAACGCGGTGCTGCACTTCCTGGCCATCGCGCATGCCGCCGAGGTCGAGTGGACCATCGACGACTTCGAGCGCATCCGCAAGCGCACCCCGGTGCTGTGCGACCTGAAGCCCTCGGGCAAGTACCTGGCCGTCGACCTGCACCAGGCCGGCGGCATTCCGCAGGTCATGAAGATGCTGCTCAAGGCCGGCCTGCTGCACGGCGACTGCATGACGATCACCGGCAAGACCATTGCCGAGACGCTGGCCGACGTGCCGGATGCACCGCGCGCCGACCAGGACGTGATCCGTCCGATCAGCGATCCGATGTACCGGGAAGGCCACCTGGCGATCCTGAAGGGCAACCTGTCGCCCGAAGGTGCGGTGGCCAAGATCACGGGCCTGAAGAACCCGGTGATCACCGGCCCGGCGCGCGTGTTCGACGACGAGCAGACCGCGCTGAAGGCCATTCTGGACGGCAGGATCAAGCCCGGTGACGTGATGGTGCTGCGCTACCTCGGCCCGAAGGGCGGCCCGGGCATGCCGGAGATGCTGGCGCCCACCGGTGCGCTGATTGGCGCCGGCCTCGGCGAGAGCGTGGGCCTGATCACCGACGGCCGCTTCTCCGGCGGCACCTGGGGCATGGTGGTCGGCCACGTCGCACCGGAAGCCGCGGCGGGCGGCACGATCGCGTTCGTGAACGAGGGCGACTCGATCACCATCGACGCGCTGCAGCTGCGCTTGCAGCTGAACGTCCCCGACGAGGAAATCGCCAAGCGCCGCGCCGGATGGACCGCGCCCGCGCCGCGCTACACGCGTGGCGTGCAGGCGAAGTTCGCATTCAATGCGTCGAGCGCGAGCAAGGGGGCGGTGCTGGACTTGTATTGAGGATTTGATCGCGCGGCGGAACATGCGCCGCGCGATCGTCGGCATTCTTGAACGCAGAAGGCGCAGAAGTGCGCAGAAGGCGCAGAAAAATCCTTGAGGGATGTTCTTCTGCGTGTTCTGCGTTTCTTCTGCGCCTTCTGCGCCTTCTGCGTTCAGAAGTACCGCATTGCACCCCGCCCCAGGTTGTCGTCCCCGTCCTACGCCGGTGACGGCAGGGTCTCCCTAGCATGAAGTCTTTGCCCAGGGAGCACCTCATGGAGACGCTTTCCGTCTGGCGCGGCACGGCGCCGCCGTCCGGCTTTGGCATGCTCGGCGCGGACGTCACGGCCGACGTCGTGATCATCGGCGGGGGCATTACCGGGGTGACGCTGGCCAGCCTGCTCGCCGGCCAGCAGACGCCCGTCAAGCCCAAGGTCGTGCTGCTCGAGGCCGACGAGATCGGCGCCGGCAGCACCGGCAACTCCACCGGCAACCTGTACGAGACCGTCTCCAACGGCCTGCAGGAGATCGCCGCCAAGTGGGGCGCCGAGGTCGCGCGGCAGGTCGCCGCCGAGCGCCGCGCGGCGGTCGCCTTCATCGAGGAGCGCTGCAGCCAGCTGCCGGACGTCGGCTTCCGGCGCTGCCCGCTCGTGCTGTGGGCAGACTCCGCGCACAACGCTTACGTCCGCAAGGAGTACGACGCGCTCGCCGCGGCAGGCTGCCCGGTGGAAATCACCAGCTCCGTTCCTTCCCCCCTGCCGGCGGCGCAGGGCGAGGTGATGGTGCTGCGCAACCAGGCGCAGTTCCAGCCGCAAGCCTATGTGGTGGCGATGGCGCGGCGGGCCGCCGAGGCCGGCGCGAGCGTTCACGAGCACTCGCGCGTGCTGGAGATCGACACCAAGGCCAGGCGCGTGGTCACCGCCTCGGGCAGCGTGACGGCCAGGGAAATCGTCATGGCGACGCATTCGCCCAAGGGCGTGCACCTGGTCCATGCCGAGATGCCTGTGCACCGCGAATATGCGATCGCGCTGGAATGGACAGCCGATGCGCCGCCCGGGCCGGGCACCTTCTGGTGGAAGGCCGGTGAGCACCTGTCCGTGCGCACGCTGCAAGCCGGCGATCGCCATTACCTGATCTGCGCCGGGCAGGAACACAAGGTCGGCATCCACAACGCCACGGCGGGTCTGATGGCGCTGGAGCTGTTGGCCAAGCAGTACTTCGGCGACCGCCCGATCACGCATCGCTGGTCCGCCCAGAACTACCGCGGTGCCGACGCCCTGCCCTACATCGGCCGCAACCACGAGGGCTGCTTCATCGCCACCGGCTTCGCCGCCGACGGGCTCACCTGGGGCACGGTGGCCGCGCGCCTGATCGCCGCGGAACTGCTCGGACACAAGGCGGCCTTTGCCGACCTGGTGAAGCCGGGGCGCATCTCGCTGGTGAAGGGCGCCAAGGCCATCCTCGCAGAGAACGCGCTGGTGATGAAGCAGCTGGTGAAGGACTACCTCACCCACCGCCAGACCGAGAAGCTGGCCAGCCTGGCGCCGGGCGACAGCGCGATCGTCGATGCCGAGGGCGAGACGCTGGCGGCCTGGCGTGCGCCCGACGGCGAACTGTTTGCCGTCTCGAACGTGTGCCCGCACATGGGCTGCAAGGTCCACTGGAACAGCGTGGAGACGAGCTGGGACTGCCCCTGCCACGGCAGCCGCTTCCGCCCGGACGGCACGGTGATCGAAGGCCCGGCATTGCATGGCCTCAAGCGCAAGCACCCCTCGGCGCTGGGCACGGACGGCTCGGGCTCGGGCTCAGCGCCGGCCTGACTTCTTGGTGCCCAGCCCCATCTGGGCGCGATTCTTGTCGATGCGCTCCTGCTTGCGGGCGCTCTCGCGCTCCATCGCCTTGCGCTTGGTGTAGCCCGACATGTCGGCCCACGTCCACCAGACCACGGCCAGCGCGAACGGCGACAAAACCACCCACCAGGACCAGGCGGCCACGACGCCGATCTCCAGGTATTTCAGCGCCAGCAGGACGATTCCCACCCCCAGCAACAGCATGCGTGCTCCTTGTCGATGCCAATCCCGTGCCGGAAGGCGAGGTCAACGCCATCCGTACAATAACGTTGAAGCAATGTAACTCACCCAAAGGTCCCTCATGAAACGAGCGCTGATTGCGCTGGCGACGCTGGCCGTCCTGGCCGCGCCGGCTCTGGCCGACCAGGCGCTGGCCACCGCGAAGAACTGCATGTCGTGCCATGCCATCGACCGCAAGCTGGTCGGGCCCGCCTACCGGGACGTTGCGACCAAGTACGCCGGCCAGAAGGACGCAGTGGACCGCCTGGCCGCCAAGATCATGCGGGGCGGCTCCGGCGTCTGGGGCCCCGTACCCATGCCCGCGAACTCGCAGGTCAACGAAGCCGAGGCGAAGAAGCTGGCGGGCTGGGTGTTGACGCAGCACTGAGGCTCCCTGGCCCAGGAAGAAGCCCGCTTGCAGCGGGCTTTTTCATTCCAGCAACCGGAGGCAGCTTTTTGCGTTTTCTGCGCGACTTTTGCGACTTCTGCGTCCGGCAGTCTGTATTCAGTTCGTCTCTGACAACTGCTCCAGGATCGCCGGGTTCTCCAGCGTCGTGATGTCCTGCGTGATCGCCTCGCCCTTGGCGATACTGCGCAACAGGCGGCGCATGATCTTGCCGCTGCGGGTCTTGGGCAGGTTGTCGCCGAAGCGGATGTCGCGGGGCTTGGCGATCGGGCCGATCTCCTTGGCCACCCAGTTACGCAATTCGTTGGCGATCCGCTTCGCCTCCTCCCCGGTCGGCCGCGCGCGCTTCAACACCACGAAGGCACACACCGCCTCGCCGGTCAGGTCGTCGGGGCGGCCCACCACCGCGGCCTCGGCCACGAGGTCGGTCTTGGAAACCAGGGCCGATTCGATCTCCATCGTGCCCAGGCGGTGGCCCGACACGTTCAGCACGTCGTCGATGCGGCCGGTGATGCGGAAGTAGCCGGTCTTCGCATCGCGCACCGCCCCGTCGCCCGCCAGGTACAGCGTGCCCCCCATCTCCGGCGGGAAGTAGCTTTTCCTGAAGCGCTCGGGATCGTTCCAGATGGTGCGGATCATCGACGGCCAGGGGCGCTTGATCACCAGCATGCCGCCGGCGCCATTGGGCAGGTCCTTGCCGGTCTCGTCGACGATGGCGGCCATGATGCCGGGCAGCGGCAGCGTGCACGACCCGGGCACCAGCGGCGTCGCGCCGGGCAGCGGGGTGATGACGTGGCCGCCGGTCTCGGTCTGCCAGAAAGTGTCCACGATCGGGCAGCGCTCGCCGCCCACGTTCCGGTAGTACCACATCCACGCTTCGGGATTGATCGGCTCGCCCACCGTGCCCAGGATGCGCAGGGAGCCGAGGTCCCAGTTGCGCGGATGCACCTTGGCGTCGGTCTCGGCGTCCTTGATCAGCGAGCGGATCGCCGTCGGCGCCGTGTAGAACAGCGTGACCTTGTGCTTTTCGATCATCTGCCAGAAGCGCCCCGCATGCGGGAAGGTGGGGATGCCCTCGAAGATCAGCTGCGTGGCGCCAGCGGCGAGCGGCCCATAGGCCACATAGGTGTGGCCGGTGATCCAGCCGATGTCGGCGGTACACCAGAACAGGTCCTGCGGCCGCAGATCGAAAGTCCACTCCATCGTGAGCTTCGCCCACAGCAGGTAGCCGCCGGTGGAGTGCTGCACGCCCTTGGGCTTGCCGGTGGAGCCGGAGGTGTAGAGGATGAACAGCGGATGCTCCGCGCCCACCTGCTCGGGTGCGCATTCGCTCGATTGGCCGGCCAGCGCCTCGTCGAAGCTGAGGTCGCGCCCGGCGACCATGTTGCACGCGGTGGCCGTGCGCAGGTAGACCAGCACGGTGCGGATCGTGTCGCAGCCGCCCATGGCCAGCGCCTCGTCGATGATGGATTTCAGCCCCATCTCCTTGCCGCCGCGCATCTGGTAATTGGCCGTGATCACCGCCACCGCACCGGCATCGATGATGCGTTCCTGCAGCGACTTGGCCGAGAATCCGCCGAACACCACGCTGTGCGTCGCGCCGATGCGCGCGCAGGCCTGCATGGCCACGACGCCCTCCACGCCCATCGGCATGTAGATCACGACGCGGTCGCCTTTGCGGATGCCTTGCGCCTTCAGTGCGTTGGCGAACTGGCTCACGCGGGCCAGCAGTTCCCGGTAGCTGATGCGGCTGACGGTGCCGTCATCCGCCTCGAACACGATCGCCGTCTTGTGCTCGGTGGGCGTGCCGATGTGGCGGTCGAGGCAGTTGGCGCTGGCGTTGAGTTCGCCGTCCTCGAACCACTTGTAGAACGGCGCCGCGGATTCGTCGAGCGTGCGGGTGAAGGGCTTCGTCCACTGCACGTGCTCGCGCGCCAGCCGCGCCCAGAAGCCCTCGAAGTCCTGCTCCGCCTCGCGGCACAGCGCTTCGTACGCGGGCATGCCGGAGATGCGAGCGGCCCGCACGATGGCGTCGCTCGGGGGGAAGACACGGTTTTCGACCAGGACCGACTCGATGGCGCTCATGCTTTCTCTCCGATGGTGTGGGGGCTGCCCTTGCCCGGGAATCCGACTTCCCGTCTCCCGAATCTACAACGCCCGGGCCCCGGACCACGCTGGGGCGTCCACCCTATCGTTGGCGCCGGCCGGTCACCGCCGGCACAGGCCACAATCGCGCATGCTCGAAATCCGGGAAATGCGCCGGCTGCACGTCGGCCCCGTGAGCCTGCGACTTGGGTCCGGCTCCTGTGTCTCGATCGAGGGCGCTTCCGGCTCCGGAAAGAGCGTCCTGCTGCGCATGGTGGCCGACCTGGATCCCCACGAGGGCGACTGCTTCCTGGATGGCCATGCCTGTACGGCCACGTCGGCACCCGCATGGCGTCGAATGGTCACCTACGTGCCGGCGGATTCCGGCTGGTGGCACGAACGCGTCGGCGACCATTTCGCGCGCACCGCGGACCTGCCGCAGTTGCTGGCCGCGGTGGGCATGGACGCGGCCGCGGCTGCCTGGCCGGTCGCCCGCCTGTCCACCGGCGAGCGACAGCGGCTCGCATTGCTGCGGGCGCTCCATCCCGGCAACCGCGTGCTGCTGCTGGACGAACCGACCTCGGGTCTGGACGAGCAAAGCAGGAGCCAGGTGGAACAGTTGCTGCGGCAGCTCCTCGACCAGGGGACGGCGATCCTGCTCGTCACGCATGACGGCGCCCTGGCCCAGCGCATGGCGTCCGAGCGATTCGAGATGCGCAAGGGCCGGCTGGAGGGTCGCGTCCATGCATGACTCCCCCGGCTACGCCGAATTGCTGGCCGCCGCCTCCCTGCTGGTGGTCAACGGGATCCTGTCGCTGCGCTTCGACATGCGGGTTGCGCGGCCCCTGCTGATCGCGGGGCTGCGCGCGGCCGTGCAATTGCTGCTGGTGGGCTTCCTGCTGAAATCCGTGTTCGCCTTGAACTCGCCCGTGCTGGTCGCTGGTGTGCTGCTGGTCATGCTGGCGAGCGCCGGGTGGGAAGCGTTTTCCCGACAGCGCAGCCGCTTTGCGGGTGCGTGGGGCTATGGAATCGGCATCGCAGCCATGGCCGCGGGCACATTCCCGGTGACAGCCCTGGCGATCGTGGCGCTGCAGCCCAGACCCTGGTTCGCGGCGCAGTTCACCATCCCGATGTTCGGCATCGTGCTGGGCAGCGCGATGAGCGGCGTCAGCATCAGCCTGAACGCCTTCAACACGGCCCTGGTTCGGGAGCGGGCGGCGATCGAAGCCCAGCTCACGCTGGGCGCCACCAGGCACCAGGCCCTGGCGATGGTGCAACGCGATGCACTGGGCGGCGGCCTGATTCCCGTCCTGAACCAGATGTCGGCCGCCGGCATCATCACCCTGCCGGGAATGATGACGGGCCAGGTGCTGAGCGGCATCCCGCCGCTCGAAGCGGCCAAGTACCAGGTGTTCGTCCTGTTCTTGCTGGCGGGGGCGACCGGTCTGGGCACTCTCGCCACGGTGCTGGCCGCGACGTACCGCGCGACCGACGAACGCCACCGCCTGCGGACGGACCGCCTCACCTGAGCACATCGCCGGCTGGATCGCAGCGCACGAGGCACGGGAATTCACGGTGCCGGTGAGACCCTGTGGCGCCCCAGCGATTCGGCCCGCCGATCCCGCAGCAGCGGAGGACGATCCGCGTGACGGCGGCCACACGCTTCCTATAATCGCCGGCACCGCCGCCTCGTCCACGGGGAGTATTTTTCGATGTCGACGATCCCCGCCATCCATACCACCGAAGGCCGCACGCGACAGATCGCGGAGCAGCTGAAGCAGTTGATCTACGCCGGCGAATTCAAGGCCGGCGATCGGCTGAACGAGGCCGCCCTGGCCGTGCGCATGGGCACCAGCCGCGGCCCGATCCGCGAGGCGATCCGCATCCTCGCCGGCACCGGCCTGGTCACGCCGGTGGTGAACCGCGGCGTGTTCGTGCGCCAGGTGTCGCTCCCCGAATTGCTGGAGATCTACGACCTGCGCGCGCTGGTGTTCGGCTTCGCCGCGGAGCGCGCGGCGGAGAACATCACCGATGCGCAGCGCGCGCAGTTCGAGTCGCTGCTGCAAGGCATGGACACGGCGGCGCAGGCCGACGACAGCGGTCTCTACTACGAGCTGAACGTGCAGTTCCATGCGCAGGTCCTGCAGCTGTCCAACAGCCAGCGGGCGCACCAGCTGTACGACAGCTACGTGAAGGAACTGCACCTGTACCGGCGCCAGAACTTCAATGCGGCGGGCAACATGCGCCGCTCGAACCTGGAACACCGCAGGCTCTACGAGGCGATCGCGCAGGGCGATGCGGCGCGGGCGAAGCAATACGCCGAGGAGCACATCCAGGCGGGCCGCCAACGACTGCTGGCGTCGGCGGACGAGAAGTAGCGCCGGTATTCGTTCATGGCTGTTCAACACGGACATCCGAACGCAAAGGACGCGAAGGTTACGCAAAAGGCGCAAAAGAAAACCATCAAAGTTTTCTGGGTCTTTTTTGCGACCTTTGCGCAACCTTTGCGCCCTTTGCGTTCGGATGTCCGCCTTCGGATGTCCTCAAGCCACCGCGCGATCCTTGCGCGCGGCCGCCATCCGCGCCGCGATCCGGATCGCCTGCTCCAGCGCGCCGGTGTCTGCCTTGCCCTGCCCCACGATGTCGAAGGCCGTGCCGTGCGCGGGCGTGGTGTAGACCGTGCGCAGGCCCGCGGTCACGGTCACGCCCTTGTTGAAACCGAGCAGCTTGGTCGCGATCTGGCCCTGGTCGTGGTACATCATCACCACGCCGTCGAACTCGCCCTTCAGCGCCTTCAGGAAGATCGCGTCGGACGAGATCGGCCCGGTCACCGCGATCCCCTCTTCGGCCAGGCGCCGCACCGCGGGCGCGATCAGCCGGATCTCCTCGTCGCCGAACAGGCCGCCCTCGCCGCAGTGCGGATTGAGTGCCGCCACACCGATGCGTGGGCTGGCGATGCCCGACGCACGCAGGCTGCTGTCGGCCAGCCGCACGGCACTGGCGATGCGTTCCGGCGTGATCATGTCCAGCGCCTGCCGCAGGGCCACGTGCGAGGTGACGCGGAAGGTCGAGAACTGCTCGATCACGTTCATCTCGCCGAAGAAGCCTTCGTGCCGGTTCCAGGCCGCGAACATCTGGTGCTCGTCGGGGTACTTCCAGCCGCCCTTGTGCAAGGCGCCCTTGTTCAGCGGCGCGAACGAGATGCCGTCGATCGCGCCACTCAGCGCAAGCTGCGTCATGAGATGCAGCGTCTCGCCGGTCAGGCGCCCCGACTCCACCGAGACTTCGCCGCGCGGCAGCGTCGCCGGATCGATGTTGCCCAGGTCCAGCAGCGGGATCTCGTCGCGCGACCAGTCGATGTTGGCGACGCGCTCGTAGCTGCGCACCGCGGGCTGCACGCGCGCATCGCGGCAACCGAGTTCCAGCACGCGGGCGTCGCCGATCACGACGATGCGTGCCAGGTCCTTCAGCTTGCCACTTGCCAGCAGGCGGGCGCTGATCTCCGGGCCGATGCCGGTGACGTCGCCCAGCATCAGGCCGAGGATGGGGCGTTCAGCGGCGGTCATGCGCAAGCGCTCCCATCAGGCGGTCGATCGAAGGCAGCGTCTCGAGCTCGCGCACCATGGCAATGACCTCCTCGGCCTGCTGTTTCGGGAAGCGCGCGAACTCGGTGTTCTCGCGGAACTTGTCGGCCACGTCGTCGTAGCTCATGGGCATCGCGGGGCTGCCCTTGCCGAAGTCGGCGCGCCCGCTCACCTTGCGGCCGCCGGCCAGCTCGATGTCGATGATGGTCGTCATCTTGTGGTAACCCGCCGCTTCGGCATCGGCATCCACCCCGAAGTCGACCTTCTCGATCATCTTCTGCACGTCGGGACGCAGCACCACTTCGTCGGTGAATTCGTTCAGGCCCGCCCGCCCTTCCAGCAGCAGGATCGCCATGCAGAACTCCATGGAGAACTTGGCCTGCAACTCGTTCGTGGGTCTGTGGTGGATCAGCGCATTCGGCATGTTGTGATTGGTGCCGACGCGCACGCGCACCACGTCTTTCGCCTGGATGCCATGCTCGCGGATCAGGCGCAGCATCTCGGTCATGCCGGGGTGCGTGAGCGAGCCGCTCGGATGGGGCTTGATCGAGATCCCCGGTTCGGCAAAAGTCCAGGGCTTGCCGAGGCGGCCGGCGATCGCGCTCGGATCCCAGCCGCCGCCGGCGGCGCTGAAGAAGCCCCGCGGCGCTTCGAGGATGCGGTCCGTCGCGGTCCAGCCGTAGCCGGCAAACTGCGCCGCGGCCACGCCGCTCTCCGAGGAGCGGCCGGCGTGGAAGGGCTTGGTCATCGTGCCGAAGTTCTCGCGCAGTCCGGCCGACTGGCTGCCCGCGATCGACAGCGCGCGCGCGGTCGCCTCTTCCGAGAGCCCCATCAACTTCGATGCGGCAGCGGCCGCGGCGAAGGTCCCGCAACTGCCGGTCGAATGGAAGCCGCTCTGGTAGTGGCGCGGGTTGATCGCCTCGGAGATCTTGCACTCCACTTCCACGCCCAGGTGATAGGCCAGCATGGCCTGGGCGCCGCTCGCGCCGGTGGCTTCCGCCATCGCCAGGGCAGCCGGCAGCGCCGGCGCGGTCGGATGCGTGAGCAGGCCGTACACGCGGTCGGTGGCCACGGCCAGCTGCGTGTCGTCGTAGTCGTCGGCGTGGATGCCGACGCCGTTCGCGAAGGCGGCGAAGCGCGGTGCGATCTTCAGGCGCGTGCCGATCACGGTGGCCGGTCCGGCACCCAGGTGCAATTCGTCCAGGTGGCGGCGCACCAGCGCGCCGCAGTGGCTGGCGCCACCCGAGACGGCGAGGCCCAGGCCGTCCAGAATGGATTTCTTGCCGAGGGCAACGACCTCCTGCGGCAGGTCTCCCAGCCGCGCACTGCAGACGAAATCGGAAACGTAGCGGGTCAGGTGCTCGGCGGCCTGCTGGTCGATGATGCTCACGGGGGCTCCTCGGTGTTGTTGGTGTTGCGGATTCAGTGCGCCAGGGCGCGGCAATGCTGCGGCGGCAGCTGCAGCCACACGGTTTCGCCCGGGGCGATGCTCAGGTCGGCGCTCACCAGCGCGCGCACCGTCTCGCCGTCGGCCAACGTGACCAGGTAGTCGCGATGCGAGCCCAGGTAGACCTGGCGCGTCACGGTTGCCTGCACGCAGTTGCTGTCGCCTTCCGGGCGCGTCGCGCTCAGGCGCACGTCGTGCTGGCGCACGGAGACGGCGGTGTCGCCCTGGCCCGCGAAATCGCCCGAGCCGCAGCGCAGGAACAGGCCGTTGCCGGCGGCTACGCCGTCGTGTCCGTCCCAGCCGCCGCGAAAGATGTTGGTGCCGCCCAGGAAGCGGGCGACGAATTCGGTGCGCGGGCGCGCATAGATCTCCTCCGGCGAGCCGGCCTGCTCGATCACGCCCTGGTTCATCACGACGATGAGGTCCGCGGTCGTCATCGCCTCGGCCTGGTCGTGCGTGACGTAGACCGTGGTGTAGCGGTACTTGTCGTGCAGCCGGCGGATCTCGAAGCGCATCTCCTCGCGCAGGTTGGCATCGAGGTTGGAGAGCGGCTCGTCGAGCAGCAGCGTCTCGGGTTCGACCACCAGCGCGCGCGCCAGCGAAACGCGCTGCTGCTGGCCGCCGGAGAGCTCGCCCGGATAGCGCTGCGCCAGTTGCGCCAGCTTGGTGGCGGCAAGGATCGTGTCGGCGCGCTGCTGCGCCTCGGACTTCGACAGGCCGCGCAACTTCAGGCCGTAGGCGACGTTGTCGAACACCGTCATGTGCGGCCAGAGCGCGTAGCTCTGGAAGATCATCGACATGTTGCGCCGCTCGGGCGCCTCGCTCTGCCCGGGCGCCGAGATGCGGCGGCCGCCGACGCGGATCTCGCCGGCATCCGGTTCGATGAAGCCGGCGATCAGCCGCAGCGTCGTGGTCTTGCCGCAGCCCGAGGGGCCGAGCAGGCACACGAGCTGGCCCTTTTCCACCGAGAGCGAAAGCTCCTTCACCACCGGCGCGCTGCCATACCGCTTGGTGAGTCCGTTCAGTTCCAGGAATCCCATTGCCTCTTTCCGGTTGGCTAGCGCAGCGCCGGCAGGCGCGGTCCGCCCAGCAGCGGCAGGCGGTTGGCGATGAGCACCACCGCGAAGGAGACCACGAGCAGCATCAGGCCCAGCACGGAGATCGCGCCGAGGTCACCGCTTTCGTTGAGGTCATAAATGATCACGGAGACCAGCTTGGTGTTGGCCGTGGTCAGGAGGATGGTCGCGGAGAGTTCGCGGATGGTGCCGATGAAGACGAAGCACCAGGTGGCGATCACGCTCGTTCGCAGCAGGGGCGCGGTGATCAGGCGCAGCGTCTTCAGGCGACTGGCGCCCAGGATGCGGCTGGCTTCCTCCAGCTCCGGATGGATGCCGTGGAAGGCCGCGGCCAGCTGCTGGTAGCCGGCCGGCATCTCGATGGTGAGGAAGGCCACCAGCAGGATCCACAGCGTGCCGTACAGCATCAACTGCGGATGCGAGTAGGTGAGGAACAGGCCCACCCCCAGCACGATGCCGGGGATGGCGACCGGCGCGGTCGCCAGTGTTCCCAGCAGGCGCGAGCCGCGCACCGGAGTGCGTGCCACGAAATACGCGGCCAGCAGCGCCAGGCCCGTGCCTAGGGTCGCCGTCGAGAATCCGAGCACGAAGGTGTTCCACATCGCCAGCCGCGTGGCCGAGAACTCGAAGAACACGAAGCGGAAGTTGTGCAGCGTGAGCCCCGGGACACCGTTCTTCGTCAGCGCCATCTTCACGAGTGCGCCATAGGGCAGCAGCACGGTGAGCGACAGCACCGCGAGCGCGAAGAACAGCCCCAGCGGCATCCAGAAACCCAGGCGCGTCACGCGCGGCTCGCCGCTCTTGCCACCCAGCACCGTGTAGCCCTTGCGCCCCAGGATCCAGGCCTTGCCTTGCAGCAGCAGCACGGTGATGCCCAGGAGTGGCAAGGAGGCCGCCGCGGCGAGGCCCGGTTTGGGCGGGTACTGGAACAGGCTCCAGATCTTGGTGGTGATCACATGGAAGCCGGCGGGCAGCGCCAGGATGGCGGGGGAGCCGAACATGGTCAGCGCCTGCAGGATCGCGATCAGCGAGCCCGCCAGCATCGCGGGGAGCACCAGCGGCAGCGTGATGCGGCGCAGGGTGGTCCAGGCGCGGCCGCCGAGGATGGAGGACGCATCCTCCAGGTCCGAAGGCACGCGGTCCAGCCCGTTGGCCACCAGCGTGAAGACATAGGGGAAGGTGTAGCACGCGATCGCGAACACCAGCCCGCCGAAGCTGTAGATGTTCAGCAGCGGCGCGTCGTACTGTTGGCCGCCAGCGAGCGCGCGCCAGGCGACGTTGAGGAGACCGCTGTTCGGCGCGGCCAGGATCTCCCAGGCGATCGCGCCCAGGAAAGGCGGGGTCACGAACGAGGCCGTGACCAGCACGCGCACCAGCCGCCGCCCCGGCATGTCGGTCCGCGCGACCAGCCAGGCCAGCGGCGTGGCGATGGCGCACGAGAGCGCGCCCACCGCCAGCGCCATGGCGATGGCCACCAGGAAGGGCTTGCGCATGGTTGCGTCCGCAACCAGCGCCGCGAAGTTGGCCAGCGTGAGCCGGCCGTCCTGGTCGACGACGCTGTAGTACGCGAGCCAGGCCAGCGGCAGCAGCACCAGCACCGCCAGCACCGCGGCCAGCAGCCAGAACGCCGGCTTGAGCAGGTCGATGCGCAGGGGCGGCCGCGCCACCGAGACCGGCGCTTCCGGGAGGGCGACGGCCATCCGTCAGGTCCCGAAGTACTCTTCGTATTTCTTCTTGATGGCCTCGGCGTCGAGCTTGGTCGGATCCGAATTCAGCAGCTTGATCTGCGACAGCGGCACGCGCCCCGCCTTCTCCTTCACCTCGGGATGGAAGGAGCGCAGGCCGCCCACGTCGCTGTTCAACTGCTGCGCCTCGCGCGTGAACATGAAGTGGTAGAACAGCTTCGCCGCATTGGGGTCGGGCGCGTTCTTCAGGATGGCAGCGTTGCCCACCACCAGCGGCGTGCCCTCGGGGGCGTAGACCGGCTCGATCGGCACGCCGCTTTCGCGCAGCAGGAAGACGTTGTATTCGTTGCCGTCGGCCATGATGGGGCGCTCGCCGGCGGCGAGCTTCTTGGGCGGCTCGGTCGAAGACTGCACCTGCATGATCTTCTGCTTGCCCAGTTGCTCGAAGTACTTCCAGCCCAGGCTGGTCTGGCTCAGCGCCTGGGTGCCGGTCATGATCGTGCCGCTGTAGCCGGGATGCGCCTTGACGATCTTGCCGGCCCACTTGGGATCGAGCAGGTCGGCATGCGACTTGGGCGCCTGGTCCTTGGACACCAGCTTGGAGTTGTAGGCAATCACCGAGAGGTGCGCCCGGTAGGCCGCGAACTGGCCGTCCGGGTCCTTGTATGCACTGGGCCAGAACTTGGCGACGTCGCTCGGCACGGCCGGCTGCAGCCAGCCCTGCTTCTTGAAATACACGAAGTGCACGGCGTCGGAAGTCTCGACGACGTCGGCGTTGTAGATCTTGCTGCCGTATTCCTGGTTGATGCGCTGGAAGATGCGCTCTGCGCCCGAGCGCTCGACCTGCACCTTGACGCCCGGGTATTTGGCCTCGAAGGCCCGGGCCAATTTCTCGGCGACTTGCACGTCGGTGGCCGAATACCAGACGACCTTGCCTTCCTTCTGCGCCGCGGCCACCAGTTGCGGTGTCACGTCATAGGGCGGGGGCGCCTGGGAATGGGCCACGCCGCAGGCGAGTGCGGCCACCAGCGCCAGGACGGCGGGCTTGGCTGACATGCTGTCTCCTTCAGGCGGCCTCGACGGACCGCGCCGCGCATTATTGGAGACGCACTTTTAAAGTGTCAACAGTTCAGACCATAGCGTAGACACTGATGGAAGAAAGGCCTAAGGGGAAGCCCCCGTGCGTGCAAGAGGGCTGGCGCTCATGCGAGCGATCTTGAAGTCTTGCCTTCATTTCCGCTGTTTCACTTCCGCGCTTTTGGCTGTTCCTTCTGCGCCTTCTGCGTTCAAAAAGCCAGGATCCACCCACCGCGCAAAAATTCAGACCATCTGCTCAGGCTTCACCCACTGATCGAACTGTTCCCCGGTCACATGGCCTGACGCAATGGCTGCCTCGCGCAGGCTGCTGCCTTCCTTGTGGGCCTTCTTGGCGATGGCGGCCGCCTTGTCGTAGCCGACGTGCGGATTGAGCGCGGTCACCAGCATCAGTGAGCGCTGCACGAGTTCGGCGATGCGCTCGCGGTTCGGCTCTATGCCCACCGCGCAGTGGTCGTTGAAGCTGCGCATGCCGTCGGCCAGCAGCCGCACGCTTTGCAGGAAGTTGTGCGCGATCATCGGCCGGAACACATTCAGCTCGAAGTTGCCCGAGGCGCCCCCGAAGTTCACCGCCACGTCGTTGCCGAACACCTGGCAGCACAGCATCGTCATCGCCTCGCTCTGCGTCGGGTTGACCTTGCCCGGCATGATCGAGGAGCCCGGCTCGTTTTCCGGCAGGGCCAGTTCGCCCAGGCCCGAACGCGGGCCCGAACCCAGCAGGCGGATGTCGTTGGCGATCTTGAACAGGCTGGCGGCCACGGTGTTGATGGCGCCGTGGGTGAACACCATGGCGTCGTGCGCGGCCAGGGCCTCGAACTTGTTGGGCGCCGTGGTGAAGGGCAGGCCGGTGATCTCGGCGATCTTGTCGGCCACCATCTCGGCGAAGCCGATCGGGGCGTTCAGGCCGGTGCCGACCGCGGTG
>NZ_JAQGNQ010000062.1 GCF_028291745.1 Ramlibacter sp. | reverse complement strand
CTTCCAGCGTGTGTTCGAGGAAAACGGCGGGCAGATCGTCCAGAAACTGTTTCCACCTCTGACGGCCCCTGATTACGGCACCTATGTCGCGCAATTGAACGACAGCGCCGATGCGATCTTCCTGGGCTTTGCAGGATCGAACGGATTCCGCTTCGTGCGCCAGCTCGTCGAATATGGTCTCGACAAGAAGATCAAGGTGATCGGCGGCATGACGGCGCTGGACGAATCCGTGCTGCGCAACATGGGCGACGAGGCGCTGGGCATCCAGACCGCCTGCTGGTATTCGGCCGAACTCGCGAACCCCGTGAACGCCCGCTTTGCCCCGGCCTTCCGCAAGGCCTTCGGCTACGACCCCGGCTTCTATGCCGCGGCCACTTACGTCAACGGCTCGGTGCTGGAAGCCGCGTTGAACGCGGTCAAGGGCAATGTCGCCAACAAGGAGGCCTTCATGGCGGCCCTGAAGAAGACCAACGTGCAGACGGCCCGCGGCCCGGTGCACTTCGACGAGTACGGCAACGTGGTCGGCGACGTCTACATCCGCCAGGTGCAGCGCAAGGACGGGCGCCTGGTCAACGCGGTGGTCAAGACCTATCCGAACGTCAGCCAGTTCTGGAAGTACGACCCCAAGCAGTTCCTGGCCAACCCGGTGTACTCGCGCGACTATCCGCCCGCGAAGAACCTCGAGAGCTGAGGAGCCGACGCAATGCAGATCTGGGCGATCCAGACCCTCAACAGCCTGGCACTCGGCGGGCTGCTGTTCATGCTGTCCTCGGGTTTCGCCCTGATCTTCGGCTTGATGCGCATCGCCAACCTCACGCACGGCGCGATGTTCATGATAGGCACCTATGTCGCCGCGACCGTCGTGCGCGCCGGCCACAACCTGCTGCTGGCCGCACTGGCGGCCATGGTGTGCGTGGCGGTGCTGGGCGGCCTGATCGAACGCCTGCTGCTGCGCCGCCTCGGCGGCAATTCGCAGGCGCAGGTGCTGGCGACGCTGGGCCTGTCCTTCGTCGCCGCCGACGTGTGCCTGATGATCTGGGGCGGCGACCCGATCCCGGTGCAGACGCCCACGTTCCTGCAGGCCCCGCTGCACCTGTTCGGCCTGAGCTTCCCCGCCTATCGCCTCGTCGTGCTGGCCATCGCCATCGTGGTGGGGCTGCTGCTCTACCTGCTGATCGAACGCACGCGCCTGGGCGCGATGATCCGCGCCGGGGTCGATGACATGGCCATGGCGCGGGCCGCGGGCATCCCGGCCTCGCTGCTCTTCTCCATCGTCTTCTGCCTGGGAGCCGCCTTGGCAGGACTGGGCGGCACGCTCGCCGGCCCGATCTTCAATGCCTATCCCGGGCTCGATGCCGAGATGCTGCCGCTGGCGCTGATCGTGGTGATCCTGGGCGGCATCGGCAGCCTCACGGGCACCTTCTTCGCGAGCTTCATCGTCGGCTTCATCTACACCTTCGGCATCTTCCTGGTCCCGGACCTCGCCTACGTGGTGCTGTTCCTGCCGATGGTGGTGGTGCTGGCCTTCCGGCCCAACGGACTGTTCGGGCGGAGCTTCGCATGAACGCGCCGCACACCGCCGGCCCGGTCATGCGCTGGGTGCCGCTCGCCGTCGCAGCGCTGGTGGCCCTGCTGCCGCTGGTGGCCGGCGAGTACTTCGTCAACCTCGCGAGCCAGGTGCTGATCGCGGTGGTGTTTGCCTCCAGCCTGAACCTGCTGACCGGCTATGGCGGGCTGACCTCGCTCGGGCATGCCAGCTTTCTCGGCATCTCGGCGTACAGCAGTGCCTGGCTCGCCCTCAAGCTGGGGCTCGGGCACGGATTGACCGCGCCGCTCGCCCTGCTGATCACCACCGCGGCCGGCATGGTGTTCGGATGGATCGCGCTGCGCGCCACCGGCCTGAGCTTTTTGATGTTGACGCTGGCGCTGTCGCAGATCGTCTGGGGCCTGGCCTACCGGTTGGTCGCGGTCACCAACGGCGACAACGGCCTGTCGGGCCTGACGCGCCCGCATCCCTTCGGCTGGGACCTGGACGTCAGCAACAACTTCTTCTGGTTTGCGCTGGCCATCACCTGCGCCTGCATCTTCGCCATGAAGCGGCTGGTGGAGTCGCCCTTCGGCGCCAGCCTGCGCGGCACCCGCGAGCAGCCCCGGCGCATGGAGGCACTCGGCTATCACGTATGGGCGATCCGCTGGGCCACCTTCGTGCTTTCCAGCTTCTTCGCCGGCGTCGCCGGCCTGCTCTATGTGTATTTCCACAAATACATCCACCCGAGCGCGGTCTCGGTGTCCGTGTCCGCCGAGGCGCTGCTGAGCGTGATCGCCGGCGGCCCGGGCACCATCTACGGGCCGGTGCTGGGCGCGCTGCTGGTCGTGATGCTGAAGAACTTTGCCTCGGCCTACGTCGAGCGCTGGAACCTGATGCTGGGCCTGGTCTTCATCTTCATCGTGATGTTCCTGCCCGGAGGGCTGGTGTCCATCCTCTCCTGGTTCCGGCGCCGCCCCGCGCAGGCGCCCGAGCACGCGCCCGGCGCCGAAGCGAGCGCCGAGGGCGCAGTGCCCGTGGTGGGCGAGCAAGTGCCCGGCCAGGCCGGAGGCCACGCATGACGCCGGCCCTGCAGATCACGAACCTCTGCAAGGCCTTTGGCCGCATCGCCGTCACGCAGGACGTATCGATCACCGTGCAAGCCGGGGAGCGACGCCTCATCATCGGGCCCAACGGCGCCGGCAAGACGACGCTGTTCAACCAGATCGCGGGCGAAATCGCCTGTGATTCGGGCAGCATCCGCCTGTTCGGCGAGGACGTCACGCGGGTCCCGGTGCGCCGGCGCGCGCACCTGGGCGTGAGCCGGACCTACCAGGTGATCACGCTGTTCGCGCGCGACACGCTGCTGCACAACGTGGTGCTGGGCATGCTGGGCGTCGACCGCCGCCGCTTCCGGCCGCTGCGCCCGCTGGCCGACGAGGCCGACCTGCACGCGCAGGCGCTCGCGGTGCTGCGGACCGTGGGCCTGCAGCACCGCGCGCAGGTGCCCGCTGGTGAACTGTCGTATGGCGAGCAGCGGCGCGCCGAGATCGCGGTGGCGATGGCCCAGCGCCCGCGCCTGCTGTTGCTGGACGAGCCGCTCGCCGGACTCTCGCAGGACGAGCGCAGCATCGTGCGCGACCTCATCGCCGCGATTCCGCGCGAGACCACCATCGTGATGATCGAGCACGACATGGACGTGGCGCTGGCCTTCGCGGAACAGATCTCCGTGCTGCACTACGGACAGCTCATTGTCGAAGGCGACCGCGAGACGGTGGTCGCGCATCCGCGCACGCGGGAGGTCTATCTTGGCGCATGAAGTCCTGGTGCTGCAGGGCGTGCACGCCCATTACGGCCGCAGCCACGTGCTGCACGGCATCGACCTCACGCTGGGGCGCGGCCGGCTGCTCGCCCTGCTCGGTCGCAACGGCGCCGGCAAGAGCACCACCATGCTGACCATCGCGGGGCTGCTCAAGGCCAGCGCGGGCCGCATCGCGCTGGGCGGGCGGGCCATCGAGACGCTGGTCCCGGAGGCCATTGCCCGCGGCGGACTGCGCCTGTGCCCGCAGGGCCGGCGCGTGTTCGCCAGCCTGAGCGTGCAGGAGAACCTGAACGTGGCGGCGCAGCGCCGTCCCGGCCCGCGGCCCTGGACCAGCGAGCGCGTGTACGAGCTGTTCCCGCTGCTCAAGCCGCGGGTGCGCCAGCGGGCCGGCACGCTCTCCGGCGGCGAGCAGCAGATGCTGGCCATCGGCCGCGCGCTGATGGGAAACCCCGAGGTGCTGCTGCTGGACGAACCGTCCGAAGGCCTGGCGCCGCTGATCGTCCACGAGGTGGCCGAGGGCATCGCGCGCCTGAAGCAGGAGGGCTTGTCGATCATCCTGGTCGAACAGAACTTCGCGCTGGCGATGCGCCTGGCCGACGATGTGGTGGTGCTCAATACCGGGGCGATCGTCATGCAGGGCAGCGGCGACCAGGTGCGGGCGAATCCGGAGTCGGCGACGCGACACCTCGGGGTGTTCTGAGCGCAGCCAAAGCGCGCCGGCTTGCGCATCCTGCTCAGGGACAGCGGAAGTCCACGGTCATCCCGAACCAGACCGTCAACCGGTCGGCGAGCATCGTCGACCAGAGCGAGGTGTGAGCCGCCTCACTTCGCGCGCGTGCCGAGCACGGCGGCGCCGATGATCAGCGCCGCGGCGAGCGCGATGGCGGGCGTCAGTGTCCGCCCCGTCACCAGCACCAGCAGCGCCGTCGACAGCAGCGGCGTGAGATAGCTGAGGATGCCGATGTGGCGCGCGTCGCCGGTCTTCAGGGCGCGGTCCCAGAGGAAGAAGGCGGCACCCAGCGGGCCGAGCCCCAGCAAGGCGATGAACAGCCAGTCGCGGCCCGAGAGGGACACGGCAGGTTCCAGCCACCAGTGGCAGGCGAGCGAGAGCAGGCCCGAGACCAGTCCGAACAGGCCGATGGCCGCGGTGGGAAAGCTGGCCACGCGCCGCGTGCCCAGCGAATAGGTCGCCCAGATGCAGGCCGACGCCAGCGCCGGCAGATAGCCCCAGGACCAGGCCGTGTCGGCGCTCGCTGCGCTCCCTAGGATCGCGATGGCGGCGCCGGCGAAACCCGCGAGCGCGGCAAGCACGTGCGCGGCCTTCCATCGCATGCCGGGGAGCAGCACCGGCGCGAGCACCACGATCAGCAGCGGCCAGAGGTAGTTCACCAGGTTCGCCTGCACCGGCGGGGCCAGGCGCAATGCGATGAACAGCAGGAAGTGGAAACCGAACAGGCCATACACGCCCAGGGCCAGCGTGGGCGCCGGCACCTTCCACTGGCGCGCGAGGGGCCAGGCCGGGACGCTGCCGATCACCAGTCCGAGGCCCGTGAGCAGGAAGGGCGGGACGTGGCGCAGGGCGACGCCGAGGGAGGCCAAGGTGGCCCAGAGCGCGATGGCGCCGAGGGCGTACAGGGAGGCGGTCACCGCCCCCGCGTCCCCCCCAGTGCCGGAAACTCGGGGCCGCGCCCTGGCTGCTGCAACAGCGCCAGCCGCCGCTGCATCCCTTCGATCTCCACCGTCTGCCCCGCGATGATCTCCTGGGCCAGCTGGCGCGTGACCGGGTCGCGTCCGTGCTGCAGCAGCGCGCGCGCCATCGCCACCGCGCCCGCATGGTGCGGAATCATCATCGCGAGGAAGTCGATGTCGGGATCGCCGGTCGGCCGCGCCGCGTGCATGTCGGTCATCATGCGCGCCATCCCCGCATCCATCTCGTCGTCGAAAGCGCTCACGGACAAGCTCCGTGTTGCGCACTGCGGTGTTCGCCGTTGGGGCGGCCGGGCGGGCTCACGCGGTCTGCCCCGGCGACCCCACCCGCACGTACACCAGGTTGATGCTCTTCTTGTTGCGCAGGCGCCCGGAAGGAAGGGCAAGCTCGCCGAGCGGGATCTGGGCGATGAACTCCGGCTTCAGGGGATCGCGCACGTCGAAGGCGCTGCACACGGTCTGGCCGGCGTTGGGCGTGCCGGGGAGTTCGTCCTGCTCGTGGGCCACGTACAGCAAGGTGTTTTCCGGGTTGGTCCACAGGCCGTGCGCCTCGCGGCCATGGCTGAAGAAGTTGCCGCTCGGCCGGCGCTGGCCGCTGGGCACCGAGCGATCGATCACCGCGATGCGGCTGGAGGCGACGCCGCCCGGGCCGCCGTCGTCCACCCGCGCCAGGCTGGCATACACCACGCGGCCCCGGGCGTTGTTGACGAACTCCACGTGGTTGGGCCGCGCATCGGTGCCCAGCGGCACCGCATCGAGCAGGTGGAACTCGGGCCGCGTCGAGCGACAGGACACCGAATCGGCCAGCTTGTGCGAGAACCACACCTCGTCCCCGTCCGGCGTGGTTTTCAGGAAGGGCGTGAAGCCGGGGCGGTCCTGCTCCGCGATGGCCAGCGTGGTCGCCCGCTGCGGTGCGAGGTGGCCGTCACTGCCGGCGCGCAGCGAGAACACGTCGATCCTCGCCACCTTCTGGCTGGCGACGAAGGCATGCGTGCTGTCGCGCGTGAACCAGACCTGCGCGGGCCCAGGCAGCGTGTCCACATAGGCGCGGATCGGCTGCGCGCTGGCGTCGCCGCGCAGGAACTTGAGCGCGCGCTCCACGTCGAGGATCGCGATGCGGTCCTCGCCGCGCAGCGTCACCCACAGCTCGCGGCCGTTGCGCGTGAAGGTGGGCTCGTGCGGCTCGCGGCCGACCAGGATGCCGGTGCTGATGCGCTCGGGGCTGATGTTGGTGCCGAGCGCGGGATTGGGCGTGTTGCCGATCACGCGGCGCGTGGCCGTGTCGATCAGGTAGATGTTGCTGGAGCCGCGGCCGCTGACGGCGATCAGGCGGCCGTCCGGTGACGGCACCGCGCCGTGCGCGTCGACGCAGCCGTGATACAGCGGCTTGTGGATCATCGCCGCGTGCGTGGGCGCGACGCCGCCGGAGACGAAGCGAAACGGGACGCGTGGATCCTCGTCGAAGCTCGTGAGGTTGATGGTGGTGTCCACCACGTTGCGCGCGGGGTCGATCACTACGACCGTGTTCGAGTCCTCGTTCGTGATGAAGACGCGGTCGGCTGGGTCGATGCCGGGCACCGGCCCCGCGGGCGCGGGCGCCTGGGCGGCAACGAAGCCGGGGCTCGCGGCCAGCGGCAGCGTGCCGGCGAGTTTCAGGAAATCGCGGCGGCGCTGGGAAGCGGGCTCGCGCGGATCGTCATGCATGCGGTCTCTCCGATGGGCGACACAGGGATGATCGCCGCAGGCGACGTTGTAGTCCATCGCCCGCCGGCGGGCACCGCGGGCAACCCTAGGAGCCCGGGCTGCTACGAGGCGATGTGCACGCCCGCCGCCTGCGCCTGCTGGTCCGCGTGATACGAGCTGCGCACCATCGCGCCGACGGCGGCATGCGTGAAGCCCATCTCGCAGGCCTTTCGTTCGAACATCGCGAAGGTGTCCGGGTGCACGTAGCGCCGCACCGGCAGGTGCGAGGTGGTGGGCGCCAGGTACTGGCCGATGGTCAGCATCTCGATGCCGTGCGCGCGCATGTCGCCCATCACCGCGAGGATCTCTTCGTCGGTCTCGCCCAGGCCCACCATCAGGCCGCTCTTGGTGGGCACGCCGGGATGCAGCGCCTTGAACTTCTGCAGCAGCTTCAGGGAGAACTGGTAGTCCGATCCGGGGCGAGCCTCCTTGTACAGGCGCGGGATGGTTTCCAGGTTGTGGTTCATCACGTCGGGCGGGGCGGCCTTCAGGATCTCGAGCGCGCGGTCGTCGCGGCCGCGGAAATCGGGCACCAGCACCTCGATGGTGGTGGCGGGCGAGAGCTCGCGGGTGCGGCGGATGCAAGCGACGAAGTGGCCGGCGCCGCCGTCGCGCAGGTCGTCGCGGTCGACGCTGGTGATCACCACGTATTTGAGCTTGAGCGCGGCGATGGTCTTGGCCAGGTTCTCCGGCTCCTCAACATCCAGCGGATCGGGACGGCCGTGGCCGACGTCGCAGAACGGGCAGCGGCGCGTGCACTTGTCGCCCATGATCATGAAGGTGGCCGTGCCCTTGCCGAAGCATTCGCCGATGTTGGGGCAGGAGGCTTCCTCGCACACGGTGTGCAGCTTGTGCTCGCGCAGGATCTGCTTGATCTCGTAGAAGCGCGAGCTGGCGGAGCCGGCCTTGACGCGGATCCAGTCGGGCTTCTTCAGGATCTCGCCCGCCTCCACCTTCACCGGGATGCGCGAGAGCTTGGCGGCCGCCTTCTGCTTGGCGCCGGCCTCGTAGGTTTCGACGGACTGCGCCTCGCGCACGACGTTACTGGAGCTCATGGGATCTTTCTGGTCTTCAGGGAGCCAGCAGCGCCTGCAGCTTGTGGCCCAGTAGCGCAGCGGCTTCGTTCCAGGTGGTGGAGACCCCGATTGTAGAAAGGTCGACCGTGCGCAGCCCTGCGTACCCGCAAGGGTTGATGCGCTCGAAGGGTTGCAGGTCCATGGCGACGTTGAGCGCGAGGCCGTGGTAGGTGCGGTGGCGGGTGACCTTGATGCCGAGGGCGGCGATCTTGGCCAGGCCTGAGAAGGGATCGGGGGCACCCTCACCCCCGCCCTCTCCCGCGAGCGGGAGAGGGAGTGACTCCGCATCGCTCCCTCTCCCGCCTGCGGGAGAGGGCTGGGGTGAGGGCAGCAGCCTCGCATGCCCGAACGGATCTTCCGTCCGCACATAAATCCCCGGCGCCCCGCGCACCCGATGCCCCGTCACCCCGAACCCCCCCAACGTACGCAGCACCGCCTCTTCCAGCCGATACACGTACTCCTTGACGAAGTACCCCGCCCGCTGCAGGTCGATCAAGGGGTACGCCACCACCTGCCCGGGCCCGTGATAGGTCACCTGGCCACCGCGATTGGTGGCGATCACCGGGATCTCTCCCGCAGCGAGCACGTGGTCCGCCTTGCCGGCGAGTCCCTGCGTGAACACCGGCGGGTGTTCGCACAGCCACAGTTCATCGGGCGTGTCGGCGCCGCGGCCTTCGGTGAAGGCCGCCATCGCCTGGTACGTGGGCAGGTAGTCCACCCGCCCCAGCACCTTGACCTGCATGTGGGTTTAGAGGACGACCTTGACCATCGGGTGCGCGGTCAGCGCCCGATACAGGTCGTCGAGTTGCTCGCGGCTGGTTGCCGTCACCGTGATGGTGATGCCCAGGTAATTGCCCTTGCTGCTGTCACGCAGTTCGACCGTCGAGGCGTCGAAGGCGGGATCGAACTGGCGGGCGATGGTGGTGACGGCGTTGACGAAGCCTTCCACCTTGGCGCCCATCACCTTGATCGGGAACGCGCTCGGGTATTCGATCAGGGTTTCCTGGCCGGCGGTGAGCGCGGACTTGGGCGGAAAGATGGAAGCGGTCATGGTCAAGAGCGTTTGGCCTGCTGATAGCCTGAAAACAGCTTCTCGTAGATAGGGCCAGGTCGGCCGTTTCCAACCGGCTTGCCGTCCAGCACCGTGCACGGCATCACCTCCTTGGTGGCCGACGACAGCAGGATCTCGTCGGCGTCCAGCACTTCCTCGCGGCTCACCGGCCGCAGCTCGAAGGGGATGCCGGCGGCGCCGCACAACTCCTCCAGCAGCCCGTAGCGGATGCCTTCCAGCACCAGGTTGTCCTTGCGCGGGCCGAGGACCGCGCCGTTCTTCACCACCCAGACATTCGAGGCGGCCGCTTCGCTCAGCCAGCCGTCACGGAACATGATGGTCTCGTTGCCGCCCACGTCCGCGCTCATCTGCCGCGACAGCACGGCGGCCGCCAGGCTGGTGCTCTTGATATGCGCCTTCTGCCAGCGGAAGTCGTCCGCGGTCACGCACATCACGCCCTTGGCGCGTTCTTCGGCCGGGTAGATATAGAGGCGGTTGACCATCGCGAAGACGGTCGGTTCGATGTCGGGCGGCATCACGTGGTCGCGCATCGCCACGCCGCGCGTGACCTGCAGGTACACGAGCTGGTTCGTGTCTGCGGGCTGCTTGCCGACGTGCTGCGCATAGGCGGCGATCAGGTCGTCGACCACTTTGCGCCAGGCAGCGCGGTCCAGCGGATTGCGGATGCGCATGACGCCGAGGCTGCGGTCCAGCCGCGTCATGTGCTGCTCGAAGCGGAAGGGGCGGCCTTCGTAGGCGGGCACGACTTCGTACACGCCGTCGCCGAAGATGAAGCCGCGATCCAGCACGCTTACCTTGGCCTCTTGCAAGGTGCTCATCTGGCCGTTCAGCCAGCAGGGCAGGGCAGGGATGTTGTCACTCATGGCTGCATTGTCACTGGTTCGGCTCACCGCCACAGCAGCACCGCCGCGATCGCCACCCACCCGAGCGTGAGATTGATCTTCACCAGCGAGGCGATCTGGTTCATGCGCTTGCCGCCTTCCGGCCAGTCCTGCGCCGCGACGGCCCGCTGCAGTCGCTTCCAGGGCGCAAAGTAGATGTGCCCGAACAGCAGCATCATCACGATGCCCAGGCCCGCCATCGCGTGCCAGCCGCGCGGCGCCTGCGCGCCCGGCAACTGCTGCAGCAGCGGCACGCCGGTCGCCAGCAGCAGCGCGATGCTGACGATCACCACGACGAAGAAGCGCCGCAGCACCCCCACCATCAGCGGCAATCGTTGCGGCGGCAACCAATCGGCATGGAGGGCGGGGCGCAGGGCCATGACGGCGAAGGCCATGCCCCCCATCCAGAAGATGGCGCCGGCGATGTGGAAGAGCAGGAGGAGGTTGCGCATGGGGCAGGATTCTGAACCAGCCCGGTTCAACCTCGACGCAACAACCGTCCCCCGCATCCGCATTGCTCATGATCCGCGCCTGGTGGAGGCCTCTGCGTTTCTTCTTATAATGGGAGGCTTTCCGAAAACTTTCAGGGTCGACAGCGGCGGCACATGCCAACAACAAGAATCGCCCCGCTGCCTGAAGAACCAGATGAGGCATCCCCCGTCCTGCCGCTGAGCGCCGAAGAGGCGCAGCGTGTGCGTGAGCTGAACCCGCGCATGTCCCCCTGGTGGGTGGTGGCGGGGCAGGCCGCAGTCGGCCTGGTGGCGGCGCTGGTGGGGTGGCTGCTGACCGGAAGGCAGAACGTCGGATGGTCCGTGCTGTACGGAGCTTCGGCCGTGCTGGTGCCCGCGGCGGTGTTCGCGCGGGGGATGACCGGAAGGTTTTCATCGCTCAATGCAGGCACGGCCGCCGTCGGCTTCCTGCTGTGGGAGATGGTCAAGATCGCCTTGACGCTGGCCATGATGCTGGTGGCGCCAAGGCTGGTGGCGGGACTGAGCTGGCCGGCTTTGCTGGTGGGCCTGGTCCTGGCAATGAAGGTGTACTGGGTCGCGCTGGCTTTTGCCCCGCGCCCCAGGACGAAATCGAGCTGAAAGAAACATGGCTGCTGAAAACGTTGCCGCGGGGCAGGGACCGACCGCGGGGGAATACATCGTCCACCACCTGACGTTCTGGCAGAACAAGAAGCCGGACAACGTCGTCGATTTCTCCGTGTTCAACTGGGACTCGCTGTTCTGGGCGATCCTGCTGGGCGCGGTCACGTGCTTCTTCCTCTGGAAGGCCGCACGCAAGGCCACGCCCGGCGTGCCCGGCCGCTTCCAGGCTGCCGTCGAGGTGCTGGTCGAAATGGTCGAGTCGCAGGCCAAGGGCATCGTGCACAACGCCACCAGCCGCAAGTTCGTCTCGCCGCTGGCATTGACCGTGTTCGTCTGGATCATCGTGATGAACACGATGGACCTGCTGCCGGTCGACCTGGTGCCCTTCCTCTGGCAACACATCTACGGCGCCACCGGGCACGACGCCGAGCACGCGTACATGCGCGTGGTGCCCACCGCCGACCTCTCCATCGCGATGGGCCTGTCGCTCTCGGTGCTGCTGATCTGCCTGTTCTACAACATCAAGATCAAGGGCATCCGCGGCTGGGTGCACGAGCTGTTCACCGCGCCCTTCGGCGCGCACCCGGCGCTGTGGCCCTTCAACTTCGCGATGCAGATCATCGAGTTCATCGCCAAGACCGTCTCGCACGGCATGCGACTGTTCGGCAACATGTACGCCGGCGAACTGATCTTCCTGCTGATCGCGCTGATGGGCGGCGCCTTCTCGCTCAACGCGACGGGCATCGGCCTGGCCATCGGCCACATCGTCGCCGGCTCGGCCTGGGCGATCTTCCACATCCTGATCATCGTGCTGCAGGCCTTCGTGTTCATGATGCTGACGCTCGTCTACGTCGGTCAGGCCCACGACGCCCATTGATCGCAGCGCAGGGGTTCGCCCCTGCGGGCACCGCACCGCTTTTCGCCTTTCCTTTTCTCGTCAACCACCACAAAGTCCCTAGGAGTAGAAACAATGGAACAAATCATCAGCTTCGTCGCACTGGCCGCCGGCCTGATCATCGGTCTGGGTGCCATCGGTGCCTGCATCGGTATCGGCATCATGGGCAGCAAGTACCTCGAATCGGCTGCCCGCCAGCCGGAACTGATGAACGAGCTGCAGACCAAGATGTTCCTGCTGGCCGGCCTGATCGACGCGGCGTTCATCATCGGCACGGGTATCGCCCTGTGGTTCGCCACGGCCAACCCGTTCCTGGGCCAGCTGGCCAACAGGTAAGCGCAGCATCCTTTCGCAACCAACCATTCCCGGCGCGCGTGTGTGCCCGGGAGCAAGGATGACCAAGTGAGCATCACCGGTACCCTCATCATTCAGGTGATCGTGTTCCTGATCCTGGTCGGGTTCACGATGAAGTTCGTGTGGCCTCCGATCGCCGCCGCGCTCGACGAGCGCGCGCACAAGATCGCCGAAGGCCTGGCCGCCGCCGACAAGGCCAAGGCCGAACTGGCTGCCGCCGACCGGCGCGTCGAAGAGGAACTGGCGAAGTCGCGCAACGACACCGCCGCCCTGCTGGCCGACGCCGAGCGCCGCGCCCAGGCGATCGTGGAAGAGGCCAAGGGCCGCGCGACCGAAGAGGCCAACAAGATCGTCGCCGCGGCGCGCATCGAGGCTGACCAGCAGACCGTGCGCGCCCGTGAGGCCCTGCGCGAGCAGGTGGCTGCGCTGGCCGTCAAGGGCGCCGAACAGATCCTGCGCCGCGAGGTCAACCCCGCCGTGCACGCCGATCTGCTCGATCGCCTGCAGACCGAGCTGCAGTAAAGGAAACCAGGCATGGCCGAACTCGCCACCATCGCCCGTCCGTATGCCGAGGCGCTGTTCCAGTCATCGACGAATGACCTGGGCGGCACCTCGCAGTGGCTGGACGCCCTGGCCGTCGTGGCCGGCAACGAGCAGCTGCGGCAGTTCGCGGACAACCCCAACGTCGGCAGCCAGCAGGTGTTCGACGTCGTCTCCGACGTCGCGCGCGTGCAGTTGCCCACCGCGGGCCAGAACTTCCTGCGCATCGTGATCGACAACGGCCGCCTGGCCGCCCTGCCCGAGATCGCGCACCAGTTTCGCGAGATGAAGAACGCGCAGACCGGCTCGTCCGATGCGATCGTCTACAGCGCCTTCCCGATCGCGGCCGAGCAACTGCGCAGCGTTGCTCAGGCACTCGAAAAGCGCTTTGGCCGTAAGCTCAATCTCACCGTGCAGGAAGACCCGTCCCTCATCGGCGGCATTCGCGTGGTGGCGGGCGACGAAGTGCTGGACACCTCGGTGAAAGCCCGCCTCGAACAAATGAAAGTCGCGCTGACGGCGTAGTGCCGCAAGCCCACAAAGGACTGAAGTCATGCAGCTCAATCCCGCTGAAATTTCCGAACTGATCAAGAGCCGGATCGAAGGCCTGGCCGCCAGTGCCGACATCCGCAACCAGGGCACCGTGCTGTCCGTGACCGACGGCATCGTCCGCGTGCACGGCCTGTCCGATGCCATGGCCGGCGAAATGCTGGAGTTCCCGCCCACCGCCGACGGCACCCCGACGTTCGGCCTGGCGCTGAACCTCGAGCGCGACTCCGTCGGCACCGTGATCCTGGGCGAGTACGAGCACATCTCCGAAGGCGACACCGTCAAGTGCACGGGCCGCATTCTCGAAGTGCCGGTCGGCCCCGAGTTGATCGGCCGCGTGGTCAACGCGCTGGGCCAGCCGATCGACGGCAAGGGTCCGATCAATGCCCGCATGACGGACGTGATCGAGAAGGTCGCCCCCGGCGTGATCGCCCGTAAATCGGTGGACCAGCCGGTGCAGACCGGCCTGAAGTCGATCGACGCGATGGTGCCTATCGGCCGCGGTCAGCGCGAGCTGATCATCGGTGATCGCCAGACCGGTAAGTCGGCCGTGGCAATCGACGCGATCATCAACCAGAAGGGCCAGGGCATGACGTGTATCTACGTCGCCATCGGCCAGAAGGCATCGACGATCAAGAACATCGTGCGCTCGCTGGAAGAGCACGGTGCGATGGAATACACGATCGTCGTCGCCGCATCGGCGTCGGAATCGGCCGCCATGCAATACATCTCGGCCTACTCGGGCTGCGCGATGGGCGAATACTTCCGCGACCGCGGGCAAGACGCGCTGATCATCTATGACGACCTGTCCAAGCAGGCCGTCGCCT
>NZ_JAQGNQ010000061.1 GCF_028291745.1 Ramlibacter sp. | reverse complement strand
CCAGCCCTCCCCCAGAGGGGGAGGGAGGAAGTCCATTACTCCAACCCGAGTTCCTGAATCTTCCGCGTGATCGTGTTCCGCCCGATCCCGAGCTTCAGCGCCGCCTCGATCCTGCGGCCGCGCGTGTTCTGCAGCGCGGTCAGGATCAGCTTGGATTCGAAGCGCTTGGTCAGCGCATCCCACACGTCGTGGCGGCCGCTGGCCAGCAGTTGCATGGCCTCGGCTTCCAGGCCCTCTTCCCAGCCCGCAACGGGCGCGGGCGCGCTGGGCGCGGACGGGGGAAACACCGGCACGCCGGCCTCGTCGCCGGTCGACGCGGCGGCGGCTGCCGGGACGCCCTCGACCATGCCCCCGACCGGCCGCCCCAGCGGCGTACCCACCTGCCCGCTCCCCACTTCGGGCGGCAGGTCCTTCGGCTCGATCAATTGCGCCGGCGCCATCACGGTCAGCCAGTGGCAGATGTTTTCCAGCTGCCGCACGTTGCCGGGGAAGGCAAACGTGGTCAGGCGCGTCAGTGCCGCATCGGAGATGCGCTTGGGCTCCACCCCGAGCTGCTGGGCGCTTTGCTGCAGGAAGTGGCGCGCCAGCATCGGGATGTCCTCGAGCCGCTCGCGCAAGGCCGGCAAGCGCAGGCGAATCACGTTCAGCCGATGGAACAGGTCTTCGCGGAACACGCCTTCCTTGACGCGCTGCTCCAGGTCCTGATGGGTCGCCGCGATCACGCGCACGTTGGCCTTGACGGCGCTGTGCCCGCCGACGCGATAGAAGTGGCCGTCCGACAGCACGCGCAGCAGGCGCGTCTGCAGGTCGAACGGCATGTCGCCGATCTCGTCGAGGAACAGCGTGCCGCCTTCGGCCTGTTCGAAGCGCCCGCGCCGCATGGTCTGCGCGCCGGTGAAGGCGCCGCGCTCGTGCCCGAACAGCTCGGACTCCAGCAGGTCCTTGGGGATGGCCGCGGTGTTGATCGCGACAAAGGGCCCGCTCGCCCGCGGCGAGTGCTTGTGCAGCGCGCGTGCCACCAGTTCCTTGCCCGAGCCCGACTCGCCGGTGATCATCACCGTCACGTTCGATTGCGACAGGCGCCCGATCGCGCGGAACACGTCCTGCATCGCCGGTGCCTGCCCCAGCATCTCGGGGGCGGCGGCCATGCGCTCCTCGGCCACTTCCTCGCGCTGGCTTTCCTCGACGGCACGCCGGATCAGTTCGACCGCCTTGGGCAGGTCGAAGGGCTTGGGCAGGTACTCGAAGGCGCCGCCCTGGAAGGCGGACACGGCGCTGTCGAGATCGGAGAAGGCGGTCATGATGATGACCGGCAGCCCCGGATGCTTTTCCTTCACCCGGGTCAGCAGGTCGAGGCCGGAGCCGCCCGGCATGCGGATGTCGCTCACCAGGATCTGCGGCCCGTCCTCGTCGTTCGCGCCATCGAGCGCGGTCAACACTTCGCGCGCATTGGTGAAGCTGCGCGTGGGCAGGTCTTCGCGCATCAATGCTTTTTCGAGCACGAAGCGGATGGATTGGTCATCGTCAACGATCCAGATCGGCTTCATGTTCTCTTGGTCACCTCATGTCAATGTCATCGGGGTCAGGGCAAGGGGATGAGGATCTTGAAATCCGTCCGCCCCGGCACGCTGTCGCACTCGATCAGTCCGTGGTGCTGCTGCACGAAGGTCTGTGCCAGCGTCAACCCCAGGCCGGAGCCGCCTTCCCTTCCCGACACGAGCGGAAAGAAGATGCGGTCCTTGATCGCGTCCGGTACACCGGGCCCGTTGTCGATGACATGCAAGTCCAGTGCCAGTCGATAGCGCTGCTTGCCAAAGGTCACTTGTCGGCCGATGCGCGTCTTGAACGTGAGTTGCGCGTCGCCCGCCGCGATGCGATCGGTCAGCGCCTGGCAGGCGTTGTGCGCGATGTTCAGCACGGCCTGGATCAGTTGCTCGCGGTCGCCGCGGAACTCGGGAATGGAGGTGTCGTAGTCGCGCACGACGCGCAGGCCCCGGGGGAACTCGGCCAGGATCAGCGAACGCACGCGCTCGCAGACCTCGTGGATGTTGACGTCGCCCACCACATGCGGCCGGCGGTGCGGGGCGAGCAGGCGATCGACCAGCGTCTGCAGGCGATCGGCCTCGTGGATGATGACGCGCGTGTACTCCTTGAGCTGCGCATCGATGTCCATCTCCAGCAGCTGCGCCGCACCGCGGATGCCGCCCAGCGGGTTCTTGATCTCGTGCGCCAGGTTGCGGATCAACTCCTTGTTGGCCTGCGCCTGGTCGATCAGTCGCTCCTCGCGGTCCTGCCGCGCCTGCGCCTCCAGCGGCAGCAGTTCGACCACGAATTCATCCGGCGCCTCGGTCTGCGCCAGCACGACGTGCACCGGTATCGCGTCGGCGGCATGGCGCACCAGCCGCGCGTCGTAGCGCAGCGCCGCGTATTCGTTGACGCGCGCGCCGTCGAGCGCGGTGCGCAGCAAGTGCGGCTCGGTGAAGTAGTTGAGGAAGCTCGCGCCCTCGATCATGCGGCGCGAGGAGCCCACGGCGTCCTCGAGCGCGGCATTGGCGAACAGCACGGTGCCGTCGCCGCGCACGACGGCCACCAGGGTGGCCAGCAGGTCGAAGGACGCGAAACGCTGCGTCAGGAAGGACTTGTTCAAGCCCTCATTTTGCGGTGCTGCCGCTGCTGCCCGCGCTGGCGGTGCTGGCGCTCGGGGTGCGTGCGAGCTCGCGCTGCAGGCCCTGGATGTCTTGCTGGTTGCGATCGATGGCGGCCTTCATTTCCGCCACCCGATCGAGGTACTTCTGGTGGTTGCGGTGCTCGGGCCCGAGCATCTCCGGCTCACCGTTGTTGTAGTCCTTCTCGAGCTCCGCCTGGCGCGCCTCGGCCTTCTTCAGTTCGGCCTCCAGGATGCCGCGTGCCTCGTTGTCGCGTGCCTTCTGGTCACCGGCGCCGACGCGCTCGCCGCCCGCGCGCGGTGCCACCCTGGGGGCCGCGGCAACGGTGGTGCCGCCGCCCGCCGCGGGCTTGGTGCCCCGCACGATGGTGACGTTGCCGCCCTCGACGGCCTTGCAGTTCTTGGCAGCCGCCTCGGCGCGGTCGTTGGTGTAGCTGTTGCCGCAGCGGTAGATGACGGTCTGCGCACTCGCGGCAGCAACGCAAGCGAATACGGCGAAGGGGATCAGGGCGTTACGGCTTTTCATGGGGTTCTCCTGCATCCGTGGGATGCACGGGGACGGTCTTTCAGTATGACCCAATCTCTGCAGATTGCCAATTAAGCTCTTGATTCAAAACGGAAAGGGCGACTTTTGTCGCCCTTTCCGGTTCCATCCTGCCAGCCGTTTACAGGCTGTAGTACATGTCGAACTCGATCGGGTGCGTCGTCATGCGAAAGCGCGTGACTTCCTGCATCTTCAGCTCGATGTAGGCATCGATCATGGTGTCGGTGAACACACCGCCCTTGGTCAGGAACGAGCGGTCCTGGTCCAGGTATTCCAGCGCCTGGTCCAGGCTGTGGCAGACGGTCGGGATCTTCGCGTCTTCTTCCGGCGGCAGGTGGTACAGGTCCTTGGTTGCGGCTTCGCCCGGGTGGATCTTGTTCTCGATGCCGTCCAGGCCGGCCATCAGCATGGCCGCAAAGCCCATGTACGGGTTCATCATGGGATCCGGGAAGCGCACTTCGATGCGGCGGCCCTTGGGGTTCGCCACGTAGGGAATGCGGATCGACGCGGAACGGTTGCGGGCGGAGTACGCCAGCTTCACCGGGGCCTCGAAGCCGGGCACCAGGCGCTTGTAGCTGTTGGTGCCGGGGTTGGTGATGGCGTTCAGCGCACGGGCGTGCTTGATGATGCCGCCGATGTAGTACAGCGCGAGCTCGCTCAGGCCGGCATAGCCTTCGCCGGCGAACAGGTTCTTGCCGTCCTTCCAGACGGACTGGTGCACGTGCATGCCGGAGCCGTTGTCGCCAACGATGGGCTTGGGCATGAAGGTCGCGGTCTTGCCGTAGGCATTGGCGACGTTGTGGATCACGTACTTCTGCAGCTGCGACCAGTCGGCGCGCTGCACCAGCGTGCTGAAGCGGGTGCCGATCTCGTTCTGGCCCGCGCCGGCCACTTCGTGGTGGAACACTTCGACCGGGATGCCCAGCGACTCGAGGATCAGGGACATCTCGGCGCGCATGTCCTGCGTGCTGTCGACCGGGGGCACGGGGAAGTAGCCGCCCTTGGTGGTGGGACGGTGGCCCTTGTTGCCGCCCTCGAGCTTCTTGCCGCTGTTCCAGGGCGCTTCGTACTCGTCGATCTCGACGAAGGAGCCGCTGGGGCCGGAAGACCAGCGCACGTCGTCGAAGATGAAGAACTCGGGCTCGGGGCCGAAGAAGGCCGTGTCGCCGAAGCCGGACGCCTTGAGGTAGGCCTCGGCGCGCTTGGCGATCGAGCGGGGGTCGCGGTCGTAGGCCTTGCCGTCGCCCGGCTCCAGCACGTCGCACGTGAGGATCATCGTCGTCTCTTCGAAGAAGGGATCGACGTTGGCGGTGTTCGGGTCCGGCATCAGCAGCATGTCCGAGGCTTCGATGCCCTTCCAGCCGGCGATGGACGAGCCGTCGAAAGCATGGCCGGCGCTGAACTTGTCTTCGTCGAAGTGGGAGACCGGCACGGTCACGTGCTGCTCCTTGCCACGGGTGTCGGTGAAGCGGAAGTCAACGAACTTGACCTCGTTGTCCTTCACCATCTTCATGACGTCTGCGACGCTCTTGGCTGCTGCCATCAGGTTTCTCCTGGGGGATGGTTGATTGTTGGTAAGTGCGGCGGACGGGATGCAGGTTCTGTGCCAAAGCTGGTGCATTCAGCATCCCGCGCGGCGGGGCGATTGTCCGCCATCCGGCCCGGTTTTCCCTACGGCAGCCTTGCGAGCCCTGTCACGGCGGCACCTCGAAGGTGCAGAAAGCCCTTCGCACCGCGGTGGTGCAGCTCAGCTTCGCACCAGTTCAGGGCCCAGCGGCACCTTGAGGCGCGCGAGTCCGTCGAGCAAGGTGCGGTAGGCAGGGTCGACCTGGTCCGGCGCGCCTTTCACGCCGAGGTCGATGTGCCGGCCATAGGTGGGATGGTCGACGCTGGGCAGGCTGAAGACCTTCACCTCGGGATGCTCGCGCTCCACCTGCTCCATCAGCGGCGTGAGCGTGGCCTCCATGGAACCGAACACGATCACCGATTTCTCGACGTAGGCGCCGCGCTGGAACAGATGGCTGTAGCGGGTGTCCAGCACGCTTTCCATCATCGGCCAGGCCATCACGGGAAAGCCGGGGACGAAGTGCACGCTGCCGACGGTGAAGCCGGGGATCTTGTTGTACGGGTTCGGGATGATCGTGGCACCCTTGGGAAAGACGCCCATGTTCAGCCGGTGGACGTTGTCCGGGCGGTCCGGCTCGTAGGTCACGCCCTGTTCGCGCGCCGTGTCCTGCATGCGCTCGCGGATCAGCGCCTCCGCCTGCGGGTGCAGTTCCAGCTCGACCCCGAGCGCCTTGGCCGCGCATTGGCGGGTGTGATCGTCCGGCGTCGCGCCGATGCCGCCACAGGAGAAGACGATGTCGCCGCTGGCAAAGGCTCGCTCCAGCGTCGCGGTGATGCGCTGCGGCTGGTCGCCGACGTACTCGGCCCATCCCAGTTGCAGACCGCGGGCGCCCAGCAGTTCCACCAGCTTGGGCAGGTGCTTGTCGGCGCGCTTGCCGGAAAGAATCTCGTCGCCGACGATGATCAGGCCGATGTCAGGGCGGGGGTCAGTCATGCCCGCATCCTAGCGGCGTCGCGCGTGACGCTGCTCAGGCCGGTGTTTTGCTTAAGCAATGCAGCCCGAAATGCGACGCGACCAGCCCGTGCATTTATCCCGGTTGCAAGGTAGGCGTAACCAAACGTGATCCCCTTTGTCGGAGAATTCCCACGGCGGATCGATAATCGACGCGACAAAAGCAAGCAGGGAAAGAAGCAAGCCATGATTTCCATTACCCCGGTCGTCCTGTGCGGCGGCTCCGGAACGCGCCTGTGGCCCCTGAGCCGCAAGAGCTTTCCCAAGCAGTTCGTCCCGTTGATCGGCGGCAAGAGCCTGCTGCAACTCACGCTGGAGCGGGTGGCGCCGCTCGGTCCTGGCGTGATGGCCGTCGCCGCGGAAGACCATCGCTTCCTCGTGGCCGACACGCTGCGCGCGGCCAAGGCTCGCGGCACGGTGTTCCTCGAGCCGGCGGCCCGCAACACGGCCGCCGCGATGGCACTGGCCGCGCTCAAGGCCGACGCCGACGAGCTGCTGCTGTTCTGCCCCGCGGATCACCACATCCCGGATGCCGCCGGCTTCGCCGAGACCGTGCACAAGGGCGTCGCGGCAGCGCGGGCCGGTGCCATCGTCACCTTCGGCGTGGTGCCCTCTTTTCCCAGCACCGCCTACGGCTACATCGCTGAAGGCGATGCGCGCAGCGACGGCAGCCGCCAGGTGCAGCAGTTCATCGAAAAGCCCGATGCGCAGCGCGCGCAGCAACTGCTGCTGCAAGGCCACGTGCTGTGGAACGCCGGCATCTTCCTCACGACCGCAGCCACCCTGCTCCAGGCCCTGAAGCTCCATGCCGCAGACATCCTGCAGTCCTGCCAGGAAGCCATGCAGGGTTCGCGCAGCGAGCGCGCCACCGGTGACGCCGAGACCTTCTTCTTGCGGCCCGAGCGCCTGGCGTTCGAGGCGTGCCGCTCGCAGAGCATCGATTACGCCGTGATGGAGCACCACCAGGACGTCTGCGTGGTGCCCTTCCAGGGCCAGTGGAGCGACGTGGGCAGCTGGAACGCGGTGGCCGATCTCGCCGAACCCGATGCCCAGGGCAACCGCGTGCACGGCCGCGGCATCACGCACAAGGCGACCAATACCTTCATCCACGCCCCGCACCGCCCGGTGGTGGCGCTGGGCACGCACGACCTGCTGATCATCGATACGCCCGATGCCCTGCTGGTGGCGCACCGCGACTCCGCCGAACAGGTCAAGGAGGTGGTCGCGCGCCTGGAGCAGAGCAACACCGTGCAGGCCGTGGCCCACCGTCGCGTGGCTCGGCCCTGGGGCTGGTACGACAGCATCGACATGGGCGAGCGCTTCCAAGTCAAGCGCATCGGCGTCAAGCCGAACGCGTCGCTGAGCCTGCAAAAGCACCATCACCGCGCCGAGCACTGGATCGTCGTCAAGGGCACCGCCGAAGTCACCTGCGGCAAGGAGACCTTTCTCCTGAGCGAGAATCAGTCCACCTACATCCCCATCGGCGAAGTGCACCGGCTGCACAACCCCGGCAAGATGGAGCTGGAGATGATCGAAGTGCAGTCCGGCAGCTATCTGGGCGAAGACGACATCGTCCGCCTCGAGGACACCTACGGCCGCGCCACTTGACCCGGAGTTTTGCTTGAAAGCATCGAAGATCTACGTCGCGGGACACCGCGGCATGGTGGGCAGCGCCATCGTGCGCCACCTGCTCGCCCAGGGCCAGCCGCGCGATAGCATCGTGACCCGCACGCATAGCGAGCTGGATCTCACCGACCAGGCCGCGGTGCAGGCTTTCTTCGCGGCCGAGCGCCCCGACGAGGTCTATCTCGCAGCGGCGAAGGTCGGCGGCATCCACGCCAACAACACCTATCCAGCCGAATTCATCTACGTGAACCTGATGGTGCAGGCCAACGTGATCAACTCCGCCTTCGGCAGCGGCGTGCGCAAGCTGCTGTTCCTCGGCTCCAGCTGCATCTATCCCAAGGCGGTGCAGCAGCCGATGCGCGAAGACGCGCTGCTCACGGGCACGCTGGAGTCCACCAACGAGCCGTACGCGATCGCCAAGATCGCGGGCATCAAGCTGTGCGAGAGCTACAACCGCCAGTACGGTGCCAGCCACGGCGTCGATTACCGCTCCGTGATGCCGACCAACCTGTACGGGCCCGGCGACAACTACCACCCCGAGAACTCGCACGTGGTGCCGGCGCTGATCCGCCGCTTCCACGAGGCCAAGGCCGGCAAGGCGCCGGTCGTCACGATCTGGGGCACGGGCAAGCCGTTTCGCGAGTTCCTGTACGTCGACGACATGGCCGCGGCCAGCGTGCACGTGATGAACCTGGACCAGGCCGTCTACGACCAGCAGACCCAGCCCATGCTGAGCCACATCAACGTGGGCTACGGCGAGGACCTCACCATCACCGACCTGGCGCACACGATCGCGCAGGTGGTCGGCTACGAGGGCGACATCCGCTTCGATCCCTCCAAGCCGGACGGCACCTTCCGCAAGCTGATGGACAGCAGCCGCCTGCGCAGCCTCGGCTGGAGCCCTTCCGTCGACCTGAAGACCGGCCTGGCCGGTGCGTACCAAGATTTCCTGGAGAACCATGCATGACTCGTAAAGTAGCCCTCATCACCGGCATCACCGGCCAGGACGGTTCGTACCTGGCGGAGCTGCTGCTGGAAAAAGGCTATGTGGTCCACGGCATCAAGCGCCGCGCCAGCCTGTTCAACACGCAGCGCGTCGACGCGATCTACCAGGATCCGCACATCGAGAATCAGCGTTTCAAGCTGCATTACGGCGACCTGTCGGACACCAGCAACCTGATCCGCATCATCCAGGAAACGCAGCCGGACGAGATCTACAACCTGGGCGCCATGAGCCACGTGGCGGTCAGTTTCGACAGCCCCGAGTACACGGCCGACGTCGACGGGATCGGCACGCTGCGCATCCTCGAGGCGATCCGCATCCTGAAGATGGAGCAGAAGACGCGCTTCTACCAGGCGTCCACTTCCGAGCTGTACGGCCTGGTGCAGGAGACCCCGCAGAAGGAGACCACCCCCTTCTACCCGCGCAGCCCGTACGCGGTGGCGAAGCTCTATGCCTACTGGATCACGGTGAACTACCGCGAGGCCTATGGCATGTACGCGTGCAACGGCATCCTGTTCAACCACGAGAGCCCGCGCCGCGGCGAGACCTTCGTCACGCGCAAGATCACCCGCGGTCTCGCCAACATTGCGCAAGGCCTCGACACCTGCCTGTACATGGGCAACATGGACGCGTTACGCGACTGGGGACACGCCAAGGACTACGTGCGCATGCAGTGGCTGATGCTGCAGCAGGAGCAGCCCGAGGACTTCGTGATCGCCACCGGCGTGCAGTACAGCGTGCGCCAGTTCATCGAGTGGAGCGCGCAGGAACTCGGCGTGCGGCTGCGCTTCGAGGGCAAGGGCACCTCCGAGGTCGGCGTGGTGATGAGCGTCGAAGGCGACATGGCCCCGGCCCTGAAGCCCGGACAGGTGGTGGTGCGCATCGACCCGCGCTACTTCCGCCCGACCGAAGTGGAGACGCTGCTGGGCGACCCGTCCAAGGCCAAGGCCAAGCTGGGCTGGGTGCCCGAGATCACGGTGCAGGAGATGTGCCGCGAGATGGTGGCAGCCGACCTGGACGAAGCACGCCGCCACGCCCTGCTGCAAAAGCACGGCTACAAGATCAGCGTCAGCCTGGAATGAGTGCGGGCTCCGGCGGCGCGTCCGCCGGGGCACCACGCAACTGCTGCAGCGCCGCCAGGCAGTAGTGCGTGAACCAGAGCGACGAGAAGGCAAACACCAGCGTGTAGATCCAGATCGCCACCGGGATCAGGATCGGGAAGGCCACGGCGAACATCGCGCCCGAGGCCCACACCACGCTGGGCGCCGCGCCCAGGTAGCCGGTGGCGATGCCCATCACCAGCAGCCGGTGGCGGTGGCCCTGGAAGACCAGGCGCCGCTCTTCGCCGCTGGCGTGCTCCGACAGCGCATCGAAGGTCATGACACGGTAGGTCAGCCAGCCCCAGATCAGGGGTGGCAGCACCAGGATCAGCGGCGGAATCAGCCACAGCGGCACCGAGACCAGCAGCGCCACCATGGCGACCAAGGTGGAGCCCAGAGACCACAGGGCGCTGTGCAGGAAGGAGGCGCCACGCTTGCGTTCCAGGTCCGGGAAGCGCCTGCGGCCCACCAGCTTGACCAGGGCCGGCGTCATCAGCACCGCCACGAAAAACAGCACCAGCACGACGAGCAAAGGGGTGATGGCAAAGATCACCAGCAGCGGCGCCAGCACGTTCTTCAGGCTGCCCATGCCGATGTCCTGCAGCCAGTGCGCGAGGCTGGCCAGCCAAGCGGTCGACTCGAGCCACATGAACACGGTGTTGACCGCGTTGTCCCAGAAGAAATAGCCCAGGCCGGCAGCCAGCGCAATCATGGCCAGCAAAGGCAATAGCGACAGCCCGATGACGCGGGGGTGCAGGCAGTAGGCGACGGCGCGCCAGAACGAATCGAGCAGGAGGGACATGCGGGCCGGGATCTCAGCGTCGCTGGCCCAGCGCCGCGCCCCGGTCCCTGCGAATGCGCGTCAGGCGCGACCCACCAGGCGCAGGAGGCCCAGCCACTGCTGCGCGAAGAAGCCGCGACCGTATTCGCGGCCGCGTTCGACCTGGTCGCGGATGCCGGTGGGGTCGTAGCGTGCCTGGAAGCTGGCGGTGCCGAAGATCATGTCCCACCAGGGCAGCAGCACGCCGAAGTTGTGGCCGCCCAGCGCGGGGCTGCGGCCGTATTCCAGCAGCTGGCCATCGGCCGAGGTCTCGTGGCCCACGCCGATGCTGTGGTGCAGACGGTGGAAACGCGGGCTGATCCACAGGCGCTCGCCGAGCATGCCAAAGTGCATGCGCACGTTGGCATGCTGCAGGCTTTCACTCAACTGGGTGATGGCGACGATGACGACGAACTGGCCCGGGCCGACGCCTATCAGCTGCCCCACGATCACCATCAGGCTGTCGCGGATCAGGTCGTCGAGCAGGTGGTTGCGGTTGTCGCTCCACATCGTCAGGTGGCGCTGCGAATGGTGCAGCGAATGCAGGTTCCACCACCAGTTGAAGGCATGCTGGCCGCGATGGATCCAGTAGTCGAAGAAATCGAAGACCACCAGGTAGATGGCGGCGCTGACGACCGGATGCAGGCTGGCCCCCAACATCAGCTGGTCGATGTGCACCGTGCCGATGCCGAGCACCCGCAACCAGCCGAAGATCTGGTCGAACAGCGGCTCGACGCTGAAGAACAGCGCGACGCGGAAGATGCCCAGCCGGTGCAGCAGCGTGTAGAGAACGTCGGTGCGCACCGCCGCCGGATCGCGCCTGTCCTCGACCGGCCGCCAGCGTTGCAGCGGGCCGATGATGGCGAGCAGCGCGACGATCTGGATCAGGCCGACCAGCAGCCACCCCGTGGCCCGGTAGCCGTCCTCCAGGAAACTGCCGAGTCCGAAGGAGTAAAGAATGGGCTGGACGGCCATCTCGAAGAGGCCGTCCTGCGCCCCTTCAAACAGGTCCACGATCCATTGCATGTTGATCATTTCGCGCCCGCTATCCAATCCCTGTAATCCGGATGTTCCCGCAAGGTCGCGAAGCAGAAACCCTTGGCCTTGAGCCCGACGATCAGCGGCTCCAGCACCGCCGGAGCCCAGGGATCCTTGCGCGACCAGATCCCGAGATGTGCCACAAGAATGTCCCCCTTGCGGATATTGCGCAAGGCCTTCTGCATTAGTTGATCGTTGCTTGCGACTTCGCTGGGCAGTTCGTCACCGAGAAAACCGGCAGGCGGCCAGCCCACGTGCGCGTAACCGCAGGACTTGGCTACCGCCAGCAGCCGCGGAGACGTCTTCCCTCCCGGAGCACGATACAGCGGTAGGGGCTTCTTGCCGGTGATTTCCTGCAGCCGGCGCTCGGAACGCGCGATCTCCGCGCAATATTCCTGCGCGGTCCAGACCTCATCCTTGCCGGCGTTCGGGCCGGCCGAAGGGCGGACGCGAAATCGCGGCGGCTCTCCGGCCAGGTCGGCGCGCCAATAGGTGTGGTCGAAGGTGTGGGAGGCGAAGTCGTGCCCTTCGGCCGCGCGCGCCTTCCACCACGGCGCCCAGTAAGTGCCGAGGCTGCCGTCGCCTTCCTTGGTCTTCTCGTTGGCGGCAAAGAAAGTCACCAGCACGTGCTGGCGGTTCAGGACTTCCGCGATGTAGTTGGCCACGCCCATGTGGCCGGTATCGAGGGTCAGGTACACCGGCTTGTCGCACGCGGGCTGGGCCGAGGCCGCAGCGGCGGCAAAGGCCAGTGCCAGCAAGAGAACGCGCGCTTTCGCGATCATCGCGTTGCGGCGTGGTCGAGTGTCCAGACGCCGTGCGGCGACTTGCCCACCTTCACCTGGCGCACTTCCTTGGTCTGGGTGTCGATGATGGTCAGCCGCTTGATCCAGCGCGAGGTGGCCAGCAGGTAGCGGCCTCCGGCCATCACTTCCATGCAGTCGGGGCCCCCGGGGGCGAGATAGGTATCGACCACCGCCAGGCTGTTGAGGTCGATCTTGCTGATGGTGTTGCCTACGCGATTGCTGAGGTAGACGTAGCGATGGTCCCCGGCCGAGCGAAAGGCATGGGCACCGTCGCCGGTCTTGATCCGGCGCAGGAAGCGGGGCACCTTGGGATAGCTCACGTCGACCACGTCGACGCCGTCGCTGCCGGTCAGGCCGACCAGCAGGGTCTTGTCGTCCGGCGTGAGGTAGATGTCGGCCGGCAAGGGGCCGGTGCGCATGCGCCAGCGGATCTCCTGCCGCGCGAGGTCGATGGCCACCAGTTCATCGCTGTCCTGCATGCTGACGTAAGCCACGGTGCTCTTGCTGTCGACGAAGATGTGGCTGGGCGTCTTGCCGGTGGGAACGCGCTTGGCCAGTGTCAGCTCGTTGCCGTCCCAGCGGTACAGGTCGACGTGCTGCAGGCGGTTGCCCGCCGTGACCAGCCACTTCATGTCCGGCGAGAACTGCAGCTGGTAGGGATCCATGATGCCGGACACGGTGCGCTGGATCTCGGCCGTGTGCGGATCGATGAAGGTCAGCGAATCGGACAGCGCATTGGCGACGATCAGCGACTTCTCGTCGGGCGTCATGTACAGGTGATGCGGCTCCTTGCCCGTCGGCAGGCGCTTGACCTCGCGCCACGTGACGGGATCGATGACGCTGACGTCGGCATCAAGCGAATTCAGGACGAAGATCGGCGGCGCCGCAGCGGAGAGGCCGGAAACGAGCAGCAGCGAGGCGGCGAGCCAGGTGCGGCACTGAGACAGAAAGTTCACAGGTGGCCAGTGGGGTGGTCTAGCGCTACAACGCGCCGGGCCCGCCGCAGGACGACTGCGGCAGACATTCATTGTGCTCGATTCAGAAGGGCAGAGAGTTGTTCCCGGCTCAACCATCGCCATTGGCCGGGCGCAAGGTCCGGCGGCAACTCCAGCGGGCCGATGCGCGAGCGGTGCAGACCCACCACCCGGTTGCCCACCGCGGCGAGCATCCGCTTGACCTGGTGGTACTTTCCCTCGGTCAGGGTCAGGCGCAGCGCCTGCGACCCCGTCGCCTCGCAGGCGGCGGCGCGCACCGGCTTCGGGTCGTCATCGAGCACCACGCCGGCCAGCAGTTGCTGCAACTGCGGCGCCGTGACGGGTTCCGCGCAATCGACCTCGTAGATCTTGGGCACGTGGTGCTTGGGCGAACTCATCCGGTGGATGAAAACGCCGTCATCGCTCATGAGCAGCATTCCGGTGGTGTCCTGGTCCAGGCGGCCGATGGCCTGCACACCGGGCGTGCTGCCCTTGTTGGGCCGCTGGCGCAATGGCGATGGCAGCAGGGTGTAGATGCTGGGCCAGGCGGAGGGACGCTGCGAGCATTCGTAGCCCGCAGGTTTGTGCAGCATCAGGTAGGCCTTGGCGTGGTAGACCCACTCCTTGCCCTGAACGCAGAAGTGCAGGCCCTCGGGCTCGACCTCGGCCGCCGCATCGGCGACGGCGACGCCGTCGATGGTGACCAGGCCTTGCTGCACCAGCCCCGCACAGGTCCGGCGCGCGCCAAAGCCCTGCGTGAATAGAAGATCCGCGAGTTGCATGGAAAGCGCCCGGACCAGCCGGGCGCGAAAGATGGTGGAGCTGGCGGGAATTGAACCCGCGTCCGCAAGCCTTCTACGAACAGTTCTACATGCTTAGCGATCTGATTTGAGTCTCGCCACCCTCACCGCGCAGTCGCACGCTGAGAAGGCAGCCAGTGCCCTTGAGTCTCGTTCCCGGCCAAGACACCCGCCCGGGAACCAGCCAATGTAGATTACCTTGCAGCTATCAGCTTGCGCCTTTAGCCCAGCCCATCGGCCAACCGTTGCAAGGCTCACCGCTGATTAAGCGGCGAGAGCGTACGAAGAGTCGTTCGCAGTTAGTTTTTTTCAGATGGATTTACGAGGTGACTGATCCTCGACATGCCCTGCTGCGCGTCCGAACCCACGTCGAAACCGGTGCAGCCCCAGGAAGGCCTATCTTACGCCAGCGCGCGGAATTTCAAGAGCGACAGCAAGGCAAGCGGTGTGGCTATGTGGGAATCGGCGCCCCACTGGGCGACGTCGACGCTTCCGAGGTAGCCATAGGTCGCAGCCACCGTGGCCATGCCCGCCGCACGCCCCGCCTGCACGTCCCGCAGGTCGTCGCCCACGTACACGCAGTCGATCGGCCGCACGCTCAGCTGCCGCGCCGCTTCCAGCAGCGGCGCCGGATGCGGCTTGGCATGGGGCGTCGAGTCGCCACCGATCACCGTGCGGGCCGACGCGAACAAGGGCATGCCCCGGGTGAGCGGCGCGGCGAAGCGCATGGACTTGTTGGTGACCACGCCCCAGGAGAGGCCCTGGTCCACCAGGCAGTCGATCAGCTGCTTGACCCCGTCGAACACGTAGGTGCGCTGGGTCATGCAGGCTTCGTAATTGCGAAAGAACTCCTCGCGCAATGGCGCGAAGTCCGCGTCGTCGGGCGTGATGCCGAAGGCCACGCCCAACATGCCGCGGGCGCCGGCGCCCGCCATGGGGCGGTACTTGTCCAGCGGCAGCGAGGGCAGCCCGCGGTCCGTGCGCATCTTGTCGGCAGCGGCTCCGAGGTCGGGTGCGCTGTCGATCAGGGTGCCGTCGAGGTCGAACAGGACGGCTTTCACTTCGTGCGCGATCATCGGATCCTGCGGCTGGCCGCCAGGTAATTGACGCTCGTGTCGCCGGACAGCCAATAGCGGCGGGTGAGCGGGTTGTATTGCATGCCCTGCGCGCGCAGCACGTCCAGGCCGGCCGGCCGGCACCAGGACGCGAGCTCGTGGGGCTTGATGAAGCGCAGGTACTCGTGGGTGCCGCGCGGCAGCAGGTTCAGCACGTATTCGGCCCCGACGATCGCGTAGAGAAACGATTTCGGGTTGCGGTTGATCGTGGAGAAGAACACCCAGCCGCCCGGCTTCACCAGCGCGGCGCAGGCCTGCACGATGGATTCCGGCCGCGGCACGTGTTCGAGCATCTCCATGCAGGTGACCACGTCGAAGCCCGCCGGCTCTTCGGCCGCCAGCGTCTCGGCGCTCACCTCGCGGTATTGCACGTTCGGCGTGCCCGCCTCCAGGGCGTGCAGCTGCGCCACCCGGATCGACTTGCCCGCCAGATCGATGCCCAGCACCTCGGCGCCCTTGCGCGCCATGCTGTCGGCCAGGATGCCCCCGCCGCAGCCGATGTCCACCACGCGTTTGCCTGAGAGGCCGCCAGCGAGATCCGCTATCCAGTTCAGGCGCAGCGGGTTCATCGCATGCAGCGGCCCGAACTCGCTGTCCGGGTCCCACCAGCGGTGGGCCTGTTCGGAGAACTTGGCCAGTTCCGCGGGATCGGCGTTGATGGATTCGTTCATGGCTGGGGCAGATTGTGGGGCGGCTGGCTCGTGAGCAAATGAAAAAAGGGCCCGCAATGCGGGCCCTTTGTGCAGCTTTTCTCGCTGGTGTCTTTACGGGTTCGCGCGGGTGCCGACCACTTCGATTTCCACGCGACGGTTCTTCGCGCGGCCTTCGGCGGTCTTGTTGTCAGCGACCGGCTGCTTCTCGCCCTTGCCTTCGGTGTACACGCGATTGCGTTCGATGCCCTTGGAGACCAGGTAGGCCTTCACGGATTCGGCGCGACGCACGGACAGGCGCTGGTTGTAGGCGTCGGTGCCCACCGAGTCGGTGTGGCCGACGGCGATGATCACTTCCAGGTTGATGCCCTGGATCTTGCCGACCAGGTCATCCAGCTTGGCGCGCCCTTCGGGCTTCAGCACCGACTTGTCGAAGTCGAAGAAGGCGTCGGCGGCATAGGTCACCTTGCTGGCGATCGCCGGAGCGGGCGCCGGTGCGGGCGGCGGCGGGGGCGGGGCCGGGATGACAGCCGGAGGCGCGACCGGAGCGGGTGCCGGAGCAGCCACCACAGCGGCGCGGACCAGGGCGCCGTCGCAGCCGACGGCGGCGGTGGCGGGGGTCCAGTTGGCATCGCGCCAGCACAGTTCGTTGGTGCCGTTGCGCCACACGTATTCGCCAGTGCCGTTCTGCCAGTTGTCGACCACGCTGCCACCGTTGGCGGCGACGACGCGGCTCGACATGCCAGGAGCGCCGGGGGCCGTCTGGGACATGACGCCGCAGCCAGCCAGCAACGCAGACGAGGCAAACAGCAGCGCTACTTTGTTCAGTTTCTTCATGATTCTCCTCTTGGGGAAAAGTCGCAGCCGCGCTGCGTCAATACCACGTCCTTAGTGACCAATTCACCAGTTACGTCGCAGGGATTGTGCCATACGGCTTTTCGCGGACCATGGCTCTGCCATCCCGGAGTTCGTAGGACGAAACCGCAATTCCGGATTTCTGTTGCCGCATCGCGACATGCCCGCAAAACCTTAAAATCTTCCGTTTCGTGTCCGCTTGACGCACCCAATGACCTCCTTCGCCAAAGAAACACTGCCCGTCAGCCTCGAGGAGGAAATGCGGCGCAGCTACCTCGACTACGCCATGAGCGTGATCGTGGGGCGAGCGCTGCCGGACGCGCGCGACGGCCTGAAGCCGGTGCACCGCCGCGTGCTGTTCGCCATGCACGAGTTGAACAACGACTGGAACCGGCCGTACAAGAAATCCGCCCGCATTGTCGGTGATGTGATCGGTAAATATCACCCGCACGGCGACCAGTCGGTCTACGACACGATCGTGCGGCTGGCGCAGGACTTCTCGATGCGCCACATGCTGGTCGACGGCCAGGGCAACTTCGGCTCGGTCGACGGCGACAACGCCGCGGCCATGCGCTACACCGAGATCCGGCTGGCCAAGATCGCGCACGAGATGCTGGCCGACATCGACAAGGAGACCGTCGACTTCGGCCCCAACTACGACGGCAGCGAGCAGGAGCCGCTGGTGCTGCCCAGCAAATTGCCCAACCTGCTGGTCAACGGTTCGGGCGGCATCGCGGTGGGCATGGCCACCAACATCCCGCCCCACAACCTGAACGAGGTGATCGACGCCTGCCTGCACCTGCTGCGCAACCCGCAGGCGACGCTGGAAGAGTTGATGGAGATCATTCCGGCGCCGGACTTCCCGACCGGTGCCACCATCTACGGCGTCTCGGGCGTGAAGGAGGGCTACCGCACCGGCCGCGGGCGCGTGGTGATGCGCGCCAAATGCCACTTCGAGGACATCGATCGCGGCCAGCGCACCGCGATCATCGTCGACGAGATCCCCTACCAGGTCAACAAGAAGACGCTGCAGGAGCGGATGGCGGAGCTGGTCCACGAAAAGAAGCTCGAGGGCATCAGCCACATCCAGGACGAGAGCGACAAGTCCGGCATGCGGCTCGTGATCGAGTTGAAGCGCGGCGAAGTGCCCGAGGTCGTGCTCAACAACCTCTACAAGCAGACGCAGCTGCAGGACACCTTCGGCATCAACATGGTGGCGCTGATCGACGGCCAGCCCCGCCTGTGCAACCTGCGCGAGCTGATCGTCGTCTTCCTGCAGCACCGCCGCGAGGTGGTCACGCGCAGGACGGTGTTCGCGCTGCGCAAGGCGCGCGAACGCGGCCACGTGCTGGAGGGCCTGGCCGTCGCCCTGGCCAACATCGACGACTTCATCCGCATCATCCGCGAGTCCCCCACCCCGCCTGTGGCCCGGATCGAGCTGATGAACCGCGGCTGGGACTCCTCGCTCGTGCGCGAGATGCTCACGCGGGCCCGCGCCGACGGCAGCGTGGTCAACGCCGACGACTTCCGCCCCGAAGGTCTCGAGCGGCAGTACGGCCTGCATGACGGCCTGTATCACCTCTCGGACACGCAAGCCGGCGAGATCCTGCAGATGCGCCTGCAACGCCTGACCGGCCTGGAGCAGGACAAGATCGTCACCGAGTACCGCGAAGTGATGTCCGAGATCGAGGACCTGCTGGACATCTTGTCCAAGCCGGAGCGGGTCTCGACGATCATCACGGAAGAACTCACGGCCATCCGCCTGGAGTTCGGCCAGACCAAGCTGGGCGCGCGCCGCAGCGTGATCGAGCACAACGCGCAGGACCTCGCCACCGAGGACCTGATCACGCCCACCGACATGGTGGTGACGCTCTCGCACACCGGCTACATCAAGAGCCAGCCGCTGTCGGAATACCGGGCACAAAAGCGCGGCGGCCGCGGCAAGCAGGCGACGCAGACCAAGGAAGACGACTGGATCGACCAGCTCTTCATCGCCAACACGCACGACTACCTGCTGGCCTTCTCCAACCGCGGCCGCCTCTACTGGCTGAAGGTGTGGGAAGTGCCGGCGGGCTCGCGTGGCTCGCGCGGCCGGCCCATCGTCAACATGTTCCCGCTGCAGGAAGGCGAGAAGATCAACGTGGTGCTGCCGCTCACCGGCGAATTCCGCAGCTTCCCCGAGGACCACTTCGTGTTCATGGGCACCTCGATGGGCACCGTCAAGAAGACCGCGCTGCACGAGTTCAACAACCCGCGCAAGCTGGGCATCATCGCGGTCGACCTCGACGAGGGCGACTACCTGATCGGGGCCGCGCTCACCGACGGCAAGCATGACGTGATGCTGTTCTCGGACGGTGGCAAGGCGGTGCGCTTCGACGAGAACGACGTGCGCCCCACCGGCCGCAACACCCGCGGCGTGCGCGGCATGATGCTGGAAGAAGGCCAGAGCGTGATCGCCATGCTGGTGGCCGAGGACGAGACGCAGAGCGTGCTGACCGCCACCGCCAACGGCTACGGCAAGCGCACGCCGATCACGGAGTACACCCGCCACGGCCGCGGCACCAAGGGCATGATCGCCATCCAGCAGAGCGAGCGCAACGGCAAGGTCGTGGCCGCCACGCTGGTGCACAGCGACGACGAGATCATGCTGATCACCGACCGCGGCGTGCTGGTGCGCACCCGCATCAGCGAGATCCGCGAGCTCGGCCGGGCGACCCAGGGCGTGACCCTCATCGGCCTGGACGAGGGCTCCAAGTTGAGCGGCCTGCAGCGCATCGTGGAGAATGACGCCGGCGCGGTCGAGGGTGAGGACACCAACGGCGGCGAGACCACCCCCACCTGATGCCCAAGACTCTCCTCGAACTCCGCACCGGCATCGACCAGGTCGATCGCGCCCTGCTCGATCTCCTGAACCGGCGCGCCGCGCTGGCCAACGAGGTCGGCGAACTCAAGCGCGGCGAAGGCACGTCCGTGTTCCGCCCGGAACGCGAGGCGCAGGTGATCAACGGCCTGCAGGACGCCAACCCCGGGCCGCTCAAGGGCGACAACATCGCGCACATCTGGCGCGAGATCATGTCGGCCTGCCGGGCGCTCGAGGCGCCGCAGCGGGTGGCCTATCTCGGCCCCGCCGGCACCTACAGCGAAGAGGCCGCGCTGCTGTTCTTCGGCTCCAGCATCGAGCACGTGCCCTGCGTGAGCATCGACGAGGTGTTCCGCGCCACTGCGGCCGGCACCGCGGAATACGGAGTCGTTCCGGTGGAGAACTCCACCGAGGGCGTGGTGGCGCGCTCGCTCGACCTGTTCCTGCAGACGCCGCTGCACATCGTGGGCGAGACCAGCCTGCTGGTGCGGCACATGCTGCTGCGCAAGAACTCGGCGGCGCTCGAGGGCATCGAGGCCGTCGTGGCGCATCCGCAGTCGCTGGCGCAGTGCCAGGGCTGGCTCAACAACCACCTGCCGCAGGCCGAGCGCCGGGCGGTGTCGAGCAATGCCGAAGGCGCGCGGCTGGCGGCCTCGAATCCCGCGTGGGCGGCCATCGCCAGCGCGCGGGCGGGCACCAACTTCGGCCTGCACGTGGCGGCGCACGCGATCCAGGACGACGCGTACAACCGCACCCGCTTCGCCGTGATCTGCCTGCCGCAGACACTGGCCGCGCCGGAAGCCTCGGGCAAGGACTGCGTGAGCCTGATCGTGTCCGTGCCCAACCGGCCGGGAGCGGTGCACGACATCCTGGTGCCGCTCAAGCAGCACGGCGTCTCGATGACGCGCTTCGAGTCGCGCCCGGCCCGCTCCGGCCAGTGGGAATACTATTTCTACATCGACCTGCAAGGCCATCCCTCGCAGCCGCACGTGGCGGCTGCGCTGAAGGACCTGCAAGGACTCTGCGCGTTCTACAAGGTGCTCGGCACCTATCCCCTGGAATGATGGCCCCCAAGCTTGTCCACTGCGTGTCCTGCGCCACCCCCCGAGGGGGCGCTCGCTCCTTGGGACGGCCCGGCGGAGCTCGATGATGCCGGCCATGTTCGAGCAACTCGGATTGATCGGCTGCGGCCTCATGGGCGGCTCCTTCGCCCTCGCCATGAAGCGCGCCGGCCTGGTCAAGCGCGTCGTCGGCTACAGCAAGTCGCCCACCACCACCGAGCGCGCGCGCCAGATGGGCGTGATCGACGTGGAGGCGCCCTCGGCGCTGCTGGCCGTCTCGGGCGCGGACATCGTGCTGATCGCGGTGCCGGTCGCCGCGACGGAAGCGACCTTTCGCGCCATCCGCCACCTCGTCACGGCCAACATGCTGGTGATGGACGTCGGCTCCACCAAGCGCGACGTCGTGGAAGCGGCGCGCCGCGTGCTGCGCGACCACCTGGGTTCCTTCGTGCCGGCGCATCCCATCGCCGGCAAGGAGGTCTCGGGCGTGGAGCATGCCGACCCCGATCTCTATCACGGCCGGCAGGTGATCCTCACGCCGATCGAGCGCACGCAGACCGCGCATCTGCGCCGCGCGCAGGAGCTGTGGGAAGCGCTGGGCTGCCATGTGCAGCAGATGTCGCCCGAGTCGCACGACGCCGCCTTTGCCGCCGTGAGCCACCTGCCGCACATGCTGTCGTTCGCGCTGATGCACGCGATCGTCAGCCAGCCGCAGGGGCAGAACTTCCTCACCCTGGCCGGGCCGGGCTTTCGCGACTTCACGCGCATCGCCGCCGCCGATCCGAAGTTGTGGCGCGACGTGCTGCTGGCCAACCGGGTCGAGCTGATCGAACAGGCCAAGCTGTTCGAGCGCAGCCTGCACCAGCTGCTGCAGCTGGCCGAGGAGGGCAAGGGCGAACAGCTCGAAGCGCTGATCGAGCAAGCCAGCCAGGCGCGCGCGCAGTGGCACATGGGCCGCAAGAAGTAAGGTCCCGTGTTCACCACCGCCTTCCTGGACCTCCCCCCGCTCGAAGAAGCCGCCGGCACGGTCGCCCTCCCCGGCTCCAAGAGCATCTCCAACCGCGTGCTGCTGCTGGCGGCGCTGTGCGAGGGGACCACGGTCGTCCACGACCTGCTCGATTCGGACGACACGCGGGTGATGCTGGATGCCTTGCGGGCGCTGGGGTGCAGCGTGGTGCACGGAGCTTCCAACAGCATCGAGGTGACCGGCATGCCGCGGCCCTCACCCCAACCCATGGCACCCCAGAAAGCAAAGCTTCCTGGGGACCCCGCATCTCCCGCAAGCGGGAGAGGGAGCCTGGATTCATCTCCTCCCCCCTCCGGGGGGAGGCTGGGAGGGGGGCGCCCCCACCCAAACCCTCCCCCGGAGGGGGAGGGAGCGAAGAGGCTTTTTCTCGGCAACGCCGGCACCGCCATGCGGCCGCTCACCGCCGCCCTCGCCCTGCTGGGCGGCGAGTTCGAGCTGTCCGGTGTCGCGCGCATGCACGAGCGACCCATCGGCGATCTGGTCGATGCCCTGCGCCAGCTCGGTTGCCGCATCGATTACCTGGGCAACGAGGGCTATCCGCCGCTGAAGATCCACCCCGCGCCGGCGCTGCAGCTCGATGCCCCCATCCCGGTCCGCGGCGACGTCTCCAGCCAGTTCCTCACCGCCCTGCTGATGGCGCTGCCCCTGGTCAGCACGCAGGACATCGTCATCGAAGTCGTCGGCGAGCTGATCTCCAAGCCCTACATCGAGATCACGCTGAACATGCTGCAGCAGTTCGGCGTCGCGGTGCGGCGCGAAGGCTGGCAGCGGTTCACGATTCCCGCGGGCAGCCGCTACCGCTCGCCCGGGGAGATCCACGTCGAAGCCGATGCCTCGTCGGCCAGCTACTTCGTCGCGCTCGGCGCGCTGGCCGCGGTGCAGCAGCCGCTGCGCATCGAGGGCGTGGGTGCCGCCTCCATCCAGGGCGACATCCGCTTCGTCGAGGCCGCGCAGCAGATGGGCGCGGCCGTGACCAGCGGCCCGAACTGGCTGGAAGTCCAGCGCGGCGCCTGGCCGCTGCGCGCCATCGACCTCGATTGCAACCACATCCCCGACGCCGCGATGACGCTGGCAGTGATGGCGCTCTACGGCGACGGCCCCACCACGCTGCGCAACATCGCCAGCTGGCGGGTGAAGGAAACCGATCGCCTCGCGGCGATGGCCATCGAGCTGCGCAAGCTCGGCGCCGAGGTCGATGAAGGCGAGGATTTCCTGCGCGTGACGCCGCCGCAGGACTGGACGCCCGCCGCCATCCACACCTACGACGACCATCGCCTGGCGATGTGCTTCGCGCTGGCTGCCTTCAATCGCGCTGGCGTGCCCGTGCGCATCGAAGATCCCAAGTGCGTGGGCAAGACCTTCCCCGATTTCTTCGAGACCCTGTTCGCCGTGACGCGCACGGACACGCCCCACATCCCGGTGCTCTGCGTCGATGGCCCGACCGCCTCCGGCAAGGGCACGCTGGCCTCGGAAGTGGCGCACCGGCTGGGCTACCACTACCTCGACTCGGGCGCGCTGTATCGCATCACCGGCCATGCCGCGGTCCAGGCGGGCCTGGCGCTCGACGTCGCCCACGAACACACGATTGCGCGGCTGGCCGAGAACCTGGCCATTGCCTTCACCGGCGGCCGCGTGTTGCTGGCCGGCCTCGACGTGACGGACGCGATCCGCACCGAGGAGAACGGCATGAATGCCTCCAAGGTCTCGGCTTTGCCGGCCGTGCGCACCGCGCTGGTCGCCCTGCAACAGGGCTTTCGCCAGCTGCCGGGGCTGGTGGCCGACGGTCGCGACATGGGCACCGTGATCTTCCCGGACGCCCGGCTCAAGGTGTACCTCACGGCGAGTGCCGCCCAGCGTGCCGACCGCCGGCATAAGCAATTGATTTCAAAAGGGATTCCAGCTACACTCGCCGCTCTTCGTGCGGACCTGGAAGCGCGCGATGCGCGCGACAGCAATCGCGCCGTCGCCCCCTTGCGGCCGGCCGAAGACGCCCTGCTGCTGGATAACTCGGGCCAGACCGTCGAAGAATCGGTCGCCCAGGTGCTGCAGTGGTGGGATGAAAAGCAGGCTTTCGGCCCCAACTGAAGGCGCTGCCAAGCGACAAGGGCCGGCCTGCCCGCCGCCCTGAAACCAGAGAACAGGAAGTCGAGCTTCCTGGGCCCCCGACACTCCCTCCGCGCAGCAGCGCACCGGTGGCGGGGATCATCAACGAACCAACCCGCGGGTCAAACCGCAAACTCAATGTCTGAATCCTTTGCCGCCCTGTTCGAGGAATCGCTGCAACGCGCCGAAATGCGCGCCGGCGAAGTCATCACCGCCGAAGTCGTCCGCGTGGAACACAACCACGTCGTCGTCAACGCCGGCCTGAAGTCGGAAGCCTACATTCCGATCGAAGAATTCAAGAACGACCAGGGCGAAGTCGAAGTGCAAGCCGGAGACTTCGTCTCGGTTGCCATCGACGCCATCGAAAACGGCTACGGCGACACGATCCTGTCGCGCGACAAGGCCAAGCGCCTGGCTTCCTGGATGAGCCTCGAAAAGGCCCTGGAATCCGGCGAATTCGTCACCGGCACCACCACCGGCAAGGTCAAGGGCGGCCTCACCGTCCTGGTCAACGGCATCCGCGCCTTCCTGCCCGGTTCGCTGATCGACACGCGTCCCATCAAGGACCTGACCCCGTACGAGAACAAGACCCTCGAATTCAAGGTCATCAAGCTCGATCGCAAGCGCAACAACGTGGTGCTGAGTCGCCGCGCCGTGGTCGAAGCGTCGATGGGCGAAGAGCGCGCCAAGCTGATGGAAACCTTGAAGGAAGGCTCCATCGTCCGCGGCGTCGTCAAGAACATCACCGAGTACGGTGCGTTCGTCGACCTCGGCGGCATCGACGGCCTGCTGCACATCACCGACATGGCCTGGCGCCGCGTGCGCCACCCGTCCGAGGTGGTCACGGCCGGCCAGGAAATCACCGCCAAGATCCTCAAGTTCGACACCGAGAAGAACCGGGTCTCGCTGGGTCTCAAGCAGATGGGCGACGACCCGTGGATGGGCGTTTCGCGCCGCTACCCCAACGGCACGCGCATGTTCGGCAAGATCACGAACATCGCCGACTACGGCGCGTTCGTCGAACTCGAGCCCGGCATCGAAGGCCTGGTGCACGTCTCCGAAATGGACTGGACCAACAAGAACGTGGCCCCGTCCAAAGTCGTGTCCCTGGGTGACGAAGTCGAAGTCATGGTCCTCGAGATCGACGAAGACAAGCGCCGCATCAGCCTGGGCATGAAGCAGTGCAAGGCCAACCCCTGGCAGGAATTCGCGCAGAACACCAAGCGCGGCGACCGCGTCAAGGGCCCGATCAAGTCGATCACCGACTTCGGCGTGTTCGTGGGCCTGGCTGCCGGCATCGACGGCCTGGTGCACCTGTCCGACCTGTCCTGGAGCGAAACCGGCGAGCAGGCCGTTCGCAACTACAAGAAGGGCCAGGAAGTCGACGCGATCGTCCTCGGCGTCGACGTCGACCGCGAACGCATCAGCCTGGGCATCAAGCAGCTCGATGGCGATCCGTTCTCCACCTTCACCTCGGTGCACGACAAGGGCTCCGCGGTGTCGGGCAAGGTCAAGACGGTCGACCCGAAGGGCGCCGAGATCGACCTGGGCGAGGAGGTGCTGGGTTACCTGCGTGCCTCCGAAATCAGCCGCGACCGCGTGGAAGACGCGCGCAACGTGCTCAAGGAAGGCGACGAAGTGAACGTCGTGATCGTCAACATCGATCGCAAGACGCGCAACATCCAGCTGTCGATCAAGCAGAAGGACATGATCGACGAGCAGGGTGCCATGCAGAACCTGTCGCAGCAGTCCGCGCGCGAGAACGCCGGCACCACCAGCCTCGGCGCGCTCCTGCGTGCCAAGCTGAGCGACAACGATCGTTCGTAAGAAGCACCAGCGGATGTCATTGCGGGCTTGACCTGCAATGACATCCGCCAAGCGATCCACAATGACCCGATCGGACCTCGTGGAAGAACTCGCGTCCCGCTTCAGCCAGCTGACGCATCGCGACGCGGAATACGCCGTCAAGACCATTCTCGACGCGATGGGAGAGGCGCTGGTGCGCGGGCACCGCATCGAGATCCGCGGCTTCGGCAGCTTCTCGATCAACCATCGCCCGCCCCGCATGGGCCGCAATCCCCGTTCGGGCGAAAGCGTGCACATCCCGGAAAAGCGGGTGCCGCACTTCAAGCCGGGCAAGGCCCTGCGGGAAGCGGTGGACGAGCGGACCGAGGCGTTGAGGGTTGAGAGTTAGGCGTTCGGCGTGTGTTCGCGCCCAACGCTGAACACTCAACGCCGAACCGTAGAATCCTGGCGAGCGAGGAGCCCGGATGAAATACATTGCATGGCTGCTCAAGGCAGCCATTTTTTTTACCCTGTTCGCCTTCGCGCTGAACAACCAGCAGGACGCCACGGTGCACTTCTTCTTCGGCACGCAGTGGACGGCGCCGCTGGTGCTGGTGGTGCTGGCCGCGTTCGCGGCCGGCCTGGCCGTCGGCGCGCTGGGCATGGTGCCGCGCTGGTGGAAGCACCGCAAGGCGGCGCGCGCGTCGCCGGGCGCGGACACGCATGCGCACAGCACGCTGATCGGACAAGGCACGCCGCCCACGCATGGACTTTGATCTCACCTGGCTGCTCTGGGGCCTGCCGATCGCCTTCGGCCTGGGCTGGCTCGCATCCCGCCTCGACCTGCGCCAGTTGCGCATCGAGAACCGCCTGGCGCCCAAGGCCTATTTCCGCGGCCTGAACTTCCTGCTGAACGAACAGCAGGACCAGGCCATCGACGCCTTCATCGAGGCCGTGCAGAACGACCCGGACACTTCCGAGCTGCACTTCGCCCTGGGCAACCTGTTCCGCCGCCGCGGCGAGTACGAACGCGCGGTGCGCGTGCACGAACACCTGCTCTCGCGCGCCGACCTGTCGCGTGCCGACCGCCATCGCGCCCAGCACGCGCTCGCCCTCGACTACCTCAAGGCCGGCCTGCTCGATCGCGCCGAGGAGGCCCTGCGCAAGCTGGAAGGCACGGCCTACGAGGAACAGGCGCTGCTGGCGCTGCTGGCCATCTACGAGCGCTCGCGCGACTGGCCGCAGGCCTCCGAGATCGCGCGCAAGCTCGACGCCGCCGGCTCCGGCCAGTTCTCCGGGCGCCAGGCGCACTACCTGTGCGAACAGGCCGCGTCCGCCACGCCGGCCGAGGCCGAACAGCTGCTGCAGAAAGCGATGAAGCTGGCGCCGCGCACGCCGCGCCCGCGCATGGAGCTCGCCGCGCTGCGCCGCAAGGCGGGCGATGCGCGCGGCGCCTTCGACCTGCTGGTGGAAGCCGCCGAGGCCGTGCCGATCGCCCTGCCCTTGCTGGCCAAGCCCATGACCGATGCCGCGGCTGCCAGCGGCCGCGAAAACGAAGCGCTGCAACTGCTGCGCACGAGCTACGAGCACCTGGCCTCGCTCGATGTGCTGGACGGCATCACGGCGCTGGAAGACGACCAGGAGTCGGCGCGCCAGTGGTACGTGCAGCACCTCAAGCGCGAGCCGTCGCTGGTCGCGGCCGCCAAGTGGATCGCCGGGGAGAAGCTGGAGCACGAGCAATTCCATCCCGACGTGCAGCGCGCTCTCGACCATGCCGTGAAGCCCCTCACCCGCTACCGCTGCGCCGCCTGCGGTTTCGAGGCCAAGCAGCACTTCTGGCAATGCCCTGGCTGCCAGGCCTGGGACTCCTATCCGGCCCGTCGCGTCGAAGAACTCTGACCATGAACCCCACCAAGCAACAACTCGCCAACGCGCGCGTCCTGGTCGTCGGCGACGCCATGCTCGATCGCTACTGGCACGGCGCGGTCGAACGCATTTCGCCCGAAGCACCGGTGCCCGTGGTGAAGGTCTCGCGCGAGGAAGAGCGCATCGGCGCGGCCGCCAACGTGGCCTACAACGTCAGCACGCTGGGCGCGCAGGCCAGCTTCCTGGGCGTGGTGGGTGACGACGAAGCCGGTCACACGCTGGAATCGCTGCTGCAGGAAACCGGCATCCGCACGCACCTCAAGCGCGACGCCGGCCTGCGCACCACCGTCAAGCTGCGCGTGATCGGCCGGCAGCAGCAGTTGCTGCGCCTGGACTTCGAGAACGAGCCGGACCACGAGGTGCTGGGCATGCAGACGGAGGCCTTCACCGGCTTGCTGCCGCAGCAGGACGCCATCCTGTTTTCCGACTACGGCAAGGGCGGGCTGGCCCACATTCCCGCGATGATCGAAGCGGCGCGCGCCGCCGGCAAGCCGGTGCTGGTCGATCCCAAGGGCTCGGACTATTCGCGCTACCGCGGCGCCAGCGTCATCACGCCCAACCGCGCCGAACTGCAGGACGTGGTGGGCCGCTGGCATGGCGAGGACGACCTGCGCGCGCGCGCCCACAAGCTGCGCGAGGAGCTGGGCCTGCAGGGCCTGCTGCTCACGCGCAGCGAGGAGGGCATGACCTTGTTCGACGGGCAGGGCGAGCTGCATGTGAAGGCGCAGGCGCGCGAGGTGTTCGACGTGACCGGCGCCGGCGACACGGTCATCGCCACGCTGGCCACGATGGTGGCCGCGGGCCTGTCGCTGCGCGCTGCGCTGCCGATCGCCAATCGCGCCGGCGGCATCGTGGTGGGCAAGTTCGGCACCGCCACCGTTTCGTACGAGGAGTTGTTCGCATGACGCGTGTCGTGGTCACCGGCGCCGCCGGCTTCATCGGCTCCAACATCGTCAAGGGGCTCAACGCCCGCGGTATCACCGACATCATCGCGGTCGACGACATGACCCAGGGCGACAAGTTCCGCAACCTGGTCGACCTGCAGATCGCCGACTATGTGGACGCCGACGAGTTCTACGCCATCTTCGCCGACGGCGGCTTCGGCAAGGTGGAGGCCGTGTTCCACGACGGCGCCTGCAGCGACACGATGGAGCAGGACGGCAAGTACATGATGGACAACAACTACGGCCTGTCCTGCGGCTTGTACGAGGCCTGCCAGGACCGCGGCACACGCCTGTTGTACGCGTCGTCGGCCGCGGTCTACGGCGGCTCCGCCACCTTCCGCGAAACCCCCGAGTTCGAGCGGCCGCTGAACGTCTACGGCTACAGCAAGCTGCTGTTCGACCAGCGCATGCGGCGCGAGTGCGGCGGCGACTTCAAGCGCATGAAGTCGCAGGTGACAGGGTTTCGCTACTTCAACGTGTACGGCCCGCGCGAACAGCACAAGGGCCGCATGGCCAGCGTCGCCTTCCACCAGTTCAATCAACTGCGCGAGCGGGGCTTGGTGAAGCTGTTCGGCGAGTACGGCGGCTATGGCCCGGGCGAGCAGACGCGCGACTTCGTGTTCGTCGACGACGTGGTGGCGGTGAACCTGTGGTTCTTCGACCATCCGGAAAAAAGCGGCATCTTCAACCTGGGCACCGGCCGCGCGCAGCCGTTCAACGACGTGGCAGTGGCCGTGGTCAATGCGCTCAAGGGCGGTGGTGTTCCGGATGCCGCGTCGGCCGTGCAGCAGGGGCTGCTCGAATACATCGCCTTCCCGGATGCGCTGCGGGGCAAGTACCAGTGCTACACGCAGGCCGACTTGACGGCGCTGCGCGCGGCGGGCTGCGATCATCAATTCGCCGACGTGGCGGCGGGCGTGTTGAAGTACCTGCAGGTGCTCTCCACGGTCGCATAGGGACGCATCCACCGATTCACGTCGGCAACACGGCGTCCGGCTTCACGCTGCGCAACAACGCCAGCATCTCGCCCTGGATGCGCTCCATCGCTTCGCGCGTGTGGCCCTCGAAGCGCAGCACCAGCACCGGCGTCGTGTTCGACGCGCGCACCAGGCCGAAGCCATCGCTCCAGTCCACGCGCAAGCCGTCAATCGTGCACACCTGCGCATCCGGGAAGTGCGCGCGCTGCACGAGTTCGGCCGCGATGCGGTGCGGCTCTCCCTCGGCGCAGCGGATGTTCAGCTCGGGCGTCGAATGGCTCGCTGGCAGCGCCTCGAGCACCGCGCCTGGATCGCGGTGGCGGGAGAGGATCTCCAGCAGGCGGCAACCGGCATACGTGCCATCGTCGAAGCCCAGCCAGCGCTCGTTGAAGACGATGTGCCCGCTCATCTCGCCACCCAGCGGCGCCCGCGTCTCCATCATCTTGGCGCGCAGCAGCGGATAGCCGCTGGTGACCATCACCGGCACACCGCCAGCATCGCGAATGGCGGGGGCGAGTCGCTGCGTGCACTTGACGTCGAACAGCACCGGCGCGCCCGGCACCCGCTGCAGCACGTCGCGCGCGTACAGGATCATCTGCCGGTCGGGAAAGATGATCTGGCCGGAGCGCGTGACCACGCCGAGCCGATCGCCGTCGCCGTCGAGAGCGAGTCCGACATCGGCGCCGGTCTCGCGCACCGCGGCTTGCAGGTCGCGCAGATTCTCGGGCTTGCTGGGATCGGGATGGTGGTTGGGGAAACGGCCGTCCACCTCGCTGAACAACTCCACCACCTCGCAGCCAAGCGCGCGGAATACCTGCGGCGCACACGCCCCGCCGATTCCGTTGCCCGAGTCGAGCACGATCTTCAGCGGCCGCGCAAGCCGGATGTGAGCGACGATGCGTTCCAGGTAAGCGGGAAAGACATCGGCGTGACGCACGCTGCCCGGGCGCGTTGCCACCGGCGAGTCGTCCGCTGCCATGGCGCGGCGCAGCGCCTGCAGGTCCTCGCCGTGCAGCGAGCGGCCGGCCAGCACCAGCTTGAAGCCGTTATGGTCCTTCGGGTTGTGGCTGGCCGTCACCTGGATGCCGCTCGTGCACAGCGTGCAGGTGGCGAACCAGACGAGGGGCGTGGTCACGCGGCCGATGTCGATCACGTCGACGCCGCTTGCCACCAGCCCACGGATCAGCGCGGCACTGAGCGCAGGCCCGCTCAGGCGGCCATCGCGTCCGACCGCCACCGTGCGCTCGCCGGCCGCGAGCGCCCGCGCCCCGAATGCACGGCCCAGTGCTTGCGCCACCTCCTCGTCCAGGGTGGCGGGGACCACGCCCCGCAGGTCGTAGGCCTTGAACAGGCTGGGGCTCAACTGCATCGGCACTCTCCGGCGGCAACGGGAGCCGGATTCTAGAAGCGGGCTGCGCCTGCGGGGGGTGAAGCGGCGGCGCGGGCAATTGCCGTGGAGGGGAAAAGCCGCGTCAACGGCCACTCCGCCTGTGCCGTTGTGGACTGGCAGTCCATCCGGGCCGCGTTCAACAACCCCTCGTGGTGGAGATATCCATGCTGAAGAAGATTCTTGTCCTGCTGGCCATGCTCTACGCGGCCGCCTGCTTTGCCGCGGTCGACGTGAACAAGGCCACGGCCACCGAACTCGATGCCGTCAAGGGCATCGGCCCCGTCATGAGCAAGCGCATCATCGACGAGCGCAAGAAGGGCGACTTCAAGAACTGGGACGACCTCGTCTCGCGCGTCAAGGGCATCGGCGACGCCACGGCCGCCAAGCTCTCGGCCGAAGGCCTGACCGTCAAGGGCGCGGAATTCAAGAAGGCCGCCGCCGCGAAGAAGGAAGAAAAGAAGGAAGCCAAGGCCGACAAGAAGGAGGAGAAGGCCGCGGCCAAGGAAAGCAAGAAGGACGAGAAGGCGGCCGCCAAGGACGCCAAGAAGGAGGACAAGACGGCGTCCGCTGCCAAGCCGGCCGCTTCCGCGAAGAAGTAGTCGGCCAGGGCTCACGCCGGCTTGGCCCTTGGGGTGGGTTGCCGCAGGAACGCCACCACGCGTGGGCCGAATAGCTGGGGTGCCTGCGGCAGCCCAGCCTACCTCAGGTGCCGAACCCCCCACCCCCCGGCGTGTGCACCTCGAACACATCCCCCGGCCCCATTTCCGCGGAGCCGATGTGGGCGAGTTCCTCGATGCGGCCGTCGCTGCGCAGCACGCGGTTGATGCCCACCTGACCCGGCTGCCCCCCGGCCATGCCGAAGGCGGGAAACTTGCGACCGTTCGAGAGGATGCTGGCCGTCATGGTCTCGAGGAAGCGCACCCGGCGGATGCCACCCTCGCCGCCGTGCCAGCGCCCTGCCCCGCCGGAGCCGTGGCGGATCTCATAGCTTTCCAGCCGCACCGGGAAGCGGAACTCCAGCACCTCGGGATCGGTGAGGCGCGAATTGGTCATGTGCGTCTGCACGACGCTCGTGCCGTCGAAGCCGCCGCACAGGCGCCCCTCCTCGTCGTAGAGGCCGCCCGCGCCGCTGCCGCCCGAGATCGTCTCGTAGTACTGGTAGCGCGCATTGCCGAAGGTGAAGTTGTTCATCGTGCACTGGCTGGCGGCCATGACGCCGAGCGCGCCGTAGATCGCGTTCGTGATGCACGTGGACGTCTCGACGTTGCCCGCCACCACCGAGGCCGGCGGATGCGGATTGAGCATGCAGCCTTCCGGCACGATCACGTTCAGCGGCTTGAGGCAGCCCGCATTGAGCGGAATCTCGTCGCTGACCAGCGTGCGGAACACATACAGCACCGCCGCCATGCACACGGCCTTGGGCGCATTGAAGTTGTTGGCCTGCTGCGGTGAGGTACCGGTGAAGTCGATCTCGGCGCCGCGATTGGCCGCATCGACGCGAATGCTCACGTGGATCTGCGCACCGTTGTCCAGGGGCAGCGTGAACTCGCCATCCTTCAGGCGCGTGATCACGCGGCGCACCGACTCCTCCGCGTTGTCCTGCACGTGGCGCATGTAGGCCTGCACGACCTCGAGGCCGAACTGGTCGACCATCTTCCCCAGTTCCTGCACGCCCTTCTCGTTGGCCGCGATTTGCGCCTTGAGGTCGCCCATGTTCTGCTCGGGATTGCGCGAGGGGTGGGCGCCGCTGCACAGCAAGGCGATCATCTCCTCTTCGCGCAGGGTCCCGCCGTCGATCAGCTTGAAGTTGTCGATCTGCACGCCCTCTTGCTCGATGCGGGTAGAGAAGGGCGGCATGGAGCCGGGCGTGATGCCGCCGATGTCGGCGTGGTGGCCGCGGGAGCCGACGTAGAAGAGCGGTACTTCCCGAGCGCCGCTGCCCTCACCCCCACCCTCTCCCGCAGGCGGGAGAGGGTGCAACACGGAACTCCCTCTCCCGCCTGCGGGAGAGGGTTGGGGTGAGGGCTGTCCCAGATACACCGGCGTGATCACCGTCACATCCGGCAAATGCGTGCCCCCGTGATACGGATCGTTCAACACGTACACGTCGCCCGGCTTCATCGTCTCGCGGTTCTCGCGAATCACCGTCTTGATGCTCTCGCCCATGCTGCCCAGGTGCACCGGCATGTGCGGCGCATTGGCAATGAGATTGCCCTCGGCGTCGAACAGCGCGCAGGAAAAATCGAGCCGCTCCTTGATGTTGACCGAATACGCGGTGTTCTGCAGCTGCAGCCCCATCTGCTCCGCGATGTTCATGAAGAGGTTGTTGAACACCTCCAGCAGCACCGGGTCCACTTGCGTTCCGGCGGCGAACTTCACGGTGCGCGGGACGGTGCGATCCAGCACGATGTGGTCCAGGCCCGTGATGCGCGCGCGCCAGCCCGGCTCCACGATCGTGGTTGCATTCTTCTCGGCGATGATCGCCGGACCGTCGATCGCATCGCCGGGGCGCAGGTCCTCGCGCACGCACAGGGCGGCCTCGTGCCACGCGCCGCCGGAATACATGCGCACGGTCTCGCGCCGCGGCACGGCGCGCCCGGGCTGCTCGGTCTGGCGCGGCTCGGCCGGTGCGTCGCCCGCGACGATGGCCTCCACCGAGACCGCTTCCACGATCATCGGCTTGCCCGGCATCAGGAAGGAAAAGCGCTGGCGATAGGCCGACTCGAAAGCCGACACGATCTCCTGCTGGGAACTGAAAGGCACCACCAGCGCCGAATCGCTGCCCTGGTAGCGCACGTGCACCCGGCGGTGCACCTGCACCGCGTTGCCACTGAGCTGCTGCCGCTGCAGCTCCGCCTGCGCGGACGCTGCAAGATCGTCCAGCCGCTGCTGCACCTGCACCAGGTTCTCTGGCGCCAACAGCACTTCGACCGCCTGTTCGCGAATCACGTTCTGGTCCGCCAGGCCCATGCCGTACGCGGACAGCACGCCCGCCAGGGGATGCACGAACACGCGCGCCATGCCGAGCGCATCGGCCACCAGGCAGGCATGCTGGCCGCCGGCGCCGCCGAAGCATTGCAGCGTGTAGCGCGTGACGTCGTAGCCGCGCGCCACCGAGATCTTCTTGATGGCATTGGCCATCTGCTGCACGGCGATGGCGATGAAGCCTTCGGCCACTTCCGCCGGCGCGCGGCCGATGCGTTGCGCCAGTTCCTCGAATTTCGCCGAGGCCGCCTCGTAGCTCAGGGCCTCGTCGGCCTGCAGCCCGAACACCCGGGGAAAGTACTTCGGCTGGATCTTGCCGACCATCACGTTCGCATCCGTCACGGCCAACGGGCCGCCGCGCCGATAGCTCGCGGGCCCCGGGTTCGCGCCTGCGCTCTGCGGCCCGACGCGAAAGCGCGCACCGTCGAATTCGAGGATCGATCCGCCGCCGGCCGCGACGGTGTGAATGCTCATCATCGGGGCGCGCATGCGCACGCCGGCCACCTGCGTCTCGAACTCGCGCTCGAATTCGCCGGCGAAGTGCGAGACGTCGGTCGACGTGCCGCCCATGTCGAAGCCGATCACCTTCTCGTGTCCCGCAAGTTGCGCCGTGCGTGCCATGCCGACGATGCCGCCGGCCGGCCCGGAGAGGATCGCGTCCTTGCCCTGGAAGGTATGCGCATCGGTGAGGCCGCCCGAGGATTGCATGAAAAACAGCTTCACGCCCGGCATCTCGGCGGCCACCTGCTCCACGTAGCGCCGCAGGATGGGTGACAGGTAGGCATCGACCACCGTCGTGTCACCGCGGCTCACCAGCTTCATCATCGGGCTGGTTTCGTGCGAAGTGCTGATCTGCGTGAAGCCGGCCTGCTGCGCCAGCCGGCGCGCGGCCGCTTCGTGCGCGGTGTAGCGGTAGCCGTGCAGGAACACGATCGCCACGCTGCGCAGGCCGCGCGCATGCGCCTCGCGCAGCGCCTGTTCCAGGGGGGCTTCATCCAGCGCCTGCACCACCTCGCCGTGCGCGCCCATGCGCTCCTGCGCTTCGATCACCTCGCCATAGAGCAGCTCGGGCAACACGATGTGGCGATCGAACAGGCGGGGCCGGTTCTGGTACGCGATGCGCAGCGCGTCGCGAAAGCCGCGCGTAGTGACCAGCAGCGTGGGTTCGCCCTTGCGTTCGAGCAGCGCGTTGGTGGCGACCGTCGTGCCCATCTTCACGCACTCGACCTGCTCGGGTGTGATGGGCTCGCCCGGCGCCAGCCCCAGCAGGTGGCGAATGCCCGCAACCGCCGCATCGCGGTACTGCTCGGGATTCTCCGACAGCAGCTTGTGGGTGAGCAGCGTGCCATCCGGACGCCGGCCGACCACGTCCGTGAAAGTGCCGCCGCGGTCGATCCAGAACTGCCATTTGCGGGGGGAGGAAGTCATGCGCCGATTATGGAGACGGGTGGCGCGCGAGGGGCGTTCAGCGGCGACTCTCTGTCGGCGGAGTACGCTGGGGTGGACAGACAATGGAACGCAGAGGGCGGGAGTTACGCAGAAGTCGCAGAAGGACTTCCACGTGTACGCATCTCAGCTACCTGCGACTGTAGGCTGGGCTGCGCCGCGCGCACCCCAGCGATGCGCGGGTCGCGAACACCTGGACAAGGTCGGCGCTGAGCTACGCCGCCACTTCGACGTCCAGCGACTGCAACCATTCCGCCACTTCGGCAGCGATCATCTCGGTGCCGCGCGGAATGTCTCCCCCAACCGACAGCAGGTGGTCCATGCCATCGACGATCCGCACCTGCGCATCCGGCTTGCCGGCCTGCAGCCAGCGAACGTGCTCCACATCCAGCTGCGGATCTGCGTTGCCGTGCAACAGCAGCACGGGCACCTGCAGCTGTGCCAGCACGGCCGGCGGGTCGTGCCGAAACCAGGACATCAGGTAAGGCTGCACCGTCGGCCGGAACAGCAGTACCAGCGTATCGGGGACGTCGTCGATCTGCTGCTGTGCTTCGAGCGCGTCGAGTGCCGCAAACGCCGGTTGCGCGAGGTCACCCGGCAGCTGGCCGGCAATCTGCCGCCGCATCAGTGCGGAGGCCCGGCTGCCAGCGCCGGAGATCGAGACGACAGCCAGCGCGTGGGCATCCTCTGCCGCGAGTGCAGCGATCAGCGCGCCCTCGCTATGCCCGACGAGACTGACCGCACGAACGCCCTCTTCGTCCGCTAGTCGCTCTGCCAGCATCACGGCATCGTCGACGAGGTGTTCGAAACGCAGAGCCTCCTCGTTCAGGCCAGGATAAACGCTCGCACCCACGCCGCGTTTGTCGTAGCGCAGCGAAGCGACCCCGCGGGCAGCCAGTGCGTGCGCCAGTCGCTTGACGTTGTCGAGCGCGCCGGGCAAGAGCGGCGTGTTGCCATCGCGGTCGGTTGCCCCGGAGCCCGCAATCAGCAGCGCCGCCGGCCACGGCCCTGCCCCGTCGGGCAGCAGCAGCGTGCCGGCGAGCTGGCCCCAGGCGGTGGGGAAGACGAGCTCCCGTTCGATCATGGTGCCAATCTAGCCGAAGGTTTGCCGATGCCGCGTCGGACGGGACAGTGTGCGTTTGAGCGATTCGCGGAGGCGCGATGTGGCGGAGTGGCGAGTTGAAGAGCTCGGCGCGGGTCGCGGCAACCATCGGATCGAGCTCGCCGAGCAACACTCCAGCAGACGCCGCTGTGCCGCTAAAGCGACGCGGGAGATCACTCGACGGTGATTGCATCCAAGGGGCTCCTGGTCGTTCCCGCCGACACCTTCAGCACGCGCGTGTAGATCATCGTGGTGCTGACATCGCTGTGCCCGAGCAATTCCTGCACGGTTCGGATGTCCGTACCGCCTTGCAGCAGGTGCGTGGCAAACGGGAGCGCTGCGCCTCGTGCGCGCCCCACCGCCGTAAGGTTAACGCCGCTGGTTGGAGAGGCGTGCGTTGCGAGGGCAGTCGGCAGCGTCGGTCGGCGAGCGTCGCGCCCTGGTCGACCGCTTGCGGCGCGCATAACATGGCAGTCGACACGGACGTCCTATCGGCCGGCATTCGCCGGCCTGCGTCCGCCGGTCACTTCTACGTTATGCCGCTTAACAAGCCACCGCTGAAGCGCGTTGCGCTGCTCCTTCTAACCGTTGTTCCGGCACTGGCGTGGGCCGTTGTCAGGCCAGTGCGTGTGCTGATGCCGGAATGGAACGGAGTCACCTGTGTTGATTCGATGGTGTGTGTGGACGACGCGTCGAAGACGGCCGAAGCTCAAGCCCTTTACACAGAGGCGGCCGAGTTCGTGGGCAAGAACGTTGCGCCCATATCAGGTGTGCCCCGCATCGTTTTCTGCGCTTCTGAGGCCTGTGCTGCGAAGTTCGGCCTTGGCGCCCGGTCCGCCGTCACCTTCGGAACGGTTGGCACAGTGGTGGGTCCTCGCGCCTGGAAGGCATACTACGTGCGCCACGAGATCATTCATTACGTGCAGGCAAAGCAGTTTGGGGTGGTAGCCCTGCTCGCTAAGCCCTCTTGGTTTGTCGAGGGAATGGCGTACGGGCTGAGCGAAGATCCGCGGGCTCCTTTGGCGGAACCCTTTGAAGGCTACCGTCGCGCCTTTCGCTCGTGGTACACGACCGTCGGAAAGGATAGACTTTGGGTGGAGGGCGCTCGGTTGTGACGCGGCATAACAGGTCGTTCGACGCGGACACGCAGCGGCATTGCGCCGCGAGGCGTGCTGGTGAGCCTACGCCCCGCGGCGCAATGCCGCTGCGTGCCGGGCAACTCCGACGTTATACGACAGCCGGTGACCGCAGCGCCTTCCTTGTCGGCCGGGATAGAGCCTGTGGCTTCGTTCAAGGTTTTGTGCCGTCGTACTGGTTAGGCCGCGTGTCAAAAGAGGCCGTGCACCGCCGCTGGATTACGCCTTCGTGCGATTCCCAGCGCACGCGTGACCGCTGCGCCTCGATGGGGCCGGACGGCCGCAAGCTTGATGCCGCTGGGTTGGGAGAGCGTGGCTTGCCAGAGCACTCGGAAGCGCAGCCCGCGAGTGTCGTGCCCTGGCCGACCGCTTGCGGCGCGCATAACATGGCAGTCGACACGGACGTCCTCTCGGCCGGCATTCGCCGGCCTACTGTCCGCCGGTCACTTCTACGTTAGACCGCAGGCCGAAGAGAATCGCCGTGCCCTTCCAGACCTTCCTTGATTGCTGCAGGACCGCTACCTTCTTCAAGGTTTTGGGCCTCGTAGGTGCGGGCACCGCTTGCCAAAGACGGCCGCGAACCGCCGTCAGTTGCGTGCTGTGCGAAGCTTTACGGGCCGTCGGAGACGCTGCGTCCAGCGCGAGCAAGGACGAACTGCAAGCCGCTGGTGACGGGCAGCCCAGAGCCCTGCGTCAGGTTGCAGCGCCGCTGGCAAAAGGCCGTCTACCGGTGCCGTTGGTGAGCGCTGCGCCTGACCGAAGCCTATCCCTGCGGTCTAAC
>NZ_JAQGNQ010000037.1 GCF_028291745.1 Ramlibacter sp. | reverse complement strand
CCGGAGGCCGGCACCTGCGCCGGCAGCGCGTTCGCCGCGGCATCCGCCGGTGGCGCGGCGGATGCGACATCCACCGGCGGCATGGCGGTGGGCACCGTGGCAGCGGCGCCCGGGGGCGGCATCACGGGATCGCTCGCCGCGCTGACGCCGGGGTGACTGATCGCCGCGACCCGGTCGACCACCCCCTCCACATAGGGCAGGAAGACGATCACCAGCGCGCCCAGCAGCAGCAGGGCCACGATGGCCAACACCGGGCGGGAGACCTGGTCGAGCCAGCGCGGCGAGGGGCCGTCGCGGGCCGTGCGGAAAGGCGCGTTGATGTGCTCGCTGTCCTGCACCAGGCGCGGCTGGCCGGTGCGCGGCAACAGTTGCAGCACCGGCTGCGGATCGAGTTTGAGCGTGCGGCAGACGCTGGAGGCCAGCGCGCGCACGAAGACCGCGTCGGGCAGCAGGTCGTAGCGATCCTGCTCGAGCGCCTCGACCTTGAACACCGGAACCTTCAGCGTGGCCGCCAGCGAGGCGACGTGCAGGCCCGCGGCCTCGCGCGCCTGGCGCAGCAGGGTGCCGGCGGTGGTGGTGGCAGTGCCCTCGACGGGCGCGGTCTCAGTCATTGAAAGCCCCCCGATCCAGGGCCTGACGTTCGCGCGAATCCGGGAAGCGCTTGCGCAGCTGCTCGCTCAGCTGGCCCATGGCGGCCGGATCGTTCATGCGCTGCTCCACGCGGATGCCCAGCCACAGCGATTCGGCATTCGCCAGCTCGCTGTTGTTCAGGCGCCGGATGTAGAACTGCGCGCGCTTGAAGTCGCCCTTGGTGAACAGCAGGCGCGCGAGGTTGTAGCCGGTGATGGGGTTGCCGGCATCGAGTTCGTAGCTGCGCGCGAGGCTGCTTTCCGCGACATCGGTGCGGCCGGAACGCGCCTGGCACAGGCCCATGGCCATCAGCGTCTTCGCGCGGCCCGCGTACAGCGGATTGGTCATCGCCTGCGCGAAGGACTTGTCCGCATTCTGGTATTCACCGAGCTGGCACTGCAGCCAGCCGTAGTTGTGCAGCGCATCGGCGTCGCGCGGATTCATCGCGACCGCGCGGCGGAAGCTGTCCTCGGCCTCGCGGTTGTCGCCCAGGCGCATGTAGATCAGCCCGCGCAGGTTGTAGGCCTCGCCGAAGGTGGGATCGGTGGCGATCACCTGCTTGAGTTCATCCAGCGCGATCTCGGTCTTGCCCTCGCCGTAGTAACCCGATGCGAGTTCGAGCCGGATGCGCGCGCGGCGGCGGGCATCGGATTCCTCGGAGAGAGTCACCATCTGGGAGATCGTGTCCTGCTGCTGCGCGGGCGCGGCACAGCCCGCCAGCAAGGTGCCCAGCACTCCGGCGCAGGCCGCGGCTGCGAGCCACGCAGCACAAAAGCGGCCTTGCGCCGCCATGGTGATCGTCATGTTCCCCTATGCCTCCCTGGTGGTATCCGCGGGCACCGGCCTGAGCATCACCGTGCGCTGTTGCGCGATGCGCCGGTCGACCCGCGTGCGGTCCTTGACGTCGCCGGCCAGCTGGCCGCAGGCGGCGTCGATGTCGTCGCCGCGCGTCTTGCGCACCGTCGTGACGATACCAGCATCACTCAGGATTTTCGCGAAAGCCTGCACGCGGTGTTGCGGGGAACGCAGCAGGCCCGAGGCGGGGAATGGATTGAAGGGAATGAGATTGAGCTTGCACGACACGCCGCGGCCGCCGTGCGTCTGCACCAGGCGCGCGAGTTCGTGCGCGTGCTGCGGCAGGTCGTTGACGCCATCGAGCATGCAGTACTCGAAGGTGATGAAGTCGCGCGGCGCGTGTTCGAGGTAGCGGTTGCAGGCGTCCAGCAGTTCCGCGATCGGATACTTTCGATTGAGCGGGATCAGCTTGTCGCGCAGTTCGTCGTTGGGCGCATGCAGCGACACGGCCAGGGCCACGGGGCAGTCCTCGCCCAGGCGGTCGATCATCGGCACCACCCCGGAGGTGGACACGGTCACGCGCCGGCGCGACAGGCCGTAGCCGTGATCGTCCAGCATCACCTTGAGCGCCGGCACCAGCGCGCCGTAGTTCTGCAAAGGCTCGCCCATCCCCATCATCACGACGTTGGAGATGACACGCTCGCCATCGGTCTTGAGGTGGCCGCGCAGGAAGTGCTCGGCAAACCACAGCTGCGCCAGGATCTCGCCGCTGGAGAGATTGCGCGAGAAGCCCTGGTGGCCGGTGGAGCAGAAGCGGCAGCCGACGGCGCAGCCGGCCTGCGAGGAGACGCACAGGGTGCCGCGATCGGCCTCGGGAATGAACACCGACTCGACGGCGTTGCCGTCGCCCACGTCGAACAGCCACTTGATCGTGCCGTCGCTGGAGATGTGCTGGGAGATGAGGGGCAGGCCCTCGATGCGGGCGCTGCCCTCGAGCTTTTCGCGCAGCGACCTGGCCAGATCGGTCATCTCGCCAAAGCGGCTTGCGCCCTTCTGGTGGATCCACCGGAACAGCTGGGTGGCGCGGAAGCGCTTCTCACCCAGCCCGGCGCAGAACGTGGCCAGGCCCTCGAGGTCAAAATCGAGCAGGTTGGCCGTCATCGCATGGGCCGGCGCGTCGCCCGGCCGCCCCAGGACGCGCCGCTCCCCCTAGAGGGGAGGCAGAACGAAGTGGAGCTCGGGCGGCACATTTTCAGCGCGTGTAGATGTTCATCGCCGGGAAGAAGAAGGCGATTTCGTTCTTGGCGGTTTCGGCGGCGTCCGAGCCATGCACCGCATTGGCGTCGATGCTGTCGGCGAAGTCGGCGCGGATGGTGCCCGACGCGGCCTTCTTGGGATCGGTGGCGCCCATCAGGTCGCGGTTCTTCAGGATGGCGTTGTCGCCTTCCAGCGCCTGGATCATCACCGGGCCGGAGATCATGAAGTCGACCAGGTCCTTGAAGAAGGGACGCTCCTTGTGCACGGCGTAGAACTGCTCGGCCTCGGCGCGCGACAGGTGGGCCATGCGGGCGGCGATGATCTTCAGGCCGGCGGCTTCGAAGCGCGCGTAGATCTGGCCGATCACGTTCTTGGCCACGGCGTCCGGCTTGATGATGGAGAGGGTGCGTTCGATAGCCATGCTGGTTTCCTGAGCTTGATGTTTTAGGGTTTTGCCGGAAGCGAAAAGTTCGGCAAAGCCCACGATTTTAGCTTGGTAGGCGCCGGGGTGCCCGCGTAGGGGAACACACAACTGCCGGGCAACCAGAACGCAGAAGGCGCAAAAGGCGCAAAGGACGCGAAAAAGGCAAGTTCAAGAATTTTCTTGACTCCCTTTTGCGTCTTTTGCGCAACCTTTGCGCCCCTTGCGTTCGGGTGTCCGCCTTCAGCCGCGTCCGCGCCCGCCGCCGCCCCCACCGCCGCCACCCCCACCACCGCCCCGACGCGGGCCACCGCGCGGCCCACCGC
>NZ_JAQGNQ010000033.1 GCF_028291745.1 Ramlibacter sp. | reverse complement strand
CTGAGCCTGTCTCTCTTCGAGCGCACCCCACTGCCCGATCTATTGGCAGCGATCACCCCCGAAGAGGACGAACAAGCGCCGTCGAGCCAGTTTTCACTATTCGAAAAAATCTCCGGACAGTAGTGGGCTTGACCCGCAATCCATGCGGCGGTCGATCGGCCGCCGCGTGGATCCCGGGTCACGGCCGGGATGACATCCTTCCTCAGACCAGCTTGACGACCTGCTTGCCGAAATTGCGGCCCTTGAGCATCCCGAGGAACGCCTCCGGCGCAGCCGCCAGACCCTGCGCCACCGACTCGCGCGGCCGCAGCTTGCCCGTGCCCACGAGCGTGCCCAGTTCCTGCAGCGCCTGCGGCCACACCTCCATGTGCTCGCTGACGATGAAGCCCTGCACCAGCAGGCGGTTGGTCAGGATCAACTGGGGCTGCGCCATCGGGATCGGCTGGCCGTCGTAGCCGGCGATCATTCCGCACACGGCGATGCGGCCGAACGCGTTCATGCGCAGCAGCACGGCGTCCATCACCATGCCGCCCACGTTCTCGAAGTAGCCGTCGATGCCGTCGGGGCAGGCTTCCTTCAGCGCCTTCGACAAGGACTGCGCGTCGCGATGCTGCTTGTAGTCGACGCAGGCATCGAAGCCGAGTTCTTCCGTCACGTAGCGGCACTTGTCCGGCCCCCCGGCAATGCCCACCGCGCGGCAGCCACGCGCCTTCGCCAAGGCGCCGAGCGCGCTGCCCACCGCGCCGCTCGCGGCACTCACCGCGATCGTCTGGCCTGCCTTGGGCTGGATGATTCCGTTCAGCCCGTACCAGGCGGTCACGCCCGGCATGCCGACCGCGCCCAGGTAATGCGACAAGGGCACGTGCGTGGTGTCGACCTTGCGGATGCCGCCCGGCTGGTCGCCGGCGACCACGCTGTACTCCTGCCAGCCGCCCATGCCCACCACCTGGTCGCCCACCGCGAACTTCGGGCTGCGGCTCTCCACCACCTCACCTACCGTGCCGCCCTGCATCACCTGCCCCAGCGGCTGCGGTGTGGCATAGCTCTTGGCGTCGTTCATGCGGCCGCGCATGTAGGGGTCGAGACTGAGGTAGTGGTGGCGCACCAGCACCTCGCCCTCCTTCAAGGGCGGCGTCTCGCTGTCGACCAGCTTGAAGTTGCTGGCCGTCGCTTCGCCTTGCGGGCGGTTGTCCAGCAGGATCTGCTTGTTGGCGGGCATGGGAGTCCTCCTCAGTCGGTAGAGATGGTATTGGCCGGTGCACTGGGCGCCGGCCGCTTGACGTACTTGAAGGTGCCGGTGGCGTGCGCGCACGCGCGGCCCTGTTCATCGTAGACCGTGCCTTCGGTGAAGGCCATCGACTTGGTCCGGTGCATCAGGCGGCCCTTGCCGGTCAGCAATCCCCTGCAGGGCTGCATGAAGCTGGTCTTCATCTCGATGGTGACCACGCCGGTCTCGATCTCCACGCTGCGCGCGGCGGTGGCCATCGTCACGTCCAGCAGCGTCATGATCGCGCCGCCATGCGTCACCAGAAAGGAATTCAGGTGCTCGTGCCCCGGCAGGAATTTCAGTTCCGAGGCGCCGCCTTCCATCATCACCAGCTCGAAACCGAGATGGCTGACAAACGGGATCTCGACGCCGAAGAGAGTGGGAGAACTTGCCACGCGATTCAACCCCCGGTCACCACGGACACACCGCCATCCACCGCGAGCCACTGGCCGGTGATGTGCTTTCCGGCCTCGGAGGCATAGAGCAGCGTCACGCCCTTGAGGTCCTCGTCGTCGCCCAGGCGATGCAGCGGTGCGTTGTTCTTCAGGTTCTCCACGCCGATCTTCTCCAGCGTGCCGCGCGTCATCTTGCTCGGAAAGAAGCCCGGGCAGATCGCGTTGACGTTGATCCCGTACTTGCCCCACTCGCAGGCCAGCGCCTGCGTGAAGGTGATGACCGCGCCCTTCGACGTGTTGTACGCGATGGTCTCGTGCCCCGGCGGATTGCCGCCCAGGCCGGCGATCGAGGCGATGTTGATGATGCGCCCGGACGTGCGCGGGATCATGCTGCGCTTGGCGATCTGCTGCGCCAGCAGGAAGTAGCCGCGGACGTTGAGGTTCATCACCTTGTCCCAGGCCTCCAGCGGATGGTCTTCGGCCGGCGCGCCCCAGGCTGCGCCCGCGTTGTTCACCAGGATGTCGACCTGGCCCATGCGCTGCAGCGTGTCGTCGGCGAGCCGGCGGATGTCGTCTTCCCTGGCGCAATCGGCCGCGACCCAACGGGCGTCGATGCCCACCGCCTGCAGGTCGGCCACCGCCTCCTCCAGGTCGCCCGCCTTGCGGGAACTGAGCATGATCCTGGCGCCCGCCTCGCCGAGGGCATGCGCCATCTGCAGGCCGAGGCCGCGCGAGCCGCCGGTGACCAGGGCCGTCTTGCCCTGGAGGTCGAACAATTGCTGGATGCTGCGTGTCATCGCTATCTCTCCTGTGGGCCGCATCATGCCGAAGTCGCGGCGCGGCCGCCGCCTCCTGAGGGACAGTGGCCGTGTTTTCAATTCCGTGGCAAGGGCCCGAGCAGCACGATGCCGCGCTCCTCGAACAGCCGCGGCCGACCGCCCGCATTGCCGGGTGGCAGGCGATCGACGCGGCTCAACACCATCTCGTCGGGCCGCGGTTCACGGCGCGGCACCAGGCCTTGCAGGTAGACCGAGAAGCTCGGGTAGTGCACGTCCCACTGCACGACCCGGCCGCCGTGCGCCACGGCCACCGCGGCGGCATGCCGGATCGGCGCCTGCAGCGTCGCGCCCAACCAGGGCAACAGCCAGGCCGCGGCAAACAGCGACAGCACGCCGCCCGCCGCTACCAGGCGCAGCGGCGCGCCCTCGATGCGGGTCGGCCAGAAGGCGATCGCGGCGATCACGATGACGGCGATCACCGCCGGCAGCAGCGGCGCCGCGGGCGCCCCGGCGATCAAGGCGTGATAGAGCGGATCGCGCACCTGGTCGGCGAATGCGCCGAGCAGCGAAGGCACGGCCGCGAGCAGGCCCACCCAGACGACGATGACCGCCCCCACCACCAGCACCAGCCGACGCGAAGCCGTGGCCAGCAGCCGCGCCATCAGCAGCACCAGCGGCGGATAGCCGTACAGCATGTAGTGCGGCAGCTTGGTGCCCGACATCGAGAAGAACAGCAGCACGAAGGCCGCCCACAACAGCAGGTAGCGCCCGACCGGTTCCGCCCAGAACTTGCGCGCGCGTGCGACCGCCAGCACCAGCAACGGCGCCCACGGCATCGCCAGCAATGGCAAGACGGCGACGTAATACAGGAAGTTGCCGCGGTGGCCGCCGACCGTGCCGGTGAAGCGCTCCACGTTGTGCTGCAGGAGGAAGCCGTTGACGAAGGCCATGCCATGCCGATGCAGCGCATAGGCATACCAGGGCACTGCGATGACCAGCAGCAAGGCCCACCCGGGCAGGTCGAGCGCCGCCTTGCGCAGCAGCGTCCAGCGCCGCTCGAACAGGCACCAGAGCACGAAGGCCGCGCCGGGCACGAGCGCGGCGACCGGTCCTTTCACCAGCAGGCCCAGGCCGACCCACGCATAGGCGCGCCGCAGCGCGGTGCGCGACTCGCTCTCGGCAAAGCGCCACAGGTCGAGACCGGCCAGTGCCAGCAGCAGATTGAGCAGGCTGTCGGCCGTGGCGCCCCGCCCGATCGCCAGCGGGCCGAGGCTAGTAACCACCAGCGCGCCGGCCAGCATGCCGGCCAGGTCGCCCCAGCGCCGGCGCGCGAAGGCAGCGAGCGCGAGCGCCATCGCCCAGCAACTGAGCACCGAGGGCAGGCGCAGCGCGAATTCGTTCAGCCCGAACAGCGAGGTGCTGATCGCCTGCAGCCAGTAGACGCCGATCGGCTTGTCGAAGCGCGGGGCGCCATTGAGCGTGGTGTGCAGCCAGTCGCCGCTGGTGAGCATCTCGCGCGTGGCTTCCGAGAAGGCGCCCTCGTCGACGTCGAACAGCGGCACGCTGCCCAGCATCCACAAGAGCGGCAGCGCCAGCAGCAGCGCCCAGACAATCCGCCGCACCGCCGGCGTGGCCACCCAGGAGCGGGCGCCCGCGCGCGCCGCCGCATGCTCAGTCATGCCAGCCCGCCTCCTGCGGCAAGTCCTCCGGCGGCAGTTCGGCCGGACGCAGGCGGTAGGGGCGCGCGCGACCGACGTCGTAATAAACCCGCATCAGCAATTCGGCCAGCACTCCGGTGGTGAGCAACTGCACGCCCGCCATCACCAGGAAGAAGCCGAGGAACAGCAGCGGCCGCGTGCCGATCGACTCGCCCAGCATCTTCAGCAGGGTCAGGTAGCCCAGCATGATGAAGCCGACCAGCGAGACCACGAGCCCGATGCCGCCGAAGAAGTGCCCCGGCCGGGTGCCGAAGCGCAGGAAGAAATGCACCGACAGCAGGTCCAGCAGCACGCGCGCCGAGCGCCCCGGGCCGACCTTGGAGACACCGGCCACGCGCGGATGGTGCAGCACCGGCTCCTCCGCCATGCGGCCCGGGCTGGTCACCGTCGCCAGCCACGCCGGGATGAAGCGATGCATCTCGCCGTACAGGCGCACTTGCCGCAGCACCGTGGTGCGAAACACCTTCAGGCTGCAGCCCAGGTCCTGGAACTGCAGGCCGCTCACCTTGCGGATCAGGCGGTTGGCCATGCCCGAGGGCAGCTTGCGCCAGAGGAAGCCGTCCTGCCGCTCGCGGCGCCAACCGGCCACCATGTCGAGGTCTTCGGCCAGCAGGCGCCGCACCATGCGCGGGATGTCGATCGGGTCGTTCTGCAGGTCGCCGTCGAGCGTGGCGATGACGTCGCCGCGGGCCGCGTCGATGCCGGCCTGCATCGCCGCGGTCTGGCGGAAGTTGCGCGAGAGGTGCAGCACGCGAACGTGCGGCCCGACGCTGCGCGCCGCCCGGTCGAGCGCGGGACCGGTGCCGTCGATGCTGCCGTCGTCGACGACGATCAGCTCCCACGGCGCGGGATAGTCGGCCAGTGCGGCCTGGATGCGATCGACCAGCGGGGCGGCGTTGTCGACCTCGTTGTACATGGGCACGACCACCGAGAGGCGATGCGGCGGCAGCGGCGGCTCGCTGATCGGAGTTGCCGGCGTGGTCAGCGGCAGGTCGTCCACGGGGGGATAGGTGGCGGAACTCAAGGACACGGCTCCTGCGTGAAGCGATAGGAAGAAGGAAGGGCGACCTGGGTCAGGCCGGCGGCGACCAGGGCGACCGAGAGACTGAAGGCGTGCACCGCCAGCGCGGCGGCGATCACGCTGGCCTGCCACGACGACGGCAGGCCGGTGGCCAGCCAGATGCCGCCCTCGTAGGTGCCGAGGCCGGCGGGCGGCTGCAGCGGCTGCACGCCGGCCAGTTCGCCGCCGAGGCCGGCGCGCAGGGCGATGTGCAGCGGCAGGCCGGCGAGCGCCGCAAGCAGTCCGCCGTTGGCCAGCACCTTGAAAGTCCAGTTGGCCGCGCTGGCGCCGGCGCCGCTCCAGAAGGCGCGGCCGCCGGGCACGCGGGCACTGCCCTGCCCCATGCGCGCGAGCAGCCAGCGCCACACCGGCGGCAGCAGGAAGAACAGCAATGCGGCAGCAGCGATCCACAGCAACGCGCGCTCGGGCAGCGGCAGCGGCACCAGCAAGGCCACCGCCAGCAGCAGCAGCACCGCGATGTCCTGCAAGCGCCAGCGCATGAGGCCCACGCCGGCGGCGCGCCAGTCGACGCCCCACTGGCGGCGCACGGCCCACAGGTAGCCGGCCTCGCCCGAGCGCAGCGGCAGCATCAGCACCAATGCGTTGTGGCCCAGCACGATCCGCAGGCAATGCAGCCAGGGCACCTGGCCGGCATGACGCCACTCGTGCTGGAGCCGCAGCGCTCGCAGGCCATGGCCCGCGAGCAGGCCGAGGCCGGCGAGCACCCAGGCCCAGGGCGGCAGCCGGCCGACCTGCGCGGACAAGGACTGCAGATCGGCATGCCGCAACAGCCAGGCCCAGACCAGCACGCACACCAGCAGCGTGGCGAGCACCTTGGCGCGGCGCACCCACGGTCGGCGCGGTTTCGCTGGCGCGATCGGTTCCGGCAACTCGGTGGTCGCGGTCACGTCGGCTCCACGGGGGCGGGCTCGTCCGGGCGCGCAGCCTTGCGCAGTCCGCCCGCCGCATGCAAGCGCCACGCCGCACTGGCAAACGCCACGATCGCGAGCAGGATGACCATGGCCCGGCCGTCGGGATAGCCCGTGTGCTCCCGCAACAAGCCGATGGCGGCGACGATTTCAAGGACGCCCACCCAACGCTGGCCCGCACGCGACTGGATGCGCGCGACGAAGCGGTGATGCACGCGCTGCGTCGGACCGAGCGCGGCGGCGATCACGAGGCCGACCGACAACAGGCCCACCCCACTGCCGACCAGCACGTCCGCGGGCCAGTGCGCGCCGACCATCACGCGCGACCACGCGATCAGCGCAGCGGCAAGCAGCAGGAGCGCGCCGCCCACCAAGGCCCGCGAGCGCGGCAAGGCAACGCACAGCAGCGCCGCCATCGCGCCCGCCGCCACCGAATGGCCCGAGGGCATCGACACGGAGCCGCGGAAGGCATCGCCGATCACATGCAGGTGCGGCAGGATGGCCGTGCCTGCCGGACGCGGCGAGGCCAGCAGCACCTTGGGGACGTGCGTCAGGAGGCCGGTGAGGATGAAGGCCGGCGCCAGCAGCGCGGTGACGCGGCCGTCGCCGCGATCCGCCGCCAGCACGAGGATCACCGCGCTCCAGCCGAGGCCGACGATGGTGGCGCTGGACCAGAAGACGCTCGCAAAGGCTCCGCGTGCCTCGGCATGGGCGCGCAGCATCCAGGGCGTGTTGAAGCCGGCGAGTTGCACCACTGCGCCGGCTGCGATCAGCAGCACGGCCAGGGCCAGCAACGGCGGCACGTCGCGCCGGCGCAGCAGGCCGCGGTCGCTTGCGGGGCTTGCACTCACGCGCTGCCTCCCGCCTGGCGCCAGGGCAGGTACCAGTCGACGAAGCGGCGCAGGCCCTCTTCCACCGGCGTTTCAGGCGCGGTGCCGATCCAGTCGTGCAGGCGGTCGGGGCTGGCGCCGGTCGCCAGCACGTCGCCGGCTTGCATCGGCATCAGCGTGCGGCGGGCCTTGCGCCCGAGGATGCGCTCCAGCGTCTCGACGACTTCCAGCAGCGGCAAGGGCCGGCCACCGCCGACGTTGAAGACGCGGAAGGGTGCGTCGCTTTCCACCGGGTCGGGGTTCAGCCGGTCGAACTGCGGCGCGGGCGTGGCCGGTTTGTCGAGCAAGCGCACGATGGCCTCGACCACGTCGTCGACGAAGGTGAAGTCGCGCACCATCTGGCCTTCGTTGTACAGCTCGATCGGCTGGTCTTCGAGGATGGCGCGGGTGAACTTGAAGAGTGCCATGTCGGGCCGGCCCCAGGGGCCATAGACGGTGAAGAAGCGCGCGCCCGTGGTCGGGATGCGGAACAGGTGGCTGTACGCATGGGCCATCAATTCGTTGGCGCGCTTGGTGGCCGCATAGAGGCTCACCGGATGGTCGACCCCATGGTCCTCCACATAAGGCAGCTTCGCGTTGGCGCCATAGACGCTGGAACTGCTGGCGTAGACCAGGTGTTCGACACGCAGGGCGCGGCAGCCTTCCAGGATGTTGACGAAGCCCTGCAGGTTGGAGGCGGCACTGCTCTGCGGTGCGCGCACGGAATGGCGCACCCCGACCTGCGCGGCGAGGTGCACCACGCGCTGCGGGGCTTCGCGCTCGAACAGGGCGGCCATGCCGGCCGTGTCCTCGACCGCCAGCCGCTCGAAGGAAAACGCGGCGTGCGGCCGCAGCTGGGCCAGCCGCGCGTGCTTGAGTGCGGGGTCGTAGTAGTCGTTCAGGTTGTCGATGCCGACGACCTGGTCGCCGCGGGCAAGCAGGCGAGCCGCGACCTGCATGCCGATGAATCCGGCGGCGCCGGTGACGAGGATTTTCATGTCGAGGCTGGAGGCCCCGGGACGTGGTCCGAAGGAACCGCATGACGCCCCTGGAGCTGCAGGCTGGCCCAGCCGGTGCCGGGCTGCCAACCCGCTATTGTGAACCAATGGAAGGCAGGGGCTGTGTCGCGCGGGTATGCGCAAGCGGGCTGGCTCAGGCGGCGAAGGTCAGGACGGGACCCGTTCGCCGAAATAGCTACCGCTTTGTCATCCTCGCCCGCACCACGATCAACACCACACCGGCCACCGCTGCCAACACACCCAGCACCGACAAGCTCCAGCCGCCAATCGCCGTCTGGCCATGCGACGCGATCCCGAGGATCAATGCGAACAGCCCGCCGTAGATCAGGATCCAGGCGATCGTGTCCATTCGCGCCAGAGTGCGCTCAGCCGTCATCAGAAAGCCTCCTCGGGCATCGTGGCGCATGTGGGGTCGCGCGTTTCCACCGGGCGCAGCCAGGCGCCGATCTTCGGCAGTTCGTAGTGGAAGAAGTAACGCGCCGCGCGCACCCTGCCCTCGTCCGCCGGCCGCGTGCTTGCCGCCGGCAGCGCCAGCACCACGTCGAGCCAGGTCCACGCGATCACCAGGTGGCCGAAGGCCTGCATGTAGGGTACCGCGTTGGCCAGCGCCTCGCCGGGATTGGCCGTCGCCCACGCCGCTTTGGTTGCAGCGCCCACCTTCTGCAGCGCCTGGCCCAGTGCATTGGCATCCTCGGCGAACTGCGCTTGCTGGATGGCGCGCTCGATCGTGGCATTGATGCGATGCGCCAGCAGCAGCAGGCCCTTGCCGCCCTCCATCACCACCTTGCGCCCCAGCAGGTCGGCGGCCTGGATGCCATGCGTGCCTTCGTGGATCATGTTCAGGCGGTTGTCGCGCCAGTACTGCTCCACCGGAAAGTCGCGCGTGTAGCCATAGCCACCGTGGATCTGGATCGCCAGCGAATTGGCTTCCAGGCAGAACTCGCTGGGCCAGCTCTTGGCCACCGGCGTCAGCACTTCCAGCAGCACGCGCGCTTCTTCGGCAGCCTCGGGCGTGCCGGTGTGCTGTTCGTCGACCAGCCGCGCGCATTGCAGCAACAGCGCCAGCGCGCCTTCGCAGTACGACTTCTGGGCGAGCAGCATCCGCTTGATGTCGGCGTGCTCGATGATGCGGATCTGCGGCTGGGTCGGGTCCTTACCGGCGGGCCCGACGGGTCGGCCTTGCGGTCGGCTCTTCGCGTAATCCAGCGAGGCGTAATAGCCCGCGAGTCCCAGCGAGGTGGCGGCCAGGCCGATGCCGATGCGCGCCTCGTTCATCATGTGGAACATGCAGCGCAGGCCTTCGTGCGGCTTGCCGACGAGATAGCCGATCGCGCCAGCGCCGCCGCGCACGGGGTACTTGCCCTCGCCGAAATTGAGCAGCGTGTTGGTCGTGCCGCGCCATCCCAGCTTGTGATTGAGACCGGCGAGTGCCACGTCGTTGCGTTCGCCCGTGAGCTGTCCGTCCAGGCCCACCAGCTTCTTGGGCACGATGAACAGCGAGATGCCGCGCGTGCCCGGGATCAGCTTGCCGTCGGGGCCGGGAATCTTGGCGAGCACGAGATGCACGATGTTCTCGGCCAGCTCATGCTCGCCGGCCGAGATCCACATCTTGTTGCCCTTGAGGCGATAGCGCGGCCCGAGCGGATCGCTGTCGAAGTCGGCGCCAGCGGGCGTGGCGCGCGTCGTGATGTCCGACAGCGACGATCCCGCCTGCGGCTCCGACAAGGCCATCGTGCCGGAGAAGCGGCCCGCGAACTCGTTGCGCGCGAAGACTTCCTTCTGCGCCTCGGTACCGTGCACCAGCAGCAGGTTGGCGTTGCCCTTGGTGAGCATCCCGCTGCCTATGCTGACCGACGCAGTGGCGAAGAAAGTGCCGGCCGCCGCCTCGATGGTGTAAGGCAGCTGCATGCCGCCCTCTTCGTAATCCTGTGCGGCGCTGAGCATGCCGGAGGCGACAAAGGCCTCGTGCGCTTCGTGCGTGGCGCGCGGCAGGATCACCTTCTCGCCGTCGAACCGCGGCTCCTCGGTATCGACCAGGCGATTGAAGGGCGCGTACTTGTCGCGGGCGATGCGCTCGCAGGTATCGAACACCGCATCGAAGGTCTCGCGCGAATGATCGGCAAACCGGGCGCGCTCGTTCAGGCGCTCGGCGTGCAGCCACTCGTAGAGGAGGAAGTCGAGCGTGGGGCGGAGGGAGGACATTTGGAACTTCAGGGCGGTAGTGAGCGCCGTGCATGCGACATGCAGATTGAACGCAGAAGTCGCGGAAATGATGCAGAAGTCGCAGAAAAGTCAGAAGGAAAACCTTTGATGAATTCCTTCTGCGATTTCTGCGTCACTTCTGCGTCTTCTGCGTTCAAGACTGTTCGCGAATTCACAGCACTTCGAAAACGCCCGCCGCCCCCATCCCGCCCCCGATGCACATCGTCACCACCACCCGCTTCGCTCCGCGGCGCTTGCCCTCGATCAGCGCATGCCCCGTCAATCGCTGCCCCGACACACCGTACGGGTGGCCGACCGCGATGGCGCCGCCGTTGACGTTCAGGCGGTCGGCGGGGATGCCCAGCTTGTCGCGGCAGTAGAGCACCTGCACCGCAAAGGCTTCGTTCAGTTCCCACAGGTCGATGTCCTGCACCGTCAGCCCCAGGCGCTTCAGAACCTTGGGCACGGCGAACACCGGGCCGATGCCCATTTCGTCGGGCTCGCAGCCGGCGACCGCGAAGCCCAGGAAGCGGCCCATCGGGGTGAGCTTGTTGCGGGCTGCGTACTCCTCGCTCACCACCACGCAGGCGCCCGCGCCATCGGAGAACTGGCTCGCATTGCCGGCGGAGATCACGCCGCCCGGCAGCGCCGGCTTGATGCCGCTGATGCTTTCCTTGGTCGTGCCTTCACGCAGGCCTTCGTCCTTGCTCACCGTCACTTCCTTGGTGATCAGGCCCATCACTGCATCGGCCACGCCGGCCTTGACCGTGATGGGTGCGATCTCGTCCTTGAACTTGCCGGCTTCCTGCGCCGCGCACGCCTTCTGCTGGCTGGCGGCGCCGTATTCGTCCATCTGGTCGCGACCGATGTGGTAGCGCTTGGCCACCTGTTCGGCCGTCTGCAGCATCGACCAGTAGATCTCCGGCTTTTTCCGGTCCAGGGACAGGTCGCGCAGCATGTGCTGGTTCATCTCCTGCTGCACGCAGGAAATGCTCTCGACGCCGCCGGCCACGTACACCTCGCCCTCGCCCGCGATGATGCGTTGCGCAGCCAGCGCGATGGTCTGCAGGCCCGAGGAACAGAAGCGGTTGACCGTCACGCCGGAGACGGTGATCGGCAGGTCCGCCATCAGCGCGATCTGGCGCGCGATGTTGGCGCCGGTGGCGCCCTCGGGATTGGCGCAGCCCATGATCACGTCTTCCACGGCATCGCCGGGGACCTTGGCGCGCTTGAGCGCTTCGCGCACGGCATGGCCGCCCAGCGTGGCGCCGTGCGTCATGTTGAACCCGCCCTTCCAGCTCTTGGTCAGGGGCGTGCGGGCGGTGGAGACGATGACGGCGTTGCTCATGGAAGGCCTTTCAGGTGCTGTCAGGGGGCCGGCGCATTCAGGTTGCGCAGCAGTTGGTGATAGAAGCGAACCAGCTCGCCCAGGTTGGCGGCGCTGATGCGTTCGTTGGTGCCGTGGAAGCGCGGCAGGTCTTCCGGCCTGGCGCGCACCGGCGAGAACCGGTAGACGTGGTCGCTGATCGCCGCGAAGTAGCGCGAGTCGGTCGCGCCGATCATCAGGCCCGGCGCGACGATGGTGCCCGGGAACAACGAGCGCACCGTGCGATTGATCAATTGATAAGAGGCCGATTGCGTGGGCGACACCGGTGACGCTTCGGCGCTTCCGGGTAGCGCGCTCAGGTCGAAGCGCTCGCCGGTGTCGCGGCGCACATGCGCCATCACGGCGTCGCGCGTGTCGCCGGGCAGCAGGCGGAAGTTGACCGTGGCCTGCGCCTCGCCCGGGATCACGTTGTCCTTGTTGCCGGCGTTGACGATGGTCAAGGCAGTGGTCGTGCGCAGCATGGCATTGGTGCTCGCGCCTTTTTCCAGTTGCCTTTGCACCAGCGGCCCGAACAGCCACAGGTTGGACAGCGCCACCCGCTGGAAGCCACCGAGCTCCGGCGCGATGGTCTCGAACATCTCGCGCGCGACGCCGCGGATGGTGCCGGGGAGCTGGTCGTCGTCGAGCCGGCGCAGCGCCGCGCTCATCATGCCGATGGCGCTCTCGCCCGCGAGCGGCGGCATCGACGAATGACCCGGCGTGCCCGACACCTTCATCACCACCGAGAGGAATCCCTTCTCCGCGATGCCGACCAGGGCGGCCGGTTGCTTCAGGCCCGGCATCACGCCCTCGGTGATCAGCAGGCCTTCGTCGATCACGAAGTCGAGCCGCACCTGGCGCTCCTGCAGCAGCTTGACGATCTGCGCGGCTCCGCGCAGGCCGCTCACCTCCTCGTCGGCCCCGAAGGCGAGGTACACCGTCTCGCGCGGCTGGAAGCCGGAGGCCAGCAGCATCTCCACGGCTTCGAGTTCGGAGACCAGGTTGGCCTTGTCGTCCCAGGCGCCGCGGCCCCAGACGAAGCCGTCCTTCTGTTCGCCCGCGAAGGGCTGCGCCTGCCACTTGGCTTCGGTGCCCGGGGCGATGGGCACGACGTCCTGGTGCGCCATCAAGGCAATCGGCTTGGCCGAAGGATCGCTCCCCTGCCACGTATAGAGCAGGCTCAGGCCATTGACCGTTTCGCGCTTGAGTTTCTGGTGCACCAGCGGAAAGCGCTGTTCGAGGTAGGCATGCAATTGCCGGAACTGCTCCGCGTTCTGGTTCGCGTCTTCCAGCGAGGACACGGTCCGGAAGCGGATCGCACCGGCGAGCTTGTCCGCCACCGCCTGGGTGTCGATGGCGAGCGGCGGCGCCGCGGCCACGTCGACCTGCCGCGAGGGCTGGCGCAGGGTGTTGACGGCCAGGGCGGCTGCGAGGAGCAGCAGCAGGGCGAGAAGAACGAGGACGAGGCGCTTGATCATGGGGATCGTGGATCCCGGCTGCGCCGGGATGACATCCTGGAGGGCCCCCGCGCACGGAGGCCCACCGGAGGTCAGTTGAACGTCTTGCCTTCCTGCGCCAGCTTCAGCAGCAGCGGCGCCGGTTCCCAGAACTTCGCGTCGTCGTGGGGGTTGGTGGCGAAGCGCTTCATCGCGTGGACCACGTTGAACAGGCCGACCTGGTCGGCATAGAGCATCGGGCCGCCGCGGTGGATCGGGAAGCCGTAGCCCGTGATGTAGACCATGTCGATGTCGCCGGCACGGGCGGCGATGCCCTCTTCCAGGATGCGCGCACCCTCGTTCACCAGCGCGAACACCAGGCGCTGCACGATCTCTTCGTCGGCGATCTTGCGCGGCGTGATGCCCAGCGATTCGCGGTGCTGCACCACCATGTCTTCCACCAGCTTCGAGGGAATCGCGTCGCGCTTGCCGGCCTGGTAGTCGTACCAGCCGGCGCCCGTCTTCTGGCCGAAGCGGCCCAGTTCGCACAGCTTGTCGGCGGTGCGCGAATACAGCATGTTGGGCCGCTCCTGCGCGCGCCGCTTGCGGATCGCCCAGCCGATGTCGTTGCCGGCCAGGTCGCCCATGCGGAAGGGCCCCATCGCGAAGCCGAACTTCTCGATCGCCTTGTCCACCTGCTGCGGCGTCGCGCCTTCATCGAGCAGGAAGCCGGCCTGGCGGCTGTATTGCTCGATCATGCGGTTGCCGATGAAGCCGTCGGTGACGCCCGAGACCACCGCGGTCTTCTTGATCTTCTTGGCCAGCGACATCACCGTGGCCATCACGTCCTTGCCGGTCTTGTCGCCGCGCACCACCTCCAGCAGCTTCATCACGTTGGCCGGGCTGAAGAAGTGCAGGCCGACGACGTCGCCAGGACGCTTGGTGAAGGCGGCGATCTTGTTCAGGTCCAGCGTGGAGGTGTTGGACGCCAGGATGGCATCCTTCTTCATCAGGCCGTCGAGCGTCTCGAAGACCTTCTGCTTGACCCCCATCTCCTCGAACACGGCCTCGATCACGAGGTCGGCGTCCTTGATCTCTTCGTACGACAACGTGGTCTTCAGCAGCGCCATGCGCTGCTCGTACTTGTCCTGCTTCAGCTTGCCGCGCTTGACCTGCGACTCGTAGTTCTTGCGGATCGTCGCGATGCCGCGGTCCAGCGCCTCCTGCTTCATCTCGAGGATGGTCACCGGGATGCCGGCGTTCAGGAAGTTCATCGAGATGCCGCCCCCCATGGTGCCGGCGCCGATCACGGCCACGTTGCTGATCTGGCGCTGCTTCGTGTCTTCCGGCACGTCGGCGATCTTGGAGGCCGCGCGTTCGGCCATGAACAGGTGGCGCAGCGCGCGCGACTCGGGCGTGAACATCAGCGCGGTGAAGATCTCGCGCTCGTACCCCATGCCTTCGTCGAACTTCTTCTTCGTCGAGGCTTCGACCGCATCGACGCACTTCGCCGGCGCGGGGAAGTTCTTGGCCATGCCCTTGACCATGTTGCGCGCGAACTGGAAGTAGGCGTCGCCCTGCGGGTGCTTGCTGGGCAGGTTGCGCACCAGGGGCAGCGGCCGCACGTCGGCCACCGAGCGGGCGAAGGCGATGGTCTCTTCCAGCAGCGACTCGGGCGAGGACGCCATCTTGTCGAACAGCTTCTGGCCGGGCAGTTGCGCCAGCATCTCGCTCTTGACCGGCTCGCCGCTGACGATCATGTTCAGCGCCGGCTCCACGCCCAGCACGCGCGGCAGGCGCTGCGTGCCGCCGGCCCCGGGGATCAGGCCCAGCTTCACTTCGGGCAGCGCGATGTTGGCGCCCGGCGCCGCAATGCGGTAGTGGCAGCCGAGCGAAAGCTCCAGGCCGCCGCCCATGGCGACCGAGTGGATCGCCGCGACCACTGGCTTGGTCGAGTTTTCGCAGGCGAGGATCAGGGACAGCAGGTTGGGTTCGGCGGTTGCCTTGGGCGAGCCGAATTCCTTGATGTCGGCGCCCCCCGAGAAGGCCTTGCCCGCCCCGGTGATGACGATCGCCTTGACGGCCGGGTCGGCGTTGGCCCGGTCGATGCCCTCCGCGATCGCAACGCGGGTCGCATAGCCCAGCCCGTTGACCGGCGGGTTGTTCAGCGTGATCACGGCGACGTCGCCATGAACCTTGGTTTCAGCCGTCATGCTGCATCCTTTGGGGTGAGGGAAAAGAACGATCGTTCTTTTTTGCGGATTGTAGGCGCGAGCCGAGGCACGGCAACGGGGGCTTGTCGCGGCAGGGACAAACACGATAGGGCTTGCGGGAAGGATGCGCAAATCCCTGGTCGCCGCAACGAGCGCGGCGGTTCGATCGGCCAATCTCGAACGCAGAAGACGCAGAAGTTACGCAGAAAACGCAGAAGGCTTCAAAGACAGATTTGAACTGGTCTTTTCTGCGTCCTCTGCGTATTTCTGCGTCTTCTGCGTTCGAAACTCTCCGGTCACGCACGCAGCGTGATGCTGGACCACCGTCGCTACACCTCCAGCCATTCCTTGCGCACATGCGCGTCCTCGCGCAGCGCCTGCGGGGTCCCGTCGAACACGATCGTCCCATGCCCCATCACCAGCGCCCGGTCGGAGATCTCCAGCGCGATCGTCAGCTTCTGCTCGATCAACAGCACCGAGACACCCGCCAGCTGCAGGGTCTTCAGATACTGCCCCACCAGCTCGACGATCATGGGCGCCAGGCCCTCGGTCGGTTCGTCGATGATGATCAGGTCCGGGTCGCCCATGAGCGTGCGGCACAGCGTCAGCATCTGCTGCTCGCCCCCTGAAAGCACGCCCGCCTCGGTATGCTGCCGTTCGCGCAGGCGCGGGAACATCTCGTAGACGTCGTCGAAGCTCCAGCGCGCCTCCTGCCCCGTGCGCTTCTGGCCGAGCACCAGGTTCTGGTGCACGGTCAGGCGGGGAAAGATGTCGCGGTTCTCCGGCACGTAGCCCACGCCGAGATGCGCAATCTCGTAGGGCTTGCGGCCGCGGATCTGCTGGTCGCGCCAGATCACGTCGCCGGTGCATTCGACCATGCCCATGATGGCCTTGGCAGTGGTCGAGCGGCCCGAGCCGTTGCGCCCCAGCAGCGACACGATCTCGCCCTCGCCCACGTCGAACTGCACGCCGTGCAGCACGTGGCTCTTGCCGTAGTACGCGTGGAGGTTCTCGATGTACAGCACGTCAGTCCTCTTGCGCGGGGGCGGCACCGAGGTAGGCCTCCTGCACGCGCTGGTTGGCGCGGATGCGCTCGGGCGTGTCGAAGGCGATGATCTCGCCGTAGACCACCACCGCAATGCGATCGGCCAGGCCGAACACCACGCTCATGTCGTGTTCGACCGTCAGCAGCGTCTTGCCCACGGTGACATCCTTGATCAGCGCGATGAAGCGGCGGGTCTCCTCGCGGCTCATGCCCGCGGTGGGCTCGTCCAGCAGGATCACGCTGGCGCCGCCGGCAATGGTGATGCCGACCTCCAGTGCCCGCTGCTCCGCGTACGTGAGGTTCACCGCCAGCACGTCGCGCTTGCGATGCAGGTGGATCATCTGCAGCAGGTCCTCGGTGCGCTCATTGGCGTCGCGCAGCTTGTCGAGGAAGCGGATGAAGCTGTACTTGTAGCCCAGCCTCCAGAGCACGCCGCAGCGCAGGTTCTCGAACACCGACAACTTCGGAAAGATGTTGGTGATCTGGAAGCTGCGCGAGAGGCCGAGCCGGTTGATCTCGAAGGGCTTGCGCCCCTCGATGCGCTGGCCGTGCAGCAGCACCTGGCCGCTGCTGGGTGCGAAGCGGCCGCTGATCAGGTTGAACAGCGTCGACTTGCCGGCGCCGTTGGGCCCGATCACGGCCACGCGTTCGCCCGCCATCACCTGCAGGCTGCAGCCGCGGATGATGTCGGTCTTGCCGAAGGACTTGCGCAGGTCGAGCAGTTCCAGAGCGGGCGTGGACGCAGAGGCCGAGGCGCTCACGGCTTTTCCCTTAGCGCCACTTCGCGCGCGATGTAAGCCTGGATCTCGCCCCACTGCCTGCGGTAGTGGCGTCGCACCACCTCGAACAGGCCGATGCCCGTGGCCATCACCAAGATCGCGCCAAACCAGCTGTCGATGCTCTTCGCGTTGAGCGGCACGCCGACGAAATGCAGTTCGGGCCCGAGCGCCGCATTGAGTTGCAGGTGGTAGACCATCTCGATCATGATGCCGGCGCCGAGCAGCGCCACCAGCGCACAGAAGGCCAGCGCCAGGTAGCTGACCCATAGTTCCTTGAAGCGCCCGAAGGCTGCCACCCGCACGTTCATCATGATCAGGCTGGCGATGCCGCCGGGCGCGTACATCACCATGAACATGAACACCAGGCCCAGGTACAGCAGCCAGGCCCTGGTGAGCTCGGACAGCAGCACGCCGGCCAGCACCATCAGCACGCCGCCGATGATCGGCCCGAAGAAATTGGTGGCGCCACCCAGGAAGGTGAAGAGCAGGTACGCCCCCGAGCGCGGGCCGCTCACCACCTCGGAGGTGACGATCTCGAAATTCAGCGCCGCCAGTCCGCCCGAAATGCCGGCAAAGAAGGCGGCGATCACGAAGGAGAGATAGCGCACCTTCTGCGTGTCGTAGCCGACGAATTCCACGCGCTCGGGGTTGTCGCGCACCGCATTGAGCATGCGCCCGAGCGGCGTGCGCGTGAAGGCGTACATCAGCACGGTGCAGACGAAGGTGTAGAGCGCGATCAGGTAATAGAGCTGGATCTGCGGGCCGAAGCTGATGCCCAGCGGGCTGGGCCCGACCACGCGGTTGCCCGAGATGCCACCCTCGCCGCCGAAGAACTCCGGGAACATCAGGGCCGAGGCCCATACGAGCTCGCCGATGCCCAGCGTGATCATCGCGAAAGGCGTCGCCGCCTTCTTGGTGGTGACGTAGCCCAGGACCACCGCGACCAGCATGGCCGCCAGGCCGCCGACGATGGGGATCAGGCTGACCGGGATCGGCCAGCCCGCCTTGCCCACCAGGTTCAGTGCATGGATCGCGAGGAAGGCGCCCATCCCCGAATACACCGCATGGCCGAAACTGAGCATGCCGCCCTGCCCCAGCAGCATGTTGTACGAGAGGCAGACGATGATGGCGATGCCCATCTGCGACAGCATCGTGTGCGCCAGGCTGGTGTTGAACAGCAGCGGCGCGACCAGGAGCACCAGGGCGTAGGCGCCCCAGATGGCGGAGCGGCCGAACCGGAAGCGATGCGCCATTCCCATCAGCCTTCCCGCGTCCCGAGCAGGCCGCGGGGCCGGAAGATCAGCATCAGCACGAGGAAGACGTAGGGCAGGATGGGCGCGATCTGCGAGATCTTGAGTTTCCACAAGGCGTAGCCGAAGCTCTGGGGCGAGACGCTCACGCCGACCGATTGCGCCGCCCCGACCAGCGTGGCATCGACGCCGACCGCGAAGGTCTGGATCAGGCCGATGGCCAGCGAGGCGACGAAGGCGCCGGCCAGCGAGCCCATGCCGCCGACCACCACCACGACGAAGATCACCGAGCCCACCGTCGCCGCCATGCCCGGCTCGGTGACGAAGGCATTGCCGCCGATCACGCCGGCCAGGCCGGCCAGGGCCGCGCCGCCGCCGAACACCAGCATGAACACGCGCGGCACGTTGTGGCCGAGCGCCTCCACCGTGTCCGCATGCGTGAGCGAGGCCTGGATCACCAGCCCCATGCGCGTGCGCGTGAGCAGCAGCCACATGGCCACCAGCATCAGCACGGCCACCAGCATCATGAAGCCGCGGTACAGCGGGAACTGCGTGCCGTAAAGCGTGAAGAGCGGTCCGCTCAGGATCGCCGGCACGCGGTAGTCGACCGAGCTGGTTCCCCAGATGAGCTGGACCATCTCCAGCACGATGAAGGACAGGCCGAACGTGATCAGCAGTTCCGGCACGTGGCCGTACTTGTGCACCCGCCGCAGCGCGTACTTCTCGAACAGCGCCCCGAGCAGGCCGACCAGCAGCGGTGCAACCAGCAGGGCCGGAAAGAAGCCGAGCAGCTGGGTGCTGCTGTACGCCAGGTAGGCGCCCAGCATGTAGAAGCTGGCGTGCGCGAAATTCAGCACGCCCATCATGCTGAAGATCAGCGTCAGCCCGGAACTGAGCATGAACAGCAGCAGGCCGTAGCTGATGCCGTTCAAGAGCGATATGGTGAAGAACTCCATCCGCGGTGTTTCTTTTCTCTTGTTCTTGTGCTGGGCGCATTCTGCCCCGGCGGTGGGCAAAAAGGGGCTGTGCAGAAGCGGGGGAAAACCAAACATCCGGACGCAGAAGGCGCAGAAACTTCGCAGAAGGCGCAGAAGAAAATCCCTGGAAGGATTCTTCTGCGCCTTCTGCGTTACTTCTGCGCCTTCTGCGTCCGGATATTGGTTTTTAAGAGCTTCCCGTTCAGCCCGCGGAAGGCCGCTTCATCTGGCAGCTGGTGGGCGTGCTGGAGACGTACGGGTCCATCTGCTTGACCGGCACGAAGGTGTAGCCGGTGTTCTCGACGCTGTACTGGCCCTTCGTGGCCTTCTGCCAGCGGGTGATGTACATCGTCTGCTGCAGCTGGTGGTCGGAGGTGCGCATGGTCACGTCGCCCGCGAAGCTCTTGACCGAGAGGCCTTCCATGGCCCTGGCCACCTTCACGGGGTTGGTCGATTGCGCTTTCGCCATGGCCGCCGACAGCAGGTTGATGCCGTTGTAGGTGGCGTAGGTGTAATAGTCGTCGTTGAACTTCTTCTTGAAGTCCGAGGCCATCTGGCCCAGCTCGCCGGTGTGGTTCGCATGGCCGTAGCCCACCACGTACACCTCGCTGTCGCCACCGGCGGCCAGCGCCGTGGGCGTGCCGGTGACCGTGGCGTAGTAGGTGTACATCGGGATCTTCAGGCCCGCGTCGTTCAAGGCCTTGACCAGCAGGGTGAGGTCCTGGCCCCAGTTGCCGGTGACGATGGTGTCGGCACCCGACTGCTTGATCTTGGCGACGTAGGGCGAGAAGTCCTTCACCTGCCCGATCGGATGCAGGTCCTCGCCGACGATCTTCACGTCGGGGCGCTTGCGGCCGATCGCTTCCTTGAAGTACTTGGCGACCTGCTGGCCGTGCGAGTAGTTCTGGTTCAGCAGGAAGACCTTGGTGACCTTGGGCTGGTCCTTCATGAAGGAGGTCAGCGCCTCCATCTTCATCGAGGTGTCGGCGTCCAGGCGGAAGTGCCAGTAGTCGCACTTCTCGTTGGTCATCGAAGGGTCGACCGCGGCGTAATTGAGGTAGACCACTTCCTTGCCGGGATTGCGGTCGTTGTGCTTGGCCACCGCGTCCTCGATGGCGAGGCCGGCGCCCGAGCCGTTGCCCTGCACCACGTAATGGAAGCCCTGGTCGATCGCGGCCTTGAGGGTGTTGAGGCTTTCCTGCGGCGAGCCCTTGTTGTCGAAGCCGACCACCTCGAACCTGACGCCGGCCGGATTTCTGGCGGCGAGCTTCTCGGCGGCGAACTGCCAGCTCTTGAGCTGGTTCTGGCCGACGTTGGCAAACGGCCCGGAGAGCGGATCCATGAAGGCGATCTTCACGGTCTCGCCCTTCTGCGCGAAGGCGGCGCCGCCGGCGACGATCAGGGCCGACGCGGCGACGATCTTCAGGGTGGAGTTCACGGGCTGGTCTCCTGGGAATCAACGACAGGCGCAGGGTACTAGGCTTCCCGCTGCGGGCCGGTCAGGGATTGCACCTAAGGTTTGCATGCTCCGGTTATGCCTGAACTCAAGCCGTCGGCAAGCGATAGTCCTTCAGTTGCTCCCGCAATCGCGTCTTCAACATCTTCCCGGTCGCCCCCAGCGGAATCGCCTCCACGAACACCACGTCGTCCGGCACCTGCCACTTCGCGATCTTGCCCTCGTAGAAGCCAAGCAGTTCCTCGCGCGAGAGCTCCGCCCCGGGACGCTTGACCACCGCCACGATCGGCCGCTCGTCCCACTTGGGATGCTTCATCCCGACGCACGCAGCCATCTGCACGCAGGGGTGCGCCATGGCGATGTTCTCGATGTCGATCGAGCTGATCCACTCGCCGCCGGACTTGATCACGTCCTTGCTGCGATCGGTGATCTGCAGGTAGCCCTCGCCGTCGATCGTGCCCACGTCCCCCGTGGGAAACCAGCCCTCGATCAGCGGATCGCCGCCGTCGCCCTTGAAGTACTCGCGCACCACCCACGGCCCCTTCACGTACAGGTCGCCGAAGGTCTTGCCGTCCCACGGAAGTTCCTCGCCGGCATCGCCGATGATCTTCAGGTCGACGCCGAAGATCGCGCGGCCCTGCTTCAGGCGGATCTTCAGCTGCTCGGGCGCCGGCAGACCAGCGTGCCGGTTCTTCAGCGTGCACAGCGTGCCGAGCGGACTCATCTCCGTCATGCCCCAGGCATGCAGCACGTCGACGCCGTAGTCCTCGCGGAAGGCATCGATCATCGCCGGCGGGCAGGCGGAGCCGCCGATCACCGTGCGCTTCAAGGACGAGAAGCGCAGGCCGTTCTGCTTCAGGTGTCCGAGCAGCATCTGCCACACGGTGGGCACGCCGGCCGCGAAGGTGACCTGCTCGGCCTCCATCAGCTCGTACACCGACTTGCCATCGAGATTCGGACCGGGGAACACCAGCTTGCAGCCATTGAGGGCGGCCGCATACGGAATGCCCCACGCATTGACGTGGAACATGGGCACCACGGGCAGCACGGAGTCGCGGGCCGACAGCCCCATCACATCGGGCAGCGACGCGGCATAGGCGTGCAGAATCGTGGAGCGCTGGCTGTAGAGCGCCGCCTTCGGATTGCCCGTGGTACCGCTCGTGTAGCACATCGACGAGGCGGAGTTCTCGTCGAACACCGGCCAGTCGTACCGGTCGCCCTGCGCGCCTATCCACGCCTCGTAGCTCACGAGATGCGGGATGCCGCTGTCGACGGGCAGCCGGTCGGCCTCGCACAGCGCCACGTACTGCCGGATGCCGGGGCAGCGGGCATGGATCGCCTGCACCAGCGGCAGGAAGCTCAGCTCGAAGCACAGCACCTGGTCCTCGGCGTGATTGGCGATCCAGGCGATCTGGTCCGGGTGCAGCCGGGGGTTCAGCGTGTGCAGCACGCGGCCCGAGCCGCTGACGCCGAAGTACAGCTCCAGGTGGCGGTAGCCGTTCCAGGCCAGCGTGGCGATGCGATCGGAGAACAGCAGCTGCATGCCATCCAGCGCATTGGCGACCTGGCGTGCGCGCCGGGCCACGTCGCGCCACTGGTAGCGATGGAGGTCGCCCTCGACCCGGCGCGAGACGATCTCGCCGTCGCCGTGGTGCCGCTCGGCGTGCGTGATCAGCGCCGAAATCAGCAGCGGTTGGTTTTGCATCAGGCCCAGCATCCTTGGTCTCCTCGCATTCGTGATGGTGCGAATGCTAAACCGCCGGGCTCGCGCGCTATCCCGGTGTTGACCCCACGGGCTGGAAGAACAGCGTGACCAGCGTGCCTTCGTCCACGGTGGAATGCACCTCGATGGCGCCGCTCAAGGCCTGCATCACGCGCTGGCAGAACATCAGCCCCATGCCGCTGCCACCGCTGCCGGCACGCGTGGTGACCGGCTCCCGCGTCAGCTTGGCGAGCACCTCGGGCGGAATGCCCGGGCCGTTGTCGCGCACGCGGATCCACGCGCGGCGGCCGGCCGCACCCTGCGCATCGCGATCGACCTCCAGCACCAGCCGCGGCTGCGCGCGCCCGCGCAAGGCGAGCAGCGCGTTCTTGGCCAGAGTGCACAGCACCAGGTACAGCAGGTCGCGCCGGCCCGGCAGGCGAAAGTCCTGCCGCACGTCCAGCACCACCCAGGAACGCTCGTTCTCCTCGAACGGGAATTCGTCCAGCAGCGCCTCGACCAGGCTGCTGGCGGTGATGGACTGCGGCACGGCGTCCGGGTAGGCGTCGCGCGCGGACTGCACGAAGGTCGAGACCAGCGACTGGCAATAGAGGGCGCGCCGCTCGGCCCGCTCCAGCGCCGCCACCAGCTCGCCGGGGTACTCCTCGCGGAACTGCGCCATGCCCGGCGGCGTCTGCGGCCCGGGCGCGATGTGGCGCGCCGCCACCGAGCCGACGTAGCCGCGCACCGTGGCCAGCGGCGTGTTCAACTCGTGCGCGAGAAATCCAAGTGCCTCGCGCAGCGCCGCGACGCGGCCCTCGTTGACCACCCGTTCCACGGCCTGCGTGCGGTGCTGGGCCAGCGCTTCGCGCAAGGCCTCGCGCGTGGCCTCGCCATCGAGCGGCTTCTCCAGGATGCGCAGCACCTTGCCCTGGTTGACGGCGGCGATCGCCACGTCCTTCTCGGCGTAGGCGGTGGCCAGCAGCCGGATCACGTGGCGGAAGTCGCGCTGCACGGTGCGCAGCAGCTTCATGCCGTCGCGCTCGGGCATGCGGTAGTCGGTGACCAGCACGCCGAATTCGCCGCTGCGCGCGCCCAGGATGGCCAGGGCCTCGTCGGCGCCGCCGGCGGTGACCACGCGGAACTCGTCGCCGAACTCCAGCGCGAACCACTTGCGCGAGGCCGGCTCGTCGTCGACGAACAGGATGGCCGGCACCTCGCCGGAAAGATCGTGGACGGCGCTTCCCATGATCAGCCGGCGCCGGAGCGGGACGATTGCATGGCGCAGTAGACCCGCAAGGCCTCCTCGGTGCGCACGCCCAGCGCCTGCAACTGCGGCAGCCAGTTGCTGCCCGCGGGCCACTCGCCCTGTTCCAGCAAGGGCACGTAGAGCTTGCGCACTTCCTGATAGAGCGCCTGCGCGCCGGCCTCGCCGCTCATGCCCAGCAGCGAATGCAGCGCGTCGATGCTGCCCTGCACGTCGCCCCCCTCCACGGCGCATCGCAGTGTCTCGACCAGGCTCGCCATCTCCGGCACGTAGTCGTCGAGCAATTCCTCCAGCATGCCGAGCCGCCGATAGCTCTCCAGCCGCTGCAGATTGAGCAGACCATCATCCTGCGCCGGCGGCACGGCGGGCCGCTCGCCCGTGTCGCTCGCGGCGGGGAGAGAGGCGCCGCCGCCGATCAGGCGACGCAGCGTGTCATAGAGCAGCAGCGCGTCGACCGGCTTGACCAGGAAGCCGTTCATGCCCGCTTCCGTCGCCGCGGTGACGGCGGGCTCGTCCGAACGGGCGGTCATCGCGATCACCGGCACGGCGGACCAGGACTCGTGCGCCGCCCGGATGGCGCGTGCGGTCTCCAGTCCGTCCATGCCCGGCATGTGCAGGTCGACGATCACTGCATCGATGCCGTCCTGCGCCTGCAGCTGTTCCAGCACCGCCCGCCCGTGTTCCACCTCGATCACGATCGCCGCCGCGTTGCGCAGGTAGGCGGCGATGGCCTTGCGGTTGAAGGCGCTGTCGTCGGCAATCAGGATGCGGCGCCCCGCCAGCCGGCCAGCGGCGCTGCCGCCGGTGACCCCCGGCTGCTGCACGACGTGCTGCAGCGCGCCCAGCAAGGGCAGCTGCGAGCAGGGCTTGCTGACGAAGCCGTCCATGCCGCACTTCAGGGCCTTGGCCCGCGCCAGGTGCGCCGGCTCGCTGGTGTAGGCGACGATGTAGACATGGCGGTTGGGCCCTTCGCCGCGCCGGATCTTTTCCGCCACCGCATAGCCGTCCAGGCCGGGCATGTGCAGGTCCAGCAGAACGATGTCGTACTTGCGCGCCGCCAGCAGTTGCAGGGCGACCGCGCCGTCCTCGGCCTCGACCAGCTCGGTGGTGACCGCCAGCGGCCCGAGCTTCTGCCGGGTCGCGATGCGCTGCACCGGGTCGTCCTCGACGATCAGCAGCCGCTTGCCGGCCAGCACCGTGCGGGCCTGGGCGACGGCCGCGAGCCGATGCTGCTCGCGCTCCTGCTCGCTGACGACCGGGAAGCGCATGGTAAATTCGGTGAATTCACCGGGCACGGAGTCGCAGGCAATCGCGCCGCCAAAGGCGCGCATCACCCGCTGGCAGTAAGCCAGGCCGAGGCCCGTGCCGCCCGACTTGGCCACCGAGCGAAAGGGCTCGAACAGGCCGGCGAGCGCTTCCGGCGCAATGCCCGGCCCGGTGTCGCGCACCTTCACCTGCTGCTCGCCGACCATGATGGTGACCCGCGTGCGCGGATACGCGGCCACATAGTAGAGGGCGTTCTTGATCAGGTTGAACAGCACGAACAGGTAGGCGGTCTCGTCGCCGCGGAAGGTGAAGTCCTCCTTCACCTGCACGCTCACGCAGTCGCGCGCTTCCTCGGGGTCGTAGCTGTATTCCTCCACGGCCTGCTGCACGACCTCGGCGGCCGAGAGGTAGCGGAAGGTCGAAGCATCGATCGGCCGCGCGCTCACCTCGTCGAGCGTCATCGAGATCACCTGCAGCCCGCGCTGCACGGCCTGCTCGCCGCGCGCCAGGTGGCGATAGAGCGCCTGCACCTGCTGCGGCGAAAGTCGCGCCGGCTCGCGCCCGGTGCCGGGTGGCGGCAGCACTTCCTCCATGCTTTCGAGGCTGTGTTTGAGCTGCGCCAGGGGATGCCGCATCTCGTGCGCGATCGAGCCCGCCAGCGCCTGGGTGGCCCGCAGCTTGCGCTCGGCATCGATCTTGTCGGTGTTGGACTTGAACAGCTGGCCGCCGATCAGGATCAGCGCGAAGGCGGGCAATTGCGCCACCAGGTCCATGGGCACGTGCGGGTGCGGCGTGATCAGCACGTAGACGAGCGCGGCGATGGCCGTCCCGGCCAGCACCATCACGATGGTGTTGCGCCAGTCGGTCAGCAGCACCAGGAAGCACAGGATGATGAAGGCGTTGGAGATGTTCGGCACGCCGCCGCCCCGCTCCAGCGCCACCAGCACGGTGAAGCAGGGCAGCGAATAGAGCAGGACGAAATACGAGACCCGGATGTAGTAGGGCTTGAGCTTCACCGGCCACCGGTCGCGCAGCCCCAGCAGCGCGAACAGCAGCACGGCCAGCGCGCGTTCCGCCAGGTCCGCGGTCAGCGAGGCATGAGGCCGCGTGAAGCGCAGGAAGTAGAACAGCACATAGGTGATCGCGCCCAGCACGCCGATGGCCTTCAGGCGCGCCGGACCATAGGAGTGATACTCCTCGTAGTGCTGGAACAGGCGGCGCGCGAACCTGGTCAGCATGGCAGCGCCTCGATCCGCTCACGGCCGGCAAGCAGCCGTTCGACCTGGGCGCGCTCCTCGCGGCTGGCCGCCAGCGCGCGCAGCACCTCGGGGACCTGGCCTTGAATGAGCGAGTAGCTGCCCTGCGCATCTTGGCTCGCGTCCTTCACCAGGACGGAAAAGCCGAAGCGCCGGTACAGGCGGCTCAGCAAGGGCGTGCAGGAAGCGAACAGTTTGTCCACGGGATCTTCTTCGAGCAGGTCCACCAGGGTCAGGAACAGGAAGCGTTTGAGTGAATCCGGCCCGCTGCGAAACCGCGGCGCCAGCACGAGCCGGCCGACTTCCCAGCTGGTTTCCTGCGGGTCGAGGGCGATGCGATGGCGCCGCAGCAGCGCCTCGCAGGGCGCCAGGCCTTGGTCCATCGGCAGGTAGCGGATGGTACCTATGTACTCGCCGAAACGCACCAGGGCGCCGACGACGCCCACCTCGTCTCTTTTTTTTCGCGCAGCGCGAAAGCGGGGTCGTCCAGGGCCGCTGCCGGCAACGCGATCTGCTGTCGCAGCGGCACGACGCGCGCAATCTCGCGCGCACCGCGCAGGCGCCGGAAGCCGACTTCGTGCGGCTGGACATCGGTCGCGGCGGCGGCCACGGTGGTTTCTTCCGCCAGCGACGCACCGGCTTGCGACGGCAGTGCAAACGACTGCTCCGTCGCGGAAAAATCGCTCATTGGTGTTATCCCTCCCAAAGCCGCTTGCGCGGCCTGCGAATTATCCCGTGGGGTCGCGCTACCGGGACAATAAGCGATTCCCCTACTCGGCTCCGGCGGGGCCGCCGGGCGGACAATGCAAACGTCCACGCCAGCCGGCTCGCACACTCCAAGGCGCAGCCGACCCACGAGCCACAGGGCGGGTACCCGGGCATGCTGCGAAGCGAAACGGAACTTGCGTGGCCCGACCGTTTCTCAACCAGATGACCTTCTGCTCTCCATGACCTATCCGATCGCCAAATCCGACGCCGAATGGAAGGCCCTGCTGGCCGAGAAAGGCGCCGAGCCCGGCGCCTTCAACGTCACGCGGCACGCCGCCACCGAGCGGCCCTATACCGGCAAGTACGAGCGCGTCTGGGCCGACGGCAGCTATCACTGCATCTGCTGCGGCGCCCAGCTGTTCGACTCGGGCACCAAGTTCGATGCCGGCTGCGGCTGGCCCAGCTTCTCGCAGGCGCTGCCCGGCGCCATCAAGGAAATCCGCGACGTCAGCCATGGCATGGCGCGCACCGAGACCGTGTGTGCACAATGCGGCGCCCACCTCGGCCACGTCTTTCCGGACGGACCTGAGCCGACCGGCCTGCGCTATTGCATGAACTCCGCCTCGCTGGACTTCCAGCCGGAAGACAAGACCTGATGAAACTCCTGCTCGACTTCTTCCCGATCGCCGTCTTCTTCCTGGCGTTCAAGCTGGGCGGCATCTACATCGCCACCGGCATCGCCATCGCGGCCACCATCGCCCAGATCGCGTGGGTGCGTTATTCGACGGGCAAGATCGAGCCGATGCAGTGGCTCAGCCTGGGGATCATCGTGGTCTTCGGCGGCGCCACCATCCTGCTGCACGACGAGAGCTTCATCAAATGGAAGCCGACCGCGCTGTACTGGATGATGGCCATCGCGCTCGCCTCGGGCCTGCTGTTCTTCCGCAAGAACTTCCTCAAGACCTTGATGGGCTCGCAGCTCGATCTGCCCGAGCCGGCGTGGCGGGCCATGAACTGGAGCTGGGTCGGCTTCTTCACGGTGATGGGCTTCGTCAATCTGTGGGTCGCCTTCCACTACGACACCAACACCTGGGTCAACTTCAAGCTGTTCGGAGGCCTGGGCCTGATGGCGCTGTTCGTGGTCGGCCAGGCGATGTACCTGAGCCGGCACGTGAAGGACGGCAAGGAAGCCGGGGCGGGCGAGCAGTGAACACGCCCGTCGGCACCGGCATCACCGCCGAAGCGCTGAGCGCGCGCCTGGCCGAACGCCTGGGGCCCACGCGCCTGGAGGTGCTGGACGAAAGCGCCGCCCACCTGGGCCATGCGGGCCAGGACGGCAGCGGCTCGGGCACCCATTTCCGCGTGCGCATCGCCTCTCCGCAGTTTGCGGGACTCCGCATGGTTGAGCAGCATCGCCTTGTGTATGATGCCTTGCGCGACTATATCGATCGTGATCGGGGCGTCCATGCGCTGGCGATCGAGACGCTCTGAAACCCTGATTCCTCCAAGGTAGATCCCATGAAGAAAGCCTTCCTGACCGCGGTCGCCGCGGCCGCCATCGGCATCGCCCTGCCCGTCATGGCGCAGAACATCGCCATCGTCAACGGCAAGCCGGTGCCCAAGGCGCGCGTCGACATGCTGCAGCAGCAGCTGACGAAGGCCGGCCGTCCGGTCTCGGAGGAGCAGGCCGGCCAGCTGAAGGATGAAGTGATCGCGCGCGAGATCTTCATGCAGGAAGCAAGCAAGCGCGGCCTGGATGCCACCGACGACTTCAAGGCGCAGATGGAACTGGCCCGCCAGACCATCCTGATCCGCGAACTGTTCGCCGATTACCAGAAGGCCAACCCCGTCACCGACGCCGACATCAAGGCCGAATACGACAAGTTCGTCGCCAGCAACGGCGGCAAGGAATACAAGGCGAGCCACATCCTGGTGGAGAACGAGGACCAGGCCAAGAAGATCATCGTCGACCTGAAGAAGGGCGCGAAGTTCGAGGACCTGGCCAAGAAGATGTCCAAGGACCCGGGCTCCGGCCAGAACGGCGGCGACCTGGACTGGGCCACCCCGAGCAGCTACGTGCCCGAGTTCGCCGAGGCCATGACCAAGCTGAAGAAGGGCGAGACCACGCAGGTGCCGGTCAAGTCGCAATTCGGCTGGCACGTGATCCGCGTCACCGACGTCCGCGATGCGAAGCTGCCGAACTTCGAGGAAGTGAAGCCGCAGATCGCGCAGCAACTGCAGCAGCAGAAGCTGGCGCAGTTCCAGGACACCCTGCGCAAGAGCGCGAAGGTGGAATGAGTGCGGCGCGCATCGCGCGCTGTTCGTGAGAAAGCGGCCTGCGGGCCGCTTTCCTCTTTCACGTGATCGTCACGCAAGCTGCCCCTGCAGCTCCCCCTGCCGCTCCTTCAGCTTCCCGCCAAGCTCCACCAGGTCCAGCCCGCTCACCGAGCGTGCCTTGGTGAACAGCACATCCCGCTCCTCCTTCACGTGCTGCTCGATCGCCCGGGCCAGCAGCGCAACGAGGTCGTCCATCTGCGGCCCGGCCGCACCCACCGCCTGGATCTGCGCGATCAGCTCCTTCGCCTGCTGGTGTTCGGCCTCGGCTTCGTCGATCAGGTCGTCGGCGCCCAGCGCCTGGCGCAGGGCCGGATAGAAGATCTCCTCCTCGATCTGCGCGTGCACGGTGAGCTCGCTGCAGATTTTTTCCGCCAGGGCCTGGCGCTCGCCAGCGGATTCGGCCGGCGCGGCCATCGCCAGCCGCGCGTATTCGACGAACAGATGCTTGACCGCGATGTGGTCCGCATCCAGCAGTTCGCAAGCGTCCTTGTCAGTGGTCATGATGTTTCCTTGGATCGTTGGCTGCTTCAAACCAGCGGCGGGTCCATCTCGCGGCCGAAGTGCCGGTGCTTGCCCAGCGCTTGCAGGAAGGCGGCGATGCCCGCCTCCTCCTTGCCGGCATCGACCACGATCAGCCCGGTGCCACCCTGCGCCAGGCTCTTGTCCAGCGAAGCCGGCAAGCCGGCCTGCGCCAGCAGGCGCCGCGACTCGCCGAGGGCAAGGATGGTCTTGCAATGGCGGAACTGGTCCTTGATGAATTCCGCCGTGTGGCCGTCCTGGGCGAGCGCGGCGACGGCTTCGGCGCCGTCGGGCAGCACCAGGGCATCGAACAGGAAACCGGGCTCGTTCTCGAGCGAGGCATCGGCCTGCACGGTATCGCCGTCGGTGGTCGGGAACGGCCCGATGCGCAGGCCGACGAAGCGGCCGATCGCCCCCTGTTCCAGCAGTGCCGCCTGCAGTTGCAGCAGCGGCCGCGCGGCAACGCCGGGCGCGACCAGCAACGCGATCTTGCGGCCCTTGAGCGGCTCGGTGCCGGGGCGCGCCAGCAGCGACAGCGGCGGCGACTTGGTCACCTCCGGCGTCGCCGGGTTCGGCAGCGCCAGCGGCAGCGGCGCCGGCATCGAGTCCATGCCCAGGCCGTCGGCGACCTTCTGCGCCAGTTCCTCGGACGCATTGCGCAGCATGGCCACGACGCGCTCGCGCACGGCGGGCACCGTCACCTTGCTCAACTCGAAGCGGAAGGCATTGGCGATGTGGGACTGCTCCACCGGCGTCTGGCTCTCGTAGAACAGCCGCGCCTGGGTGTAGTGGTCGGCGAATTTCTCGGGCTTGGCGCGCACCTTGCCCTGCTCCTCGTCGGCGCGGATGCGGGCCGGCACCGAGACGAAGCCCTGCTCCGCGCCCGCCTGGAACGGGCAGCCGCCGGCCAGCGAGTTCGGCTCGTAGCTCACGCGGCCGCGGAAGATCGCCTGCCGATGGAAGCCGTCACGCTGGTTGTTGTGCACCTGGACGACCGGCGCGTTGATCGGGATCTCATGGAAGTTCGGGCCACCCAGGCGCGTGATCTGCGTGTCCACGTACGAATGGATGCGGCCGGCCAGCAGCGGGTCGTTGGAGAAGTCGATGCCGGGCACCACGTGCGCCGTGCAGAACGCGACCTGCTCGGTCTCGGAGAAGAAGTTGTCCGGATTGCGATTGAGCACCATGCGCCCCACCGGCGTGATCGGCACCATCTCCTCGGGGATGATCTTGGTCGCATCGAGGATGTCGAAGCTGAATTGCTCGGCCTGCTCCTCGGTGAAGATCTGGAAGCCCAGCTCGTATTCGGGATAGTTGCCCGATTCGATGCGTTCCCACAGGTCGCGCCGGTGGAAATCCGGGTCGGCGCCGGAGATCTTCACCGCCTCGTCCCACACCAGCGAATGGGTGCCCGCCATCGGCGTCCAGTGGAACTTGACGAACACCGACTCGCCGGCTTCGTTGACCAACCGATAGCTGTGCACGCCGAAGCCCTGCATGGTGGCGTAGCTGCGCGGAATGGCGCGGTCGCTCATCACCCACATCAGCATGTGCGTGGACTCCGGCATCAGCGAGACGAAGTCCCAGAAGGTGTCGTGCGCGCTGGCGGCCTGCGGCATCTGGTGGTGCGGCTCGGGCTTGACCGCATGCACCAGGTCGGGAAACTTCATCGCGTCCTGGATGAAGAACACCGGGATGTTGTTGCCCACCAGGTCCCAGTTGCCCTCGTCCGTGTAGAACTTGGTCGCGAAGCCGCGCACGTCGCGCGCCGTGTCCTTGGAGCCGCGCTCGCCCGCGACGGTGGAAAAGCGCACGAACACCGGCGTGATCTTGCCGGCCGCCTGGAACGGCGCCGCCTTCGTGACCTGCGTCATCGGCTCGTAGCACTCGAAGAAGCCGTGCGCACCGGAGCCGCGCGCGTGCACGATGCGCTCCGGGATGCGCTCGTGGTCGAAGTGCGTGATCTTCTCGCGCAGGATGAAGTCTTCCAGCAGCGCCGGGCCGCGCACGCCGTACTTCAACGAGTTCTGGTTGTCGGCGACGGCCACGCCCTGGTTCGTGGTGAGCACGCGCCCGGTGGAGTCGACCCGCACGCGATCGAGCGTGTCGATGGTGGCGTTCAGGCCGTCGAGGGCGGCCGTGCCGACCTTCTCGGAGCTGTTCTCTTCGCTCAGCGTGCTGGCGGTGGGCAGGCGCGAAGCCGGCTCGGCCGCCTGGCCGGGCGGCGGCTTCAGGCCGTTGGCGAAGCCGTGCTCGGAGGGCTTGTTGTCGTTGTTCGGCAGGGCGGCGGCCAGCGCCTCGGTCTCCGCCTTCTGGCGGGCAGCCGCGTCGCTGCCGGCGTCGGGCGCAAGGCGCGCCGGGCCGCTGTCGGAATTACGGGCGGCGGCCTTCGCGGCCGTCTTCTTCGCAGGCGGGGCTGCCTTGGGGGTCTTGGGCATGGATCAGGTCGGGAAGTCCGGCGACAGTGCCGTCGGCCACCGTAAGTGGCCCGCCTCCGGTGCCTTGTAGGCGCAAGCCGACGAAGTCATGCCCGGTGGCTATCGAGGCGATAGTCACGAGCCGATGAGCAACCGAGCGTCCTAGTCCGTAGGGTGGATGCGCACAGCGCAATCCACCATCGGCCGCGGTGGATTGCGCTGCGCGCCATCCACCCTACGAATGCAAAAGCATCAGCAAGCCGATCAGTACCGGCTGGTGCACCAGGTACCAGCTCAGGCTCCAGCGGCCCAACCATGCCAGCGGCGTGAAGGCGCGCGGGATCGGCCCCTGCACCACAGCGGGTCGCGCGCGCAGCAGCCACTGGCCCGCGGCCATGCCCCACCACATGACGCCGAGCCACGGCAACAGGGGCACGTAGTCCTGCGTGACCGGCTTGCTGGAGATGAAGCCGATCCAGTTCAACCAGCGGCCATTCAAGACCGCGAGATCGCCGAAGTGCATGTGCACCGGCACCGCGGCCAACGGCAGCAGCAGCGCGAGCGCACCGGCCAGCCACAGCCAGCGGCCCCAACGCGCGGTGAGGCGCACGATCACCAGCATCAGCGCGATGCCGTGCAGCACCCCGAAGTAGATGAAGCTGTCCGGGAACATGAAGGCCGAACCGACCGTCACCAGCAGCGCGCACCCGGCGATCTGCGCCCAGCGCCGCCAGAAGCGGGGCCAGCCCTGCCCTTGCACGAAGGCGACGGCCTGCCCCAGTCCGGCGCAGAACAGGAACAGGGTGACGATCGCGGTGCGTTGCCGCGTCCAGAACGGGTCGGAGAGCAAGTTCTGCCGGATCCAGCCGAAGTGGTCCAGGTCGAAGCAGAAGTGGAAGGCCGTCATCCAGACGATCGCGACGCCGCGCAAGGCGTCGATGCGGTCGAAGCGGCGGTGGGTGGAAGTCGCGCTCACCGCTTCGAGTGTAGTGGCCGGCCCGATTGACGCCCGCCGGCGCCGACGTTCCAATCCCGCGATGGCGGCCAGCCTGGTCGGCATGCCAACAACGAGGAGAAGACCCCCATGAAGAAACTCCACTCGGTCCTGCTCACGGCCGCTGGCCTCGTGCTGGCCGGCTGCAGCACCGGCCCGATGACGAGCACCATGCAGTCCGCGCCCATGGTGCAGGCCATGCCCGGCGACGCGCCGCACACGGTGGGCAAGACCGAGGTGCTGTGGCTCGGGCAGGCCAGCACGCGCATCACCACGCCGGGCGGCAAGGTGATCATGATCGACCCGTGGCTCACCTCGAACCCGAAGACGCCCGCGCAATGGAAACAGCTCTCGGCGCTGGGCCACATCGACCTGATCCTGGTCACGCACGGGCACTTCGACCACTTCGCCGACGCGCCGGCACTGGCCAAGATGCACAACGTGCCGATGTGGGGGCCGGCCGGGATGAACCAGAGCGTCGTCACCTACGGCATCCTGCCAGCCGAACTGGCGCCGCGCTTCGGCAAGGGCGGGACCCTCCTGCCCTGGGGGCCGACCGGTCCGAAGATCACCGCGGTGCACGCCGAGCACTCGTCCGAGCTGGCCTTCAAGGATGCCGCCGGCCACGAGCAGGTGCTGCCCGGCGGCGAGCCGGTGGGCTTCATCATCGAGATGGAGAACGGCTTCAAGGTCTGGCACATGGGCGATACCGCCGTCTTCGGTGACATGCGCCTGATCGGCGAGATGTACCACCCCGACGTCGTGCTCATGCCCATCGGCAACCACTTCGTGATGAGCCCGCAGGACGCCGCGATGGCCGTGCGCGACATGATCCATCCGCGCTACGCGATCCCGATCCACTACGGCACCACGCCGCAGCTGCGCGGCACGCCGGCCGAACTGATCCAGGCGATGGGCAACGCGACCTCGCCCCGCATCCTGGTGCCCGAGCCGGGCCAGAAGTACGACTTCTGATGACTAGCCGTCGCCTCTTCTGCGCCGCAACGGCCAGCCTGCTGGCCGGCTGCGCGGCCGGCCCGCAAGCGCCGTCGTCCGCGGCCGCGCGCGCCGAACTCGGTGGCACCGGCAAGCTGCGCGCCGCCATCAACTTCGGCAATCCCATCCTCGCCGTGCGCGGTGCCGACGGGCAACCGGCCGGCGTGTCGGTCGACCTCGCGCGCGAGGCCGGCCGCCGCCTGGACCTGCCGGTGGAACTGGTCACCTTCACTTCGGCGGGCAACACCGTCGAAGCGGTGAAGGCACGCCAGGTCGACCTGGCCTTCGTCGCGATCGACCCGGTCCGCGCGGCCGACATGGAATACACCGCGCCTTACGTGATCATCGAAGGCGCCTACCTGGTGCGCAACGCCTCGCCGCTGCAGCGCAACGAGGAGGTCGACCGCGCCGGCACCCGCGTGGTGGTCGGCCGCGGCAGCGCCTACGACCTGTTCCTCACCCGCGAGCTGAAGGCGGCCACGCTGGTGCGCGCCCCGAGCTCGCCCGAGGTCACCGAGGTGCTCCTGCGGCAGAATTACGAGGTGGCCGCCGGCGTGCGGCAGCAGCTCGAGGCGGACATGAAGCGGATCGGCGGCCTGCGCCTGCTGCCCGGCCGCTTCATGGTGATCCAGCAGGCCATGGGCGTGCCCAAGGGCCGCACCGCGGCGCAGGCCTGGCTCTCGGGCTTCATCGAGGAGATGAAGGCCAGCGGCTTCGTCGCCTCCGCCCTGCAGCGGCACGGCATCGAGGGGGCGGCCGTCGCACCCCGCGCGTAAGGCACGGAGATTGCACGCCAGGCGTCATCACATTCAAGGAGTCCGCGATGCAATCTTCCCTGCTGCGTGCCGGCGCTGCCCTGCTGCTGGCGCTGGCCGCTGCTGCCGCCCATGCCGAGTGGCCCGAGCGCCCCGTGCAGATGGTGCTGTCCTTCCCGCCTGGCGGCGCCACCGACATCCTGGCCCGGTCGCTGGCGCAGAAGATGTCGGAGACGCTCAAGCAGCCGGTGGTGATCGACAACCGCCCGGGCGCCGGCGGCAACATCGGCCTGCTGAACGCGGGGCGTGCGGCGCCCGACGGCTACACCGTCTACATGGCGGCGGTCACCAATGCGGCGATCGCCGCAGCCGCCTACCCGCCGCAGCCGGTGCACCTGCAGAGGGACTTCGTCTCGGTCGCCGGCGTGGGCATCGTGCCGCACATGCTGGTGGTACCGGCTGCGCTGCCGGCGCAGAACGTGCGCCAGTTGATCGCGCTGTTCAAGGCCGCGCCCGGCAAGCACAACTTCGCCTCGCAGGGCGCGGGCACGCTGTCGCACCTGGAGTCGGAGATGTTCAAGTCCGCGGCCGGCCTGGATCTCGTGCACATCCCCTACAAAGGAAGCTCGCAGGCCTTGCCTGACCTGATGGCCGGCAGCGCCAGCATGATGTTCGACAGCATCCCCGCCTCGATGCCGCATGTGAAGTCGGGACGGCTACGCGTGCTGGCCGTTGCCTCCAGCCACCGGCTGGCCATGCTGCCCGACGTGCCCACGGTGGCGGAGAGCGGCCTGCAAGGCTTCGGTGCCGATAACGTCTATGGCGTGATGGTCCCCAAGGGCACGCCGCCGCAAGTCATCGCCGTGCTGAACCGCGCCGTGCGGGCCGCGGTCGATGCGCCCGACGTGCGCCAGCGCCTGCAGGAGCAAGGCGTGGAACTGCGCTACACCCCTGCGGACGAGTTCGCGAAAGTCGTCGACCAGGAGTTCCGTACCTGGGGCAAGGTGGTGGAGCAAGCCAAGGTGAAGCTGGAATAATCGGCCGGATGAGCGACACCGCCCCTGGCTTCTGGGACTTCCCCTATCCGTCGCAGCGTATGCCGCTGCTGGCCCGCAACGTGGTCAGCACCTCGCAGCCGCTCGCGTCCGCCGCCGGCGCGCTGACGCTGGCACGCGGCGGCAACGCCGTCGATGCCGCGCTGGCCACGGCGATCACGCTCACCGTGGTCGAGCCCTGCATGAACGGCATCGGCGGGGATGCCTTCTGCATCCTGTGGGACGGCCAGCGGCTGCACGGCCTGAACGCCTCGGGCCGGGCGCCGCGCCGCTGGACGCCCGAACACTTCGCGCGCTACCCGGCGATGCCGCAGCGTGGCTGGGACTCGGTCACGGTGCCGGGCACGGTGTCGGCTTGGCGCGCGTTGTCCGATCGCTTCGGCGTTCTACCCTTTGCCGAACTCTTCGAGCCGGCGCTCCGCCATGCACGCGAGGGCTTCCTGGTCTCGCCGACGGTGCGCCGGCAGTGGCAGCTGCAGGTGCCCGAACTGCTCGCACAGCCGGGCTTTCGCGAGGCCTTTGCGCCGCGCGGCGAGGCGCCGCAGGTGGGCGAGCTGTTCCGGTGTCCCGGCCAGGCGCAGACGCTGGAACGGATCGCCGCGACCAAGGGCGAGGCTTTCTATCGCGGCGAACTGGCCCGTGCCATCGCCGACCATGCCCGCGCCACCGGCGGCTTGCTCGACGAGCAAGACCTGGCGGCGCACGAATGCGATTGGGTCGCGCCGCTGTCGGTGCGCTATCGCGGCGTCGACTTGCACGAGATCGGCCCCAGCGGCCAAGGCATCGCGGCGCTGATGGCGCTTGGCATGCTGGAGCAACTGGACCTGCCGTCCGCAGGGGCCGACACCGCCTTGTGGCACCACCTGCAGATCGAGGCGATGAAGCTGGCCTTCGCGGACCTGCAAGCCTACGTGGCCGACCCGGACGCGATGCGCCTGGTCACGCCCGAACACCTGCTGAACCCCGCTTACCTGGCCAGTCGCGCGCGCCTGATCGACCGTGACCGGGCGGCGCCGGCACGCGCCGGTGCGCCGCAGTCCGGCGGCACCGTGTACCTCACGGCCGCCGACCAGAGCGGGATGATGGTGTCCTTCATCCAGTCCAACTTCAAGGGCTTCGGCTCCGGCGTGGTGGTGCCCGGCACCGGCATCGCGCTGCAGAACCGCGGCTGGGGCTTCACGCTCAAGCGCGGTCATCCCAACGAAGTGGCACCGGGCAAGCGGCCCTTCCACACGATCATCCCCGGCTTCCTGATGCAGGATGGCCAACCGTTGATGAGCCTCGGGGTGATGGGCGGATCCATGCAGGCGCAGGGCCATGTGCAGGTGGTGATCCGTTTCGCCGACCAGGGGCTGAATCCGCAGGCGGCCAGCGACGCGCCGCGCTGGCGCATCCTGGACGACAACAGCACCGTGGCGGTGGAATGGAACTTCCCGCCGGCGGCGATCGAGGGATTGAGGGCGCGCGGCCACGAACTGCGCGTGGCCCCGCGCTTCGACCTGGAGTTCGGATCAGCGCAATTGGCGATGAAGACGGAGCACGGCTACATCGCCGCGTCGGACCATCGCAAGGATGGGTATCCGGTGGGGTTCTGAACGGCATGTCATTGCCGGCTTGACCCGCAATCCATGCAGCGCTGATGCAAGCGCCGTCGTGGATCCCGGGTCGAGCCCGGGATGACATCCTCGTGCCGGGGATGACATCCTGGGGGATGGCATCCTTCACCCGCTGATGGCGGTCGCGCTGCCGCCCGCGGCGATCAGTACGCCCTGCGTGCCGAGCCGGTGTGGCTCTCGTAAGCCAGCAGTGCCTGGCGGCCGGACATCAAATCGGCCTTGACCTCCGCGCGGCTCCTGACGCTTTCGAAGCCGATCAGCGGGTTGTACGAAGTGGACCAGACGTTCTTGGTGGCCCAGCTCGGACGTACGAAGCTCTTGCCTTGGGCTTGCGCCTGTTGCGGCGTGCCGCCCACATCGCCATGGGTGCCGACCTCCGCGTTGGCGGCAAAGGCAGCGGCCGTGACCACGGCGGCGAACAGGATGCGGGAGTACTTCATCTTTGTTCCTTTCGAAGGGATTGCTTCACAGGAACTCTTTTTGGTCCCGCAACGCGTTGGCCGCCGTCAGGTTGGAGGTGCGAGATGATGTAGGAGCGGCCTTGCCGGCGCGTAGGTAGCGCGCGGATGCGGAGCGGGCGTACCGGGATCCGTGAACAGGCCCTAGCCGACCCACCTGCGCGCGTTGTGCCAGATCTGCATCCAGGGGCTGAAGCCCGACGGGTCGCCCGAAGTCCAGGACATCTGGATGTTGCGGAAGACGCGCTCCGGGTGCGGCATCAGCGCGGTGAAGCGGCCATCGGCGGTGGTCACCCCGGTCAGGCCACCCGCCCCGCCGTTCGGGTTGAAGGGATACCGCTCCGTCGGCGCGCCATGGTTGTCGACGTAGCGCATGGCGGCGATCACCTGGGCCTGGTCGCCGCGGCGGGCGAAATTGGGGAAGCCCTCGCCGTGCGCCACCGCGATCGGCAGGCGCGCGCCCGCCATGCCCTGGAGGAACAGGCTGGGCGAATCCAGCACTTCGACCAGCGCCAGCCGCGCCTCGAAGCGCTCGCTGCGATTGGTGGTGAAGCGCGGCCAGGCCTGCGCGCCCGGGATGATGTCGGCCAGCTCGGCGAACATCTGGCAGCCGTTGCACACACCGAGGCCGAAGGTGTCGCTGCGCGCGAAGAAGTCGCGGAATTGGCTAGCGAGTACCGGATTGAAGGTGATGCTGCGCGCCCAGCCGATGCCGGCGCCCAGCGTGTCGCCGTAGCTGAAGCCGCCACACGCCACCACGCCGCGGAAGGCGGAGAGGTCATGGCGGCCGGACTGCAGGTCGGTCATGTGCACGTCGACCGCTTCGAAGCCGGCCTTGGTGAAGGCGTAGGCCATCTCGATGTGGGAGTTGACGCCTTGTTCTCTGAGGATTGCGACGCGGGGTTTGGCGAGATTGAGCGCCGGAGCGCCCCCACCCCAGCCCTCCCCCAGAGGGGGAGGGGGTAATGCAGAACTCCCTCCCCTCCCGGGGGAGGGTTGGGGTGGGGGCACCCCCGGCACAAAAACATGCAAGCCCGGGTCATTCGCATCCCCCACCGCCCCATGCTCGCCATCCGCACACACCGGGTTGTCCCGCTGCTGGCAGATCTTCCAGCTCACGCTGTCCCACACCTGGTGCAGGTCCGCAAGCTTGGCGCTGAACACCGCCTTGGTATCGCGCCACACCTGCACCTCGCCCTTGCCCACGTCGATCGCATCGGCCGCCGGCCGGGTCTTGCCGACGAAGTGGCTGTGCTTGGAGAGGCCGTGGGCGCGCAGCACCTGCATCACCTCGTTGCGTTCGCCCGTGCGCACCTGCAGCAGCACGCCGAGTTCCTCGTTGAACAGCGCCTTGAGCGTCAGCTCCTCGCGGCGGGCACCGACCTGGCTCGCCCAGTTCTTGGCGTCGCCGTAATCGGCGCGGCTGTCGCTGATGCCGTCGCCTTCGGTGACCAGCAGGTCGACGTTCAGCGCGACGCCCACGTGGCCCGCAAAAGCCATCTCGCAGGCCGCGGCAAACAGGCCGCCATCGCTGCGATCGTGATAGGCCAGGAGGCGGCCCTGCGCGCGCAGCTCGTTGACGGCAGCGACGAGTTTCACCAGGTCCTGCGCCTCGTCCAGGTCCGGCACCTCGCCACCGGGCTGGCCCAGCGTCTGCGCCAGGATGCTGCCGCCCATGCGCTGGCGTCCGTGCCCCAGGTCCACCAGCACCAGCGTCGTGTCTTCGCTTGCCTGCAACTGCGGCGTGAGCGTGCCGCGCACGTCGGCCACGCTGGCGAAGGCGGTGACGATCAGGCTGACCGGCGAGGTGACCTTCTTCGTGGCGCCGCCTTCGGTCCATTGCGTGCGCATCGAAAGGCTGTCCTTGCCGACCGGAATCGCGACGCCGATCTGCGGGCACAGCTCCATGCCGACGGCGCGCACGGTGTCGTACAGCGCCGCGTCTTCGCCCGGCTCGCCGCACGCGGCCATCCAGTTGGCCGAGAGCTTCACGCGCGCGAGTTCGATCGGGGCGGCCAACAGGTTGGTGATGGCCTCGGCCACGGCCATGCGGCCGGAAGCCGGTCCGTCGACCGCGGCCAGCGGCGTGCGCTCGCCCATGCTCATGGCCTCGCCGGCAAAGCCGCGGTAGTCGGCCAGCGTGACGGCGCAATCGGCCACCGGGACCTGCCACGGACCGACCATCTGGTCGCGGTGCGTGAGCCCGCCGACGGTGCGGTCACCGATGGTGATGAGGAAGCGCTTGGAGGCGACGGTGGGGTGGCTCAGGACGTCGATCGCGGCCTGCTGCAGGGTCACGCCGGTGAGGTCGATGGCGGGCACCTCGCGGGCGATGCGCTGGACGTCGCGGTGCATCTTCGGGGGTTTGCCGAAGAGGACGTCAAGGGGCATGTCGACGGGCTGGGGGGAGTCAGCGCCGTCGCCCTCACCCCCGCCCTCTCCCGCAAGCGGGAGAGGGAGTCCTGCAGATCTCTCCTTGGAGAGAGGGAGTTCGGTCTTGCTCCCTCTCCCTTCCGGGGAGAGGGTTGGGGTGAGGGGCGTTCCCGCCACCACCAGCTGTCGTTCTTCCGTAGCGACGCCCACCACCGCGAAGGGACACCGCTCCCGCTCACAGAAGCCCCGGAACAGCTCCAGCGATTCCGGTGCGATCGCCAGCACGTAGCGTTCCTGGCTTTCATTGCTCCAGATCTCGCGCGGCGCGAGACCGGACTCCTCCAGCGGCACCCGGCTCAGATCGAAACGCGCCCCCCGACCGGCATCGTTGGTCAGCTCGGGAAAGGCGTTCGACAACCCGCCCGCCCCGACGTCGTGAATCGCCAAAATCGGGTTGTCCGCCGCCAGTTCCCAGCAGCGGTTGATCACCTCCTGCGCGCGGCGCTCGATCTCCGGGTTGCCGCGCTGCACGGAATCGAAATCGAGTTCCGCCGTATTGGTGCCGCTGGCCATCGACGAGGCCGCGCCTCCGCCCATGCCGATGCGCATGCCGGGGCCGCCCAGTTGCACCAGCAGCGTGCCGGGCGGGAACGGGATCTTGTGCGTGAGCCCGGCGTCTATGAAGCCCAGCCCGCCGGCGATCATGATCGGCTTGTGGTAGCCGCGGGCCACGCCCGCCACCTCCTGCTCATACTCGCGGAAATAGCCCAGCAAATTGGGCCGGCCGAATTCGTTGTTGAAGGCCGCGCCACCGAGCGGACCCTCGGTCATGATCTGCAGCGGACTCGCGATGTGCTCCGGCTTGCCGAACTGCGCGCCCCACAGCCTGGACACCGTGAAGCCGGTGAGGCCCGCCTTGGGCCGCGCGCCGCGACCGGTGGCGCCCTCGTCGCGGATCTCGCCGCCGGCGCCGGTGGAGGCGCCCGGGAAAGGCGAGATCGCGGTAGGGTGGTTGTGCGTCTCCACCTTCATCAGCACGTGATGGGTCGCCTCGCTCTTGGCGTAGACCCCGCCCGCAGCCGGCACGAAACGCTCCACCGCGTGGCCTTCCATCACCGCGGCGTTGTCCGCATAGGCGACGATGGTGTGCTCGGGGTGCGCCTGGTGCGTGTTGCGGATCATGCCGAACAGGCTCTGGTCCTGCGGCTGGCCGTCGATGGTGAAGGTGGCGTTGAAGATCTTGTGCCGGCAGTGCTCGCTGTTGGCCTGCGCGAACATCATCAGCTCGACGTCCGTCGGATTGCGCTCGAGCGCGGTGAAGGCCTGCACGAGGTAGTCGATCTCGTCTTCGGCCAGCGCCAGGCCGAAGCGGCGATTGGCGTCCTCCAGGGCAGCGCGGCCCCCGGCCAGAACGTCGACGTGCTCCATCGGCGGCGCCTGCAGTTCGGTGAACAGGCGCGCGGCTTCGGAGCGCTCGGTCACCACGCTTTCGGTCATGCGGTCGTGCAGCAGCGCGGCGACCGCGGCGAGTTCTTGCGGCTCGATGCTCTTGGCCTTGCCCAGCCAGCCCGACGCCATCTGCACGCGGTATTCGACCACCCGCTCGATCCGCCGGATCGCCAGCCCGCAGTTGTGCGCGATGTCGGTTGCCTTCGAGGCCCAGGGCGACACGGTGCCGAGCCGCGGCGTGACGATCAGCAAGGGACCGGCGTCCGCACCGTCGTGGGGATCGCCATAAGTCAGCAGGGCAGCGAGCTGCTCGCGTTCCTGAGCATCGGGGGCGTGGTCGCTGGCCACCAGGTGCACGTAGCGCGCCGAGATGCCGGCGATCTTGGCGTGCACGGCTTGCAGTCGCGGCAGGAGTTGCTGGATCCGGAAGTCGCTGAGGGCCTGTCCGCCCTCGAACTCGGTGATGTGCAGGGACACTGTGGAAAACCTGTCTGGGGAGTGGGCCCCGCCGGCCGCTGACTGGGGACGCGGGGAACCCGGGATTCTACCTGCGCGGTGCGCCCCCTCTCGCAGGTCTGGCTGCGCAGTCCGCGCCCCTCTGGGATAATCCCGGGATGGGCAGCATCACGACCAAAGACGAACAAGGCATCGAGGCGATGCGCACGGCCTGTCGGCTGGCGGCCGAGGTGCTCGACCACCTCACGGCGCACATCAAGCCCGGAATCACCACGCGTGAAATCGACCGGCTGGCGGCCGAGTTCATGAAGAAGCAGGGCACCACCTCCGCGACGCTGGGCTACCAGCCCTCGGGCTACCCGCCCTACCCGGCATCCCTGTGCACCTCGGTAAACAACGTGGTGTGCCACGGCATTCCCAACGACAAGCCGCTGAAGAAGGGCGACATCGTCAACGTCGACGTCACCGTCATCAAGGACGGCTGGTTCGGCGACACCAGCCGCATGTTCATCATCGGCGACGCGTCGATCGCCGCCAGGCGGCTGGTGCAGGTCACCTACGAGGCGATGTGGCACGGCATCGTGCAGGTCAAGCCGGGCGTGCGCCTGGGCGACATCGGCTGGGCGATCCAGAAATTCGCCGAAAGCCAGGGCTTCTCGGTGGTGCGCGAGTTCTGCGGCCACGGCATCGGCCGCAACTTCCACGAGGAGCCGCAGGTGCTGCACTACGGCAAGCCCGGCACCCTGGAGGAACTGGTGCCCGGCATGACCTTCACGATCGAGCCGATGATCAACGCCGGCCGCCGCGAGGTGAAGGAGTTCGGCAACGACGGCTGGACCATCGTCACCAAGGACCGCAGCCTGTCGGCCCAGTGGGAACACACGGTGCTGGTCACCGACACCGGCTACGAGGTGCTGACGCTGTCGGCCGGCAGCCCACCCGTGCCGGCGTTCGTCACGCAAGCCCGCGAGTCCGCGACGGCCTGATTCCCCCCCTGCCAGCCTCCCCTCCCATGACCGACCTGTCCGCTCCCTTCGACCTGCCGGCCCTGCGGGAGGGCTACCGGCAGAAAAAGGCGTCCCTGCTCGAAGCGGCGGGCACCGGCAGCACGGCACGCGGCACGCAGGCGCTGCTGCGGCAGTTCAGCAAGCTGGCCGACGAACTGCTG
>NZ_JAQGNQ010000029.1 GCF_028291745.1 Ramlibacter sp. | reverse complement strand
AAGACCGGCCAGCGCAGGTTTGCCCGATCGCGCCTGGCGCGATCGGGACGCCCCGCCGCGCGCCGCAGCCCGCCCGCATGCGGCTTTGCCGGCGCGGTCGCTCCTCGGGGCGCACTGACAGCGACACTTTTTCAAGTCTCCCTGACGTTGCTCGGCCTCTTCCGCGTCTGAACAGGGACATGTAGAACGTGCTATTACGGACAGCAGTGGGTCAAGCCCGGGATGACATCCTCTCCCGCCCGACCCGCCCGACTCCGCTCAGGCCAGTGCGGCCTTGCCGTCGGCGGGGATCGGCAGCCAGCGTGCCAGTTCGTCCATCAGGGTCGCGAGGTCCATCGGCTTCACGAGATAGGCATCCATGCCCGCTTCCACGCAATGGGCGACCTCGTCGTTCATGGCGTTGGCCGTGCAGGCGAGGATGGGGCAGCGCGCCGGCCCCGAGCCCGACTCCATGGTGCGAATCGCGCGTGCCAGCTCGTAGCCGTTCATGACCGGCATGTTGCAGTCGGTCAGCACCAGCGAGAAGCGCCCGGTCTGCCACAGCTCCAGCGCCTGCGCACCGTTGCTCGCGCTTTCCGCCGCGTAGCCGAGCGCATTGACCTGGCTGACCAGCAACATGCGGTTGGTGGCGTGGTCGTCCACCACCAGCACCAGCGTGGTCCCGGGCGCGTGTTGCACCGCGCGCTCCGGCTCGGGCGGCAGCGACGGCGCGAACACGGGCTGCGCGTCGGGCAGCGGCGGCAGCATCGCCGGGTCGGCGATGCCGAACGTCAGGTCCAGGATCATGGTGGTGCCGCTGCCAAGATCGCTCACCAGGTCGATGCTGCCGTCCATCAACTCCGCCAGGCGGCGCGAGATCGCCAGCCCGAGACCGGTGCCGCCATAGCGGCGACTGCTGCCCAGGTCGGCCTGCGTATAGGGGGTGAACAGCTTCTGCTGGTCGTCGGCGGAAATGCCGATGCCCGTGTCCTTCACGTAGAAGCGCACGCGGTCGCGGCCGTGGGCGCGTTCCATCAGATCGGCGGTGAGGTACACCTCGCCGCGATGGGTGAACTTGATGGCGTTGCTCACCAGGTTGCCCAGGATCTGCCGCACGCGGACGCCGTCGACCATCAGCGCCGCGCTGATCCTTGGATCGATGCGGGAGGACAGCAGCAGCCCCTTGCTGCTGGCGTTGGCGGCGAAGGCATCGCGGATCTCCTCGACCAGCTCCACCAGCCGCATGGGCTCGGGGCGGATGTCCAGCTTGCCGGCCTCGATCTTCGAGAAGTCCAGGATGTCGTCGATGATCCGCAGCAGGCTCTTGCCGGATTCGCGGGCCACCCGCAGCTTGGCGCGCTGCGCCGGATCGAGCTGCGTGAACCCGAGCATCTCCAGCATCCCGAGCAGCCCGTTCATGGGCGTGCGGATCTCGTGGCTCATGGTGGCCAGGAAGCTGCTCTTGGCGTCGTTGGCGGCGTCGGCCTCCTGGCGCGCCTGTTCGGCCGCCGCGCGCTCGGCGATCTCGCTGCGCAATTGCGTATTGGCCTGCGCGAGCTCCAGCTTCTCGCGCCGCAGCAGTTCGTTCATCGCCAGCAGCCGGGTCTGGTGCTCCTCCGAGCGGCGCGTGAGGTGCGTGTCGAACAGCGAGCCGAGCAAGGCGCCCACCAGCATCATGGCCGTGAAGCCGGCCACCGTCGCGGCCAGCCACACATGGTCGGTGTCGGCCGAGGGCATCGTGCAGATCGTGCCGGCGGCGAAGCGCGCCGCCGCCATGCCCGTGTAGTGCATGCCGACGATCCCCACGCCCATGATCAGCGCGCTGCCACCGCGCTTGCGCAAGGGGTTGCTGATGCTGCGCGAGCGCAGGGCGACGAACAGCCAGAGCGCGACGTAGGATGCCGCCATCGCGACCAGCACCGAGAGCGTGAAGAGCAGCGGGTCGTACTCGATGCCCGGGCTGACCTGCAGCGCGCCCATGCCGACATAGTGCATCGAGGCGACGCCGGCGCCCATGACGGCACCGCAGAGGATCAGCTTGCGCGGGCCCGGGCTCTGATCGCTGCTGACCATGTACAGCGCAAAGCCGGAGATCAGCACGGCGATCAGCAGTGACAGCGCCGTCCAGCCGAACTGGTATGTCATCTGCACGCCGATGCTGGCGGCCAGCATGCCGACGAAGTGCATCGACCAGATGCCGGTGCCCATGGCCACGGCGCTGCCGGCCAGCCAGATCAGCGAGGCGCCGCGACCGCGCGCGGCGGCCACGTTGGAGACCAGGTTGAGCGCCACGTAGGCGGCGAGGATCGCCACCGCCAGCGAGGTGGCGACCAACCACGGACTGTAGGAAACCAGCACGGTATCTCCGGATGCCGGGAAGTCGGCCCCGCAGGATATCCAGCCCTGCCATTGCTGACCAGTGCCGAGCGCGATGCGCAACCGCAAAGCGTGGCTTCCTGCACGCGCGCGCCTTGGCGGCGATGCGCGCAGGCGGCGATGGCGCCTGCGCTCAGTCGCCGCGCCGCGCCGCAGCCGCGCGCAGCTTGTCCTTCTTGCTCGGGCGCTTGCCCTTGATGCCGCCAACCCCCTTGTCCGGGCCCGCCGGCGCGGTCTCCACGGGTTCGAAGCCGGGCACCTGTTCGCGCGGCAACGCGATCTGCTGGCGCGCCTCGATCAGCGCGAAGTGCCCGTGCGTCGCGGCGCTGACGAAGCTGACCGCCTCGCCCGCGGCGCCCGCGCGTCCGGTGCGGCCGATGCGGTGCACGTAGTGCGTGGGCGAGCGGGGCAGGTCGTAGTTGACCACCACTTCCAGCTCCGGGATGTCGATCCCGCGCGCCGCGAGATCGGTGGTCACCAGGACGTCGCTGCGGCCCGCCTTGAAGGCCTCGAGCGTGTCGGTGCGTTGACCCTGGCTCATCTCGCCGTGCAGCGGCGCCGCCGGAATGCCGTTGTCGCACAGCTTGCGCGCGAGGTGTTCGGTGGCATGGCGCGTGGCCACGAAGACCAGCGTGCGCCGCCACTTGCCTTGGCGGATGAGATGGCCCAGCAACTGCGTGCGCCGGCCCGCATCCACCTCGATCGCGCGTTGCACGATCGTGGGCGGCGGCTCTTGCGAGGCTTCGGCGCGAATCTGCACGGCGTCGTGCAGCAGGCCGTTCGCCAGGGCCGCGACGTCATCGGCAAACGTGGCCGAGAACAACAGGTTCTGACGCCTGGCCGGCAGTGCGGCCAGCACCGCCTGCAGCTCGCTGGCGAAGCCCAGGTCCAGCAGGCGGTCGGCTTCGTCGAGCACCAGCGCTTCGACGCGCGCGATGTCCAGCGCATTGCGCTCCATCAGATCGAGCAGGCGCCCCGGCGTCGCCACCACCACGTCGGCGCCGCCGCGCAGTCCCATCATCTGCGGATTGACCGAGACACCGCCGAACAGCACCGCCACCTTGGGCGCCTGCAGCAAGGACTTGCCGAGGGCACGGAACACCTCGGCCACCTGCGCCGCGAGTTCCCGCGTCGGCACCAGGACCAGCACGCGCACCGGCCGGCGCCAGCCCACGCGCGTGGCGCCCAGCGCCTGCAGCAAGGGCAAGGCGAAGGCAGCGGTCTTGCCGGAGCCGGTGGGTGCCAGCGCCAGCACGTCCTGTCCGCGCAGCACGGCCGGAACCGCTTGCTGCTGGATGGGCGTGGGCGTGTCGAAGCCGGCCTGCGTGCAGGCAGCGGCAAGTTCGGCCGAAAGTCCGAGCGCGCGAAAAGCCTCGACCGTCATGGCGAGCGATGCAGGCGCGGGGCCGACAGGGCCTGGATGCTTTCGGCGATCGCCGCATCCACGTTGCGCCAGCGGCCGGCCAGCTGCGCCGCAGCCATCATCTTCTCGAGCGCCCGCAGGTCACGCGTGTTGGGTGCCACGCGGATCTGCTCGATGGCCGCATCGGGGTTGCCGGCACGCAGCAGCGCGACGATCTTGCCGGGCCAATCGCTGGTTCTTGCCATCCTGGTTCCTCGCCAAAGTGAAGAACGCATTGTCGCCGTGGCGCGGCGCCGTGATGGCTCTGCCCCGCTCGCCCGGCTCAGGCGCCCTGCGTGTTCACGTACAGCGCGTACACCGAGTGGCTTGCCGCCATGAACAGGCGGTTGCGATGGCGGCCGCCGAAGCACACGTTGGCGCAGCGCTCGGGCAGGTGGATGTGCCCCAGGGCCGTGCCGTCCGGCGCATACACGCGCACGCCGTCCAGGCCTTCCGGCTCCACGCCCGCTGCGCCGTTGCTGCCCAGGCCGCACCACAGGTTGCCCTCGACGTCGACGCAAAAGCCGTCGAACGCGCCCGGCCCTTGCGCGTCGACTGCCAGCCGCCGGTTCGCCAGGCGCCCGTCGCTGGCGTGGTCGTAGGCCCAGATCTTCCGGTGCGGCGTGGCGCGGCTCTCCACCACGTACAGCACCGATTCGTCCGGTGAGAAGGCCAGGCCGTTGGGGCCGGCAAGGTCGGTGATCACTTGCTGCAGCCCGCCGTCCGGCGCGATGCGGTACACCGCCTGCGGCAGCTCCTGCTCGCCCGGCGCGCCCTCCCAGTAGCCGCCGATGCCGAAGGGCGGATCGGTGAACCAGATGCTGCCGTCGTTGGCGCAGGCGATGTCGTTGGGCGAGTTCAGGCGCTTGCCATCGAAGCGATCGGCCAGCACGGTGATGCTGCCGTCGTACTCCGTGCGCGTGATGCGGCGCGTGAGGTGCTCGCACGAGACCAGCCGCCCCTGCCGGTCGCGGCAGTGACCGTTGGCGTTGTTCGAGGGCTTGCGGTAGTCGCCGACGGCGCCGGTGGCCGCATCCCACCGCAGGATGCGGTCGTTGGGGATGTCCGAGACCAGCAGGTAGCCGCCGTCGCCGAACCACACGGGGCCTTCGCCCCAGCGCATGCCGGTGAACAGCCGTTCGACCGTGGCGCTGAACAGGCGCAGTTTGAGGAAGCGCTCGTCCAGCACCTCGATGCGCGGGTCCGGATAGCGCGCACTCGGGACGAAGGGCACGTCGCTGGCGGTGCTCATTCGAACGGCCCCATGCGGACGAAGCCGCCGGCCTGGTACACGACGGCGGGATCGTTCGCATCCAGCTGCGGCTGCGCGGCTTCGCGCGCGGCACGGAAGGGCTCCGAGCTGTCCTGCGGGCGGTAGCCGAGGTGGCGCGCGGAGCTGTTGTCCCACCAGCTCGCCGGGTTGTCGGAGACGCCGTAGACGACGCTGTAGCCCGCCCTGGGGGTCGTGAGACTGGCGACCACCAGGCGTTCCAGGTCGTCGTAGCTGAGCCAGGTCGCGAGCATGCGGCGGTCGCGCGGCTCGGGGAACGAAGAGCCGATGCGCAGGCACACTGTCTCGATGCCATAGCGGTCGAAATAGAAGCGCGCCAGGCTCTCGCCGAAGGCCTTGGAGATGCCGTAGTGGCCGTCGGGACGCATCGGCATGTCGGGGGCGATCACCTCGTCCTGCCGGTAGTAGCCGGTGACGTGGTTGGAGCTCGCGAACACGATGCGCTTGACGGCGTGCTGGCGCGCCGCCTCGTACACGTTGTACGTGCCGACGATGTTCGCCTGAACTATGGCGTCGAACGGCTGCTCGGTGGAGATGCCGCCCAGGTGGACCACCGCGTCCATGCCTTGCAGCAGGCGGTGCACGGCGGCGCGGTCTTCCAGCGCGGCCTGCTGCACTTCCTCGCCCGGGCCGGCGGGCTCGATGGGCGCGACGTCGCTCAGGCGCAGCAGGGTGGCGCGGGCGCGCAGGCGCGGGCGCAACTCGCGGCCAAGGCCGCCGGCAGCGCCGGTCAGGAGGATGCGGCCGAGGGGGAGTTGGGAGGTGTGGGACAGGCTCATGGTGGGGGAGGCTCGGACCGTGACGCGAAGGTGCGGTAAGCCGGGCTTGTCATTGGTCGTCAGTTGTCGTACAACATCCTCATGGAACAGCCTCGCACTGTCAAGATGGCCAGGAAAGGGTTTGCCCGATGACCGAACTGGCGCGTCGCCGGCCCCGCAGTCTCGCGCACGAAGTGGTCGATGCGCTGGCCGGACGCATCCGCGACGGCTCGCTCGCGCCCGGCGAAAAGCTGCCCACCGAGGCCGCCTTCATGGAGGAATTCCGCGTCAGCCGCACCGTCGTGCGCGAAGCGATTTCGCGCCTGCAGGCCGCCGGCCTGGTCGCCACGCGGCACGGCGTCGGCACCTTCGTGGTGGGCTTGGGTGACCCCGCCACCTTCCGCATTTCGCCGGAGCAGCTGGGCACGCTGCAGGACGTGATCGCGGTGCTGGAGCTGCGCATGGCGGTGGAGACGGAGAGCGCCGCGCTGGCGGCGATGCGCGGCACCCCGGCCAATGTCGACACGCTGCGCAACGCGCTGAAGTCCCTCACTTCGGCCCTCGATGAAGGGCGCGACGCCGTCGGTGCGGACTTCCAGTTCCACCTGGAGATCGCGCGGGCCACCCAGAACCCCCACTTCGTGGACCTCATGGCCACGCTGGGCGGCACGATGATCCCGCGCGCCCGGCTCGAGCCGCCCGGCCCGCTCACGCCGGAGCGCCATGCCTACCTGAAGCGCGTGCATGCGGAGCACGAGAGCATCGTCGACGCCATCGAGCACCACGACCCGGAGGGCGCCCGCGCCGCGATGCGCACCCACCTGGCCAATGCGCGCGAGCGGCGCCGCCGGCTGGCCGAAGTCCGCCCGGCTCAGAGCACGCGGTGGCCGGTGATCAGCGAAGGCAGCCACGTGGAGAACCCGGGCACGTAGGTCACCAGGTTGATCGCGATGAAGATCGCCAGGTAGTAGGGCCAGGCCGTCTTCGTCGCCTCGCCGATCGAGATCTTGCCGATGGCGCAGCCGACGAACTGCACGCTGCCCACCGGCGGGTGCACCAGACCCAGCGCGCAATTGAGCAGCAGCATCATGCCGAATTGCACCGGGCCGACGTCCATCTGCATGGCCAGCGGCAGGAACAGCGGCGTGGTGATCAGGATGTGCGCCGCCATGTCCAGGAAGATGCCCAGCGCGACCTGGATGATGTTGATGTACAGCAGCATCAGCCACGGGTGGCGGGTGGCCGACAGCAGCGCGTGCTCGATCACGTCCGGGATCTCCAGGTACGCCATCTGGTAGCGCAGCATGTTGGAGACGCCGATCAGCAGCAGGATCACGCCGGTCGTCTTGGAAGCCTTGGCCAGCGACTTGAGCAGGCGCTCGCGCGTCATCGTGCGATAGATAAAAACCGTCAGCAGCAGCGAGTAGGTGACCGCGATGGCCGCGGCCTCGGTGGCGGTGGTCACGCCCTTCATCACGCACACCAGGATGATGGCCACCACGCCCAGGCCCGGCAGCGAAGCGATGAAGGTGCGCAGCACCGCGCCCCAGCCGGGGAAGGCCTGGACCAGCGAGCGGCCCTCCGCGCTGCGCGGGTAGCCGTATCGGCGTGCCTGCCAGTAGGCGGCCATCAGCATGCAGACCATGATCCAGAACACCGGCACCAGCCCGGCAAACATCAGATCGCCGATCGACACGCCCTTGATCGACTGGCCGGCCACCATGCCTGCCGCGCCCTGCGCCGCGAAGGCGTAGATGATCATGTTGTGCGAGGTGGGCATGAGCGCGCCGGAGAGCGATGCATGTGTCGTCACGTTGACCGCGTAATCCGCGCCGTAGCCCTCGCGCTTCATGATCGGGATCATCACGCCACCCATGGCGGAGGTGTCGGCCACCGGCGAGCCGGAGACGCCGCCGAACAGCGTCGAGGCGACCACGTTGGCCAGCCCCAGCCCACCCTTCCAGTGGCCGACCAGGCTGCGCGCGAAGGCGACGATCTTGTCGGCGATGCCGCCATGCAGCATCAACTCGCCCGAGAAGATGAAGAAGGGAATGGCCAGGAACGAGAACACGTTCATGCCCGACACCATCATCTGGATGGCGGTCTCGAAGGGCAGGCCTTCGACCGCAAAGGTCGCCAGGCAGCTCAGCCCGATCGCGAAGGCGACCGGGACGCCCAGCACCAGGAGCAGCAGGAAGCCCACGCACAGCACGGTCAGTGCCATGAGGCCACCACCTTGTAGCCCTTGAACAGGGCGATGAGCAGTTCGAGGCAGAACAGCAGGATCAGCACGCCGGACAGGATCACGGGCAGGTAGCGCAGCGCCTCGGGCACGCCCAGCGTGGGAATGGTGGCACCTTGCGTGGAGAGCGCCATCTCGACGCCGCCCAGCACCAGCGCCACGGCGAAGGCGCCGCTCAGGACTTCGACCGCCACCTTGCACCAGAACTGCACCTTGGGCGGCAGGTTGCGGACCAGGGAATCGAGGCCGATGTGGCCGGCATCGCGCACGCCGGCGGAGGCGCCGAACATCGCGACCGAAATCACGAGCAGCAAGGCCAGTTGTTCCACATACGGCGGTGCGTTGTTGAACGCATAGCGCATCACCACGCCATACACCACCACCGCCAGCAGCCCCGCCAGGCAGACGCACGCCAGGTACAGCACCCAGCGTGACAGCCGCGCATTGATCGGCGTCAGCCAGCTCGAGGCGGACTGCCCGGGCGGGAGGCCCGCGAGGCCGACGACCCCCGCCTCGTCGCCCTGGATGTCGGCCCCGAGGACCTCACCTGGCATTCACGATCTCCTGCACCAGCGCCTTGAGCTCCGGCGTCGTGGTGAACTTGTCCCACACCGGCTTCTCGACGGCCACGAAGGAGGCACGGTCGATCTGGGCGGCGGGCACGATCTTGGCGCCACCCTTGATCACTTCGGCGCGCGCTTCCTTCTCCTTGGCGTCCCACAGCTTCACGTAGTAAGGCACCGAGGCCTTGGCAGCCTTGCGGATGGCCGCCTGTTCGTCCTTGCCGAGGGTGTCCCAGATCTTCTTGGAGAACACCAGCACTTCGGGCGACATGGAGTGCATCGTCTCCGAGTAGACCGGCGCCGATTCGAAGTGCCTGGCCTCGTCGTACGAGGGATAGTTGTTCTCGGCCGCGTCGAGCAGGCCGGTCTTCAGCCCGGTGTAGACCTCGTTGTAGGGCATGGGCGTGGGCGACGCGCCCATCGCGCCCATCATGCTCACGAACAGGTCCGACGGCTGCACGCGCACCTTCATGCCCTTGATGTCGGCCAGCGTCTTGATCGGCTTCCTGGCATACATGGAGCGGGCGCCACTCTCGTAGATCGCCAGGCCGATGAAGCCGGCCTTCTCGAAGCCCGCGAGGATCTTGTCGCCCTGCGGGCCGTACATGGTCTTGCGGAAATGGTCCATGTCGCGGAACAGGAAGGGCAGCGCGGGCAGGACCGACTCCGGCACGATGCCGTTGAAGGCGCCGAAGTTGACGCGCACCATGTCGAGCGCGCCGATCTTCACCTGCTCGATGGTGTCCTTCTCGGAGCCCAGCGAGCTGTCGCCGAACACCTTGATCGAGTCCTTGCCGCCGGTGGCCCTGGACAGTTCCTCGCCCATGAATGCGACCGCCTTGTTGGTCGGAAAGTCCTTCGCGTGGACGTCGGCGGTACGGAAGGTGCGCGCCTGCGCGACGCCGGCCAGGGCGGCAAGGGCGAGGGCGGCGGTGAGTTTCTGGAACGAGATCTTCATGGGGTCCCCCGGGGTCTGGAGCGATGCGGCCGTGGTGGCGCTGAAGTGAGGTCGTCAGATGTCCGACAACAAAAATCATCCCGTATGTCTGCCAGGCGAGGACCGGGGGAAACCCGCGTGGCTCGGGGAGCCGTGTCGCCTCGAAGACCGCGGTGAGCGCAGGGCGTCGGCGGGCGGACCGGGAGGCCGGCAGAATGCGCGAATGAATCCCTCTGCCCTCGATGCCGACTTGCAGGCCCGCGTGGACCGCGAGGAGCTGCCCGGTGCCTCGTATGCCGTCCTGCGCGCCGGCGAAGTCATCGCGCAAGGCTGCGTCGGCTGGGCGGACCGCGAGGCGCGCGCGCCGCTGCGCGAAGACCACCTGTTTCGCATCTTCTCCAACACCAAGCTGGTGACCAGCTGCGCGGCGCTGCAGCTGGTGGAGCAAGGCAGGCTGCGGGTCGACGATCCGGTGGGCGACTACATCCCCGCACTGCGCAAGCTGCGCGTGCTCAAGCCCGGCGCCACGTCGCTCGCCGACACCGAGGCCGCGCGTGAGCCGGTGCGCATCCGTCATCTCATGACGCACACGGCGGGATTCACGTATGGCTTCACGCAGCCGGACGCGCCGATCGCCAAGGCGTATGCCGACGCGCGCATCCTCCATCCCGCGCTGGACCTGGGGCAGATGTGCGAGGCGCTCGCCACCGTGCCACTGCTGTTCCAGCCTGGCGCCGCCTGGAACTACTCGATCGCGACGGACGTGCTGGGTCACGTCGTGGAGCTGGTGCAGGGCCAAGCGCTCGATGCCTGCTTTCGTCGCCAGGTGTTCGAGCCGCTGGGCATGCAGGACACCTTCTTCTTCGTGCCGCCCGAGAAGCAGGCGCGGCTGGCGAGCCTGTACATCGGCGACCGCAAGGAACCCCTGCGGCCCGGGCTGCAGCGCGCGGACCGCCTGCCTTACGAAGGGGCCTACGTGCGGCCCGCGCCGCTGCTCGGGGGCGGCGGCGGGCTCGTATCCACGCTGGGCGACTACGTGAAGCTGGTGTGCGCGCTCTCGCTGGGTGGCGCGCCGCTGCTGGCGCCCGAGACGATGCGCCTGGTCACCGGGAACCAGTTACCCGCGGGCCTGTGGATCGGCTTTCCCGGTGCGGCCATGCAGACGGGCCGCGGCCACAGCTTCGCCGCATCGGTGCGCGTGGAGCCCTGCGCCGATGACGCGTCAAGCGTGCCGGGCGAAGTGCAGTGGGGCGGGCTCGCCGGAACGAAGTGGTGCTTCTCGCCGCGTGAGCAGTTGGCAGTGGTGCTCATGACGCAGCGTTACGCGGGGTCGGAGCTGCCGTATTGGGGCGAGTTCAAGGCGGTGGTGCGGGCGGCATTGCACGCCTGACGCAGGCAACGCAGGCAACGGCCACAAACAAGAACGCCCACTCGAAAGTGGGCGTTGAATGAAGCGAACGAATCGCTTCGAATTGGTTGCGCGGGCAAGATTTGAACTTGCGACCTTTGGGTTATGAGCCCAACGAGCTACCAGGCTGCTCCACCGCGCGTCAGAAGGGAGAGTATAGCTTATTCGGAAGCGCTTTGCTCGCCACCCGTGGATTCCGTCGCTGCGGGACGGTCCACCAGTTCGACGAGTGCCATCGGTGCGTTGTCGCCGACGCGGAAACCCATCTTCAGGATGCGCGTGTAGCCGCCCGGACGGGTCTGGTAACGCGGGCCGAGTTCGGCGAACAGCTTGCTGACGATGTCGCGATCACGCAAGCGGTCGAACGCCAAGCGCTTGTTGGCCAGCGTCGGATTCTTGGCGAGCGTGATCATCGGCTCGACAACGCGGCGCAGTTCCTTGGCCTTCGGCACCGTGGTCTTGATGGCTTCGTGCTGGAGCAGCGAATTCATCATGTTGCGCAGCATGGCGAGGCGGTGCTCGCTGGTGCGATTGAGTTTGCGAAGTCCGTGTCCGTGACGCATGGTGATTTCCTTTCCTTATATAGACCGCAGCCGGATCAGGTACTGCGGTTTCACCAATTCAAAAAAAGCAAACTTCCAGACGCAGAACTCGCAGAAGTGTCGCAGAGGACGCAAAAGAAACCTTGATGAAAGTTCTTCTGCGCCTTCTGCGTGACTTTTGCGTCTTCTGCGTCCGGTTGTTGGACGTTATCAGCGCTTGTCGAGGCCGGCCGGCGGCCAGCTTTCGAGCTTCATGCCAAGGGTCAGGCCGCGCGAGGCAAGCACTTCCTTGATCTCGTTGAGCGACTTGCGACCCAGGTTCGGGGTCTTGAGCAGCTCGTTCTCGGTCCGCTGGATCAGGTCGCCGATGTAATAGATGTTCTCGGCCTTCAGGCAGTTGGCCGAGCGCACCGTCAGTTCGAGCTCGTCGACCGGACGCAGCAGGATCGGATCGAACTGCTGCGAGCTGCGCTGCACCGGCGCGTCGAAGGCGGCGAGTTCGCTGCCCTCGAGTTGCGCGAACACCGCGAGCTGTTCGACCAGGATCTTGGCCGAGGCGCGCACCGCGTCTTCGGCGGTGATCGCACCGTTGGTCTCGATCTCCATCACCAGCTTGTCCAGGTCGGTGCGCTGCTCCACACGGGCGCTTTCGACCGTGTAGCTCACGCGCTTGACCGGCGAGAACGACGCGTCCAGCACGATGCGGCCGATCGACTTGGTCGGCTCGTCGCCGTAGCGCCGAACGTTGCCCGGCACGTAGCCGCGGCCCTTCTCGACCTTGATCTGCATGTCGATCTTGCCGCCCTGGCTCAGGGTGGCGATGACGTGCTCGGGATTGACGATCTCGACGTCATGCGGCGTCTGGATGTCGGCGGCAGTGACGACGCCTTCGCCGTCCTTGCGCAGCGACAGGGTGACCTCATCGCGGTTGTGGAGCTTGAACACCACGCCCTTGAGGTTCAGAAGGATGCCCACCACGTCTTCCTGCACCCCGTCGATCGACGAGTATTCATGCAGGACTCCGGCGATGGTCACCTCCGTTGCCGCATACCCGACCATCGACGAGAGCAGCACCCGGCGCAGCGCGTTGCCCAGCGTATGGCCGTAGCCACGCTCGAACGGCTCCAGGGTCACCTTGGCCCGGTTGAGGCCAAGCTGTTCCACGTTGATGGATTTGGGTTTCAGCAGGTTGGTTTGCATGCAGGACTTTCCTCTCAATACCCCCGGCTCGTTACGCCGGTAAGGCTTGGCCCCCGTGGCAGTGCCCCGCCCGGGGATTTAAAAAACTCGAGTACGAGGCTTCGTCAGAAGCCTCGTTTTGTCCACGTTTACCGCGAGTACAGTTCGACGATCAACGACTCGTTGATGTCGGCGCCGAATTCGTCGCGGTCGGGGACCTTCTTGAAGGTGCCTTCGGCCTTGTCGATGCTCACTTCGACCCAGGTCGGGATGCCGACTTGCGTGGCCAGCTGCAGGGCCTCGACGACGCGGTTCTGCTTCTTGGACTTGTCGCGCACGGCCACGATGTCACCGGTCTTCACCAGGTAGGACGGGATGTTGACCACACCGCCGTTGACGGTGATGGCCTTGTGGCTCACCAGCTGGCGCGCTTCGGCGCGGGTGGAGCCGAAGCCCATGCGGTACACCACGTTGTCCAGGCGGCATTCCAGCAGGAACAGCAGGTTGGCGCCGGTGTTGCCCTTGCGGCGGTCGGCTTCCTCGAAGTAGCGGCGGAACTGCTTTTCCATGATGCCGTACATCCGCTTGACCTTCTGCTTCTCGCGCAGCTGCAGGCCGAAGTCGCTGGTGCGCTGGCCGGAGGTGCGGCCGTGCTGGCCAGGCTTGGAGTCGAACTTCGACTTGTCCGCGATGGAGCGGCGCGCGCTCTTCAGGAACAGGTCGGTGCCTTCACGGCGGGAGAGTTTGGCCTTGGGGCCGAGATAACGTGCCACTTTTACTTTCCTTCAATGACTACCGCGGCCGGAACGCCGCGGGAGCCGTCGGTGAGTGCACCAACGGCGGTGGGCTTCGCAATGAAAACCAGGACACGGCGTGCGCGAAGCCACGCCGTGTTTTGTCTTAGATCCTGCGCCGTTTTTGCGGACGGCAACCGTTGTGCGGCACCGGCGTGACGTCCGAGATCGAGTTGATCCGGATGCCCAGCGCGGCGAGCGCACGCACGGACGATTCGCGGCCCGGGCCGGGGCCACGGATCTCGACGTCCAGGTTCTTGATCCCCTGCTCCATCGCGTTGCGGCCAGCCACTTCCGAAGCCACCTGGGCGGCGAACGGTGTGGACTTGCGCGAACCCTTGAAGCCCTGGCCGCCGGAGGAAGCCCAGGAGAGCGCGTTGCCCTGGCGGTCGGTGATCGTGATGATCGTGTTGTTGAAGGACGCATGCACGTGGCAGACGCCGTCGCTCACGTTCTTGCGGACCTTCTTGCGCACGCGCTGCGCAGCGTTGTTGGCAGGAGCCTTGGCCATGTCTTGGATCTTTCAGCTTTGAAGTGAGGGGTCCGGGCAACCGCGCTGCGCGCTTGTTGGTCCGACCCCAGGTACTTGTTACTTTTTCAGCGCCTGCGCAGCCTTGCGCGGACCCTTGCGGGTGCGGGCATTGGTGCGGGTGCGCTGGCCCCGCATGGGCAGGCCGCGGCGATGGCGGAAACCACGGTAGCAACCGATGTCCATCAGTCGCTTGATGTTCATCGTGGTCTCGCGGCGCAGGTCACCTTCGATGGTGAACACCGCGATCGCGTCGCGCAGCTTTTCCAGGTCGGCGTCGGTCAGGTCCTTCACCTTCTTGGAATAGGCGATACCCGTCGTTTCGCAGATCTGGCGCGCGCGCGTGCGGCCGATGCCGAAGATCGCCGTCAGGCCGATCTCGGCGTGTTGGTGCGGCGGAATGTTGATGCCAGCAATACGTGCCATGTCTTTACCTGTTAATCACTGAATCTGTGAATCAGCCCTGGCGCTGCTTGTGACGCGGATCGGTGCAGATCACGCGGACCACGCCTTTGCGGCGAATGATCTTGCAGTTGCGGCAGATCTTCTTGACGGAAGCCGAAACTCTCATGTTCTTCTCTCCTAATTCCTCTAGCCGGTTGGCGACAGGACAAGGCGCTTGAATGCCTTGGCCTGTCCCGCAATGTGATTACCTGGACCCGATCAGCCGCCGAGCGACGTCTTGAAGTTCGCCTTCTTCAGCAGCGATTCGTATTGCTGGCTCATCAGGTAGTTCTGCACCTGCGCCATGAAGTCCATCGTGACCACCACGATGATCAGCAGGGAGGTCCCGCCGAAGTAGAACGGAACGTTGTACTTCAGGATCAGGAACTCCGGCAGCAGGCACACGAAGGTGATGTAGATCGCACCGGCCAGCGTGAGCCGGGCCAGGATCTTGTCGATGTACTTCGCCGTCTGCTCGCCCGGGCGGATGCCCGGAACGAAGGCGCCGCTCTTCTTCAGGTTGTCTGCCGTCTCGCGGCTGTTGAAGACCAATGCCGTGTAAAAGAAGCAGAAGAAGACGATCGCACCTGCATAGAGCATGACATAGATCGGCTGACCGGGACTGAGCGTGCTGGCAATGTCCTTCAACCAGCGCATGCTTTCGCCCGTCGAGAACCAGTTCACCGCCGTTGCCGGCAGCAGGATGATCGACGAGGCGAAGATCGGCGGGATCACGCCGGCCATGTTCAGCTTCAGCGGCAGGTGCGAGCTCTGGCCCCCATAGACCTTGTTGCCCACCTGGCGGCGCGCATAGTTCACGAGGATCTTGCGCTGGCCGCGTTCGACGAACACCACGCCATAGGTGACCAGGGCGACGACGATGACGATCACGATCGCCACCAGCGGACCCATCGCACCGGTGCGCACCAGTTCCAGCAGCCCGCCGATCGCGTTGGGCAAGCCCGCCGCGATGCCGGAGAAGATGATGATCGAGATCCCGTTGCCGAGACCGCGTTCGGTGATCTGCTCGCCCAGCCACATCAGGAACATCGTGCCGGCCGTGAGGCTGACGACGGCGGTCATGCGGAAGCCGAAGCCCGGGTTGAGCACGAGGCCGGCGGAGCCTTCCAGCGCCATGGCGATGCCCAGCGACTGGAACAGCGCCAGGCCCAGCGTGCCGTAGCGGGTGTACTGCGTCACCTTGCGGCGACCGGCCTCGCCCTCCTTCTTCAGCTGCTCGAACTGCGGCAGGACGTAAGTCAGCAGCTGCATGATGATCGAGGCCGAGATGTACGGCATGATGCCCAGCGCGAACACCGTGAACCGCGACAGCGCGCCACCCGAGAACATGTTGAACAGGCTCAGGATGCCGCCCTGCTGGCCCTTGAACAGCTGCGCGAGCTGGTCCGGGTTGATGCCGGGCACCGGAATGTGCGCGCCGATCCGGTAGACCACCAGGGCGAGCAGCAGGAACACCAGCCGGCGACGGAGGTCGCCGAACTTGCCGGTCTTCGCGATCTGGGCTGCGTTGGTTGCCACGGGAGCCTTTCAGTCAGTAGTGACTTGCAACTTACGCCAGGGCGCCGCCGACTGCCTCGATGGCAGCCTTGGCACCCGCGGTCGCACCGATGCCGGTCAGCTTGACGGCCTTGGTGAGTTCACCGGTCTTGATGACCTTCACGTTCTTCACGTTCTGGCCCACCAGCTTGGCCGCCTTCAGCGTCAGCAGGTCGACTTCGGCCGCGCCGAGCAGCTCGAGCTGCGTCAGCGTGACCTCGCCGTTGAACTGCAGGTTGTGCGACTTGAAGCCACGCTTGGGCAGGCGACGCTGCAGCGGCATCTGGCCGCCTTCGAAGCCGACCTTGTGATAGCCGCCCGCGCGGGACTTCTGGCCCTTGTGGCCGCGACCGGCGGTCTTGCCCAGGCCGGAGCCGATGCCGCGACCGACGCGGCGGCGCGCCTTGTTCGAGCCTTCAGCCGGCTTGATGGTGTTGAGTTCCATTACAGCACCTTCACCAGGTAATCGATCTTGTTGATCATGCCGCGCACGGAGGGCGTGTCCTGCAGCTCCCTGACGGAATTCAGCTTGCGCAGGCCGAGGCCGCGCACGGTGTCGCGATGCGACTGCTTGGTGCCGATGGGGCTGCGCACCAGCTGCACCTTGACGGTCTTTTGTTCGGTAGCCATTGCGTATTCCTTAAGCGGCGAAGATGTCTTCGACCGACTTGCCGCGCTTGGCAGCCACCTGACCGGGGGTCGTGGAGTTGCGCAGCGCGTCGAACGTGGCGCGAACCATGTTGTACGGGTTGGACGTGCCGTGACTCTTGGCCACGATGTCGGTGATGCCCATGACTTCGAACACGGCGCGCATCGGGCCGCCGGCGATGATGCCGGTGCCCTTGGCGGCGGGTGCCATCATCACGTGGGCCGCACCGTGGTGCCCTTGCACCTGGTGGTGGATGGTGCCGTTCTTCAACGACACGCTGGTCATGTTGCGGCGCGCTTCTTCCATCGCCTTCTGCACGGCCAGCGGCACTTCCTTGGACTTGCCCTTGCCCATGCCGACCTTGCCCTGGCCGTCGCCGACCACGGTGAGCGCGGCGAAACCGAGGATCCGGCCGCCCTTGACCACCTTGGTCACGCGGTTCACCGCGATCATCTTCTCGCGCAGGCCGTCTTCCGGACCGTCACCCTGACGGTTAGCTTGAATCTTTGCCATCTTGTGTATCCGTGTCCGTTAGAACTGCAGGCCGGCTTCGCGAGCCGCTTCGGCCAGCGCCTTGACGCGGCCGTGGTAGGCAAAACCGGCGCGGTCGAAAGCGACCTTCTCGACGCCGGCAGCCTTCGCCTTCTCGGCGATGCGCTTGCCGATCTCCTGCGCAGCGGCCACCGTGGCCCCCTTGCCGGAGCCACCGAGTTCCTTGCGCAGGCCGGCTTCGACGGTGGAGGCCGTGGCCAGCACCTTGGAGCCGTCGTCCGAAATCAGCGTCGCGTAGATATGCAGGTTGGTGCGGTTCACCGTCAGGCGAGCCACGCCCTGCGTCGCGATGCGGATGCGCGTCTGGCGCGAGCGGCGCAGACGCTGTTCCTTCTTGGTCAACATCGTCATGCTCCTTACTTCTTCTTGGTCTCTTTGATCACGATCTTTTCGTCCGAATAACGGATGCCCTTGCCCTTGTAGGGCTCAGGCGGACGAACAGCCCGGATCTCGGCGGCCAGTTGGCCCACGCGCTGGCGGTCGGCGCCCTTGACCACGATCTCGGTCGGGGTCGGGGTGGCCACCGTGATGCCCGCGGGCATGTCGATGTTCACGGGGTGCGAATAGCCCACCGTGAGGTTCAGCTTGTTGCCGCCCTGGGCAGCAGCCTTGTAGCCCACGCCCACCAGGTTCAGCTTCTTCTCGAAGCCCTTGGTGACGCCGTTGACCATGTTGTTCACCAGCTGGCGCATGGTGCCGCTCATGGCGTTCGCTTCACGCGATTCGTCGGCGGGCAGGAAGGTCAGCTTGCCGCCTTCGTTGCTCACCTTGACCAGTGCGTTCTGCGTGAGCAGCAGCGTGCCGCCCGCGCCCTTGACGCTGATCTGGTCTTCCTTGATCGCCACGTCGACGCCCTGGGGGACGGCAACCGGCATTTTTCCGACTCGGGACATTGCTCTATCCTTCCCTTAGGCCACGTAGCACAGCACTTCGCCACCGACACCGGTAGCGCGCGCCTTGCGGTCGGTCATCACGCCTTGCGGGGTGGTGACGATCGCCACACCCAGGCCGTTCATGACCTGGGGGATCGCGTTGCGGCCCTTGTAGACGCGCAGGCCGGGGCGGCTGACGCGTTCGATACGCTCGATCACCGGACGGCCGGCGTAGTACTTCAGCGTGATCAGGAGTTCGGACTTGCCGTTCTCGCTCTTCACCTGGAAGCCGTCGATGTAACCCTCGTCCTGCAGGACCTGGGCGATGGCCACCTTCACCTTGGAAGAGGGCACCGACACCGTCGCCTTGGAGACCATCTGCGCGTTACGGATACGCGTCAGCAGGTCGGAGATGGGATCACTCATGCTCATAGTTGTCTCTCCTGCCCTGCTTTACCAGCTGGCCTTGGTGATGCCGGGGATGTTGCCGGCGAAGGCCATCTCGCGGATCTTGTGGCGCGCGATGCCGAACTGGCGGAAGGTGCCACGGGCACGGCCGGTCAGTTCGCAGCGGTTGCGCTGGCGCGTGGGATTGGCGTTGCGCGGGAGCTTCTGCAGCGTCAGGCGGGCTGCCATGCGCTCGTCGTCGCTCTTCTTCGCATCGTTGGCGATGGACTTCAGCGCTTCGTACTTCTTCGCGTACTGGGCGACCAGCTTGTCACGCTTGAGTTCACGCTGGATCAAGGCAGTTTTAGCCACGGTACAACCTCAGTTCTTGAAGGGAAAACGGAAGCCCGCGAGCAGCGCCTTGGCTTCTTCGTCGGTCTTGGCCGTCGTGGTGATCGAGATGTTCAGGCCGCGCACGGCGTCGACCTTGTCGTACTCGACCTCCGGGAAGATGATCTGTTCCTTGACGCCGATGTTGTAGTTGCCGCGGCCGTCGAAGGCGCGACCACTGACACCACGGAAGTCGCGCACGCGCGGCAGGGCCACGGTGACGAAGCGGTCGAGGAATTCGTACATCCGGGCGCCGCGCAGAGTGACCATCGTGCCGATGGCCTGGCCTTCGCGGATCTTGAAGCCGGCGATGGCCTTCTTGGCCTTGGTCACCACGGGCTTCTGGCCGGAGATCTTGGTCAGGTCGCCCACGGCGTTGTCCATGACCTTCTTGTCGGCGACCGCCTCGCTCACGCCCATGTTGAGCGTGATCTTGGTGATGCGCGGCACCTGCATCGGCGACTTGTAGCCGAACTTCTCGATCAGCTGGGGAGCGACCTTGTCGCGGTAGTGTTGTTGCAGACGGGACATGGTCAGACCTTGATTGCTTCGCCGGAAGACTTGAACACGCGGCTGCGGTTGGCACCGTCGACCTTGATGCCCACGCGATCGGCCTTGCCGGTGGCGGGGTTGAAGATCGCCACGTTGGACTGGTGGATCGGCATGGACTTTTCCACGATGCCGCCCGTGGCGCCCTTCATGGGGTTCGGCTTGGTGTGCTTCTTCACCAGGTTGATGCCTTCGACGACGACATGCTCGTCGTCCTTGCGCAGCACGACGCGGCCGCGCTTGCCCTTGTCCTTGCCGGCCAGGACGATGACCTCATCACCTTTGCGGATCTTGTTCATGGCGGGGTTCCTTACAGGACTTCCGGGGCCAGCGACACGATCTTCATGAACTTCTCGGTACGCAGTTCGCGCGTGACCGGGCCGAAGATACGGGTGCCGATGGGCTCCAGCTTGTTGTTGAGCAGAACGGCGGCATTGCCGTCGAACTTGATGAGGGAGCCATCGCTGCGGCGGATGCCCTTGGCGGTGCGGACGACCACTGCGCTGTAGATCTCGCCTTTCTTGACGCGACCCCGCGGAGCGGCTTCCTTGATGCTCACCTTGATGATGTCGCCCACGCTCGCGTAGCGACGCTTGGAGCCGCCCAGCACCTTGATGCAAAGAACGGACTTCGCACCGGTGTTGTCGGCGACTTCGAGCCGAGATTCAGTCTGGATCATTTCGTATATTCCCAACTTGACCCGAACGCACCCCGCAAAAACCATTTTCGCGGGACATCGGGGCAGTCTTGGGCCCGCCGTCGTCTCGGGACCCGCAGGCCCGTTGATTCCGTCTGGGCGACGTCTGCCAGCCTTTGAAGCTGACCGACTGGATTTGCCATAGCCACCTCGCCTCCAAAAAGGCGAGCCCTCGATTATGCATTGGGTCTGGCGGTCTGTCAAACGGCTCCTGCATGCCGGGCTAACCAGCCCGGGTTGAGCCGGCGCCCGTAGGCTGGGCTCGCGCAGCGACCCCAGCTTTGCTGCCTGCGCAAACCGCTGGGGTGCGCGTTGCGCAGCCCAGCCTACGCCGGTCAGGCGGGCATCTTCAAATAGCTGGCCGCCAGCTCGCGCAAGCCCGCCGCCTGCGGATCCCGTCCCGTCTCCTCCTGCAACACCGCGCCAACCTCAGCGGCCAGCGACCCGGCCAGTGCCGCATCGGTGAACAGCAAGCGGCTGCGCCGCGCCAGCACGTCCTCCACCGTCCGGGCATATTCGTGGCGGGCGGCAAACCGCACCATCGCGATGGTCAGCCCGCCGCCGAGATGGCGGTCGGCGCCCGGCAGCGCGGCCACCTGGTCCGCCTCGCCGCCATACAGATGCAGCCCGGGCGCGGCGCTGATCGGCGTGGCCACGGCGGCCGCGGCCGGTGCGCCCACCAGGGGCAGGTCGGCCGTGACCCCGCCGGAGCGGCGCGGCAGCAGTCCGGCTGCGAAAGTGTTCTCCAGCACGTCTTCGGCCATGGCCCGGTAGGTCGTCCATTTGCCGCCGGTGACCGTCACCAGCCCGCTGCGGCTGACCAGCACGGTGTGCTCGCGGCTGATCGCCTTGGTGGGCTCGCCGTCGTCGCCCTGCGGCTTGACCAGGGGACGCAGGCCGACCCAGAGGCTGCGCACATCCTGCGGCCGCGGCGCCTGCACCAGGTAGCGGCCTGACTCGCCCAGGATGAATTCCAGCTCCTGGCGAAACGGCCGCGGCTCGCGCGGCAGGTCGCCGCGGGGGGTGTCCGTGGTGCCCAGGATGACCTTGCCCATCCACGGCACGCCGAACAGCACGCGGCCATCGCTGGTCCGGGGCACCAGCAGCGCGTGCCGGCCTGGAAGGAACTGCGCATCGACGACCGCGTGCACTCCCTGGCTGGGCGCCACCATCGGCCCGATCGGCCGGCCGGCGGTGCGCGCGTCTTCCTGCCGCAGCTGGTCGACCCACACCCCGGTCGCGTTGACGATGCATCTGGACCGCACGGTGAAGGCGCGTCCGCTCTCCGCGTCGCAGCAGGTCAGCCCGGCCAGCTTGCCTTGCGCATGCAGCAAGGAGGTGACGGCGCAGTAGTTGACCACCAGCGCACCGCGGGCGGCGGCGCTGCGAGCGAGGGCGAGTGCCAGGCGCGCGTCGTCGAACTGCGCGTCCCAGTACTTCACGCCGCCCTTGAGGCCTTCCGGCCGCACGGTCGGCAGGCAGGCCAGGGTCTGGCTGCGTCCGAGAAATTCGGTGGGACCCAGGCGGGCCGCGCCGGCCAGCGCGTCGTACATCTTCAGGCCGGCGCCATAGAAGGGCGTCTCCCACAGCCGATACGAGGGCATCACGAAAGGCAGCGGCTGCGCCAGGTGCGGCGCGTTGTGCAGCAGCGTGGTGCGCTCATGCAGCGCCTCGCGCACCAGGCCGATATTGCCCTGCGCCAGGTAGCGCACGCCCCCGTGCACCAGCTTGGTCGCGCGCGACGACGTGCCCTTGGCGAAGTCATGCGACTCGAGCAGCACCACGCTGAAGCCCCGCGCCGCCGCATCGAGCGCCACGCCCAGGCCGGTGGCACCGCCGCCCACGACGGCCACGTCCCAGGTCCCGCCCTCGGCCAACCGGCCCAGCAGTTGCTCGCGCCGGGTGGGGGCGGCGCCGGTTGCAGCCGCGGTGCTCAAGGCCGTGCCCAGTTCTTCGCGCGCTCGACCGCCTCCCGCCAGCGGGCCAGCTTGCCCGTGCGTGCGCTCTCGGCCAGGCGCGGCTCGAAGCGCCGCTCGGCGCGCCACTGCGCCGCGATCTCGTCGGCCCCGCTCCAGAAGCCGGTGGCCAGTCCGGCCAGGTAGGCGGCGCCGAGCGCCGTCGTCTCCGTCACTTGCGGGCGCACCACGGCGACGCCCAGGAAGTCCGCCTGCATCTGCATCAGCAGATTGTTGCGCGAGGCGCCGCCGTCCACGCGCAGTTCCGTCAAGGGAATGCGCGCATCGCGCGTCATCGCCGCGAACACGTCGGCCGACTGCAGCGCGATCGCCTCCAGGGCGGCCCGGGCGATGTGCGCGCGGGTCGTGCCGCGGGTCATGCCCACCAGCGTGCCGCGCGCATAGCCGTCCCAGTCGGGCGTGCCCAGGCCTGCGAACGCGGGCACCAGGTAGACGTCGCCGGTGTCGTCGACCTGGGCGGCGAGCGACTCCACTTCGGCCGCCGACTGGATGATCTGCAGACCGTCGCGCAGCCACTGCACGGTGGCACCGGCCATGAAGACACTGCCCTCCAGGCAATAGGCCGTGCGGTGGCTGCCCGCCGGCCCCTGCCAGCCCACCGTGGTGAGCAGGCGGTTGCGGCTGCTGACCGGCTGAGCGCCGGTGTTCATCAACATGAAGCAGCCGGTGCCCTAGGTGTTCTTGGCCATGCCGGGGGCAAAGCACGACTGGCCGAAGGTGGCGGCCTGCTGGTCGCCGGCGATGCCCGCGATGGGCAGCGCGGCGCCGAGCAGCGAAGACTCCGTCTCCGCCAGCACGCCGCTGGAAGGCAGCACGTCCGGCAGCACGGCGCGCGGGACGCGCAGCAGCGCCAGCAGTTCGTCGTCCCAGTCCTGGGTGTGCAGGTTGAACAGCAGCGTGCGCGAGGCGTTGCTGGCATCGGTGGCGTGGACGCGGCCGCCGGTGAGGTTCCAGACCAGCCAGCTGTCGACGGTGCCGAAGGCCAGCTCGCCGGCCTCGGCGCGGGCGCGCGCACCGGGCACGTGATCGAGCAGCCATTCGAGCTTGGTGCCGGCGAAGTACGCGTCGATCACCAGGCCCGTCTTGCGGTGGATGCGCGCCGCGTGGCCGGCGCGGCGCAGTTCGTCGCAGCGCGCCGCGGTGCGCCGGTCTTGCCAGACGATCGCGTTGGCGACCGGGTGACCGGTGGCCCGGTCCCACAGCACGGTGGTCTCGCGCTGGTTGGTGATGCCCAGGCCGACGAAGGCATCCGCTCCCGCGCCGCAGCGCTCGATCGCTTCCAGCGCCACGGCGTGCTGGGTCGCCCAGATCTCGCGCGCATCGTGCTCCACCCAGCCCGGCTGCGGAAAGATCTGCCGGAACTCGCGCTGCGCCACGGCTACCACGCCGCCCTGGCGATCGAACACGATCGCGCGCGAACTGGTGGTGCCCTGGTCCAGGGCCAAGATGTATTTCATCGCCGCCCAGCGTACCTCATGCATCGCGCGGACGGCTAGACTCCCGCTCGCATGAATTTGCCTTCGTCTGCTCCGGTCTCGCGTCGCATGCTGCTGCGCGGCGCCGCGGCCGCCTGCGTGGCGCCATTTGCAGGTTGCGCCACGCGTGCCGAGGCGCCGGCGCCCACCGATCCGCCGCAACTGCGACTGCTTGGCGAGACCGTCCTGCCGCATCGCCTGCAGTTCAAGAACACCACCGTCGGCGGCTTGTCGGGCATCGACCACGATCCGGCCACCGGGGTCTGGGTGACGCTGAGCGATGACAAGTCCGAACTGAACCCGGCGCGCTTCTACACCTTGAACGTCGACCTGCGCGAAGGCGAGCTGCGCGTCGAGGTGCTGGACGTGATCACGCTGCGCGCAGCGGACGGCCAGCCCTATCCCAAGCGCAGCACGCGCGGCGAAGTGGTGGACCCCGAGGCCATCCGCCTGCTGCCGGGCGGCCGCGGCGTGCTGTGGACCAGCGAGGGCGACGAGCGCGTCGACCAGCAGCCCGGCGTGCGCGAGTCGCGGCTGGATGGCAGTCTCGTGCGCGAGTTCGAGATCCCGCGGCACCTTGGCTTCGGGCAACGACCCGGTACCGGCGCCCGCGACAACACCACCTTCGAAGGCCTGGCGCTCACGCCCGACGCGCGCATCGCCTGGGTGGCGATGGAGGCGGCCTTGCAGCAGGACGGCCCGGTGCCCGGCGTGGGCCGGCCCGGTGGTCCGTGCCGCTTCACGGCCTTCGACGTCGCGAGCGGCCGCGCCGTGCGCCAGCTCGCCTACCTGCCCGATGCCGTGCGGCATGCGCCCGCCATTCCGGGCGGCTTCAGCGACAACGGCGTGAGCGAGATCCTGATGCTGGACGCCGACCGCATGCTGGTGCTGGAGCGCGGCTACAGCATGGGCGTGGGGATGTCGCTGCGCCTGTATGCGATCGACACGCGCCCCGCCAGCGACACGCTGGCATTCGACCGGCTGCGCCCCGGCGACTACCAGCCGGCGGCAAAGCGCCTGGTCGCCGACTTCGCGCAGCTTGGGCTCTCACGCCTGGACAACACGGAGGGCATGTGCTGGGGCCCGCGGCTGCCCAATGGCCATCGCACCCTGGTGGTGGTGAGCGACGACAATTTCAGCGCGCGGCAGATCACGCAGTTCGCCGCCTTCGAATACCTGGAACCAACATGAACGACCGCAACTCCCGCATCGCCTTCATCGGCGGCGGCAACATGGCCAGCGCCATCATCGGCGGGTTGCTGCAGCAAGGACTCGCCCCCGCGCAGGTGGCGGTGGTGGAGCCCTTCGCCGAAGCGCGCGCTCGCCTGCAGCAGCAGTTCGGCGTGCAGGCGCAGGAGCAGCCCGACGCCACCCTCGCCACTGCGAGCCTGGTGGTCTGGGCGGTGAAGCCCCAGACCTTCAAGGAGGCGGCGGGGCAGGCGCGGGCCCACGTGCAGCAGGCGCTGCAACTGAGCGTGGCCGCGGGCATCCGCTCCGACAGCATCGCGGCCTGGCTGGGCAGCGAGCGCATCGTGCGGGCGATGCCCAACACGCCGGCGCTGGTGGGCAAGGGCATGACGGCGCTGTATGCGCGCGGCGCTGCGGACGCCGCCGACCGCCAGCGGGTGGAACAGGTGATTGCCACGACCGGCGAATTCCTGTGGGTCGAGCAAGAGCGCCAACTCGATGCAGTCACCGCGCTCTCGGGGTCCGGACCGGCTTACGTGTTCTATTTCCTCGAGGCGATGGTGCAGGCCGGCGCGGAGATGGGCTTGTCGCAGGACCAGGCACGGCAACTCGCGGTGGCCACGTTCGCGGGCGCTTCGGAACTGGCCCGCGCCTCGAGCGATCCGCTGCAGACACTGCGCGAGCGCGTCACGTCCAAGGGCGGCACGACCTACGCGGCGCTGATGTCGCTGGAGGGCGACCAGGTGAAAGCCGCGTTCGTGAAGGCGCTGCACGCGGCGTGCGATCGCGCGACGGAACTGGGCGACGAGTTCGGCAAGTGATGCGCTGCCGGGGTTCGGCGCCATGCGCGCTTACCCCGTGCATCGTAGGGTGGGATGCCGAAGGCACCCCACCTTGACGCGTGGGTGGAGTGCCTTCGGCATTCCACCCTACAGGAGATAGCCCACGACCGTCCCCGCGAACAACGTGAAGCCGAACCAGTGGTTCACCCGGAACGCGCGGAAGCAGCCCTCCCGCGTGCGCCCGCGAATCAGCGTGAAGTGCCACAGCGCCTGCGCCAGTGCGGCGGCGCTGGCGAGCAGCAGGACGATGGTGGGGATGCGCCCCGCCATCACCACGGCCCACGTCGTCACGGCAATCAGGTAGCTGGCCATCACCACCGGCACGTCCGCGCGGCCCAGCGTGATTGCCGACGTCTTGATGCCGATGCGCAGGTCGTCGTCGCGGTCGACCATCGCGTATTCCGTGTCGTAGGCCAGCACCCAGAACAGGTTGCCGAGCAGCAGGACCCAGGCCAGCAGCGGCACCTCGCCTTCCACCGCCGCGAAGGCCATCGGAATGCCGAAGCTGAAGGCGACGCCCAGCACCGCCTGCGGCATCGCGACGAAGCGCTTGGCATAGGGATAGATCACCGCGATGGCCAACGCCGCGAACGACCATTCGATGGCCGCATTGTTGGTGGTGAGCACCAGCGAAAAAGCCAGCGCTGCCAGCACCGCGCCGAGCGCCAGCGCCTCGCGCACCGACACCGCGCCGGTGGTGACCGGCCGCTGCGCCGTCCGCTTGACGTGCCGGTCGAACTCGCGATCGGCGACGTCGTTGAGACAGCAGCCGGCGCTGCGCATCAGCACCGTGCCCAGCGTGAACACCGCCACCAGGTGCCAGCCCGGAAAGCCCTCCGCCGCGATCCACAGCGCATAGAGCGAAGGCCACAGCAGCAGCAGCCATCCCGCGGGCCGGTTCCAGCGGATCAGCTCGAGGTAGAGCGCGAGGCTATGACGCATTCAGCGGGCTGGGCTACAGCCCGAGCTGGCGCAGATCCAGTCGGCCAGCGCGCATCGGCGGACACCAGAAGTAGGCGCCGGTCACCGGCTTCGAAATCTTGAACAGCGCATCGGTGATGTCGTCGTCGTAGCCCGCCATGCGTCGCATCTGCGCCTCGAAGGCATCGAAGGACTTGCCGAAGGCGACGAACATCAGGCCGGCCTGCATGCTCATCATCCACGGCATCGAGCGGCGCAGCACGAAGGCCTCGGGCTCGAAGCTCTCCTGCGTGGTGCGCTTCACGTGCGCGCTCTCGGGGGCGTCCTCGATTTCCGCGTTGTCCGCCATGCGGCGGCCGAAATGATGGTCGCGGGCGTCGTCCGCCAGCGCCTCGAAGGCGTCGAGGTCGTGCACCCACTGTTGCGTGGCGACGAAGCTGGAGCCGTCCAGCCCCTCGCCCAGGCCGTGCGCGAAAGCCGCTGCCACGGCCTTCTCGCCTTCGGGATTCTCGGTGCCGTCCTCGAAGCCGGTGAGATCGCGGCCGTGGCCGCCCTCGCCCCAGGCGTGGCGGAAAGCGTCCAGCACGTGGCGCACCGCGAAGGCCGGCGCCAGCGCCTTCTGCACCTTGCGCGTGACGTGCAGCAGGTCACCCAGGTCGGAGCCGCGCAGCCAGCACCACAGCGTGGCCGGCGTCGACGGCACCTTGACGCCGTGCTCCGACAGGTCGGGAAATTCGCGAATGCCGGGCACCTTGCCGCCCAGCGCCTTCACCAGCGAGGCGCCGAGGCCCACCACCACGTCGCTGCCGTCGACCAGGGGCGACAGCCGCGTCAGTGCCTCGCGGATGGCGGCCTCGTCGACCGAGGGATCCTGCAGGTTGAACAGCACGTAGCGGGCCACGGGCGGCACCGCCTCGAGGATGCCGGGCTGGTACAGGGTCTGCTTGCCGGGGGGGCTGTCTTCGTCTCTCATGGCTTCACGATAATCTCTTTACGCCCGGGAGTTCGCAGGCGTAGATCGAATTGCGCAGCGCGGCGATCGCCTCGTAGCGGGTGAAGCTGCGGCGCCAGGCCAGCACCACGCGCCGGCTCGGCGGATCGCCCTCGAAAGGGATGTACTTGACGAAGGCCTGGTCGTCGCTGCGCCGCCTCGGCCGCGCGACGAAGGCCTCCTTGGGCACCGACAGGCGCGGCACCAGGGTGACGCCCATGCCCGCGGCCACCATGTGCTTGATCGTCTCCAGCGAGGAGCCCTCGAAGCTCTTGCGGATGCCTTCGGCATCGCTGGAGAAGCGGGCGAATTCCGGGCATACCTCCAGCACGTGGTCGCGAAAGCAGTGGCCGGTGCCGAGCAGCAGCATCGTCTCCTGCTTCAGCTCCTGGGCGTTGATGGCCTTGCGCGCGGACAGCGGATGGGTGCTGGGCACCGCCACCATGAAAGGCTCGTCGTAGAGCGGCGCGATCGCCAGCCCGGTGTCCGGAAAGGGTTCGGCCATGATCGCGCAATCGATCTCGCCGGTGCGCAGCATCTCCAGCAGGCGGACGGTGAAGTTCTCCTGCAGCATCAGCGGCATCTGGGGCGTGCGCGCGATCGCCTGCCGCACCAGGTCCGGCAGCAGGTAGGGGCCGATGGTGTAGATCACGCCCAGGCGCAGCGGCCCGGCCAGCGGGTCCTTGCCGCGCTTGGCGATCTCCTTGATGGCCGCGGCCTGCTCCAGGACGCTCTGCGCCTGCCGCACGATCTCGTCCCCCAGCGGCGTGACGGCGACCTCGCTGGCGCTGCGCTCGAACAGCTTCACCTCGAGCTCGTCCTCCAGCTTCTTGATCGCCACGGAAAGCGTGGGCTGCGACACGAAGCACGCCTCGGCCGCCCGGCCGAAATGCTTTTCGCGGGCGACGGCGACGATGTATTTGAGTTCGGTGAGCGTCATGGCCGAGGGCGGAATTGTCGTTCAAACGCGGCTTGGGCGGTGGGGGTTGGGGGCGATGGCAGGCGCTGCGCGGGCGGAAAGAGGTTGAACGCAGAAGACGCAGAAGTGACGCAGAAATCGCAGAAGGACAGCCATGAAGGAGGACGGATTCTCTGCCTCCTTTCATCCGACGTTTTTTCTGCGATTTCTGCGCTACCTCTGCGTCTTCTGCGTTCTACCCGCTTCGGCTCGCGCGGCACCTCCACAGGGCCCACCAGAAAAAGCTCAAGCCTTGAGATAATCCTGCCGCCCTCCCAACCAGCGGGCAACATGGCGCTCGACCAGGTCCGGGTGGCGATCGAGCATCAGCGGCGCAAGGGCGCGGGCCCACTCCAGCAGGTCGGCGTCGGTCGTGAGGTCGGCAAACCGCAGCAGCGGCGCGCCCGACTGGCGCGCCCCAAGGAATTCACCGGGGCCGCGGATCTCCAGGTCGCGCCGGGCGATCTCGAAACCGTCGCCGGTCTCGGCCATCGCCTTGAGCCGGGCCCGCGCCGTGTCCGACAGCTTGCCGCTGTCGCCGGCCGAATACAGCAGCACGCAGGCCGACGCCGCCGCGCCGCGACCGACGCGCCCGCGCAGCTGGTGCAATTGCGAGAGGCCGAAGCGCTCGGCGTGCTCGATCACCATCAGCGAGGCATTGGGCACGTCGACGCCCACCTCGATCACGGTGGTCGACACCAGCACGCCCATCTGCCCGCCGGTGAACAGCGACATCACGGCCTTCTTCTCCGGCGCGGGCATGCGCGAATGCAGCAGACCCACCAGCACGCCGGGCAAGACCTCGCTCAATTGCCGGTGCGTCTCGGTGGCGTCGGTGAGGTCGAGCGTCTCGCTCTCCTCGATCAAGGGACAGACCCAATAGACCTGCCGGCCGGCTTCGAGCTGGCCGCGGATGCGTGCGATCACCTCCTCGCGGCGGCTGTCCGAGATCAGCTTGGTGACCACGGGCGTGCGGCCGGGAGGCAGTTCGTCGATCGTGGAGACGTCGAGGTCGGCGTAATAGCTCATGGCCAGCGTGCGCGGGATCGGCGTGGCGGACATCATGAGCAAATGAGGCTCCCGCTGCGCGGCAGCCTCATCCAGAGCGTCCGTGCTCCCCCCTTCCCCGGCCCTCCCGCTGGAGGGGGAGGGAGTTGCATCAGCACGCATCTTGCCGCGCAAGGCCAGGCGTTGCGCCACGCCGAAGCGATGCTGTTCGTCGATGACGGCCAGCGCCAGCGCCTTGAACTGCACCTGCTCCTGGATCACCGCGTGGGTGCCGACCACCAGGGCGGCCGCGCCGCTGGAAACCAGTTCGAGCATCGCGCCGCGCTCCTTTTTCTTCTGGCTGCCCGTGAGCCACGCGACCCGCAAACCGCGCGGCGCGAGCAGCGGCTCCAGCCATCCGATCAGCTTGCGAAAGTGCTGCTCCGCCAGGATCTCGGTGGGCGCCATCAGCGCGCATTGCCAGCCGGCATCGATGGCGATCGCCGCCGCCAGCGCCGCGACGACGGTCTTGCCCGACCCGACGTCGCCCTGCAGCAGTCGGTGCATGGGCCGGTCTCGCGCCAGGCTGGCGGCGATCTCCTCGCCCACGCGCCGCTGCGCCGACGTGAGCTGGAAGGGCAGCGCCGCCAGCAGTTGTTCGTGCAGCGCGCCGGCATGCGTGGCCAGCGCGGGCGAGCGCAGTTCGTCGTGGGCACGCCGGCTTTGCACCTGCGAGAGTTGTTGCGCGAGCAGCTCCTCCGCCTTCAGGCGCAGCCACGCGGGATGGGTGCGATCTTCCAGCGCCGCGAGCGACACCTCCGGCGTGGGATGGTGCAGGAAGCGCAGCGCCTGCCCCAGGCTCCATGCCGTCGCCTGGCCCGGCGCCGGCGGTGCATCCGGCGGGATCGTCTCGGACAGATCCGCGCGCGCCAAGGCACTGGCCACCGCCTTGCGCAGATAGGGTTGCGGCAGTGCGGCGACCGTGGAATAGACCGGCGTCAAGGCCTCGGGCAGTTCCCCACCCGCGACCTTGTACGCCGGATGCATCATCGTCCATCCGAGGAAGCCGCCCTTGAGCTCGCCGCGGATGCGCAGGCGCGCGCCTTCGGCCAGGGCCTTCTGCTGCGAGGGATAGAAACTGAAGAAGCGCAGCTGGCAGGTGTCGCTGCCGTCGTCGACCGTCACCACCAGCTGCCGCCGCGGCCGGTACGCCACCTGGCTGTCGGTGACCCACGCCTCGATCTGCACCGGGTCGCCCTCGCGCGCATCGCGCAGCTTCACGATGCGGGTCTCGTCCTCGTAACGCAGGGGGATGTGCAGGGCCAGGTCGATGTCGCGATCGAGGCCCAGCTTGCGCAGGGCCTTCTGGGGTTCGGACAAGGCCTTGGTTTCCGGCATGGGACAATTCTGCCTTGCTCCCTCTTCGGTACGGACGGGCGCTTCGCGCCGCGTCCGCAGGCAGAGAATGCATCGCGACCGCGATGCATAGCGGTCCTCGAATTCCATGCGACATTTTTCACTCGGCGATTTCGACTTCGCCCTCCCCCCCGAACTGATCGCGCAGCACCCCGCGCCCGAACGCAGCGGCTCGCGCCTGCTCGATGGCACCGGCAGCGCGCCGGTCGACCGCGGGTTTCGCGAATTGCCGAACCTCCTGCAGCCCGGCGACCTGCTGGTGTTCAACGACACGCAGGTGGTGAAGGCGCGCCTGTTTGGCGAGAAGCCCACCGGCGGCAAGCTCGAACTGCTGGTGGAGCGGGTGCTCACGGATCGGGAAGTGGTGGCCCACATGAAGGTGAGCAAGAAGCCGCCCGTGGGTACCGCGCTGCGCATGGACGGCGGTTTCCTTGCCACGCTCCTCGGTCGCTGGCCCGACGCCGACGGCCCCCTCTTTCGCTTTGGCTTCAGCGACGATCCGCATGCGCTGATGGAGCGGCATGGCCACGTGCCGCTGCCACCCTACATCACGCACGGGGACACGGCGGAAGACGCGCGGCGCTACCAGACCGTGTTCGCGAAAAACCCGGGCGCGGTCGCCGCACCGACTGCCGCCCTGCATTTCGACGAAGCCGTGCTGGCCGCCCTCGACGCCCGCGGCGTGGAGCGCGCCAGCGTCACGCTGCACGTGGGCGCGGGCACCTTCCAGCCGGTGAAGACGCAGGACATCGCGCAGCACCGCATGCACAGCGAGTGGTACCAGGTTCCGCAGGCGACGCAGCGCGCGATCGAAGAGCTGCGCGCGCGTGGCGGGCGCCTGGTCGCGGTGGGCACGACCACCGTGCGCACGCTCGAGTCGTGGGCGAAGACCGGCGTGGCGAGCGGCGACACCGACATCTTTATCACGCCGGGTTTCGGCTATCGGCAGGTCGATCTGCTGCTCACCAATTTCCATTTGCCCAAGTCGACGCTGTTGATGCTGGTGAGCGCGTTTGCCGGCTATGAGGAGATGATGGCGCTGTACCGGCACGCAGTCGAAAGCCGCTATCGATTCTTCAGCTACGGCGATGCGATGCTGCTGGCCCGGCGCGGGTAGCTCGCCAGGCGCTTGGCTTGGGCGGCACTTACGGCCGGATCCGGCGCAGTCCGACAAGCGCGACGAAGCGCCACGCGATCAGATCGGGGCTTCGAACAATCGCTTTCGCAGGAGCACTCTTCCATGCAACGCACTCTCATGACCCTCAGCTGCGCCCTGGCGTTCGCCGTGGTGGGCGGCAGCGCGCTGGCACAGCAGCAGCAAGGCTCGGGCTCCGGCACGGCGGGCAGCGGCAGCGGGTCCGGAACCACCGTGACGGAGAAGGTCAAGGAAGCGGCGCACACCGTCGCCGAGAAGACCAGGGAAGTCGCCGAGAAGGTCAAGGAAAAGGCCAAGGAGAACAGCCAGAAGAACAAGGCCGCCGCGAGCAACGACACGACGGCAGGCGCGGGCAAGGGCGAAACCACCGCGAGCGCTGGCAGCCGGAAGAGCGGCAGCGCGTCCTCGAAGTAAGACAGCGCCCACGGCCGTCCGCCTCAGGCTAGCGGCGTCTGCAGCCCGCGCCCGCTCTGCCCCACGGCCACCACCGGGAGGTGGTTCACCTCCTGGGCGACTGACGCCAACATCCCGCTGCCGGCGGGGGTTGGAGCGCGTCGGGGACAATCGAGGGATGCTCCGTTTCGACCTGTTGAAGACCGAAGGCCTGGCCCGCCGCGGCCGCCTCACCCTGAACCACGGCGTCGTCCAGACGCCCATCTTCATGCCCGTGGGAACCTATGGCACGGTCAAGGGCGTCATGCCGCGCTCGCTGGAGGAGATGGGCGCGCAGATCATCCTGGGCAACACCTTCCACCTGTGGATGCGGCCCGGCCTCGACGTGCTGCAGCAGTTCGGCGGCCTGCACCGCTTCGAGCAGTGGAACCAGCCGATCCTCACCGACTCGGGCGGCTTCCAGGTGTGGAGCCTGGGCGAGATGCGCAAGATCGCCGAGGAGGGCGTGAAGTTCGCATCGCCGGTCAATGGCGATCGCCTCTTCCTCACGCCCGAGATCTCGATGCAGATCCAGACCACGCTGAACTCCGACATCGTGATGCAGTTCGACGAATGCACGCCCTACGACACCAAGGGCCACCTCACGACCGAGGCCGAAGCACGCTTCTCGATGGAGCTCTCGCGGCGCTGGGCGCTGCGCTGCAAGGCGGAATTCGCGCGGCTGGAAAACCCGAACGCGCTGTTCGGCATCGTGCAGGGTGGCATGTACGAGGGGCTGCGCGAGGACTCGGTGGCGGCGCTGGTGGAGATGGATTTTCCCGGCTACGCCGTGGGTGGCGTGAGCGTGGGCGAGCCCAAGGAGGACATGCTGCGCATCATGGCGCACACGCCGCATCGCCTGCCCGAACACAAGCCGCGCTACCTGATGGGCGTCGGCACGCCGGAGGACCTGGTCCAAGGCGTGACGCAAGGCGTCGACATGTTCGACTGCGTGATGCCCACGCGCAATGCGCGCAACGGCCACCTGTTCACGCGCTTTGGCGACCTGAAGATCCGCAACGCGAAGCACCGCAAGGACGAGCGGCCACTGGACGAGACCTGCAGCTGCTACACCTGCCGCGGCCACACGCGCGCCGACGGCACCATCAGCGGCAGCTTCTCGCGCGCTTACCTGCACCACCTCGATCGCTGCGGCGAGATGCTGGGGCCGATGCTGGCGACGATCCACAACCTGCACTACTACCTGAACCTGATGAGCGAGATGCGCGTGGCGCTGGATGTGGGAGCCTTCGCTGAGTTCGCGCGAAGGTTCAGGCAGGATCGGGCGCGGGGGGTGTGAGCTCCGGGGCGCCACGGCGGCTGCGTGGATTGCGGGTCAAGCCCGCAATGACATCCCTCGGCGCGCGCGATTCTCCCTGGATGTCATCCCGGGCTCGACCCGGGATCCACGGCGGCGCTCAAACACAGGCCACAGACTACGGGTCAAGCCGCAACGACAGGCACTTCAAGAAGCCGTCCCCAGCAGCCGCTGCACGCACTCCCTCAGGTGTTCCGGGCTCACCGCTGCTGCCGGAATCGCGGTGCCGACCTGCAAGCCGACGCGATTGAACATGCCGCGGCGCAGCGGCCGCACCATGGCCTGGCCGTTTTCCACGCGGCTGAAGA
>NZ_JAQGNQ010000007.1 GCF_028291745.1 Ramlibacter sp. | reverse complement strand
CGCCTGCCGCTCGGGCCCGGCCTGCGGCGACACCAGGGCCGCGGCGAGGGCGAGACCACCCACCAGCGTCGCCGCAGCGGCGCCGGCCCAGCGCGGGGGCAGGCTTGGCAGGGGTGGCGCCGCGACGGCATCGCTCGCGGGCAGTTCAGACGGGAGTTGACGAACCAGGTAGCACATCGCAAGCTCCTTGGGGATTCGTCCCGCCAGTATGGTCTGTCGGGGCCGGGATGCAAGGAGACATCGATGGCTTTGTTGCAGTGGTTCTCGCTTCCGGTCGCGCTCGCCTGCTTGCTGGGCAGCGCGGGTTGCGCCGGTCCTGTTGGCTCCGTGGCCGCGAACGGACCGCCGGCCTACCAGGTCGACGCTTCCTGGCCGCAGCCGCTGCCCAACCGGTGGATCCTGGGACAGGTCAGTGGCGTGGCCACCGGTCCTGACGACCACGTCTGGGTGCTGCAGCGCCCGGCCAGCCTGACCGAAGACGAGGCCGGCGCCACGGCCAGGCCGCCGCAGGGCGCGTGCTGCCTGCCGGCCCCGCCGGTGCTGGAGTTCGCACCCGACGGTCGACTGGTGCGCTCCTGGGGCGGGCCGGGCGCGGGCTACGACTGGCCCGGCAACGAGCACGGGGTGCACGTGGACGCCAAGGGCTTCGTCTGGATCACGGGCAACGGCAACAACGACGGCCAGATCCTGAAGTTCACGCGCGAGGGCCGCTTCCTGATGCAGATCGGCAAGACCGGGCCGCAGACCATCAACGCCGACCTCACGCGCCTGGGGCGGCCCGCCGCGGTGGAGGTCGACGCGGCGGCCAACGAGGTCTACGTGGCCGACGGCTACCAGAACCGCCGCGTGATCGTGTTCGACGCCGACACCGGCGCGTACAAGCGGCACTGGGGCGCCTACGGGCGCGCGCCGGTGGACGACAAGGTGGAGTCGCGGCGCACCGTGCCACCCACGCAGGCGCAATTGCAGAACTTCGGCACGCCGGTGCACTGCGTGCGGGTAGCGCAGGACGGGCTGGTGTACGTGTGCGACCGCCTGAACAACCGGGTCCAGGTGTTCCACAAGGACGGCAGCTTCGTGCGCGAATTCATGGTGCAACCGGAGACCACCTCGAACGGCTCGGTCTGGGACATCGTGCTGTCGCGCGACCCGGGGCAGCAATGGCTGCTGCTCGCCGACGGCCGCAACAACCAGATCTGGACCATCGATCGCGCCACCGGCGCGGTAGCCGGCAGCATCGGTCGGCCGGGCCGCTATGCCGGCGAATTCCACTGGGTCCACGACCTGGCCATCGACTCGCGCGGCAACCTCTATGCCGGCGAGGTGGACACCGGCAAGCGCGTGCAGAAGTTCGTGCGCCGGTGAGGCGGCGCGGTCGCGCGGCGCTTCACACGTCCGTGGTCGACAGGGCGTCGGGCGTGCGGTAGGGCTCTCGCAGCACGCCGTCGACGCCGCTTTCCGCCCGGATGCCCAAGGCCATGGCAAAGGGCGCGACGTCGCCGAAGATCGATGCGTAGGCCGAGTCGGCGGCATCGCGGCCCGACGTGAGCCGCACGAAGCCCATCGGGATGGCCGTGCCCGAGGGATCGAACATGTACCAGCGGCCGCCAAGATAGGCCTCGACGTAGGCATGGAAATCGGTGGGGCCGAGCGCCGGGTCGGCGCCGAAGTCGAGACCCGTGGTGAAGCGGGCCGGGATGTTGACGGCCCGGCACAGCGCGATCATCAGGTGGGCGCAGTCGCGGCAGACGCCGCGCCCTTGCGCAAGCGTGTCGCAGGCGCCGGTCGTGCCGCTGGAACTGCCGGACTCGAAGCGCACGTTGCGCTGCACCCAGTCGCAAATTGCCTGCACCCGCAGGTAGCCTTGCGGCAGCGTGCCGAACTGCTGCATCGCAAATGCGTTCAGCTTGTCCGACTCGCAGTAGCGGCTGGGGTAGAGAAAGGGCAGCACGGGGCCGGGGAGGCTGGCGATCGGGATCTCCGGCACGTCGGCGGGATGCTGCCGATGGTGCTGGATATCGAGCAAGGCCGCGTAGCGCAGCACCAGCTCTCCCGGGTGCGCGTGCAGCCGCAGGAAGCGGCCGCCGGATTGCGCGTCGCAGTATTCGTTCAGCGGCACGAACTGCGTGGTGGTGAGCGACTCCCACAGCACCTGCTGGCGCGGAGTGCGCGCCGCCTGCACGTTGAAGATGAAGTCGGCGCCGCCGGCGTTGACCTGGTAGGACAGGTCCACCTCGTAGCGCAGGCGCACGGGGGCGTCGGGGGCGTTCATGCCGCTCCTGCTTGCTGGATGGGGGGCTGGGACATGGCGGGGCGGGTACTGCGGGAAAGACTTCACTGTACCCGTTGCGCCCCGCCGCGGGCGTCGGCGCAGAGCGCAATCGGATCACAATGCGGCGTCCACGAAGGAGGCGCCATGTCCGATCACGTCTACAAGACCATCGAGCTCACCGGATCGTCCACCAGCGGGATGGAGGACGCCGTCGCCACGGCGATCGCCAAGGCGAACGAGAGCGTGCGCAACATGCAGTGGTTCGAGGTGATCGAGACCCGCGGCCACATTCGCGACGGCCGCGTGGCCCACTGGCAGGTGACGCTGAAGGTGGGCTTCACCCTCGAATAGCGGCACGCGTGCTGCGCGGCGGGCGCATCGCCTGCGGCGACGCGGTGGTGTGCCGGGTGCCGGCGAGCCCTGCCGCCTAGAATCGGCCCGATGTCGAACGTGCGGGAGTTGCGGGAAGTCGAAGGCCTGGTGCGCTTGCTGGTGTCCCGCATGGTCGGCGGTGCGGCCACGCAGATGCTGATGATCGCCGCCGCCTGGCAGATGTACGAGCTGACCGGGAGCGCGTGGGACCTCGGCCTCATCGGCCTGTTCCAGTTCGCGCCCGTCCTGGTGCTCACGCTGGTGGCGGGGCATGCGGCCGATCGGTTCCACCGCGTGCGCATCGTCGCCGCGGCGGTCGCGCTGCAGGGCGTGGGCGCCGCCATCCTCCTGGGTGCGACGCTCGCCGGATGGCTGTCGCGCGAGCTGCTGATCGGCGTGTCCGTGCTGCTCGGGGCGGCCAGCACCTTCCAGCGGCCGGCCCAGCAATCGCTGGTCGGCAGCATCGTGCCGCTGCGCCTGCTGGCCCGCGCCATGGCCTTGAGTTCCTCGGTGTACCAGGCGGCGGTGATCGGCGGTCCGGCGCTCGCTGGCCTGCTGTTCGCGATCGGCGGCGCGGCGGTGTACGGCACGGCCCTGGTCTTCCTGCTCGTCTCGCTGGTGCTGGTGATTCCTATCCGTTACGCGTGGCAGCCGGGCGCGCGCGAGCCGGACACGGGCCGCGCCATGCTCGCCGGGGTACGGCTGGTGCGGGCCAATCGCATCCTGCTGGGGGCCATCTCGATGGACCTGCTGGCCGTGCTGCTGGGTGGCGCCACGGCGCTGCTGCCGGTGTTCGCCAAGGACCTCCTGCATGTCGGACCGGTGGGCCTGGGCATGCTGCGCTCGGCGCCGGCGGTCGGGGCCCTGCTGATGTCGGTGCTGCTGTCGCGGTCGCCGATCGAGCAGGGCATAGGGCGTCGCCTCTTTGCGGGGGTTGCGGTCTACGGCTGCTGCATGATCCTGTTCGGGTTGTCCCACAGCTTCCTGCTGTCGCTGGCCGTCCTCGGGGTCTCGGGCGCGGCGGACATGGTCAGCGTGGTGGTGCGGCAGACGCTGGTGCAGACCGAAACGCCCGACGCGATGCGCGGCCGGGTCGGCGCCGTGAGCTCGATGTTCATTGGCGCCAGCAACCAGCTGGGCGAATTCGAGTCGGGCACCACGGCCGCCCTGTTCGGGCCGGTCGCCTCGGTGGTGATGGGCGGGGTCGGCACGCTGTTCGTGGTGGCCTTGTGGTGGCGCCTCTTTCCCGGTCTGGCGCGGCGCGAATCCTGGATCGCACCGGCTGCGGCCGCCGCCGGTCAGCGCTGAATGCACTTTCGTCCCGCTGGCGCGGAGCCTGGCAGAGCGAAGGTGCCGAAGGTGCCTGCCACGAAGGTGCCGCGCTTGTAAGCAGTTGAGTCGCCACGTGCCGGATGCTTTTTCCTGCACTAAGCTACGTTCTGCATGGACCTACGTCGATCAGCTCCTCAGGTTGAAACAACGCCATGCTTCAGCCCGCGCATTGCGCGGGCTTTCTTTTTCCGGCGGCGCCAAGCCGCGGCGGCGGGCTTCAGGAGCCGAGGCCCCGCTTCTCGATCTCGCGGGTGATGCGGGCGAGTTCCTCTTCGATCTCGCTGCGCTGGCGACCCGTCAACGACGGATGATGCAGCTGCTGATGCAGCAGGACCATGATCTCGGTGAGTTTCGCCGTGCTCCAGGTTTCGACCTTTTCCGACCGGCCATGGAGTGCACTGCGCAGGTACCTCAGGATGCTCATGGGGGCATGCTAGCCGGCCTCGGCCGTGAATCCCGGTCGCTTCTGGCGCTTGCGTTGTTTTTCCTCGTTTGCCTCGCCAGTGGCCGACCGGTGCGTGCCGTCGTCGCCACAGTCGCGCTGGACCGCCGGGCGCCCGAGTGGCGGCCATCCTGCGCATTTGTTAAGGTCGGGCTAGCGCAACAGGAGCCTCGATGGAATTTCTCAGCAACCTGCACATGGAGATCAAACTGCTGTTGGTCGCGAGCGCCTTGGCCCTGTTCGCGGCTTTGGTGAGCGGCAACAAGAAGAAGGAGCATCGCTACATGGCGCTGTTCGCGGTGCTGATGGTGGTGGCGGGCGTGCGTTTGAAGCACGAAGACGAGCAGGAAGTGGCCACCGACCGGCTCGCCACGGATGTCGCCGTGAGCCACGCCAAGAGCGTCGCCCGGCCGGTGGCACGCTGAGCGCGGGCGAGCATGGCGCGGGCCGCGACAATGCGGCCGTGCCTCCTCAACGCCTCTATCTCGCCGGCCCCGACGTGTTCCGGCCGGACGCCGCCGAACACGGGCGGCGCCTCGTTGCCCTGTGTGCCGACTACGGCTTCACGGGCGTCTTCCCGCTGGCCGATACGCTGCCTGAGCTCGCCAGCCCGCAGGCGCTTGCGGCCCATATCTACCGCGCCAACGTCGCGCACATCGATGCCTGCGACGCCGTCGTGGCGAACCTCGATTTCTTTCGCGGCCCGGAGCCGGACAGCGGCACCTGCTTCGAAGTTGGCTACGCGATCGCGCGCGGCAAGCCCGTGGTGGCTTATGTGCCGGACAACGGCAGCTTCGCCGAACGGATTCGCCAGCGTCATCCGCACGCCGTGGGCGAGGGCCTGCTCGATGCGGCGGGCTGGCAGCTGGAGGAATTCGGGCTGCCGCTGAACCTGATGCTCGGCGTGCCCTGCCGGGTGGTCGTGGGGGACTTGCGCGCGGCCCTCGAGGCCTTGCAGGCAGCGCGCGCAAGCTGACCACCTGCTCATTGCCACTCCCCGCGCATGGGCTCGGCTCACGCCGCGAATGCCGGGAATCTCCCCCGCTGGGTCATGGCGGCGGTATTTTTCCATTCTGTACTGGGTGGGTTCAACCCATCGTCGCAACACGTCCACAATGGAGATTCAAATGGACGTGAAAACGGGTAAGACGAGGCGATCCCTGCGCGCGAAGTTGCGCTCACCAGGGCGCCCACCTGTCTTGCATCGCGCAGCGAGATGGCCGTTCTGGCAGGCGATCGCCCGAGGGCTCACCAGCGAGGACGCTGCGGGGGTTGCTGGTGTGTCCGTGGCCGTAGGTACGCGGTGGTTCCGACAATGTGGCGGTATGCCACCATCTCATCTCGCACCGTCAGCGCCGGAGCCCACCGGCCGATACCTTTCGTTCGGCGAGCGCGAACAAATTGCCCTGGCGCGCGCCCGCGGCGAGGGTGTCCGGGAGATCGCGCGCCAACTCGGGCGTGCCGCTTCAACGATTTCGCGCGAATTGCGCCGCAACGCTGCGACCCGCGGTGGCGGTATGGAGTACCGTGCTCACACGGCGCAATGGCATGCTGATCGTGCTGCAAGGAGGCCCAAGGCGGCGAAGCTGCTGACGAACCCTGCGCTGCGAAAGTACGTGCAGGATCGCCTCGCCGGCAACATTGCGACGCCAGGAGGTAGGACGATCGCAGGGCCACAAGTGGCTTGGAACGGCCGACGACGCGGGCGACGGCAAGCTCGCCGATGGTCACGAGCGTGGAGCCCACAACAGATCGCGCACCGGCTGCAAATTGACTTTCCAGACGACTCCTCGATGCGCATCAGCCACGAAGCGATCTATCAAGCGCTTTACGTGCAGGGACGCGGGGCGCTACGCCGCGAACTGACCACGTGCTTGCGCACAGGCCGTGCGCTGCGCATGCCGAGGGAACGTGTCCGAGGTCGCGGAAAGGCGTTCTTGACGCCGGAGGTCATGATCAGTGAACGGCCGGCCAGCGTTGAGGATCGGGCTGTGCCTGGCCACTGGGAAGGCGACCTCATCCTCGGATTGGATAGCTCGGCTATCGGGACGTTGGTGGAGAGGACGACGCGATTCACGATGCTGCTGCATCTGCCGGCGATGCCGGGTCACCGGCAGCAGCCGCGCGATAAGCGAGGCCCCGCACTGGCTGGCCACGGAGCCGAAGCCGTCCGCCAGGCAATTACTCACGCAATGAAATCGCTGCCGAAGCAGTTGAAGAAGTCTCTGACCTGGGATCAAGGCACGGAGATGGCCCAACATGTGAGGCTATCGATCGACACGGGACTGGAGGTCTATTTCTGCGATCCGCAGAGTCCCTGGCAGCGTGGCACCAACGAGAACACCAACGGGCTGCTGCGCCAATACTTCCCTAAGGGCACTGACCTCAGCGCACATCGAGCGACCGATCTCCAGGCTGTAGCACTGGCCTTGAACACGAGGCCACGCAAGACGCTCGCATGGCTGACCCCTGCAGAGGCTCTCAACGAACTGCTAACCTCGGCCGGCAAACGAAGTGTTGCGACGACTCGTTGAATGCGGG
>NZ_JAQGNQ010000006.1 GCF_028291745.1 Ramlibacter sp. | reverse complement strand
CGATCTCGTCGAAGGGGTTCATCGACATTTTCACGTTCGCGATGTCCACACCCGTGTTGTCCGACTTGACGCGGACCTTCACGTTGTAGTCCACCACCCGTTTCACCGGGACCAGGACCTTCATGCTTCCGCCTTCGCCGTGGTCGGCAGCCAATCCGCCGTGTGCTGTCCCAGCTTCGGGGCCGCGGTGCGGTAGGCGGGACGCTCGCCGTCGAACGTGAGCGGCAGACCCACGCTCGGGAATGCGCCTTCGGGGCCTGACTGCAGGATGCCCAGCGCCAGGGTCTGTGGATCGGTGACGACCTGCTCGATCGTCTGCACCGGCGCGTTGGGAACGTCGGCCGCATCCAGCAGCGCGGCGAGTTCCTTGTTGCCGAATCCGGCAGCGAACGCCTCAATCACCGGCAGCAGTTCGTCCTTGTTCGTCACGCGGCTGCGGTTGGTCGCGAAGCGCTCATCGCTCGCGAGCTCCGGTCGTCCCATGGCCCTGGCGAGCTTGGCGAACAGGTTGTCGTTGCCCGCGCCGATGACGAGCCACCCGTCGCGGGTCTTGAACGCCTGGTAGGGAACGATTCCCGCCGCGCCCGAGCCTTGCGGCAGCTGCGGCTTGCCACTCATCAGCTGGCGACAGACGGGCGTGGCGGTCCAGGCCAGCGCCGTCTCGAAGAGGGAGGTGCGGATGTGCGTCCCCTGCCCGGTGCGGCGCCGCTCGATCAGCGCGCCCATGATGCCGATGGCCCCCCACATGCCGGAGCCCATGTCGACGATCGAAACGCCGACGCGGATCGGCGGACGCTCGACACTCTCACCGGTGATGCTCATCATCCCCCCATAGGCCTGCATCAGAGGGTCGTAGCCGGGTTTATCGGCCATCGGCCCGACGTGCCCGAAAGCGCCAATCTCGCAGTACACCAGAGAGGGATTGGCCTGGCGCAGCGCAATGGGGCCGAGCCCCAGCTTCTCGGCGGCGCCCGCACGCATGTTGCAGATCACTGCGTCGGCCTTCTCGAGGATCAGGTCGCGCACGGCTGCGCGCTGGGCCGCATCGCGCAGATCCGCCGCAACGCTTTGCTTGTCGCGGTTGAACGCGGTGAAGTGCGGGGCCGAGCCGGCGTGGAAAGGGGGGCCCCAGCCGCGGGCGGCATCGCCGCCTTCCGGGGTTTCGACCTTGATCAGCTCCGCGCCGAGCGACGCAAGGATGAAGCCGGTGTAGGGGGCGGCCACGCTGTGGCCCAGTTCCACCACGGTGAACCCGGCCAGGGGTTGGGAATGCGACATCGAAACATAACTCCTTGGGAACTGGCCGCCTTCAGGCAGCCGCGGCGCGGGTGAGCAGGCGGTAGGCGCGATCGGCCACCGGCTTGTCCACCATCGCTCCTTCGAACAGCACGGCGCCGGCGCCGCGCGCCATGCCTTCTTCATACCCGGCGACCAGGCGGCGGGCCCGCTCGAGGTCCGCCTCCGAGGGGCCGAACGCCGCATTGAGCAGCGGCACCTGCGCCGGGTGGACGCAGGAAGCACACGCGAAGCCGAGCGCGCGCGAGCGCTTCAGCATCGCGCGGTATGCATCGCTGTCGGCGACGCCGGCCACGCTGGCCAGCACGCCCATCGGCAGGATGCCGGCCGCGCGCGCAGCGTGCAGGCCCAGCATCTTCGCAACGTACAGCGCGTCGGCGATCGGCTCCGCATCCAGGTCCGTCGCGAGGTCTTCACCGCCGACGGCCAGGGCCACCATGCGCGCGTCGGCGCGGGCGATCGCGTTCACGTTCTCCACGGCCGCCGCGGATTCCACCAGTGCGAGGAAGCGCGTGTGGCCGATGCGCAGACCCAGTTCCAGTTCGCGCGCAGTGACGACTTCGGCCAGCAGGCGGATGTGCTCGGGCCCCATGACCTTGGGGATCACGAGGCCCGTTACCGCCGCACCCACGGCCGCGGCGATGTCCTCCACCGCCCAGTGCAGCTCGCGGTTGATGCGCACCAGCACGTCGGCCCCCGCCTGGCCCACCGTCTGGGCGGCCTCGGCCAGGCCACTGCGGGCGGATGCCTTCTCCGCCGCGGCCACCGAGTCCTCCAGGTCCAGGATGATCGCGTCGGCGCCGCGCGTGTGTGCCTTGGCGACGAAGCGCTGCGCGTTCGCCGGGCAGAACATCAGCGAGCGCCAGGCCGGCGGGCTGCGCGCGATCACTGGATGACCTCCACCAAGCTCCGCACTTCGTGCTGCGCCTGCCCCCTGCGAAAGCGGAGGGGGCGAGCGCCGTCAGGCCACCGTGCGGCGCTCATGCCTGGTCCTCGAATTCCAGCGTGCAACCGGCGGCGAGCGCGCCCTGCTCGTCTCCAGCCCAGGCTTCCACCGTGCCGCCTTCCATCGCGCGGCCCGCCACGGTGAGCTTGCCGCCCACGAACAGGGGCTTCACCAGCCTGGCCCTCAGTCCTTTGAGCCTGCGGCCGCCGCCACGCTTGAGGGCTTCGTCGATCACCATGTGCACCGTCAGCGCGCCGTTCATGACGCAGCCGGGATAGCCCTCCACGCGGCGCGCGTAGTCGGCGTCGTAGTGAATGCGATGGCCGTTCCAGGTGAGCGCGGAATAGCGGAACACCAGCACCGGGTCCATCTCGTAGTCCGCGCTCCAGGCCGCATCGGCCGGCACAGCGGTCGGCGCTGCGGCGCTGGTCTCACCCGTCGGGGCGTCGCGGTACACGACTTCCTGCTGCTCGATCACGATCGGCTCGCCTCTCACCTCGACGGTGTGGCGCACTTTCAGGAACACCAGCGTACCGCTGCGCCCCTGCTTCTGCTCGATGCCGACGATCTCGGACCGCTTGCATGCCTGATCGCCCACGCGCAGCGCGCCGGGAAAGCTCACCTTGCGGCCCACGAACATGCGACGCGGCAGCGGAACAGGCGGCAGGAAGTCGCCTTTTTTCGGGTGGCCGTCGTGGCCGATTTGCGAGCGGCGCGCGTTGGCGGTGAAGAACATGGAGTACCAGTGCGGCGGGATCCCGCTGCCATGCTGGAACGCCATGGGGTCGAGGTCCAGCATGGCGGCCATGCGGCGCACCGCAGGCAGCGTGACCTCGTCTTCGATGCTCATCGACTTGCCGATCCAGCCGGCGAATTCGGCCGCGATGTCGCGCACGGGCACGGAGACTTCAGCTTTCATGCGCGCTCCTCAATACGACCGCGGCAGCCCCAGCACGTGCTGCGCGATGTTGGCCAGGATCAGGTTGGTCGACACGGGGGCAATGCGCGCCAGTCGCGCCTCGCGCCACTTGCGCTCGACGTGGTACTCGCGGGCAAAGCCGAAGCCGCCGTGCGTCTGCATGCACGCCTCCGCGGCGTTCCACAGCCCTTCGGCCGCGAGGTAACGCGCCATGTTGGCCTCGGCACCGCACGGCAGGCCGGCTTCGAACAGCGCGGTTGCGCGGCGCACCATCATGTCGGCCGCTTCCATCTGCACGTGCGATTGCGCGATCGGGAACTGGATCGCCTGATTGGCTCCGATGGGGCGGTTGAAGACCACGCGCTCCTTGGCATAGGCGGTGGCCTTGCGCACGAACCAGCGGGTGGACCCGATCGCCTCGGCGGCGGTGATCATGCGCTCGGCATTCATGCCGTCGAGGATGTACCGGAAGCCCTTCCCCTCCTCGCCGATCAGCGAGTCCGCGGGGATCTCCAGGTTGTCAAAGAACACCTCCGTCGCATGGTGGTTCACCATGGCCTTGATCGGCCGGATGGTGAGACCGCGATCCAGGCACTCGCGGATGTCGATCAGGAAGGTGGAGACGCCGTCGACCTTGTTCTTCACGTCGGAGGCCGGCGTGGTGCGGGCCAGCACCAGCATCAGGTCGGAATGCTGCGCGCGCGAGGTCCACACCTTCTGCCCGTTGAGGCGATAGCCCTTGTCCGTGCGCTCGGCACGGGTCTTCAGCTGGGTCGTGTCCGACCCGGTGGTGGGCTCGGTGACGCCAAAGGCCTGGAGGCGCAGCTTGCCGGATGCGATGCCGGGCAGGTACTTGCGCTTTTGCCCGTCGCTGCCGTGGCGCAGCACCGTGCCCATGATGTACATCTGCGCGTGGCCGGCGGCGGCGTGGCAACCGGCGGCGCAAATTTCCTCCATGATGACCGCGGCCGCGCGCAACGGCAGGCCGGAGCCGCCGTATTGCTCCGGGATCAGCGCGGCGAGGAAGCCTGCCTCGGTCAGCGCGTCGATGAACCCGGTGGGATAGGCCTCGCGCTCGTCGAGCTCGCGCCACCAGTCATCGGGGAAGTCGGCGCAGACGCGGCGCACGGCCTGGCGGATGTCGGAATGGTCCTCGCCGAGGTATACGGCGATCTGGTCGGGCGTGACGGCGCCGTCTGTTCTGGTTTCGGAGGAGCTCATGATGCGTGCGACGTTGTGTGCGGCGTATGCTAGGAGCAATCTCCCACGAGAGCGCATGCGCAGGGGCTCCTGCCCTGACATATCAACCGGCTGATACGAGCGCGCCTTGCGCGCGGCAACTCACGAGGTCTTGACGACTTGGTAGCCGGCCTGCGGTGCCTGGAACCGGCGGCGCTCCGCGCCGTGCGCGCCGGGAGGAATGTGCGTCGCGAGTGCTTCGAGCAGCAATTGCATGATCGAGTCCTGCAGCTCGGCACGCTGCCAGGTGTGCACGCCTATGCCGACCGCGAGCGGCTGGTTGCCCACATCCACCGGCACGCGCGCGGCGATCACCGACGAGCCCTGCGTGACGGAATCCTCGCTGAACGCGAATCCCGTGCGGCGGCACTCCTCGATCTCGTTAAGCAGCGACTTGCCGTCGACGGGCGTGGGGAAGTCGAGGTCGGTCGCGTTGACGTTGCGCACGATGCGCAGGACCTGCTCGTCGTCCATCGTGGACAGCAGCACCTTGCCAACGGCGGAGCGGCAGATGGGACGCAGCAGCCCCGGCTTCAGTCCCACGCGCGAGGTGCGCGCCGACACGATGTGGATGTATTGCGCGTGGATGCCGTTCTGCATCCCCAGCATCGCCACATGCCCGGAGCGGCTCGCGAGTCCCTCCATGAAATCGAGCAGGCTGCCTTGGGCGAGCACGCTCTGGTGCACCCACATGCCCAGGAAGCTGACCCGCAGCGTGGGCAGATAGGTGCGCCCATGACGGTCATGCTGGAGGTAGCCGAGATCGCTCAGCCCGTGTAGCAGGACGGAGGTGCTGGATTGCGGGTACCCGAGGCGCTCGGCCACTTCGCCCACCGTGAGTGGGCGCTGCTCCACGGCGAAGAGCTCCAGCACCTCGAGGCTCCGGTGCAACGAACCGACGGACTTGCCATAGGGCAGCTCGGGAGCCACCTGCGTCAGGCGCAGGTCATGCGCATCCTCGGGGGGACGATCCGCGGGGCAATCGTCGGGTGAAGTCACCCCCAAGTCTACTGTGCCGCGGGCAGTCCGCACCGCGGGGACTCAGTCGACTTTGACGCCGGCCTTGCGGACCACCTCGCCCCACTTGGCGATCTCGTCCTTGATCAGTCTGCCGAAGGCTTCGGCCGTCATGGGATCGGCTTCGACTCCTTGCTTCGCGTAGTTCTGCTGGATTTCGGGCGAGTTGACGGCCTCATTGATCGCGGCGTTGAGCTTCGTGACGATCGGCGCGGGCGTTCCGGCGGGAGCGACGATGCCATTCCAGCCGATCGCCTCGAAGCCCGGATAGACCTCGGCCACCGCGGGCACGTTCGGCAGTGCATGGATGCGCTTTTTCGTCATGACGGCAATCGGGTGGACCTTGTTCGTCGCGATGAGGGGCAGCGCCGGCTCGATGCTGCTGAAGGAAACGTTCACCTGGCCGCCCAGCAGGTCAGTCAGGGCCGGGGCGCTCCCCTTGTAGGGGACGTGCATCATCTCGATGCCGGCGACGCTCTCCAGCAGTTCGCCCCCAAGGTGCGCCGGGCTGCCCAAGCCGTAGGAGGCATATGCGATGCGACCCGGCTTGGCCTTGGCCGCGGCCACCAGTTCCTGCACCGTGTTGTACGGCACCGCGTGGTTGCGGATGATGATCAGCGGCACCTCGGCGACCATGCCCACCGCCGTGAACGCCTTCTGGGTGTCGTACGGCACCTTGTAGAGGCTCGGGTTGATGGTGAAGGAGCTCGCCACGTACAGCAGCGTGTAGCCGTCCGGCTGGGCCCGCGCCACTTCCGCCGAAGCCAGCATGGTGTTGGCGCCGGGCTTGTTGTCGATGACGACGGGCTGGCCGAGCCTTGCCTCCATCTTGTACGCCACCGTCCGCGCCAGTCCGTCGGCGCCGCCGCCCGCGGGATAAGGGACGACCAGGCGGATCGGTCGGCTGGGGTACGTCTGCTCAGCGAAGCCGGGCATGGTGAGGGACGTCAGTCCGGCGGCAATGCAGCCCGCCAGGAGCACGCGACGAATCATGAATCTGTCTCCGAATTCGTAGAGAAGGCCGGCATGCTAGGCGACCATGCCGGCGCCCGGAAGGGCTCCGGTGCATTCTTCAGCCGGCTGATAAATGCCCGTTCGAGGCGAGACCAGCCCAGGGGTGCTTAGCATCGCGCGCATCCCCTTCTGGATCGACAAGATGAAATTCCTCAGTTACCGGCGCGACGGCGCCGATCGGATCGGTGCGGTCCGCGGCGACCAGGTCGTTGACCTCACCGATGTGACTCAGTTGTGCAACCTCGGGGAGGCCCTGCGCAAGGTGGGCCCGGAACAGTTGCGCAAGCTGGCTGGCCAAGGCAGTGCCACGCTGGCGCTGGCGGCGGTGGATACCTACCGCCCGGTGGTCGCGGACGCCGAGCGCATCGTCTGCGTCGGCCTGAATTATGAGGAGCACAGGGTCGAGGCCGGGCGCGCCAAGACCGCCTATCCTTCCGTCTTCCTGCGGCTTCCCTCCTCCCAAGTGGGGCACCTGCAGCCCATCGTGGTGCCCCCCCGAACTGCCCGAGGGCCTTGACTACGAAGGCGAGATCGCGATCGTGATCGGCCGCAGCGGCCGGCGCATCCGCGCCGAGAAGGCATCCTCGCACGTGTTTGGCTACGCTCCTTACTAACGACGCGTCCGCGCGTGCCTGGCAGGCGCACTCAACGCAATGGACGGCCGGCAAGAACTTCCCGGCGACCGGATCCTTCGGTCCGCTGCTGGTGACGGCCGACGAAGTCGATGGCCGCGTGCTGAGCCTAACGACTCGCCTGAACGGAGAGGTCCTGCAGGACGCGGATACGACCATGAAGATCTTCCCGATCCCGGAGTTGATCGCCTACGTCTCCACCTTCACAGAGCTGCAGCCCGGCGACGTGATCGTCCCAGCCCGCCCCTCGACGCCGTCGCGCCGATTGACCATCGTGCGGTGGCTCGGTCACTCGATCCGACCGAGCTTCTTGGGCCGATGTGCAGTGGATTGCGAGTGGCTATGGGTCCGGCCCCAGGCCGTTTTGACGGATCCGTCGATCCCGGTGGGTCCGAGCTGCTCGCTGGCTGCACTCGTCGGCGAGCTCGAACTTGCGGTTGCCTTTCCCATCGGAATGGATGGAGACTGCGCAACCGGTCTGCAGGTGCTGATGTTTGACGGCGAGACCCGTCCAGCGGACCTGAGTCGGTTGCCGGGCGTCCGCTGAGCGTCACAAGACTTGGTGTCGCCCGGCGGCATGACGAACTTGCTGCGTCGAAGAGGCTCACGCTAAGTGATGATGTGCAGCGGGCAATCCGGCCAAGCAGCGTGCGACTGAAGGTATTGGATCCGCTGGACGCCATCCAGATCCAGCTTGACTCGAGCACCGCTGCGTGCAGTTCTCGGGCGCAGCAGTTCGACTCCACTGCCACCGTCGGAGCGCCCCCCAGCGGAATCTCGTGGTTTGCGGCCTGCGCTCCCGGTCAGCGCTCAGATCATGTGCAGCAGTTTCGGCACGATCAGGCTGAACCAAGGGACGAACGCCACCAGCAGCAGGCCCACCGCGAGCACCGCCAGGTAAGGCGCCATGTGCCGCGCGGCGTTCTCCATGCTCGTTTCGCAGATCGAGCAGGTCACGAACATGCCGACGCCTATTGGCGGAGAAAAGGCACCGAAGCCCATCGCGATGATCATCACGATCCCGTACTGGAGAGGATCGATGCCGAAACCGGGAGCCAGCGGCAGCAGCAAGGGCCCAAAGATCAGCAGCGCGGGCAGGCCCTCCAGCACCGCCCCCATCACGATCAGCGTCACCACGGTCGCGATCATGAAGAGAGTGGCAGATCCGTGCAGTCCACCGACGAGGGCGGCGATCTGTTGCGGCATTCTGGCCAGCGTCAGCGACCACGAGAACGTGCTCGCAGTGCTCGTGATGAACAACACCATGCCGGCCTGCGCGGCCGTGTTCACCAGCGTGCGCCAAAGCGCCCGAGCCGACAGCGCCCGATAAAAAAGCACCGAGAGCACCAGCGCGTACACCACGGCGGTCGACGACACCTCCGTCGGCGTGGCGATGCCGCTGACGATGCCGCCGATCAGGATCACCGGTGTGATGAGCGCCGGAATCGCGACGACCGCGGCTTGGCGGATCTCGCGCAGCGTAGCCGTACGCGTGGTTCCCGCACGATCGCGCGAGCGAATGTGGATCAGGACCATCAGGCAGAGGGCGATCACCGCCGCTGGTAACAGGCCGGCCACGAACAGCGTCCCGATCGACAGTGATGTCACCGAGGCGAGAACAAGCATGGCGATGCTCGGGGGCACGGTCTCGCCCATGATCGCGCAGGAGGCCAGCACGGCGGCGGTCTCGCCGGCGTCGTAGCGCTCCTTGCGCATGACTTCCTTCATCGTCGTCCCGACGGCGGCCACGTCGGCCACCTTCGAGCCGGAGATACCGGACATGATGTACATGCAGACCACGATCACCTGCAGCATGCCGCCGCGGACACGGTTCACCATGCCTATGACGAATTCGGTGAGCCGCCGGCTCAGGCCGCCTTCCGTCATCACGTAGCCGGCCAGGATGAAAAAGGGAATCGCCAGCATCACGAAGCTGCTGATGCCCGCCTGCAGGTTGATCGGGACGACCGACAGCGGCACCGAATTCGAGGTGGAGAGATACAGCAGGGTCACCATCAGCAGCGCGAATCCGATCGGCACTCCCAGCACGAGCTGCAGCGTGAAGACGGCGAAAGCTGCTGGTAAGGCATACGAGCGGGCTTCGGCTCCGAGCGTATACGCGAGCGCCACGATTGCGCCAAGCAGGACGGCCGTAAAAACCGCCGCGGACACGACGGCGCGGCGCGGCTGCACCCACAGGCGCTTGAGTGCGAACCACCCGAGCAGCGCCATCCCGGCGATCATCGGTAGCGCGAACAACGCCGCCGGCAATTGAAGGTAAGGAGTGCGCTCCTCCCACCGGGAGAGCATCATCTGCCACGCCAGCACCGCGCCGACCACGGCCATGGCAAAGACCTGCCAGCTGCCGAACGCCTCGATGAAGGGATGCCAGCGGCGCGGCAGCCGCTGCACCACGGCGTGCAGCGCCATGTGCTCGTTGCGCGGGTAGGCGATGGCGCCGCCCACGAATGTCATCACGACCAGGGCCAGCTCGCCAACCTCGAGACTCCACACCAGCGAGGAATGGAAGAAGGTCCGGAAGATAACGTTGCCGAACATCGCGACAAGTTCGCCGGCCAAGGCACAGACGACCAGGATCTCCGCAGCTGTCTGGATCCAGTCGGTGCCGTGCTCAGCTTGCGCAAGCAGGTGCGGTGCGACCGCGCGGGCTGGCGCCTGCGCCGTAGGAAGGGAGGTCTTGAGGTCCATGGCAATGGGCGGCGCGTGCCCGCCGCGCTCGCAGAGCTGCTTACTTGACGCCGTCGATCCCGACCAGCAGGTCGGAGAGGCCCATGTTCTTCGCGAACTCAGCGATCACCGGCTTGGTGGTCTGCTTGAAAGGGGCCTTGTCGATCGCGTTGAAGTTCACGTGGAACTTGGATTGCATCTCGGCATCGGCCGCCTGGTTGGCCTCCGCCTCGGCCTTGCGCTCGTACACGGTCGCCTCTGCGGCATCCTTGAGCACCACCTGCTGCAGGTCGGGCGGCAGCTTGTCGAACGTCTTCTTCGACATGAACAGCGGTCGCACGGTGAACTCGTGTTCGGTCCGGGCGATGTAGGGCGCCGGCTCGTAGAACTTCATGTCACGCACGGAGACTGATTCGTTCTCCATGCCGTCGACTACACCGGACTTCATCGCCAGGTAAGTCTCCATGTAGGCGATGGGCGTCGGCACCGCACCGACGGCTTTCCAGACATTCACCTTGAGGGGGCTGGAGACCAGCCGCAGCCGGAAGCCCTTCATGTCGGCCATGCTCTTGATTGGCGCCTTCGTGGACAGCACGTCACGCGCGGAGCCACCCCAGTAACCAAGGATCTTTATGCCCGTCTTGTCCTCGATCAGCTTCGCGTACTGCTTGCCCGGTGCGCCGTCGAGGGACTTCTGCCAATGCGCGTAGTCATGGAACAGGAACGGCAAGGCAAAGAAATCCAGCTCCTTCGCAAAGGTCGAACCGGCCGAAGGGTCCGCCACTGTGAAGTCGAGCGACCCATCCTTCACGAACTGCAGGGTCTGTGCTTCGCTACCCAGGACACCCCCGTTGAAGATGTCGATCTGGATGCGACCCTTGCTGTCCTCCCCGACCCTTTTCGCGAAAAAGGCCAGGCCCTTGTTCCAGGGATGGTCTTCCTTGAAATAGTGGGCCGCACGGAAGGTGAATTGCGGAGCGGCGTAGGCCGATCCGACGAAGGTGCCGAGGAGCGCTGCCGCGGCGATGCCCACGAGGGCCGGAAGGGTCTTGCGGAACTGCATGCTTGTCTCCATGAATGAATGTGGGCGCGCGCTCACCGCACCGTGTAGCGCTCGATGACTTCGCGGTTGATCTCGACGCCGATGCCGGGCGCCTGCGGGATGTCCACCCTGCCCTCACGCATCGTGATAGCGCCGAAGATCAGATCCTGGCGGAAAGGATGAGAAGACTGGTCGTATTCGAGCATCGGCTCGATCGGTTTCAGCGCGAGCGGCGCCGGCGGAATGGTCGCCAGGAACTGCAGCGAAGCGGCTAGGCCGATCCCAGAAGCCCACACGTGCGGCACCACGGGCATGTGCCAAGCTTGCGCCAGTGCATTGATCTTGCGGCACTCCGTGAAGCCGCCGGCGGAGCACAGGTCCGGCTGCAGAATGTCCACGGCACGCCGGGAGATCCACTCGCGAAAGCCGATCTTGGTGAACTCGTTTTCACCCGCAGCCAGGTAGATGCTGGTTAGCGTCTTGAGCTCGCGGTAGCCGTCGACGTCTTCCGGCGAGATCGGCTCCTCGAACCAGTGGATATCCGCGCATTCGATCGCCTTCAGGATACGGCGCGCCGAGCCCACGTTGTAGGCGTGGTTGGCATCCACCATGAGCTTCGGACCATCGCCAATGCCATCGCGCACGCCGAGGATGTAGCGAATATCGTCCTCGACGCCGAAGCCGGTCTTGAGCTTCATCGCCGTGAAGCCCTTGGCCATGTGACGTTTCGCCTCTTCCACCGCATCGGCCGGATAGGACCGGCCTTCGACGCGATAGAAGCCGGTCGCGTAAGGCTGCACGGACGTGCGGTATGCGCCGCCAAGCAGTTTGTGCACTGGCTTGCCGGCAGCGCGCCCAAGACAGTCCCAAAGCGCGATGTCAACGGCGCTGATCGCGTTCGGCACCGCGCCCTTCTGGCCGTACGGGCGCGTCAGGTTGTACATGCGCTCCCAGAGCACATCGACGTCCTGCGGATCTTCGCCGATGAGGATGGGCTTCAGTGCGGACTCGACGATCGTTTGGGCAATCTGCGGCGGCTGCAGGCCATGGCACAGGGATTCACCCCAGCCAGTCACCCCTTCATCGGTGATCACCTCCACGATCATGGTGCCGCGGCGGGTCACCCAGCCCATGGAAAATGAGAAGGGCTCGTCCAGAGGCGTGGACAGCACGTGCGTCTTGACGTCGACGATTTTCATGGCTCAATGGTGGTCTGGTTTATCCGATTTATATTACTTATTTCATGGCCATGTCAATTCGGGTGAACCGCCACAACCACGTGGCGGCGGAGATCGGTCGGCGGGTAGTGTCCGGCTTGTATCCGACCGGCAACGTCCTCCCGCCGGAAGCCCAGTTGCTGGCCGAGTTCGGCGTCAGCCGGCCGGTGCTGCGGGAAGCGATCAAGCTGCTGGAATCCAAGGGCATGCTCGAGGCACGGCAGCGGCGCGGCACTTGCGTGACAGAGCGCAGCGCCTGGAACATGCTCGATGCCGATGTTCTGGGGTGGATCGCACAGTCGGGTGCCGACCCGGAGATGCTGATCCGCCTCACGGACGTGCGCATGATCGTCGAGCCCGGGGCCTGCCTGCTGGCCGCTCGTTCAGGGACTGACGAGGCCTTGCGGAAGGTTGAGGACGCTTACCAGCGCATGGTGACCCACGTGGACCATCCGCAGTTGTTCGTGCAGGCGGACCGCGACTTCCACCTTGCCTTGCTCGCGGCTTGCAACAACGAATATCTCGCGGCCGTAGGCACGACCATTTCGATTGCCCTGACGGTCAGCCTTCAGCGGATGAACCCGGTCCCGAGTAGCAACAGGGACTCCCTCCTGCTGCACGAGCCAATCGTGCGCGCCTTGAAGCGACGCAACGGGGAAGCTGCGGCGCGCGCCAGTCAGCGGCAGATGGAGGATGCCTTGCGCCGGCTGCGCGGGTAAGGCGAGACGGAACTAGCCAGTGGGGCAGGCGACGAGAATCACCCGGTCAGCGTGCGCGTGACCGTGGCGGGGGGTTCTCACGAGGGTGTTGCCGAGGCCATATTGCTCGTGTCGGGCACTTTTCTGAAGCCGGTGTTCGTGACGGGTCAGGCGCTCGAGCCCCCCGCATGGTGGGGCGAACGTTGCAGGTGTGCGATGAAGTGGCGAACCACCGGCTTGAGGAGCGTATCGCTCCCTACCATCACGCCCATGCTGAGCTTCAGGCGTCCTTAACCGGCGGCAAGATGTGCCTATTTCCCTGGCACCCACGGGGTGCTGGGCCACTGCCAGCGGCATCAGGCCAACGTAGTCGCCGCCGCTGATCATGGCCCATGAGCTTCGGGGTGGAACTCGCCACGGCCGCTGCGGGCGGCCTCAAGCCCGCTATGGCGGAACAGATTCTTTACATATCCCGCGGCCCCCGACGCGCTGGTGTAGACCCATTTGACACTGGCCGACGTGAGTTCGCGCCGTGAGCAGCCATGGCGTAGCGGCTGCCCTTGCGCTCCACCACCGCCATCTGCAGCGGAATCAGAAGCTCGGCGACGAATTCGCCGGCCGAGATGCCCGTGGGCATGGGGCCAATCAGGACGTCCACTTCGCCGGCGCGCAGCTTGGACAGTTGGGCAACATAGAGTTCCTCGCTTACCCTCGGGCGGATGTCGGGGAACTCGCCGCATAGGGTGCGCAGCGTCTGCGGCACCAGCAGCAGCATGGCCTGCGGCGGCGCCGACCTTCGAGATGGCGAAGCTAACGTTTGCAGTTCACGCGACATCCCGCGCCTTGCGGAACCTGCCATTCACCATCCGGCCGACCTCTTTGTGGCCTTCGCAGTTCTCTCGGATCAGCCGATCGGGGTTCACGGGGTCCACCGAATAAACGAAGAACCTTGGCGATGGGTTCAACCCGAACACAGCCTGTCGGGAAATACCAGGCCTGGAAAGTGCCCGGCCGAACTTGCGCAAAAGAGGCGCTGCGCGCTGATCGGCCGGCGTGTCATGGACCTTGAGAAGCATAGAAAAGGCATCCAAACGCTGAGTTGGCGGCAGCGTTCCACCTTGGGTATGAACGGGAATCTTCTTTTTTGCGCGCTGCTTCGACTCACCCATATGGCTCTCTTTACAGGACAGAGCGATTTGGAAATGTTACACCCAGGGCGCGGCCCGAGGTCAAGTGCGGCCCCGCGAAGGAGCCGAGCGCCCTTGGTGATGGCATAGACGGAACCACCCGGGAAGCGCACGTCGTCCAGCACCACTCTGCCGATTTGTCACGATGCAACTCCAGGTCGTTAGACACTTATGATCCGCGCATGCCAGACATCGCCAGCACATTGAAGGCCGAAATCTCCCGCATCGCGCGCAAGGAGATCCGCAGCGAGGCCCAGGAATTCCGGAAGGTCTCGACTCAATACCGAGCCCACATTGCAGGATTGCGTCGCCGAATAGACGCTCTCGAGCGCGAGCTCAAGCGATTGGGAAAGCAACCTCGCCAACCTGCGGAACTTGAACGGATCGACGGTGACAGCACGATCACACGCCGCTTTAGTGCCTCTCGATTGGCAGCGACCCGCAAGAAGCTTGGCCTCTCAGCGGCGGACTTCGGCGCTCTGATCGGCGTCACTGGCCAGTCCATCTACAAGTGGGAAGCAGGCGAGGCGCGGCCAAGAGCGAAGCAGATCGAGGGTATCGCGTCCGTGAGAGGTATCGGCAAAAGGGAAGTTGCCGCAAGGCTGCAGGCGTTAGCCAGCGGCAAGTAGAGAGCGGGCAGGCAGACGAGACCAATGGTCAGGTCGCAACGCGCGTCGAGGAAAGCGCAGCGGAGCGATTGACAGGCTCAGGATTCGCGGTAGTCTGGAGTGGAAAGGATGGTCCATGAAGACTGTTTGGTCCCAAATTTTCGAAGAGGCTGCTCGCGCCGCACGGCAGGCTCCTCGAATGTTCTTCGCTCCCTTCATCGGCGCCGTACGTGAAAGCGCACGAGTCTTCCGTGACGTGGAGCGAGAGAATCGGGAACGGCCTCAAAAATCGCAGATGGCCACCCGCGATCCACAGCGCTGAGTACGCGCGAATCCGCACAAGCTGCGCCGCTGAGTTCCTAGATGCCTGACGTAGAGAAAGTCGAAGCGGAGGAGTTCAGCAGGCGCTTTCCAGGATATTCATCAAAGGCCCAACTCTAGCCATCAGCGCGTCTTCGTCCTCAAAGCCAATGAGTGACGTGAACCTCTTGCGCTCCCGCAAGTCGTATTCGGCTCCAAGCTCGACCGGAACGAAGATCTCAAGGAATTGCGCCGCCTGAAGGATCTTCACGGTCCGGTGGTTGTCGACGGTGTCGAGGCACACGCGCTCGCCGGGCAAACGATCCCATTCCGCAGATCGCTGGACCCGCAGCTTCACCTCGATTCGCCCGCGCTTTGAATCCTCCATTCCTTGCAGTTGCACGCGCACCCTTTCGGTCGTCTCACACCGAAGCGTCCGGCTGACGAGTTCCTGAGGGTCGAACGCCACCAAGCCGTCGATGGTCTGCACCGCCACGCCACCGTCCTTGAATCGACGGATTCTCCCGAGTGACGCACGAACTTCGTCTTCGGAGCCGCACACGTTCACGAGTTGCTCGAACGATTGGACCTGCCCGGAGTTGATGGCCTCGCAGACTTGGAGGTCTGTCTCCCGGTGACTCTTGGTCCGTTCGGCGATGTCGCGGGGCGACGGGGCGGCGGGAACATCTTGGCAAACCGCCCCCACCGGAAGTTCCATTTCGGCCTGAGGAGAAGCGACGCCAACCCTGGCAATCAGGTTCCTCGCGGCGTTGAGCACCGTTGCCGTGAAGGGATGCGTGCCGCAGACCGTGGAAAGATCCTTTTCGTATCGCCTATCCAGCTGGTGCTGGTCCGATAGAAGCGTCCAACGGTCGTCGCCGCGAACAATCGGCGCCGCCGATTGCGTGTACTCGCCGCGCTCAATCTTGCTTCTGATGTAGCGTTGCAGTTCGGCATCTGCCTTCATGCTTCCTCCGTGGCGGCCGTTGCGGCAGCAACAAGCATCGAAGCGACAACGAGCCGCCCGACCTTTCCCAATACGTGCGGCGATGGCCTCTTGCCGTCGCTCGAATTTCGCATCGCGTACGTGCAGAACTTCATCACCGCACCCCGGCCTCGCCGTAGTTCTTCCGGTGCAACAGAAAGACAATTTGCGAATATCGCCCGCAAGGCCGATTTGTCTTCCAACGGCTGCTGTGCACTGAGATGGACGATCGGTTCGATGCCTCTTCCGGCGAGCTCTTTCCATGCGCCACCTGCCAGGTGGAAGTCGTGGGTTCCGGATATGCGAAGCTCTGCGCCGCGAGGTCTGAACCCTCCACCTACCGCAAGTTCGTTGGCGAGCTCCCGCCGGTGGTGATAGGCCCACTCGCAAGCGGGATCCAATGCCTTGCCCCACCTCGTATCAGAGCGCGCGAACAGCGGGTCGATCGCAGCGACATCTGCTCTCTCCAGGTCCGCGCAGGCGGTGAGGTACAGGAGCTTGACTGCACCGATCGGAACGCCGACGTGGTCCGAAGCGACTTGGAGGGAGCAACCGGCAAGATGCAGTACCACTCCCTTGACTGTCGCTGCTGAAAGCAGGCGGTCCATTCCCGGCAGGCTTCGACGCTGCTGCGTAGGGAGATTCTCATCAGCACCAGCATGGATCGGCGCTTGCTCGACGCGCAGTTTTCGCTCGCCCGCACCCCTGCGAGCACGATATCGGCGCGCGTAGATCGCGTCGACGGACTTCCCTTGAAGGGCAGCGGTGTAGGTTGCGCCCACCAGATGCGCTCGGTCGAGCGCCACGGCGGCGCAGTAGCGTTCAAGGCTGCCGCCCAGGTGGTAGTAGCGCAAGAGCGTATGGATCGAGGCCTGACGCGCCTCACGCGCCGCAACAGCGGCCCGGAAAAACCTTTTGTTAAGCTCCGCCGCTGTGGACAGGGAAACCGCAGGAATTTCGTGTCGCGTCAACGACTTCAGCGCTCCGCGTACGTCAAACACCATGTCGGTGAGCGCGTTTGCGCGCAAGTCGTACAGCCGGAAATCCTCCCGCCCGGTCACTGCACGAATCGCGTCCTGGACGCGCGCATTCGCCTTGTCGTATAGCTCATAGCCGTTCGGGGTCGGCGGAACGAACATGGCCGACCCTGGCCCGCTAGGCGAGGCCTGCCGCGCGTTGGCCTGCTCCTGCAGTTCCGCCCGCAATTCGTCGGGAACCGACAGCAGGCCTCTGGACCAGTGCGTCTTGAGGTGATCATGCCCACTGGTCGTGATCTGGATGCATTCGCCGTCCGCCGAGACGTGCTGTGCCTTCAAATAGCGCAACTCCGCCGGTCTGGGCCCCACCGCACGCGCGATGCGAAATTGAAGTCTGTCCCAGCCGGGGCGCGTGATCAGCACTTCGTGTGCGTGGCAGATCTCAATGGCTTGGTCAATCTCGCAGGGGAGTACGTACGCAGCCAAGTGCGGGCGAAAGATCTTGTCCATCGGGATGCCGCCCTTGCGCAATGCCGGAGGCACGGATAAACCTTTCTCCTGGAGCCAGGCAGCCACGTGCAATCCAGCCCAGCGCTTCCTTTCATCGCCTTTTTCGCCCTCTTGGAACAGCTCCTGGATCGGCATCCATTCTTCGGCGGAGCAAGGCAACGTTCCGAGCATCCGGACCTCCTGAAAGAACGGAATTTGCAGCGGCAGATATGCACTCAAGGTGGGCAGCCCCAGCCGCTTGTAAGGAGGCGCGCCATCCCGAAGTTCCGCGCGCAAGAAGTCGAGCAGAAGGCGATCAGCCTCGTCGCCGCAGTGCTTGCTCTCATACCGTGCAAGGTGTTTCAGTAGGGTGTGCCGTCGCCTTTCAGCCTCGCCCGTCGCGTGGTCGCGGTTTGCATGACGTCGAACGATCCTCACCACCCAGTCGAACCCATTCCGCGCCACCTTTCCGGGAGGGGCGCGCAGGGGTCGCTTCACGCGCACAGACTCCTTCGATTGGAGCCGCCTGAGGTCAGATGCAGGAATGAATGGACTCTTGTGCAGCAATCCGAATCTGGCAACCGGCGACTGTTCCAGCATCACTGCGTGCGCGCTCAAGGAGAGCAATCGGGCGAGGCTCGCTTCCACTGACCCCGCGGGCCAAGTCGGGTTCAAGCCTCGTAGCAAGAGGTCGAGTCCAGAAACCAGACCATCGAAGCTAGGCGTCGTGCCGCAGCGGCGCGCCACATGGAGCGCATCGACAACCGTACGTGCAAGCAGAAGCTGAGCAACGGGGAGGTCGCCACCCTCGAAGACCTCCACTGCACGAATGACGCCGGCATCCACATCCTCGCCGGCCAGGAGTCGTTCAACGAATGCCCGCAGATCTGGTGCGGTGATGACCGCGTTGAATGCAACAAGGCAGAAGGCGACCGCACCCCATGGGTAACGTTTCACGGCGTCAGTTCGCTTGTACGCCGAGCGAAGCCGTTGAATTTCGGACCGCGCAGCGAGAGTCTCCGGCGATATGGGGCAGTCTTCCTCTGCCAGATAGATTTCTGGAGGGTTGAAGTCGTCCACTTGGAGGCGTTGACGCAGGAACTCGGATTGAGGCAGTGAGGCCTCGGCTGGTGCTGGGATGACGGGTAGCTCCCAGCGACTCGGGTCCGTGCGTCCCAATCCTTGCAAGGGCTCGATGCCCAGCTTGGCATGCAGCCTGCTGAGGACCGGTTTGATGTAGGCACAGAACTCCAGGACACTCATTCCGCTGCCGAATCCGAACGGCGGCGCTCCCGCTTGGTGGTGACCAACCAAGGCGTCGAGGGCCGCGGGGGATACGTTTTCGCCTACTAGCGCGGTGATCAGGAAGTGGCGTGGAACGTTCAGTTCCTTCAGCCCCGTGCAGCGGGCCGCCTTCTTGAGGTCCGCTCGCGTGATTGGACGAAGAGAGAGCCCGCGCTTTTTGTGCAGGTAGAAGACTTGAAACGCGCAAGCCTCCGGGTCCGCGCCTCTGCGAATCAGATCGAGCCACTTGGCGGCTTCGGCCTGACCGAGCTTCTCGAGCCTGCCGGCCATTGCGAGTAGGTGTTCGGCATACTGCAATCGTGACTGCGCGACGGCTGGCGTCAGAACGCAAACGCGAAGTTGCGAGTACCTGTCGCTGGCGCGGTCCCCGAGGACGATCAGTTCGGGATCCGAGAAGAGGTCGCGAGCGGTGATGGATGAGAGGTTCTGACACCGGCCCCCTACGGGCCACAGCAGCTGCAGGGCGAACCTGCAAACGTAGCCGTAATGAAAACGAAGAATTTCCTGTATTCCGGCCTTCCGCGTCACGGACATGCAGGCCCTGTGGTTCTCCTGCTGCAGGCTGCAGAACGCGGCCTTCATTGTTTCGACTTCGACCACCTTTGGTGAGCCGATCAGTTGTTGCTCACTGGGCGCAGGGACCTGGACCAGGCCGGCCAAATGACAGAAGCAGTTCACGGCTGCATAGACATCGTTCTGGTCTGTGCGCAGGTAGTACTGCTGGGCCCTCGGCACCACGGTGATGTCCCCCAGGATGCGAGAAATCAGCGAGGGATGCAGTTGATTGCGCAGGTAGAACGCCCTGAGCGCACGACCAACCCTGAGGCTTTCGAAGGGGCGCCCTTCCCGTCTTCCGGCATTCAGCAGCTCGTAGCAAATCTCCGGGGTGAGCTGCTCTGCGATCAGCAGATCACCCAGCGTCCTTGCGTCCGGATGATCTCCCTTGGAAGAAAGCAGGGCGCCATGGATCTCGGGGGGCAGCGGCGTTTCGTTCCATCTTGTTCGCCATCGGACGCCCGTTGCGCGGTCCGTGCGAGGTGCGACCACCTGCAGATCTCTCTTAAGCATTCCGTGCGTCAGGTCCAAGTGAATGCTTCCCTCTCCCTGGATCGGAATGGAAGCTGCGACTTCCAGACTTAGCTGCGCGAACATGCTCACGAACCGGCATGCCGCATGCAGACGCCGGGCGCGGAAGTTGGTTGCACTGGGCTCGGCCCGCAACTGTCGGACCAAGATCGAGCAGCATTCCGCCAGCTCCGCCGCCGTGAGGCTGTTCCAATCGTTCTCCAAGCGGTAGCTGTTGAGGGCAGGCTCGTGTTCTTGCTGGACGATCTGGAATTCGAACAGTGCGAGATTCGGTGTTGGCTCGAACTTGGACGGTTTTCGGGGCTGCTTGGTCGGCTGCGCTAACGGGGTCTCAGCCGCATTGGGCAGCTCATCCTCCTGCTCTGACTCTCGTTGCACGAGCACCGGAAAGGTGAGACGCAGGTCGAGAGATTGCGGCAGCGTGCGCGCAAATTTCTTCAGAAGCTCAGGGCCGTGTGCAATCTCAGCGCGCTCGGCAAACATTGCGGGCAATGCAATGCTTCGGCGAAAGCAATCCCAGTCCGCGCTGGTGGACTGAAACAATTGCTTGAGGCCGTCCAGGAATTGTCCGGAAACTCCGATACCTTGGCGCAGGGATGAAAAGGCCAGTGCGGCTATTGCGTGGCAGGCGTTCGATTGCGGCGCCGACATCGGCCCCGGCTGCAGCTCGATCAGCGTTGCGAGCTTGTGGACTGGGCGGTCGACCCGCTCGATCTGTGGGCGCGTATCGAGCAGGAGCCGGAGCCCATCGCACCAGCGTTGCGCCACAGGCTGCACGGACGAGAGCATTTCGAAGCCGCGGGCCAATCCGGAAAGCTGCCGAACGAGTCCGGGGGTCCACTGTCCGCTGCTACCGAGAACCGAGCAGACGATCTCAAGCAGGCGCGACTGCTCCTCCGCCGATAAGGGGATTTGATTTACGACTGACGTGACTTCACCAACCATGCCGGACGGACCAGGCATAGGAACTCCTCAGGCTTGCGGGGGGGAAAGCAAGTGCAGGCGGCCGGCGCTCACGCGCAGGTCGCCCAGGAAAGGGAATTGCTTGACCGAACAGACTCGCAGGTCAGAAGACCTGCCCGACGCTCGGAGCCCGGTTCAGAGGGCTTGGTGATGCCTGTGTTGTCAGACCAGGTGTCTGTATCCGCGTTGCGCGGATAGGCTGGGATCAGCCAAGCCGGAGCTCGGGCGCAAGTCTAGCGCGGGTGAGACCAGTAGTCATGGCGCCGGGGCCTCCAGGCGAGCATCAAAAACAACGGTCTGACGGAACAATCGGCAAACTTCGTCCTTATGTCCTATCCAGCCCTGCTGATTACGCCCGCTCCCCAGGGTGCTTGTTCAGAGGGAAACCGGGTGCGCTTTGCAACGCTTGCCGACACTCCGCAACCCGGGCGGGACCCTTACAAACGCAGTCAATGACTGGCCTCCGAAGCCAAGGGTCGTGGGTTCGATCCCCGCCAGCCGCACCAGATCTAGCTTCTTCCAAAAGCGACCGCTTACGAACGGGCAAGGTTCGCTATTTCCCGGGCCTGTCCCAGAGGTCCCGCGGGCACAGCCGTCTGGAAGGACCATACGTCAGACGTGTCAAGCGACATCAGAATCTGACCCCTGGCGACATTCAAAACTGACCCCGGTTTCTCTCCTAATGGGCCGCTTCTGCAGTTGAGGGTTGATGGTTCATCAGCCCGGCCTTGGCTGCGCAGGCCCGAAGCGACCTGTACTTCTCGATCGGCGTCCCCGTTGTGCCGTCGGGGTACGCGCAGGCGCCGCCGGTGTATGCGCAGCCCGCGCCCGTGTACGTCGAGCCAAGCCCCGTGTATGTTCAGCCGGCGCCTGCGTATGTCGGGCCAACGCGCGTCTACCTCCAGCCGAGCTATTCGTTCAATGAGCGTCGGGAATGGAGCCGCGAGCGGCACGAGGAATGGCGGCGCGAAGAGTGGCGGCGCCGTCAGTGGCGCGAGCACGATTGGGGACATCAACACGGCTGGCACGACTGAGCGCTGGAAATCGGGCTACGGGCGCCGCGAAGCGCCCGCCACCGCAGGTGAAGCCCTGCCTCGCCCTAGCGAAAACTCCACAACACGAAGCCGCCGAACGCCAGGTACAGACCGGCCACGGAAGCAAGCAGCCGGCTGCCCACCCTGCCGCTGCGAAAGGCGGCCCACAGCCCGATCACGGCGAGCAGCGTGACCACGGCGGCGGCAATCAGCGGTGTATCAAACATCCAGGGAGTGAAGAAGATCCCCAGCGCGCTCGGGATCGTGGCCTGAATCATCATGGCGCCGGAGATGTTGGCGAGCGCCAGCCTTTCGCGTCCTTGCCGCACCCAAATCAGCGCGTTCATGGTTTCGGGCATTTCGGTCGCCACCGGGCTAAGAAGAAGGGCGGCAAGGTGAGGGGACAGATGGAATCCGGTGGCCAGCGCTTCGACCTGCACCACGAAGACGTGGGAGGCGTACGCGACGACGCACAGCGCGACGAGCGTCTGCGCGGCCGCCCAGGCCAGCGAGGGTTCCGTCTGCGTCGGCCGGAACTTCAGCGGCTCCAGTTCCTCCTCGACGTCGGGGCGTTCGTCCTTGAGTTCGCGCCAGACGTAGATACCGTACGCAGCCAGGAACAGCAGCCCCAGCCAAGGCTTGAACGCGAAGGCCACTAAGCCCAGAGCCACCTTCACGACGAAGATCGCCATGAACCAGACCTGGTCCTGGCTTAGGCGGCGATGGTCGACGTGCACCGAGCGGTCCTCTCGCCCCAGCTTGCGCCGGTTCGAGAGCAGGGCAAGGCCCACCACGCCGTACGCGATGGTTGCCAGTACCAGTGGGCCGCCAAGCGCCGCACCCACCCCGATGTCGCGCTGCTGCGGTGTATTCCCCAGGACGACGGCCACGAAGGTCACCACGCTTTCGGGCAACGCGGTGCCGAATGCGGCCAGCACCGTGCCCGTGGCGGTGGAGCTCAGGTTGAGGCGTCGACCGAGCCATTCCACGCCGTTGACGAAGTATTCGCAGGCAACGTAGATCGCGCCTGCGGAAAGCAAGAACCAGAACCCAGTAAGAAGCATGAGAGAACCCGGCCGGACGAGCAATGACCAATGGCCAACAACGCGGCTCGTCTGGCAGCATCACGCGTTGAGGCCAAAGGTCTCGCTGTCCGATCGCACGCCTGGGCGTGCGGAGGGTGCTGCCGCCACGGGGCATGCGGCCCCGAGCATGTTGACGACAGCGCCTTCGCGAGGAAGGCAGCTACTCCCCAATGACGGATTGATTTTAGTACATAAGAGATTCTTCTTGATCAATGCCCGCGCAATCGACATGCGCTGCTTCTACCCGCCGGACAGGCCCACCCCGCGCTCGCCGATTTCCGTCTGGTAGCCGTTCGGCAACTTCGCGATGAAGTCGTGGATCTCCGCTCCAGTTAAACCGTCTCATACGCCCAACGGCATTCGGGTGGTCGGTGAGCGGTCCGGGCTGATGGATGTCTCACCGCGAACGCGCAGGCGAGGTGCTCAGTCGCGCTCCAACGCCAGTTGGAAGGCCGGATGTGCCCTGTCGGGATCGGAAGACGTCAGTGCGCGTGCGCAGGGCTGGACAGGGACTCGAACCCTTTGCGGAGCGCCAACTTCTGCAGGTACGTCACGGGGTCCACAAAGTACGGGTTCTCGTGCACTTTCCCGTTGATAACCACGTGGGAATGCGTAGCCAGGACATCGGCGATGAGGCGCCCGCTGAAACGGATCGTGAACGTGCGCTCATAGCGCTCTCCTCATTGCTTCGCATTTTCTATGCCGCATTGACCCAGCGGCGTGTCAGACGACGCCGCATTCCACTGACGGTAGAGAGAAGGACGGGTGTGGATATCTTCTTCGACAACCGCACAGGCATGGCGCGCTTGTAGACTTGAGCAATCGAAAGCCGCCCTTCGGCGTGCTTGTCGAATGGGCTATTGACGCCTGGCTCGTAGCGAGCGGGAACGAGTTACGCCGCTGGTCGCTCGAGGGGTACGACAGGCCGGTGGAGGCGCAAGACTGGTATGGAGGGGATGCGGAGCTCGCCTTGGAGGGTCAATCGAGCGATATCTTGGCCGAACGGATCACGCCCCCCCAGCGCGAGATCTCCTTCACGATGTACTCGTTGGCCATCGCGGGGCTGCCGGTCATTGTCTCGGCACCGAGATCCACGAGGCGGCTCGTCATCGCCGGATCGTTCACCACCGAGTTCAACGCCGCGTTGTACTCGCGGACCAGGAATGCCGGTGTATTCGCAGGCGCGAGCAAGGCGAACCAGCCCTGGATCTCGTAGCCGGGAAGCATCTCGGCCACTGCCGGCACGGAGGGCAGCAGTGGGGATCGCTTGTCGCTCGTGATCCCCAAGGCCCGCAGCGCACCCGAGCGGATTTGCGGAACCATGAGGGCCACGTTGTCGAACATGATGGGCGTGCGCCCGGCAAGAAGATCGGGCAGCGCCGCCGAACTGCCCTTATAGGGAATCTGGGTCATCTCGACACCAGCCATCTTCTTGAAAAGCTCCGCTGCAAGGTGTTGCCCCGTTCCCGGGCTGGCGGTCGCGTACTGGAATTGCCCGGGTTGTGACTTCAGGAGCGCGATGAATTCGGAGACGGACTTCGCAGCGATCCTGGGATGCACCACCAGGACATAAGGCGTTCTCGCGACCATGCCGATCGCGGTGAAGTCTCTTTCCGTATCGAAGGCCAGCTTCTTGTAGAGACTCGCGTTCGTCGCGTGGCTGCTGGGGACGAACAGCAGGTTCGTCCCATCGGCGGCAGCCTTGGCGACCATCTGCGCCGCGATGTTTCCGCTGGCCCCCGGCCGGTTGTCAACGATCACGGGCCGTTCCAGCTTCTGGCCCAGGCTGTTCGCGACGAGACGGGCGATGACATCGGTGGTGCCGCCCGGCGCAAAGCCCACGGAGATCCGGATCGGCTGATCGGCCGCATACGCCGGCAATGCCGCGGCGCAAGCGGCGGTGACCAACAGCGTTCTGCGAGTGAGCATGGTCATCGAGTCAGTCGTGCAGCGCCGAAATGCCCGCGGCAATCTCGCGGCCCGCGGTGCTGGCAGCATTGCGGCCCGCCTCCGCCGCCTGCGGATTCTCGAAGCGTCCGTAGTAGTCGCCCATCGTCGACGTCCGAATCATGTGCCGGAACTCGTTCGGGGCATAGTCGCCCACCGCGAGGTGCGTGAGACAACGGTTGTCCCACATCACGAGATCGCGAACATCCCAGCGATGGCGGTACACGAAGCGCGGCTGCACCGAGTGCTCGCACAGGAACTTGATGATGGGCTTGCTCTCGGCGTCGCTCATCCCGACGAAGGTTCTGACCCGGTCGTTGACATAGAGCGCCGGCTTGCCGGACGCCGGGTGCATGCGTACTGCCGGATGCACCACCGGCGGATTCAGTCGCTTGAAGGCTTCCATGATCGCGGGATCGCGACGGGCCGAAATGAGGCTAACGTCATTCACGGCCTCCAGGTCGTCCAGGAAGGACCGCATCTTCGGCGAAAGCGACTCGTACGCCGCGTACATGCTGGCGAACATCGTGTCGCCGCCCACTGAGGGCTTCTCGATGCAATACACCAGGGTTGCCTTGGCCGGGCGGGTGGTGTACGAAAGATCGGTATGCCAGTTCTGCCCGTTGTTCGCACCGGGCGGCACCTTGCCATTGATCGGCTTGTTCGACAGCAGCATCACCTGGTCGAACTCGGGGTGGCGGTTGAAGGGCTGGCTGTCGTAGCTGTCGAGCTCGCCGAAGTGCCTGGTGAAGGCGATCAACGTGTTCGGGTCGAGCTGCTGGCCGGGAAACACCAGCACGAGGTGCTTGGTCCAGGCGGCATGGATCTGCTCGATTTCCTCGGTCTTGAGCGGCCTGGAAAGGTCGACGCCCGTCACCTTTGCACCCAGTGCATGGCCGACCGGTTGAACTTGAATCATGGACATTCCCGAAAGATTGATCGTGGGTTTGATAGTGGCGACGCCTCAGGCGTCCATCTTGATCTGCGCAACGCGAACGACCTCGCGCCAGCGCTGGATCTCTGCCTCCTGGAATTGCCGCAACTGCGCTCCTGCCGGGCCCCCGGGCTTGGCGCCGAGTTCCGCGATCGACTTGCTGACACGGGGCAGCCTCAGAACGTCGACGACCTCGTGCTGCAGTCGCTGCAGCACGGGCTCCGGAGTCTTCGCCGGGGCAAAAAGGCCGTACCAGGCAGTGGCCGAGTACCCGGCCACGCCTGCTTCGCTGACCGTGGGCACGTCGGGCAGCGCAGGACTGCGTTCCGGATCACACACGCCGAGCGCGCGCAACGTGCCGCCGTGGATATGCTGCAGCACGAGCGGCAGGTCGGCAAACATGATGGGAACGCGCCCGCTCAGAAGATCGGCCATCGCGGCGGCACTGCCCTTGTAAGGCACATGCTGCATCGACGTATGGGTGGTGTACTTGAACATCTCAGCCGCGAGATGCTGCGAGGCGCCCACGCCGCCGGACGCATAGCTGAACTCCTTCGGGCGGCTCTTGAGCACCTGGATCAGCTCGCCGACGCTGCGTGCCGGGAACGACGGATGCACCACGAGCACCAGCGTCGCCACGCCCACCAGGGCGACCGGTGCGAAGTCGCGCAACGGGTCATACGGCATGCTGGTGTAGATCAGCGCGTTGGTCGCATGGGTGCCGATCGAGCCCATCACGAGCGTCTGGCCGTCGGGCGCGGACTTGGCGACAAAGTCCGCGCCAATGTTGCCGCCCGCCCCGGTGCGGTTCTCGACCACCACCGGCTGCTTCAGGCGATCGGAGAGCGGCGCCGCCACGATGCGCGCGAGCAAGTCCGTGGAGCCGCCTGGGGCGAAGGGGACGATGAGTCTCAGCGGCCTGGAGGGAAACCCCTGCGCAAGCGCTGCACGGGCGAACTGCGCGCCCGCTGCGAGTGAAGCCAGCGTGCGCAGGATGGCGGCGCGTCGCGAGACCCCGCTCATGCGATGCTTTCCAGGTTGGCGACATGCCCGCTGGCGGCGCCCAGGACGGTGGTGCGCTCCAGGTGGCGCCGGTGCCGCGGGTCGTAGTCGCCCAGCGCGAGGTGCGCGGTGCAGCGGTTGTCCCAGAGCAGCAGGTCGTCGGCTTGCCATTGGTGCCGGAACACGAACTGCGGGCGGGTCGCATGGCGCAGCAGGAACTCGATCAGCGGCCGGCTCTCCTCGGGGGTCATGCCTTCGAAGCATTTGACCTTCTCGCCGATGTACAGTGCCTTGCGGTCGGTCTCCGGATGGACCCGCACGACCGGCTGCGCTACCGGCGGATTGAGCCGCCGGTTCTCGGCCTCCCAGTGCGCCGACAGGCCGGCGTTCTTGCGCTCGGGCACGTGGATGCCGTGCAAGTCGTCGACGATGCCCTGCATCCGCTGCGAGAGAGTCTCGTACGCCAGGTACATGTTGGCAAACAGCGTGTCGCCACCGACCGGAGGGACGGCGACGGCGCGCAGCAGCGAGCCCAACGCCGGCGCAAGCGTGAAGGACAGGTCGGAGTGCCACATCTGCCCCGTGTAGCGCGAGTTCGACGGACTGCCATCCTCCTTGGCATCGTTGGTCACCATGAGGAGTTCCGGATGCGTGCGGTCGCGGTCCAGCGGCAGCGACTCATGGCTATCCAGTTCGCCGAAGCGCCGGCTGAAGGCAATGTGCTGCTCGCGCGTGATCTTCTGGCCGCGAAAAAGCAGCACTCCGTGCTTCAGGAAGGCGGAATGCACCGCACGCCAGTCGGCATCCGAACACCGGTTCGTGAGGTCCAGCCCGCGCACCTCGGCGCCGAGGGCATAAGAAAGGGGACGTAGTTCGATCGTCATGCGGTCTCCTTGGGCCATTGCATCACGGTGGGCGCATTTCGATAATCGGTAATATCGGAACGAATGGTCAGCTAACACGAACAATGGACCTGCGGCGCATCGAGAGCTTCATGGCAGTGGCTGAACTTGGCAGCTTCTCGGGCGCCAGCGCCCGGCTGCACCGGTCCCCGGCGGCCGTGAGCACCCACGTGCAGCAACTCGAGGCCGAACTGGGCGTCCGCCTGTTCGACCGGACCACCCGCCGCGTGGCGCTGACGGCTGAAGGCAGGCTGCTGCTGGGGCGCTGCCGCACTGTCATGGCAGAACTGGACGACGTGAGCCGGGAACTTGGCGACCGCTCCGCGCTGCGCCGCGGCCACGTCTCGCTCGGCACCGTCCCCTCGATCTCCGGCCTGCACCTTCCCGCCGCGCTGGCAGCCTTCAAGACACGCCATCCGGGCATCACGCTCGAACTGCACGAGGGCTCGATCAGCAGAATTCACGACGACCTGCGCCAGCGCACGACGGACTTCGCCATCGCGCCGGCCTTCGGGGACGCCAAGGACCTGAGCCACCAGCCCGTGCTGTCCGACCCCTTCGTGGCGGTGCTGCCGAAGAACACGGATTTCCGCGGGCGCAGCATCTCGCTGCCGGAACTGGCGCGGTATGACCAGCTCGCGCAGCCGCGGGACACCGCCGTGCGCGCCACCGTCGAACAGGCCTTCCGCGATGGCCGGCTGGTGTTCTCGCCCGCCATCGAGGTGGCGCATCACCAGACCGTGCTGAACATGGTCGCGGCCGGACTGGGCGTCGCGGTGCTGCCGATGATCTGTGTGCCCAGCGGCCCGCAGCGCGGATACCAGGTGGTGCCGCTGCGTCCGCGCGGACTGGCCCGTCAGATCTGCATCGTCACGCTGCGCAGCAAGATGCTGTCGCCGGCAGCAGCCGAATGCGCACGCGTCATCGCGCAGACGCTGCAGGCGGACCGCAAGCCGCGGGCCGGTTAGCGGCCCAACGCGCCACGGCCACTTACTCGAGGAGGCACTTTCCGACGTGTGCTCCTCCTCGCCGTGCTTCTCCGCTTCTCGCCGGACTTGCCGCTGGCGGACTTCTTCTGCGGCTTGTCCGCACCCTCGGCGGCGCTGCTGCCGCTCGCGGTGCTGCTGCTGCCAGCGCTTGCGATGGTTTCGCCATTGCCGGCGGCTGCGCTCGTGTCGCCGGACTTGCGACCGCTTCAGCATTGGGCGGCTGTTTCTCGGCCGAACGGAAGCGCGCTGCAACGCGGAGAGCCACCTGCAGGAGCACAAAGCGCCGATCACTTAGCGAATGTCAAAGGGCGGCAATACGGTCCCCTCGCTTGCCGCACACGGTAGCGTCTACAACGCGCAAGTGGTCCTGTTCAAAGAACGGTGCCGCGCACATTGCAGTCTTCTCGCGGTACTCCTTACCATGAACGACCGATATAGCTTCGACGCGCTCAACCTGTCCGCGCTGGACGACATCGCACGCCTGCTGCACATCCACAGAGCGGTGCGCGACATGAACGACACGTTCAAGAACGGCGGCGCCCAGGCGGGCTGACCCGCCCTGGTCCGGGCCAAGGGCGAACGGCGGGCTTTCCCGAGATTCCCGCAAAATCGGCGACGAACTTTTTTTGCGCGCCGCGTAGAAATATCCGGGGGCACGTCGAACGGCGCCTCCTCCGGACGACATTGCCAGGATGCTGCGTTGTGCGGCATCCTCAACGCAAGGAGCACGTGATGGAATACCTTTTGATGATCCACAGCGAGACCAGCAGCAACGCCGAGGCGGTGCCGGAGGCCACGCGCCAGAAGATGCTGTCCGCCTACCGCGCCTACACCGAGGCGCTGCAGGGAGCCGGAGTCATTCGGGGCATGAACCGCCTGCGGCCCGCTTCCAGCGGCACGACGGTGCGCGTGCGCGAAGGCAAGACCCAAGTGCAGAACGGTCCCTTCATCGAAACGCGCGAGGAGCTGGGCGGCTATTACCTCATCGACGTTCCCAACCTGGACGCGGCCCTGTCCTGGGCGGCGCGTTGCCCGGGCGCGAGCCATGGGACGATGGAAGTCCGCCCGATCTGGCCTATGGACGCGTACTGAGCGCGATGGAGCACGGGGCATCCGCCGCGCTGGCAGCCGAGGCGGCCGCCCGGCGCAGTTACGGCAAGCTGGTCGCCTTCCTCTCCGCCCGCACGGGCGACGTCGCGGGCGCGGAGGATGCGCTGTCCGAGGCCTTCACGGCGGCGCTCACCGACTGGCCCGTGCGCGGCGTCCCGCTCAATCCGGAAGCCTGGCTGCTGACGGTGGCGCGGCGCCGCCGGGTCGATCGCGTGCGCGCCAACGTGCGCGGCGACGCCGGGGCGGCGCACCTGCAGCTGCTGGCGGAGCTCGCGGACCCGCCCGACGAGAGCGGCATTCCCGACGACCGCCTGCGGCTGATGTTCGCCTGCGCGCATCCGGCGATCGATGCCGCGGTGCGCGCTCCGCTGATGCTGCAGGCTGTGCTGGGCTTCGACGCGGCGGCGATCGGCTCGGCCTTCCTCGCCGCGCCCGCCACCATGGGGCAGCGCCTCGTGCGCGCCAAGGCGAAGATCCGTGAAGCCGGCATTCCCTTCGAGGTGCCGCCGCGCAGCGCCTGGGTCGAACGACTCGACGCCGTGCTCGCCGCCATCTATGCCGTGTACGCCGAAGGGTGGAGCGACGCGGGCGCCGATCCCGCGCGGCGCAACCTCGCGGAGGAAGCGATCTGGCTCGGTCGTCTGCTGGTCGGCCTGCTGCCGCAGGAGCCCGAGGCGCTGGGGTTGCTGGCGCTGATGCTCTACGCGCAAGCGCGCCTGCCCGCGCGCCGCAGCGCGTCGGGCGACTACGTGCCGCTCGCCGAACAGGACATCGCGCTCTGGGACAGTGGCTTGCTCGATGAAGCCGAGTCGCTGCTGATGCGGGCGAACGCGCTGGACCGGCGCGGCCGCTACCAGCTCGAAGCGGCGCTGCAGTCCGCGCATGCCGAGCGCCGCCACGGCGTGCGCCCGGACGCGCAGGCGATCCTGCTGCTGTACCAGGCACTGGAGGATCTCACTGCTTCACCGGTCGCGGCGCTCAATTGCGCGGTCGCGCTTGCCGACGTGCAAGGACCGGCCGCGGCCCTGCGGGCGCTCGAGCAGCTCGCCGCGTCGGCGCCTTTCGCGCAGTACCAGCCTTATTGGGCCGCCCGCGCGCACCTGCTCGCGCGTTGCGGATCGCGCCAGGAAGCGGCCGACGCCTACCGGCGCGCGATCGGCCTGGAAAGCGACCCGGCGGTGCGCAGCTTCCTGCAGGCGCGCGCGGCGCGTCTCTAGGCCCCTTCGCCGGCGGGAGCAAGCGCCGCCATCAGCGCCGGCACCTCGACCGCGAGTTCTCGCGCGCGAGATAGCCAACCCGTCCCGCGCGGCGTGCGAGCGCTTCGCCGGCGCGCGCGTGCAGCACGACGCGTCATACCAGGGCCAGCTTGGGCGAGGCGCAACGCGCAGCCAGTCCCGCGATGATTCCCGAGAGCACGTCGCCCGACCCCGAGGTGCCGAGTCCGGGCGCTTCCGCGCTGTCCGTCCAACGCGCCCGTCGGGTCCGCCAACCGGGCGACCATGGTCGCGAGCCTCTCCTTCGCCGGTGCGAGCCAGTTGGCCATGGCGCTGGGGCCGGAAGCCGCCGGCGGCTACAAGGACCCGATGTGCGTCGACAAGGAAGATGCCAGCTGTTCCTTAACGTGCAGACCCTCAAGGTCCGGAGAGCCCTTCGTCCGGTGCTTGCTTCGTGGGCAGTGAGGGAGAAGGACCTAGGGGTGCTGAATGGCCCCACGACTGCTTCGGGGTAGAGACTGTCATTCAGCTGCTACTCATGCGAAGACAAGTTGCTTTTCGAGTGCCCTGAGAGGGACAGCCGCTTGCGGCCAGGAGCCGACGCTAGCCGGACGACCGACATCCACTCTGCCTGTCACGCCCACGTTCGAGTTTGCGGCCTGACCTGATGTCAGCGGGATGGCCTACCCGAACGTGAACGCATAAGCGCTCGCCCCGCGGTCGAAGAACTCGATCTCGAACAGCCTGTGGCGGCCGGCCTGCGATTGCCGCACCAGCTGGTACAGCCGGTGACTGTCGATCATCCCAAATCCATCGGCGTTGACGTCGCTGCCATGATCCGCACCCGGCGGTTGGCCGTCGATACGCACGCGAAAGCGCACGGGCGGGCCCTCCGCCGCCGGCCCGAGCACCAGGTGAAGGTCGCGCGCCCGGAACCTGTAGGCGATGCGGCCGCCCGCTTGCTGCAGTTCGGCCGACTCGTCGCCAACCTTCCAGTTGCCGGCGAGTGTCCACTCGTTCAGGGCCAATGCCGGCGCCGGTGCATAGTCGTGCGTCCGGCCGGGCCGCAGGCCGCCGTCCGCCGAGCGGAACCCTTCGGTGCGCGCCGCGCCGACATAGGTTTCCGCGGAACCAGGTGGCATGGGCCCGGGTGCGGCCTGGGTGCCGGTGCCTTGGGGCGCGACGAGATCGCGCGGCACGCCAGTGCGGCCGGCCTCGCGCAGCAACTGCTGAATGAGCCGCTCGGCTTCTTCGTAGCCGCCTTCCCCGACCTGGCGATCGCGGATGCGCCCCGTGGCATCCACGAAGTAGAGGGAAGGCCACCCTTGCACGCCCAAGGCCTGCCAGATGGCCCTGCGGCTGTCCACGGCGACGGGGAAGGTGATCCCCAACTGGCTTGCGGCCCGCTCCACGTTGGCGGGCCGGTGCTCGAAGCCGAACTCGGGCGTGTGCACGCCGACCACGATGAAACCCAGGCTGCGGTACTTGTCCGCCCAGGCGCGGACATAGGGCAGCGTCCGCAGGCAGTTGATACACGAGTAGGTCCAGAAGTCCAGGAGCACGACCTTGCCCTGCAGCGCCGGCGGCGTGAGCGGCGGGGAATGGAGCCAGGACACCGCGCCCTCCAGCGACTGCAACGGCGTCGCCGTGCGCAGGAAGGAGGCTCCCGCGGCCTGAGCCTCCTGCCCGGACGATTGCGCGCACGTCAGGGCGACGATGACCGCGGCGAGTACGCCAAGGGCCGTGCGCAGGCGAGTGCGCAATCTTGCGGCGAACGATCGAGAGTTCATGCCATGACCTCCATGTGACCGGATCACACGGTACGCCACTCCGCATGGCCGTCGCCGGTGCTGCCTGATCGAAGGCATGCCCCTTCGGTGATTCACTTCAGATCCGGCGCTGTCGCTGCCGGAACGCTACGCGGACGGGCGCGCCTGTTTCGCGGCTGTGCGCGCTGCCGCGGCGCCCCTGGTGGCGGAGCGCTGGTTGTTGCCGAAAGAGGCAACGCGATCGGGCTTGCCGCCGGGACCCTTGGCCAAGCTCACAGTGCGGGCCGGGTAGGACATGTCTCACCGCGCAGCGGGCGCGTTCCCGTCCTGGTCAAGCTCTACTTTGGCGCATGGTGGTGGCGTCAGCCTTAGGACGCCGCAGGCGGCTTCGGCTTACGCGAACAGAAAGTACAAGATGAACAAGGACCAGGCGCAAGGCGTGGCGAAGGATGTGGCCGGCAAGGTGCAGGAGACCGTGGGCCAGGTCACGGGCAACCGCGAACAGCAGGCCAAGGGCGTGATCAAGCAGGTCGAGGGCAAGGGACAGAAGACGCTCGGTGACGCCAAGGAAATCGTCGAGGACGCGAAGAAATGACCGACCCGCGAAACATCGCGCACGACAAGAAGGTGCAGCAGGAGAAAAAGCATCGGCACGACGAGACCACGGCGACGGAACATGCCGTGCAGCCGGGGAAGAAGCCGCACATGGCTCCTGTCGTCGAAGCCGTGGTACCCGAGGTCGAGGCCCCGACGGGCAGTGAGCCGGGCCAGGGCTAGACCGGTACCCTCACCTTCGCTCGCGCCGGGAAGCAGTCGTTGCCCATGGGGTGCTGCGTTTCCCTGCCGCGGGTCCAGGCCTGCTTGCGGCTGAATTTGGCAACCCGCCCCGGCGATGCCTCAGTGACTCGCAACAATTGCACAACATTGAATTAGGATTTGAGATGTACAAGATATTTCTTTCGCTGACAGCGCTGGTCGTTGCCTTCGTCGCGTCAACCGCCCAAGCCTCCACGGTTCATTTCGATTCGGGTAGCGCCAAGATGAACAGCGATCACGTGGCAAGGCACAAGCAAAGGCTCTGGGTGCCTGCCCATCGATCAAGGGGCCACTTGGTCAAGGGTCATTACATCTGGCGCTGACACCGCCCGGCCAAGCTGGTCCTACGAGGGCACGGCAACGGAGGGCCGCCCGGTCATGGCCGACGGGTGAGGACCTATCAACGGAGCTGTGGCGATCCTCGCCGCTTCGGCCGCGGTGGCCCCTGGCTGGTGTGGACCGGAAGCGGCCCGCCGTTGCGGAGCTTGGCTTCGTGCGCGCCCGGCCGCGCTCGCGCCGCCGCGACGTCCTGTGCGGCAACGAGCTTCCGCGCGGACGCGGAAGGCCGTTCGGCGCCATGCCGCATGAACGCGCAGCGCAGCTTCGGCTTGCGCGAGGACGCGCGCAGCGCGGCGCAGCGTTCGGCATCCTGCCGCTCGCCC
>NZ_JAQGNQ010000123.1 GCF_028291745.1 Ramlibacter sp. | reverse complement strand
GCCGGCAACTCCAGCAGCACCGACCGGATGGCCGCAGAGATTGCCTCCCGCGGCCCGTTCAGCCTCAGCGCCATGGTCATCTCGATCTGCACGCCAACGCAGCGCCGCCCACGATCGCATATGTTTTTCGGATCGGTTGCCGGCAATTTATGCCCTTGCAGCCGGGTATCGATACCGAGATCGCCTAGCGCAGCGACTACAACGAGCGCCGCCCCCACTCCGCGCTAGACTGGATCGCACCCGCCGAATTCGCCCGCCGTTGCCGGCCTAAGCCGGCAACGGTGATCCCCGAAGAGCCGGAAGTTTCTACTTCTGAGCGGTACTGAATCCTGGGACAGGGTCAATTTCGGCGAGGAATTAAGGGCCGTGCCGCGCGACTCGTCCAGCAGTCGCAATCTTACGTTCGCCAATCAAGGAAGTAGCAGAGGCCGGGATTCGCGCCCGCCGAATGACTTGGAAGTCTTGACCACCGACTGAAATCAGAATCGATGAAAAGGCTCACTTTATTAGCGGCAATAATCTCGGCCGGTCAGTTGACGCGGCGACCTTGCCGGCGGAGGGCCTGCGCCAGGCAGGCCCGGACCGTGGCAAACCTGAGCATTAAAAAGGCGTTCTGAGAGCGTGACTGCCCGGCAAGCGGATTGCGGACCACCAAGGGCACCGCTACAAGCGGCATTGCAAGCACTTGCACCAGTGGCTACCGTTGCCGAGGGCTAGAGCGCCGTGGACGGAGATCTCACGTCAGGCCAGACCTGCTACGGCACTCACTGGACTGCTGTGGCACCGGCGACTCCAGCCGCCGCTGCAAGTCCCTACGCCCGGCCGGAAAGCCGCAACGGCAGGCAACGAAGATCAAGGACCGTAGACTTCGCGAACCACACGTCCCCACAGCCTAGTGAACAGACAAGTTTGACTGGCCGCTCACGCGGCCAGTCAAAGAAGCAAGTGGTGCCGGAAAGAGGAGTCGAACCCCCGACCTTCGCATTACGAATGCGCTGCTCTACCAACTGAGCTATTCCGGCCAGCCTCGAAGTATAGCGTGCTCTTGGGCGCACGGTCGCGCGAGCGTAAGGTACGGCTCTGCGAGTCACCAAAAAAGGGCCACTCACCTAGGCGAAAATGCGCCACAACTGCGCCAAAAATCTGCCCCGCAACCGTCAACCGATTTCATGAACAACTGCAGGTCATGCGCATGGACGACGACGCCCTGTTCCTCGCAGTCATAGGGGCTGCCACCCTCCCGGGCACCGAGGCCGCGACGCCGCAGCGCCGCCAACCCGCGAGCATTAACGTCGCCAAAGTCGTCGAACGCGACGGCACGCAGGGCCTCTATTGCCTCTTCGATGGTGCACTTGCCCTCAAGGGTGGTCGTTCGATGCACTTCGCTTACCCGGGAAGCGGCGGGTGATCGAGTATCTGCTCTCGCCAATACAGAGGGCGGGAAGTGAGAGTTTGAGGGAGAGATGATGGATGCTCCAGGCGATAGGTGCGTCCCGAACATCTTCGACATATGGATTGCAATGGATCCATCAATGGGGTTGATGCACTCGAGATGAATCTGGTTAAACAAACAAGCAGGAGATTGCATGCCGTTCGTGAATGAATATGTTCCGCCAGTTGAATCGGAGCCATCTGAATTCTTCCGGGAAGCTCGCGTGAGGCTGAAGATTGGCGCTAGTGATCGGAACGTATGGACTATCGATCGCGAGAATGACATGGTGCTTGTCCGTCAGGGCGGGGGGCATACTATCGATTCTCACAATGAAGACTACTGGTCATTTATTGATCGAAAAGGCTACTACTATTGGACTACCTATCTGCTGTCTCAAAGAGAAATCTCCCAGGACGAAGTTGCCATTACCCGTTCTATTGCCTTCCAGGTTGGGCGAGGACTTAGTAATCCAGATGCGGCCACGACTGCGCGCATCAAAGAGGCGCTGTGTGAATACAAGGATTACGGCGTAGCGTCGGACTATAAGCGCGGTCTCTTGATCCTAATCGACGCGGTGACTGGGAAGGAGATCTGAGCAATGTTGACCCTCAGCCAAGCGCTTAATCAGCTGGCACAGCTCAAAGAATCTGGAAATGTTACCACCGAGGCGCTAATGGCTTTGGCCCGCAGAAGGCCGGAATCGTCCGGATTCCACACCGTCGCGAGCTTGGCGACCGCATCGAGGGCCTGCTTAAACTTGTCTTTGGACATGACTCGTCTCCTCAGATCTCGACGTTCGAAGATCAACACCAAGCTTCTTGCCGAAGATCTCACGCAGGCTCCGTCGGCCTTGCCCTTGTTCAAGGTGAACTTCTTCCAGTTGGCGCACGCGACAACGACAGTCTCTTCTCGGCCGTAGGCATCGTCGCGGACACAAACGATGTCACGCCCCCCGTCGGCGCCGGATTGGCCAAATTAATCAAGCACGTGCCAAGGTTGCATTCGCAGCAGTGTCGCAAACACAAAACGCCCGAACTGGTTGCCCGAAAGAACACTGAAATCGATGGGATGGACGGTCTGCGTAAATGCAATCGGCATGGCGCCGGGGGACTTTCCAAGGTTTTGTGGCACAGCCCTGGCACAACAAGCGCAGGAACCGACATTATCGCCGACCAATCCATGCGCTAAAATGTCGCTAACTCATTGATTTCATTGCGGTGAGTTGTCCTGGATCGTCTTCACCTCTACCCGAAACTCATTCGTAATGAGAAGGTCGGGGGTTCGATTCCTCTCTCCGGCACCAGACTCGGGTCCCTTGCCACCCATGTGGAAGCAGACCCTTTCTGTTTTTTTCGGGCGCTAGCGCAAGCGCCCTACTCCTTTCCGACCTTCAACAAGTCCGCCGCCTTCTCCAGGCTCTGTCGACTCCGCCAATACCCCGCCCAGGGATCCATGCGGCCGGCGAGGAAATCGGCAGCCGTCCTGACGTTCCATTGGTCGCCGGACCCCACCGCATCCAGCTCGTCCCACCCGATCGTCACCGACACGCCCATTCCGGCTCGCGCGCGCGCCGAAAACGCCGCGACCGTTGTCTGCGCCGGCCCGTTGCGCAGGTAGTCCACGAACACGCGGCCGACTCGGTGGCCCGCGCCGCTCCTGGCGACGAAGCGTTGCGGGATGGTGCGGGCGAGATGCTCCACGATCGCGCGGGCGATCGCCTTCACCTCGCGGTGATCGCGCTCCGGCTTCAGCGGGACGGCCAGGTGCAGGCCCTTGCCGCCGCTGGTCTTCAGCCAGCAGCGCAGCCCGAGGTCCTCGAGCAGCGAGCGGACCAACAGCGCCGCCTCCTGCACCTGCCGCCATGGCACGTCATCACCGGGATCCAGATCGAGCATCATGCGGTCCGGCAGCTCGATCGCGGCCGCGGTGCTGTTCCAGGTGTGCAGTTCGATGATGTCCAGCTGTGCCGCAGCCACCAGGTCCTCGGGCGTGGCGATGGAGATCGCCGGCTCATGGCCCGGCCAAAGCGCCGGGTCGGTGCCGTGCAGGCCGCGCATGCCTTGGGGATGTTCCTGGAAGACCATGGTCTTGGCGACGCCGGCCGGCGCCCGCCGCACGAAGATGTGACGCCCCTTCAGGTGCGGCAGTGCCCACGCCGCCGCCTGCGCGTACCAGGTGACCAGCTCCCGTTTCGTGATGCCGGTAGCCGGGTCCAGCACGCGATCGCCGTGCGTGATCCTCACGAGCTCGCGCGGGGCGAGCGCGGCTGCCGGCGAAACCCACGCCGGCCGCTTCGGCGGCTCGGGCACCACGGCGGTCGCTGCCTTGTCCTCGCGCAGCCCCTTGAAGGACGCGTGCCGCAGGCTCGCCCCCTTCGGCCATTCGTTGTACGCGACTTCGCACACCAGGTCGGGACGCACCCAGGTCGCATGGCGGTCGTGGCCCGTGGGTCCGGCGAACGGCCGCTTCTTCTGCGCCATGCCCTCCAGGCGCTGACGCAACGCCGCGGAGACCTCACCGGTATAGCCCGTGCCGACCTTGCCGGCGTACTGCAGGAGGCCGGCCTCGTCATGCGTGCCGACCAGCAGCGCGCCGATTCCGTTCGGGCGCGAATTGTCCGGCCAGGTGAATCCACCGATCACGAACTCCTGGCGCAAGCTGCATTTGAGCTTGATCCAGTCGTCGCAGCGGCGCTGCACATACGGTGAGCCGCGCCGCTTGCCGATCACGCCCTCCAGGCCCAGCTGGCGGGCCGAATGCAGGATCGCACCCGCCTCGGCGGCGATCTCCTGGCTGAATCGAAGCTGCGCGCTTTCCTCGAACAGGGCCTGCAGCAGCGCCCGTCGCTGTTCCACCGGCACGCGACGCAGATCGTGACCGTCGCACCAGGGGACGTCGAAAAGATAGAAGACGATGGGGTCGTTGCGGTTGCTCTCGATCGCGTTCTGCAGGCCGTTGAAGCTCGGTGTGCCGCCCTCGTCCAGCAGCACGATCTCGCCGTCGTACCAGCCGGCCGGCAGCTTCGCCGCGGCAAGCGCCTTGCGCAGGACCGGAAAGCGCGCGGTCCAGTCGTTGCCGCGCCGTGTCACCAGGCGCACGTCACGGCAGTCGATGCGCGCGAGCATGCGATAACCATCGAACTTGATCTCGTAGATCCAGTCACCCGCCAGCGGCTGGTCGACCCGCGTCGCCAGTTCCGGCGAAAACTCGTGCGGCAGCGCAGCCGCAACGGCTCCACTCGGCAGGGGACGGTTCGCGCGCGCGCCTGGCATCGCCCGATGCTACGAACGTACGCTGGGTGCCAGTTGTAGGACTGCCGCTGCTGACGCGCGCAGTGGCGCCAAATGCAAGCACCTGCGTCATATGATCCATGCAGACACTCCCGTATCGCGATGATCTCCACCGGTCCTGACAGCATTGAAGTCGTGTTGGCGGACGATCACGACCTGGTGCGCACGGGCATCAAGGCGCTGCTGCTCGCCATCCCGGGAGTGCGGGTGGTCGGCGAGGCGCGCGATGGCCACGAGCTGCTCGCGCTGCTCACCGGACATCTGCCGGACGTGGTGGTGACCGACATCTCCATGCCCCGTCTGGACGGCCTCACTGCACTCGCGCGCATCAAGGCGCAGTATCCGCAGCTGCCCGTGCTGGTGCTTTCGATGTACGACACCGCCGATTTCATCAAGCGCGCGGTCGCCAGCGGCGCCGACGGCTATGTGCTCAAGGGCTCGTCGGCGCACGAACTCGAGCAGGCGCTGCGCTCGGTCGTGCTGACCGGTTCCTACTTCAGCGCCGCCATTACGCAGCAGTTGTTGAAACCGACCGAACCCGAGGCGGGCCAGGAATTGACGGAACGCCAGGTCGAGGTGCTGACCATGATGGCCCGTGGCCGTTCCGCCAAGGAGATCGGCTTCGAACTGGGACTGAGCTCCAAGACGGTGGACGCGCACCGCGCCCGCATCATGGAGCGCCTCGGGCTGAACGACATTGCCAGCCTCACGCTGTACGCCGTCCGCAAGGGGCTGGTGAAGCCCTGACAGGGGTCGCGGGGCGCACCCCGCAAAGGCTCAGAACGCCCGGACCAGCGCGAGCACCACGAGACTCCAGAGCCCGACGGACGCCAGGCCTCCCAGCCAGAAGGCGCGGCTGGCGAGAAGCCCCGTGGGCGTCTCGCCTTGGACGTCGGTGTGGCCGGTGCGGGCAACGGAAGGAGCCCCGACGCGCACGCGCAGAGGCTGGTGTCGAACTACTGATGACATGAAGCAAGATTAAGCGTGGGTCGCTGCGCGGCAGTAGGAATATGGCTGCAAGCCCTGTCGGCATCGCCCTAGCAGAGTCGGTTCCCGTCAGAAGAAAGTTCCCATCTGACCGGACTGGGTTTCCACGCTGCGCAGCGTCCACGCGACGAAGCCATCACCGCTGCGACAATCGTTTTCGTAAACCTTCGGTGATCATCCTTGGCGAGTCGGCCGACGCGGCCTGCAAGTCCTGGATGACACGACCGCGTCACTCGCACCGCTACAACGGGCAGGACGCAAGCAGGAGCCGTCCCGCCATGATGAATCCCAGACACCTGATGCAGCTGTTCGTGCGGTCGGCCAAGGCCTGGTCCGACGACTACGCCCCCAGCATGGGCGCGGCGATCTCCTACTACACGGTATTTTCGCTCGCGCCGCTGCTGGTGATCGTGATCGCCATCGCCGGGGCGGTGTTCGGTCGCGAGGCCGTGCAAGGGCAGATCGCCGCGCAGCTGAGCGGCTTGATCGGACAGCAGGGTGCGACGCTGGTGCAGAGCCTGGTCGCCGCATCGAGCGACATCCACAAGGGCCTGGTCGCCGGCGTCGTCAGCGTGTTCGTGCTGATCCTGGGCGCCACCAGCGTGTTCACCGAACTGCAAAGCTCGCTCGACCGCATCTGGCACATCCCGCCTTCGGAAAAGCCCGGCGGCATCATCGCCATGCTGCGCGCGCGGCTGCTGTCCTTTGGCCTGATCCTGGGGCTGGTGTTCCTGCTGATGGTCTCGCTGCTCGTGAGCGCCGCGGCCGCCGCCTTCGGCGATCTCGCGGGCGGCCTGATGCCGGGCGCCGCCGTGCTGGTACAGGTCGTGAACATCGTCATCTCGCTCGGCATCGCGACGGTGCTGTTCGCGATGATCTACAAGCTGCTGCCCAACACGCACATCAACTGGCGCGACGTGTGGGTCGGCGCTTTCACGACCGCGGTCCTGTTCGAGATCGGCAAGTTCCTGATCGGCCTGTATCTGGGCAAGAGCAACATGACGCAGTCCTTCGCCGCCGCGGGCTCGCTGGTGGTGCTGATCGCCTGGGTCTACTACGCCGCGCAGATCTTCCTGCTGGGGGCCGAGTTCACCAAGGTCTATGCGCAGGAACACGGCTCGAAGGCGGCGCACCATGCGCTCGCGATGACCGAAGCCACGGCCGCCCAGGGCATCCCTGCCGAGAAGCTGCCCAAGGCAAAGCAGCCGGTGCCGCCGGTGGCCGCGACGAAGGCGCAGGCGGACGAAGCTGCGACCAACGCCGAGAAGAAGAAGGACCAGCACGGCGACGCGGAGCCGCCGCTCGCGGGCGCCCAGCGCCTGCGCGAAAACCGCCAGAAGATGCGGCAGACGCGACCGCCGGAACCGGTGCCGCGTAGCGAGAGCGCAATGGCGGGTGCGTCGGCAGTCGCGGGGGTGATCGCGATGGCGGTGGCGCGGCACTTCCTGCATCGCAATACCAAGCGCAGGGCGCCGCGGCCCTCAGCGCCGTCGGCGGGTTAGCGCCTGCGCCGGGCGCAGAGCGACCGAGCGGTCGGACTTGCGCGACGCATTCAGTCCGGGGACGAGTCCGCGCGCCCCTTCAGCTTGACCGCCTCTTCTGCCATCACCGCCAGTTGGTCGGCCATGCCTTCTTCCATGAGGCGGGCGCGCTTGAGGATCTTCTCCACGGCGCGCTGCGCGGTGTTGGCCGAGGTGTTGATCTCCTCGAATCCCTCGATGTGCTTGCGCATGCGCTCGATGGCGCCGTCGACCCGCGCGAAGCTGGCTGCTTCCTGCTTGTCGTGACTGGCGGCCCGCACCGACAGTGCACTGGCCACCATCAGCGCGGCGCGCAGCCACACGTCGCTGGCGGGATCTTCGGCGTCCCAGCGCAGCACCAGGTCGTTGCCGAAGCGCTGGAACACGGGGATGCTGGGTTGCGCCGTGCGCGTCGAATGAACGAACAGGCAGACCGCGGCATTGCGATTGCGCCGCGCCTCGTCGGCTTCCTTCAAGGAACGGGCCAGGTCGTAGCCGGCGTGCTGCTTGGCTTCGATCACGATCCGGGCGCCGGCGGCCAGCTTCTCCGGGCCGATCGTGATGAGGTGGTCGCCGACCTTGCAGTTGGGAATGGTGCCGGTGCTGGCGCCGGTCTCCTCCACGATGTCGCCGCCGGCCGCCACCAGCTCGCGCAGGCAACGGGCCAGGCCCTCTTCGAACTCCAGGCCATGCTGAGTGCCGCGGGCCGCTTCCTCGCGGCGCGCCTGCAGCGCCTGCACCGCGGCGTTGAGGGTCTCGGACAGGCGCGTGTTGTGTTCAACCGTGATGCGCTGGTGCTCCTGCAGCATCAGGTACATGCGCTTGAGCGCGGAGTTCTCGTTGTCCAGGCTCAGCTCGCTGGTCAGGCTGCGCTGCGCGGCCTCGACGCGGCCGACCAGGCGGCTCAGGGCCGAATCGGGTTTGTCGAGCGAGAACTCGGCCACCACGGCGCCGAGGTTGCGCGACAGCGCCTCGTTCAGGTCGCCGTGCTTGGCACCCAGTTCCGACAGGAAGCGCACCAGCGCGCCTTCCTTGTTGTCCAGGGAGAACTGATGCAGGATGGCCCCGTTCTGCTGCTGCACGGCGCCGTCCAGGGTCTTCTGCAGGTTGGCGATCAGGGCGTTGTCGCCGCTCGGGTCCAGCGCCTTGAGCAACTGGCTGTTCTCGCCGATGAACTGGTCGAACAGCTTGGCCAGCGTCTGCTCCGCCTCCTTCACCTGCTGCTTCACGACCACGGCCAGGTCGCCGTCGGCACGCGTGAGGCGGTTCACGCGCTCGACGAAGATGCCCTGGGAGGGATCGAAGTAGTGCGAGAGCGAGCCGGTCACGCGCTCCTCGAACTTGCCGCGCCAGGTGTTCAGGCGTTCGCCCAGCTGCTCCATCAGGCGGTCACCCTCGCGCCGTACCGTGTCGCTGTCCAGGGTGCCACGGGCCGCCTTCAGGCTGAGGACGCCCACCTTCAGCGCCGTGACCAGGAAGTTGGTGCGCGCCGGGCCGTCGGGGTATTCGGCCATGGCGAGCAGGACCTCGGGGTCACTCACCGCAAAGGTGACGATGGTCGGCTCGTGGCCGGCTGCGGGCTTGGTCTGGATCGGGGCGATTTCCGGGCTGCTCATGCGGTACTTCTCTGCTGCAGAGACCGTATTGTCGCCGTGCCGCCGCCCGTGCGCACGCGGCGGGTCAGCGCTTGCGCAACTCCGGGCCGGGGCGTTCTTCCACGCCGCGCAGGGGCAAGGAGGGCTCGACGGCCTCGGCGCTCGGCGCCGTTCGTATGCGCGTGACGGTGTCGGCGCCGCGGCCCTGCCCATCGAGCCAGGTGGCGAAGTCGCCCACACGCATTCGCGCGAAGGCGGCATCGGCAAGGACGACGGCCGGGCACGGCGGGACAGCCGGGGCGGCCACGCTGCCGAAGACGACCAGCCGGCCGCCCGGATGGCTGCTCCGGGCGCAGGCGATCAGGTCGCTGCACCACCAGCCATCCAGGACGAGATCGATCACGGCGAGGTCCCAGCCCTCGCCATGCCCTTCGAACCAGGCGCGCGATTGCGCGTGCCCCTTGGTGCGCGCGACCAGCTGCAGGCCACCCAGCCGGCACAGCATGTCGGGCACGATGGACCTTACGGTCAGGATATCTTCGACAAGGAACACCCGCACGCTCGCAACTCCGGCTTGGGTAGGTGATCAGATTCTGACCATCGACTGACCCCTTGGGGGCCCCCCCATCCATTTAGGCCCGGTCGTGCCCAGAGGTCGGCACGGTGGTGCCCGCGTCGCTTCGCTCCCGCGCCACACTCAGGGCCTGTTCAGGCCCTGGTCGTGAAGCAGATCGTCCAGCCGGATGGGCAGGCGGCGCACCCGCACACCGGTTGCATTGAAGACCGCATTGGCGATGGCCGCATTGACGCCGGTGGCACCGATCTCGCCCGCGCCCTTCATGCCCAGCGGGTTGATGTGCGGGTCCTCTTCGGGCACCAGCAGCGTCGTGACCTCGGCCACGTCGCCGCAGGTGGCGACCAAGTATTCGGCGAGGTCGGCATTCACGTAGTGCGCGTCGCGGTGATCGACTTCCGAGGCTTCCAGCAAGGCGGACGCCATGCCCCAGATCTGCCCCGCCATCAGCTGGCTGCGGGCGGTGAGCGGGTTGGCGATGCGGCCGCAGGCGAAGGCGCCGACCAGCCGCGGTACGCGGATCTCGCCGGTGACGGCATGCACGCGCACCTCCGCGAACTGCGCGCCGAAGGCGTAGGCCAGGTGCTTTTCCATCACGCCGCCGCCGATCACGGGCACTCCCTTGCGCAAGAGCGCGAAACCGCCGTCCTCGCCGCCGACGCCTTCCGCGCGATGCGCGATGTCCACGGTCAGCGGATACGACGCAGCCGCAGTGGCCTGCAGGCGCCGCTTCATTTCCTGGCAGGCGTGGGCCACCGCGTTGCAGGTGGTCGTGGCGCTGTTCGAGCCGGCAGTGAGGGGCGCGGCCGGCAGCTCACTGGAACCGAGCACCACTTCCACGTGGTCGACGGGCAAGTCCAGGACGGCCGCCGCGGTCTGCGCGAGGATCGTGTAGCTGCCGTTGCCGATATCGTTGCTGCCGATCTCCACGCGCGCGCGATCGGCGGCCAACAAGGTGACGCGACATTCAGCCGGGCCCATCTTCGCGGGGTACAACGCGCTGGCGCAGCCGAAGCCGATGCGCCAGTCGCCCTCGCGCCACTGCCCCGGTTGCGCCGGCCGCCGCGACCAGCCGAAGGCCTGGGCCGCGAGATCGAAGCAGGGCATCAGCGAGCGGCTGGTGTAGGGCTTGCCTTCGACGGCATCCACCTGGGTGTCGTTGCGCCGGCGCAGCTCGATCGGATCGAGCGCCAGCGCCTGCGCCAGTTCGTCCATCGCCGATTCCAGCGCGAAGAGATAAGGCAGCTCGGGCGGCGCGCGCATGAAGCCCGGCATCTGCCGGTCGGCCAGCACGTTGTGCACCTGCGTGCGGATGTTGCGGCAGGCGTAGAGGCGCGCCGTCGAGTCCGAGCCCGCCAGCGCGAAGTGATCCACGCGGCTGGTCAGCTCCCAGCTCTCGTGGGCCAGCGCCTGCAGCGTGCCGTCGCGGCTGGCGGCGATGCGCACGTCGTGCCGCGTCTCCGCGCGGAACGTGCGCACGGTGAAGCCCTGCTGGCGCGTCACGACCAGTTTGACCGGCCGCTGCAACTGGCGCGCGGCAAGCGCGATCAGCGCCGTGTAATGCGCGAGCGGCCCGCGCGACCCGAAGGCGCCGCCGACAAAGGGACAGTGCACGCTGATGCGCTCGGGCGCGATGCCCAGTTGCGTGGCCAGGCCATGCTGGTAGGCGCGGGTGTTCTGGCTCGACTCCCACACGACCAGGCGATCGCCCTGCCACTCGCACGTCGCCTGGAACAGCTCCAGCGGATTGTGGTGCTGCGCCGGCGTGTCGTAGCGCAGGTGCAGTTGCACGGCGGCGGCCTTCCACGCGGCCTCGGCATCGCCGCGGGACAAGTGCGTCTCACCGAGCGCTTGCGCCGGGACCACCGACGCACCGGGATCGTCCATGCCTGCCGTGGCCGCCTGCGGCGCGTACTCCACGCGCAGCGACCCGGCCGCGTCGCGCGCGATCTCCGCGCTTTCGGCAACGACCACGGCGACGATCTGGCCGGCGAAGAAGATTTCGTCGGACGCCAGCGGCGGCCGCGAGAAGGTGAGGTGCCCGCGCCCGGCAACGCTCTTGGCTTCGTGCACGAGCCCGCTCGCGTTTTCATGCGTCAGCACCAGCAGCACACCGGGCCGGGCGGCGATGGCAGCGCTGTCGATCGCGCGGATGCGGCCCCGCGCGATCGGGCTGGACACGAGCCAGGCGTGCGCCGCGCCGGCCGGCTGGTGGTCGGCGCCGTACAAGGCACGGCCCGTCACCTTGTCGGGTCCGTCGACGCGGGGCAGCGCCTGGCCGAACGGGGCGGCAAGTGGAGTCATCACGGGGTCTCGCTACATGTTGGTCTGTTCAGGGGGCACGCGCTGCGGGTCGGGCAGGTCCGCCGCGCCGGCATTGCTGCCCCGGGTGTCCCCCTGCGGTACCTTGCCCAGCACGTAGCTGGTCATCGTGAGCGCGCCCATGGACCCGCCCTCCAGGAACGGCCGTGCCGGCTCGCCAGCGGCGCGGCACAGGCCCGCCAGATACGCCAGCGGCAGGAAGTGCTCGGGCGTCGGCACCGCGGCGTGGTAGTCGGCGTGGCGCCCGGCATCCGCCAGCCGCCCGGGATCGCGCGTCATGATGTCCTTCACTTCATCGTCGAAGCGCTGGGCCCAATCGAAGGCCTCCTCGGTCCGGTGCCGGTCGAGGCGACGCAGGTTGTGCACCACGTTGCCGCTGCCCAGGATGAAGATGCCGCGCTCGCGCAGCGGCGCGAGCCGTGCGCCCAGGTCCACGTGGTACTGCAGGTCCTCGGCAATGTGCAGCGAGAGCTGGATCACCGGGACGTCGGCGCGCGGATACATGTGCGCGAGCACCGACCACGTGCCGTGGTCCAGGCCCCAGCTGTCCTCGTCGAGGCCGAGGTAGGCGGGCCGCACCACCTCCGCGATTTCGCGCGCGATGTCGGGCGCGCCTGGAGCGGGGTAGTCGAAGTCGAACAGCGCCCGCGGAAAGCCGTAGAAGTCGTGGATCACGCGCGGCTGCTGCATGGCCGTGAGGGCGCTGCCCTGGATCGTCCAGTGCGCCGAGATCGCCAGGATGGCGCGCGGCCGCGGCAGGCTTTGTGCCAGCGCGTGCCAGGCCGTGGTGAAGCGGTTGGACTCGAGCGCGTTCATGGGACTGCCGTGCCCCACGAAGGCGGCGGGCATCAGGTCGGAAGCGGGCATCGCGGGCCTTTCGTGCGTGGGCAATTCTCGCTCGCGGCCCGGGGGCGTGGTGTAGGTCGCGATCATTCGGATAACTCTGCCGCCCTGTTCTGCGCTTGGCCTCATCCACTGCCTCGGCACCTCGCGGCTGCGCATCGCCGGTCGCGCGTCAAGCGCAGCTGTCACCTGGGCGACTGCATGCGGCTTGCAGGGGAGAGAGGCGCACGGCGCGCTGCATCGCAGCAAGCTCTCATGCCTGCCCCGTGCGATGCTCGCTTGTCAAGAGTGCCGTGACCGGACGGCACCAAAGTGCCTGCGGAATACTCACCCTGTCGAAAGCAAGCACTGGCGCGGCCTGCGACGCTTGCCCACGGCCTTTTCCACAGGCTTCTCCACCGTAGCTGTGGGAATCCGCCTACCGATGGTTGCAACATCCTTCATGGTCGACGCCCTGCGCGTGCTGCATGTCGACGCCGAACTCGTCGCCATCGCAGCGTTCGAGCGCGGGCGCGTGAGCAAGCGCTACCTCGCACGGACACCATTGCTTGATCACGCAAGCGTCGTGAGCTGCGGTGCCTGCACGGCGGGCAGGCCACCGAGGAACAGGTCGGCCACCACGGGTGCCATGTCCTCGTAGGCCAGCGCACCGTGCGGCTTCATCCAGGTGAACATCCAGTTCACCATGCCGAAGAGAAGCATCGTGAGCGGCTTGCCCAGCGCGGCGTCCTTCAGGTCCGGACGCAGGGCGACGACCACGCCCGTGAAGGCGGCCACCACTTGCCGTTCCTTGGCGAGGATGCGCTTGCGGTCCGCCGGCTCCAGGAACTTGACGTCTTCGGTCAGCACGCGGTGCTCGTTCTGCGCGTTGGCGTATTCCTGGACCAGCCGGCGGATCAGCGCGCGGAGTTGCCCCTGCGGCGCCGCCTCTTCCGCGAGCGCGGCGCCGACGATCCCCTGCAGGCGGGTGACGTGGCCCTCGGCGATATTCACGAGCAGCGCGTACTTGTCGCGGTAGTAGTGATAGAGCGTCGCCTTCGACAGGCCGCAGGCCTCGGCCACCTGGTTCATCGAGGTCCCCGGATAGCCGCCGCGCGCGAACAGCGCCGCCGCGTGCTGCAGGATCAGCTCGCGCTGGTCGTCGTAGCCGGAATGGCGTCCGCGTCCCATCAGCGTTCGTCGAAGGAAAGGACTACGCGCTCGGTGAGCGGATGCGCCTGGCAGGTCAGCACGTAACCGGCTGCCACCTCCTTCTTGTCCAGGGCGAAGTTGCGCTCCATCCGCACCTGCCCTTCGACCAGCTTGGCCCTGCAGGTGCCGCAGACGCCCGAGGTGCAGGAGAAGGGCACTTCCAGTCCGGCATCGGCGGCCGCATCGAGGATGCTGGCCTGCTCGCGGCTGAAGGCAATCTCGCGCGCCAGCCCGTCGCGCACGATCGTGATGCGTGCCTGCGCCGCATCCCCCGGCTGCGCCTCGTGGACGACGGCGCCGACCTGACCGCTGGCCGGCTGCGCGATGCCGAAGCGCTCGATGTGGATACGCTCCTCGGGCACGCCGGCGGCCAGCAGCGCGGCCTCGGCCTCGTCGTTCATCTGGAAGGGGCCGCACACATACGCATGGGCGATGCCTTGCGCCGGCACCAGCAGCGCCAGGAACTCCCGCAGCTTCTCCCGGTTCATCACACCCATGTTGATGTCCGAGTCGCTCTGCTCGTCGGAGAAGACATGGTGGATCGCCAGCCGGGACAGGTACTTGTCCTTCAGGTCCTCCAGTTCCTCCTTGAACATCGTGGAGCGCAGCCGGCGGTTGCCGTAGACCAGCGTGAAACGGCTGCCCGGCTCGCGCGCCAGCACGGTCTTCATGATCGAGAGGATGGGCGTGATGCCGCTGCCGCCGGCGATGCCCAGGTGGTGGCGCCGCGCGGCCGGCTCGATCGGCACGAAGAAGCGTCCCTGCGGCGCCATGACGCTGAGCGTGTCGCCGGCTTGGAGCTGCTCGTTGATCCAGTTGGAGAACAGGCCGCCGGCCACCTTGCGCACGCCCACGCGCAATTCGCCATCGTCGACCCCGGCGCAGATGGAATACGAGCGCCGCAGATCCTGGCCGCCGATCTCGCGGCGCAGGGTGAGGTACTGGCCCTGCGTGAAGCCGAACACAGGCCGCAGGTCTGGCGGCACCTCGAAGGTGACGATCACCGCTTCCGATGTATCGGGCTGCACCGAGCGCACCCGCAGCGGATGGAAGATCAAACTCACGGGAAAACCTCCGCGCGCAGCGCTGCGGTGCGAGCCCCTTCGGGCGGCCGTGCGGGGCTCATAGCGGCTTGAAATATTCGAAGGGTTCGCGGCACGCCAGGCAGCGGTACAAAGCCTTGCACGCGGTGGAGCCGAAAGCGGAGGTGCGCTCGGTTTGCGTGCTGCCGCAATGCGGGCAGGCGACGCGATCGGCATGGCGGCGGACGATGCGGATCGGCACGCCGCCCTCGGGAAGCGTAGCCCCGGGTGGGGCGATGCCGTAGTCGCGCAGCTTGCGCCTGCCCTCTTCGGAGATCCAGTCGGTGGTCCAGGCAGGGGCGCTGCGCAGCGTGGCACGCGCGGGGCCCAGGCCCTCGGTCTCGATGGCGGACAGCACGCTCCGTTCGATGGCCTCCGTCGCGGGGCAGCCGGAATAGGTTGGCGTGAGCACCACCTCGAGCTCCTGCCCATGATCGATCACCTCGCGCACGATGCCCAGGTCGCAGACCGACAGCGCCGGCACCTCGGGGTCGAGCACCTCGCCCAACACCCTCCAGGCGCGCTCGCTGCGCGTCACCACACGCCTCCCGGATAGCTGCGCTGCAGGTGCTGCATTTCGGCGAGCAGAAAACCCATGTGCTCGCTGTGCACGCCCTGCTTGCCCGTGCTCGTGAACGCGACGGACCCCGGCAGCGCCAGGCCCGCCTCGTCGAGGATCTGCGCCATCTCCGCCAGCCACGGCTCGCGCAGGTCGCTCCAGCGCGGGCCCAGGCCGCTGTCGTGCGCGTGCCGGTCCACCGCATCGTCCGCGAACAGCTCCGCGTGATAGCGCCACAGGTCCGCCATCGCGCGCTCCACCCGCGTGCGCGACACCTCGGTGCCGCCGGCCAGCCGCACCAGCCAGTCGGCCGCGTGCTCCTGGTGGTAGTGCGCTTCCTTGACCGCCTTGCCGGCGATGGCTGCGAGCTCGCTGTCCGTGGACTGCGCCAGCCACTGCCACAGCTGCTTGAAGAAGGTGGCCATCATCGTGTTGCGCAGCGTGGTGAAGGCGAAGTCACCGCGCGGCAGTTCGACCAGCGTCACGTTGCGGTAGTCGCGCTCTTCGCGCAGGAAGGCAAGTTGGTCCTCGTCGCGCCCCGCGCCTTCGCGTGTGCCGGCGTGCGTGAGGATGGCGCGGCATTGCCCGATCAAGTCCAGCGCCATGTTGGCCAGGGCGATGTCCTCTTCCAGCACGGGGGCGTGGCCGGTCCATTCCGAGAGGCGCTGCGCGAGGACCAGCGCGGTGTCGCCGATGCGCAGCAGGTACTGCACTTCGGGGCTCGTGCTGACCTGGATGGAAGGCTGCATGCCGGGCCTCACATGTGGTCGACGGATTCGGGCAACTGGTAGAAGGTGGGGTGGCGGTACACCTTGTCTTCCATCGGATCGAAGTACATGCCCTTGTCGCCAGGGTCGCTGGCCACGATGTGCTCCGAGCGCACCACCCACACGCTGGTGCCTTCCTGCCGCCGCGTATAGACGTCGCGCGCCAGCTGGATCGCCATCTTGGCATCGGCCGCATGCAGGCTGCCGCAATGCTTGTGATCGAGCCCGCTCTTGCTACGGACGAAGACCTCCCACAGGGGCCATTCGTTGCTGGGATTGCTCATGTGTGTCCCTTCAAAACCAAATATCCGGACGCAGAAATCGCAGAAGTTCCGCAGAAGACGCAAAAGGAAATCAATAGGGATGCTTCTGCGCCTTCTGCGAAACTTTTGCGCCTTCTGCGTCCGGATATTGGGTGTTACGCGGCCACGGCCTGCGCCACACCCTTGCGCGCAAACGCCAGCGCCGCCTCCCGCACCCACTCACCCTCTTCCCACGCCTTCACGCGGGCGGCCAGGCGGTCGCGGTTGCAGGGGCCGTTGCCGGCGATCACGTTCCAGAATTCGGTCCAGTCGATCGCGCCGAAGTCCCAGTGCTGGCGCTCCTCGTTCCACTTCAGTTCGGGATCGGGCAGCGTCACGCCCAGCACCTTCGCCTGTTCGACGGCGGCGTCGACGAAGCGCTGGCGCAGTTCGTCGTTGGAGACGCGCTTGATGCCCCAGCGCATCGACTGCGCGGTGTTGGGCGACTGGTCGTCCGGTGGGCCGAACATCATGATCGAAGGCCACCACCAGCGATTCACCGCGTCCTGCACCACCGCACGCTGCGCATCGGTGCCCTTGCCCATCATGGTCAGCAGGCTCTCGTAGCCTTGCCGCTGGTGGAAGCTCTCCTCGCGGCAGATACGGATCATCGCGCGCGCATACGGCCCGTAGGAGCAGCGGCAGATCGGCACCTGGTTCATGATCGCCGCGCCATCGACCAGCCAGCCGACGACGCCGACATCGGCCCAGGTCAGCGTGGGGTAGTTGAAGATCGAGCTGTACTTCGCACGACCGGTGTGCAGCGCCTCGAGCATCTGGTCGCGCGAGGTGCCCAGCGTCTCCGCGGCCGAATAGAGATACAGGCCGTGGCCGCCCTCGTCCTGCACCTTGGCCAGCAGGATGGCCTTGCGCTTGAGGGTCGGTGCGCGCGTGATCCAGTTGCCCTCGGGCAGCATGCCGACGATCTCGGAATGCGCGTGCTGGCTGATCTGCCGCACCAGCGTCTTGCGATAGTGATCCGGCATCCAGTCCTTGGGCTCGACGAACTCGCCCGCGGCGATGCGCGCCTCGAAGCGCTCTTCCTGCTGCACCTCATCGACTGCCCGCACCGGCCTGGGCGCATCCGGGTCGCGGGACTGGGTGTCCATGGCTTGGGTGTACATGCGAACTCCTGCGGACCGGACGAATGACCGACCGGTCGGTAGATAATAGCAGGAGGAATGGGACTTGCGTCAATGCACCGCATTCCTGGCGAACCGAAGCGTGAGCGCCCGAGGTGACAGCCAACCCAGGAGGATGGCCACGATGAACAGCGCAGGAACATCGCCGTACAGGTGGCCCAAGTGCTGCGGGTCGAGCAGCGATTGCACGCCCATGGTGGTGCCGTGCGCGACGCTGGACCAGATCGCGAACGCAATCAGGGCCACGTGCTGCTGCGGATCGCGCGCGGCAAGCCACAGGAAGACGCCCAGGGTGGCATAGATCGCGATGATCATCTGGAGGTATTCGGAGTGCCCGGAGTGCCACGACCAACCGGACGGCCAGAGGACGGTGAGCGGATAGACGCCCAGGATGAACAGCAATGCAAACGCGCGCAGTGCGAGCTTCAGGTATTTGACGCGCTCGGCTTCACTCATGAGCTTGTGCCTCGTTGTTGCCCGTCAGCCGCCGCGCGAAATGCCAGGCCACGCTCGCGGCAAGCGCCAGCCCCGCCAAGGCCTCGAACCCGATCGTGAAGTTCATCGTGAGCGTGTGCTCGGAGCAAAGCGCCAACGTGTAATGGGCCAACCCGCCGAGACCGAGCAGTCCGTAGAACGCGAGCGCCACGCCCGCTGCCCTGCCCCAACCCAGGACCCACATGCCAGCGCCTGCCAGCCCCACCGCCGAAACGGCGAGCCACGCAACGTAGACTTTCTCGCGCGTGAGCCACGCTGGCATGTGCGGGTACAGAGCGATGTACTCGGCGTTGTGCGAGAAGTGCCACAGGCTCGCCACGGCGTACAGCGCCAGCAAGCCGATCAGCGGGCGCGGAACTGGCTTGCGGCTTTCGGCGTGCATCACTTAAAGCGTGCTCCAAAGCGAGAGCGTGCCATATGCATGCAACAGGCCGATGACTCCGCACAGGCCGGACGAAATCCACCAGAAGGTGTTCGAGTTTTCAGGCAACCTGGGCTTCAGCAGCGGAAAGGCGACCGCGCGGCCGAGGTAGGCAAGGGTGATCGCAACCAAGGCAAGGCGAGTCAGTGGCAACCGCTGCACGACACCGGATCCCGAGAGCGCGAACACTGCCCAGGCAACGAGAACGCCGGCAATTGCCAGCGTGACCAGCGTGGGCCGCAAGCGCCCCGCCTCGACGGCGCGAGCCATGCGTTCCCCCGCACCCAGCACTCGATAGGCGGGCGCCCCCAGGACGATGCACGCGAGGTGGGCAATCGCCGCCGCCATGCTGAGCGATGCGCCCAAGAGCAGGGCGAGAGAGCCGGTGCTGAGCGCGAGCATTGAATGGTGTCTGGAGTCGGAGAGAAGTGCGCGTCGATTGCCCACGAGATTGCAGCAAGGGAGGCGCCGAAGCGCAAATGCCCGCCCCGCAAGCGATGCACTCGCGCGCTTTGCCCATCGAGTCAGCCCGCAAGATACCTTTGAATGCCGTACCAGAACAGCAGCAACATGACGAGGATCAGCGGCACCGCAAGCGCGCCGGCTAGCGCCCGGACAGCAAGCACTTTCTCAGAACGGACGACTTCCAGGCAAGCGAAGGTCGCGAGAACGGCCAGAACGTCGGTGAGAACCTGGCCCCGGTAACTGCCGCCGTAGTACGCATTCCCCAGGTTCGTGAACAGGATCAGGTAGTACGCCGCTGCGGTGAGGGCGGCAGAGAGCGACAAGAGGGCGGGCCTGGGTATGCGCATCCCGGATCTCGAATTCATTTTTTCTTCCCCTTCCGCCCCTCACCCTCCCCCACCTCCAGCGGCAGCCGCGTCTCCGCCTTCACCTCCTTCAGCACCACGCTCGACCGCACGTGCGTCACCCCGGGCAGCTTGAATGCGGTTTCGTGCAGGAAGGACTCGTAGCTTTTGATGTCCGGGACCAGCACCTTCAGCACGTAGTCGGCCTGCCCGGTCGTCGCGTAGCAGCTGACGATCTGCGGGGCTTCGGCGACGGCCTGTTCGAAGCGGCGGACATCGTCTTCGTTGTGGCGCGTGAGATTGACCTCGGCGAGCACGCACAGCGTCAGGCCCACCATCTCGCGGTCCACCAGCGCGGTGTAGCCGCGGATGATGCCGCTGCCCTCCATCTCCTTCACGCGCTTCCAGCAGGGCGTGCTGGACAAGCCCACGGCCTGCGCGAGCTGCTGCACGGTCTGGCGGGCATCGCGCTGCAGCTCCGCGAGCAGCAGGACGTCGTGGCGGTCGAGTTGAGTCATTCCGGGTTTTCGCAGACTTCGAGAAAACCATTCTCCACCAGCTGCATACAGCGAGCAAACAAGAAGCACTTTTTCGCTTGCCGCTCCTAAGCTGTGCTTCCACCGCCCTAGAACGCAGCAGTCCATGTCCGAGACCTTCACCCCCTCCTCCATCGCGCGGCCCGGGTACCGCCTGAGCGACAGCTTGTGGGCGGGCGGCGGCTCGGTTTTTCTCACCGGGGCGCAGGCGCTGGTCCGCCTGATGCTGATGCAGCGCCAGCGCGACGCCGCCGCGGGCCTGGACACGCGCGGCTTCATCAGCGGCTATCGCGGCTCGCCGCTGGGCATGGTCGATCAGGCTGTGTGGAAGGCCGGCGAGAAATTCGAGGAGGCCGGCCTGCGCTTCCTGCCGGCGATCAACGAGGAACTGGGCGCCACCGCGGTGCTGGGCACGCAGCGCGTCGAGGCGGACCCCGAGCGCACCTGCGCCGGCGTGTTCGCGCTCTGGTACGGCAAGGGCCCGGGCGTCGATCGCGCCGGCGACGCGCTCAAGCACGGCAACGCCTATGGCGCCTCGCCGCACGGGGGCGTGCTGATGGTGGCGGGCGACGATCATGGCTGCGTCTCGTCCTCGATGCCGCACCAGAGCGACCAGGCTTTCCAGGCCATGCACGCGCCCATCGTTTCGCCCGCCAACGTCGCGGAGTACCTGGAGTTCGGCCTTTATGGCTGGCAGCTCTCGCGCTTCTCGGGCAACTGGGTGGGTTTCACGGCGCTGTCCGAAGTAGTGGAAAGCGCATCGACGGTGGACCTGGACCTGGTGAACGCGCGCGTCGCGACCTGGCAGGACGCGGACACCGTGCGCCGCATTACGGGTTACGTGCCGCCCCCGGGCGGCTTGCACTATCGCTGGCCCGACCTCCCCTCGCTCACGATCGAGCAGCGCCTGCACGCCAAGCTCGATGCGGTGCGGGCCTTCGCGCGCGTCAACAGCATCGATCGCCACGTGGTGCAAGGCGAGCGTGCCACCGTGGGCATCGTCACCGCCGGCAAGGCGCACTACGACCTCATGGAGGTGCTGCGCCGCCTGGACATCTCGCTGGACACGCTGGCCGCGCACGGGGTGCGCATCTACAAGCTCGGATTGACCTATCCCGTCGAGCCGACACGCCTGCAGGAATTCATGCGCGGCTTGCACGAGGTGCTGGTCATCGAGGAGAAGGGGCCGGTCGTCGAGGAGCAGCTGCGCTCGCTGTTCTACAACGCGCCCGAGCGGCCGGCGATCGTCGGCAAGGCCGATGCGCAGGGCCGGCCGCTGGTTTCGGCGCTCGGCGAGCTGCGGCCTTCGCGCCTGATCGAGATCGTCGCGCGCTGGCTGGTGGGCCACTTCGCCGATCTCGATCGGCGCCATCTGGTGCGTGACTTCACCTTGCCCGAGCTGCTGTCCAACGAGAGCGACGCGGTCAAGCGCCTGCCTTATTTCTGCGCCGGCTGTCCGCACAACACCTCGACCAAGGTGCCCGAGGGCTCGCATGCGCAGGCCGGCATCGGCTGCCACTTCATGGCCAGCTGGATGGACCGGGACACCGAAGGGCTGATCCAGATGGGCGGCGAAGGCGTCGACTGGGTGTCGCACGCGATGTTCACCAAGGTGCCGCACGTGTTCCAGAACCTGGGCGACGGCACCTACTACCACTCCGGTTACCTCGCGATCCGGCAGGCCGTGGCGGCCCGGGCGACGCTCACGTACAAGATCCTTTTCAACGACGCGGTAGCCATGACCGGCGGCCAGCCGGTGGACGGCATCATCAGCGTCGACGGCATCGCGCGCCAGGTCGAAGCGGAAGGCGTGAAGCAGGTCGTGGTGCTCTCGGACGCCATCGCCAGATACGGGGCGATCAAGGACCGCTTTCCGGCCGGCACCGAGTTCCACGACCGCGCCGAGCTCGATGCCGTGCAGCGGCGGCTGCGCGAGATGCCCGGCGTCACCGTGTTGATCTACGAGCAGACCTGCGCCGCCGAGAAGCGCCGCCGCCGCAAGAAGGGCGAACTGGTCGATCCGGCGCGGCGCCTGTTCATCAACGACCGCGTGTGCGAAGGCTGCGGCGACTGTTCGGTGCAGAGCAACTGCGTCGCGGTGCAGCCGCTGGAAACGCCGCTGGGGCGCAAGCGCAAGATCGACCAGAGCAGCTGCAACAAGGACTACTCCTGCGCGAAGGGCTTCTGCCCCAGCTTCGTCGGCGTGCTGGGGGGCCAAGCGCGCAAGCGGGCGGGCGCCTTCGGCAGTGGCACCGCCGATTTCGTGCAACGCGTCGACGCATTGCCACGGCCCGCGCCGCACGTGTGGAGCGCGCCCTATGACCTGCTGGTCACGGGCGTCGGCGGCACGGGGGTGGTCACTGTCGGTGCGCTGGTGGCCATGGCCGCCCACCTGGAAGGCAAGAGCGCCAGCGTGCTGGACTTCATGGGCTTCGCGCAGAAGGGCGGCTCGGTGCTGTCCTTCGTGCGCTTCGCCGACCTCGCGGCACGCCTGAACCAGGTGCGCATCGACACGCAGCAGGCCGACGCGCTGCTCGCCTGCGACCTGGTGGTGGGCGCTTCGCCCGACGCGCTGGCCACCGTGCGCCATGGCCGCACGCGCATCCTGGCCAACACGCATGAAGTGCCCGTGGCCGAAAGCCTGCGCAATCCCGATGCGAGCTTGCGCGTGCCGCAGCTGTTGGAGAAGCTGCGCTTCGCCGCCGGGGCCGAGCGCGTGGAGACGCTCGATGCGCAGGCGCTGGCGGAAGCGTTTCTCGGCGACTCCATCTATTCCAACATCGTCGCGCTCGGCTCGGCGTGGCAGCGCGGCCTGGTGCCGGTGAGCCTCGAGGCGCTGCTGCGTGCGATCGAGCTCAATGGCGTGGCGGTCGAGAACAACCAGCGCGCGTTCTCGCTGGGACGCCTGGCAGCCGGAGAGCCGAAGGCGATCGAGGTGCTGCTGCGCGGCGAGGCGCTGCCTGCGACGGTGCCCGACGAGACGCTCGCCGCCATCCTCGCTCGCGGGGTCGCGCATCTCACCGGCTACCAGGACGCTGCGTATGCGCGGCGCTATGCGGATTTCCTTGCGCAGGTACGTTCGCGCGAAGAGTCGCTGGCGGCGGATGCTTCCTTGCCCTTCACGCGCGCGGTGGCACTGAGCCTCTTGAAGCTGATGGCGTACAAGGACGAATACGAAGTCGCTCGCCTGTACACCGACGGCGCCTTCCAGCGCGCCTTGCAGCAGCAGTTCGAAGGCGACGTGCATCTGGAGTTCTACATGGCGCCGCCGGCGATCAGCCATGCGAAGCACGGCGAGGCGCCACGCAAGCTGCGGCTCGGCGGATGGATGTTGCCGGCCATGAAACTGCTCGCGCAGGGGCGCAGGTTGCGCGGCACGGCACTTGACTTGTTCGGCCGCAGCGCCGAGCGGCGCATGGAGCGCGAGCTGGTCGCGAGCTACCGTGCCCGCATCGCGTCCCTGCTGCCGGACTTGACGGCGGAGCGGCTCGCGGTCGCGTGCGAGATCGCCTCCGTGCCGCAGCAGATGCGCGGCTTCGGCCACGTGAAGGCGGCCAACGTCGCGCTCGCCCGCGCCCGTGAGGCGGAGCTGCTGCATCGCTTCGATGCTTCGGCCTATCCGCGTCCCGAGCGCTCGCCGCAAGCCGGACAGCTGCGCGGCATTCCGGTCACCGCGGGCTAGGGCCTGTTCACAGGCCCTGGTCGACGGCTCGCCTGCGCCGCGGCTTGCCTGCTGCCGGGCGGCCCGGGAAAACCCCATTTGGTCAGCAGTCGGTCAGGATGCAGCATCTCTGGGTCAGCTTGCGGTCAGGCGATTCGCCGGCCGCAGTCGCAGAGAACCACGCATTCGAAGCAAGGAGACACCATGGCCATCCTGGGCAACACAAGCGCCGCCTACCCGGTTGCCGCGGACGCCGCGACGACGCAGGTCGCGCGCGGCTCCGGCTACCGTTGGGGGCAGCTGGCGATCGGCATCGTCTGCATGGCGATGATCGCCAACCTGCAGTACGGCTGGACGCTGTTCGTCAACCCGATCGGCGACCGGCACGGCTGGAGCCGCGCGGCCATCCAGGTGGCCTTCACAATCTTCGTGCTGACCGAAACCTGGCTGGTGCCGATCGAAGGGTATCTGGTCGACCGCTTCGGCCCGCGCATCGTCGTGATGGTCGGCGGGATCCTCTGCGGCATCGGCTGGGTCATCAATTCCTATGCCGACACATTGACCCTGCTGTACGTCGGCGCGGCGGTCGGCGGCATCGGCGCGGGCGCGGTGTACGGCACCTGCGTGGGCAACTCGCTCAAGTGGTTCCCGGACCGGCGCGGACTGGCCGCGGGCCTGACGGCGGCCGGCTTTGGCGCTGGCTCGGCGCTGACCATCGTGCCGATCTCGGCCTTCATCAAGTCCAGTGGCTACGAGGCGGCTTTCTTCTACTTCGGCATCGGCCAGGGGCTGATCGTGTTCGCGCTCTCCTGGCTGCTGACCGTCGCTCCCGAGTCCCGCAAAATCGCCAAGACCAGCAAGGTGCAGCAGACGCGCCGCGAATACGGGCCCAGCGAAGTCATTCGCAAGCCGGTGTTCTGGGTCATGTACGTGATGTTCGTGATGGTGGGCGCGGGCGGGCTCATGGCCGTGGCGCAGCTGGCGCCGATCGCCAAGGACTTCAAGATTGCCGACGTGCCGGTGAGCATCATGGGCCTGGTGCTGCCCGCGCTGACCTTCGCGCTGGCGATCGACCGCGTCCTCAACGGCGTCACGCGTCCCTTCTTCGGCTGGGTGTCGGACCAGATCGGCCGCGAGCTGACGATGCTGATCGCGTTCGGGCTCGAAGCGCTCGGCATCATGGCGCTGTACACGTTCGGCCAGAGCCCGGTGGCCTTCGTGGTGCTGACGGGCCTTGTCTTCTTTGCCTGGGGCGAGATCTACAGCCTGTTCCCTTCCACCTGCGCCGATACCTTCGGTTCGAAGAACGCCGCCGCCAACGCGGGACTGCTGTACACGGCCAAGGGCACCGCCTCGTTGCTGGTTCCCTTGTCGAGCGTGCTGGCCGCCGCGACCCACAGCTGGCAAGCGGTGTTCCTGGTCGCCGCGGCGCTGAATGCCATCGCCGCATTGATGGCGTGGTTCGTGCTGCGGCCGATGCGGGCGGCACAGATGGACCGGTCGGCGCAGGAAGCGTGAGAGGGCTCGACCGGTCCGGCTGCAAGGAGGCTTATGAGCGACGACTCCGATCTGTTGATCGCCGCGGCCGCGACCGCGGCGGTGTTCACGTGGGTGGGAACGCGCCGGCGCGAGCGCAGCAGCGGCGTCGCCCCCAATCCGCGCTGGCGCACGCTGCTGCAGGCCGTGGCCGCCGGCCTGGCGCGGTGCTGGCGTGAGACCCCCGGCTACCGGTTCGTGCAGGGCATCCGCGACGCGTTCTTTCGAAAACGCTGAGCGCAGCCGCAATTCTCAGGCCGCCAAGGCAGCGAGCTTGTCGGTCCAGAACGCAGGCTCCGGTGGCGCGCCGCGCCCGGCCAACGCGTTCTGCGCCATGTGCACCGGACTGCCGCTTCCCGGGATCGCACAGGTCACGGCCGGATGGCTGAGCGCAAATTTCAGCAGCAGTTGCGACCAGGTCGTGCAGCCGATCTCGTCGGCCCACGCGGGCAGTGCCCGGGCGCGCAGGCGTCGCAAGAGGCCACCACCACCCAGGGGCCGGTTCACCAGCACGGCGACGCCGCGTTCGGCGGCCAGCGGCAACAGGCGGCGCTCGGCCTCGCGCTCCTGCGCCGAGTAGTTGATCTGCAAAAAGTCCAGGCGCTCGCGTCGCAGCACCGCCTCCACCTCGGCATACGCGGAGGCCGTGTAGTGCGTGATGCCGATGTAGCGCACGCGACCCTGCTGCTGCCACGCGCGCAGCGTCGCCAGCTGGTTCTCGCAATCGACCAGGTTGTGCACCTGGAGCAGGTCGACCCGCTCGGTGCGCAGCAGGCGCAAGGAGTTTTCCATCTGCCGGATGCCGGCGGCGCGACCGGTGGTCCAGACCTTGGTCGCGACGAAGGCCTGCGGGCGCGTGCCCGCCTCGTCAAGCAACTGCCCGACTGCCGCTTCCGCCTTGCCATACATGGGCGAGCTGTCGACCACGCTGCCGCCGCCGGCGAACAGGGCGGCGAGCACGTCAGGCAACTGCGTGAATTCGCCGCTGCCAGGCGCGTGGTCGAAGCCCATGTACGTGCCGCAGCCGATCACGGGCAAGGGCTCGCCGGTACAGGGAATGGGGCGGGTATGCATCTCGGCGTTCATGGCGGCCTCCAGCAGCAGTCCGGACCATAACGCAGCGGCGGCCTGGGCGGCGGCTGTAGGAGCGATCCGACCCGGCGCTGCACCCGGGAGCCGGCTCGCTTACGATGCGGTCGTGCGTCATAACGAAGAACAAGCCGCCGGCACCGCCGCGCCGGCACGCGAGGACCCTACCAGCCTGCTTTCCGAAGGCAGCCTGCCTTCCTCCACCACCGGTGGCGAGGACGCCGAGTCCGGCAGCGAGAGCGCCGCGCCACCGGGAAACACCGGCATCGCGCGCTCGTCGTTCTTCGCCCTGTTCAGTGCGGTCATGCTGCCGATGTTCATGGGCGCGGTCGACCAGACGCTGCTCGTGACCGCGACGCCGCGGATCGCGACCGAACTCGGCGGGCTCTCGCAGACCTCGTGGATCGCCGCCGGCTACCTGCTGGCCGCGACCGTCACCGCGCCCCTGTACGGTCGGCTCGGGGACCGCTTCGGCCGCCGCAACATCATGCTGGCGGCGCTGACCGTGTTCGCGCTCGGCTCGCTTGCGTGTGCCATCGCCCCCACGATGCTGCTGCTGATCGCCGCGCGCGTGCTGCAGGGCCTGGGAGGCGGCGGCCTGATGGTGCTGTCGCAAGCCCTCATCGGCGAGCTGGTCCCGCCCTGGGACCGGCCGCGCTACCAGGGCTACTTCGCGGTGATCTTCACCACCTCCAGCGTCGGCGGTCCGCTGGTGGGCGGCTTCGTCGTGCACCACGGCGACTGGCGCTGGCTGTTCCTGGCCAACCTGCCACTGGCGCTGCTTGCCTTCTGGCGCATGAGCCTGTTGCCGAAAGCGCTACCGTCCGCGGCGCGGCACGCGCCTTACGATCCGCTGGGCTTCGTCCTGTTCGTGGTCTGTGCAACCAGTACGCTGCTGTGGTTCGGCCAGGTGGGCCACAGCTTCCAGCCGCTCTCGCTGCCCAGCGCCTTGCTGGTGGCTGTGGCGGTCGGCAGCGGCATCGTGCTGGCCCGGCAGCAGAGCAGCCATCCCAATGCCTTCCTGCCGCTGGACATCCTGCGCTTGCCCGGCGTCTACTGGGTGTGCGCCTCGGTGATCGGTTTCGCGGGCACGATGTTCGCGCTGCTCTTCCTGCTGCCGATCTACCTGCAGGTGGCGCGCCACGCCAGCGCGATGGACGCCGGCCTGCAGTTGCTGCCGCTCACCGCCGGCATCGTGGTGGGCTCCACCCTCAACGGCCGCTTCAGCGCGCGCACCGGCACCAGCGGGCGGCTGCCGCCGTTCGGCCTCGGGGCGGCAGCGCTCGGGATCCTTGCCATGGCCGTGCTGCCGCCGTTTCCGTGGTTGATCACGGCGGTCGCCGCGGTGTGCGGTGTCGGCTTCGGCACGGTCATGCCCAGCTCGCAGCTGGCCACGCAGATCCTGGCCGGACGCCAGCGCCTGGGCGCGGCGGCCGCCCTGCTCGCATTGACGCGCTCCAGCGGTGCGACCATCGGCACCGCGGCCTTCGGCGGGCTCGCCTTCGTGCTGCTGCAGCCGCCCCAGGGCGGCGCCGACGCGCTGCAGTTGCAGGGCCTGGACCCGGCCCGGGTGGAGCACGCCTTCCACATCGTGTTCGGCGTGCTGGCCGTGTTTGCCGCCCTGGGCGCCTTCGCGGCCTTTCGCGCACCCTGCATGGACCTGCGCAAACACGCGGCCGAGGGTCGCCGCTAGATTCGAATCCTTCTCCTGCTGACCATGACTTCCACTTCCACCCCCTGGCGCTATTCCACCCCGGCCGTCTTCCTCCATTGGGTCCTCGCCGCCCTGATCACATTCATGGCCGGACTCGGCTGGTTCATGATGACCGTGGAGGAGGAGCCGGGTGGCGAGCGCTATTTCGATTTGCACAAATCGATCGGCCTGATCGTCTTCACGCTGGTGGTGCTGCGCATCCTCTGGCGCATCTTCCACCGGCCACAGCCCCTGCCCTCAGCCATTCCGCGCTGGCAGGTGCGGCTGTCCGAGCTCGTGCAGTGGCTGTTGTACGTTGTGATGGTGCTGCTGCCCTTGACCGGCATCCTCGGCGCCAGCTACAGCAAGGCCGGCCTGCAGTTCTTCGGGATCGCGTTGCCGCGATGGGTCACGCCGGCGAAGGCGACAGCGCAGCAGCTGTTCGATATCCACTCGACCCTGGTGTGGGTGACCGTGGCGCTGCTGGTGCTGCATGTCCTGGGCGGACTCAAGCACCTGCTGATCGACCGCGACGAGGTGTTCGGCCGGATGTGGCCGGCGCGGCGGTGAGCCGCAGGGTGGATTGCGCTGCGCACAATCCACGCTGCGAATAGCAGCGCCATCGGCTCACGCCCTGGGCACTGTCCCCTTGATTTCCGGTGCCGCCAGGAAGTCGAAGTCCACTCCCTTGTCCGCCTGCGTCACCGTCGTGAGGAACAGCTTGCGGTAGCCCCGGTCGGCGGTGGGCACCTGCACGGGCTGCTCCCTGGCACGGCGGGCGAGTTCTTCGTCGGAGACCAGCAGGCTGATCTCGCGTTGCTTCACCGAGAGGCGGATGCGGTCGCCATTGCGCACGTGGGCGAACGGCCCGCCGACCGCCGACTCGGGCGTCACGTGCAGCACGATGGTCCCGAAGGCGGTGCCGCTCATGCGGCCGTCCGAGATCCGCACCATGTCCTTCACACCCTGGCGCGCCAGCTTGCGCGGCAGCGGGATGTAGCCGGCCTCCGGCATGCCGGGCGCACCCTTGGGGCCGATGTTCTTCAGCACCAGGATGTCGTCGGCCTTGACGTCCAGGGCGTCGCTGTCGATGCGCTCGGCCAGGTCCTGCAGGCCTTCGAACACCACCGCCCGACCCTCGTGCTCCATCAGCTTCGGATCGGCCGCGGACTGCTTGATGATGGCGCCGCCGGGCGCCAGGTTGCCCTGCAGCACCGCGATGCCGCCCTGCGGGTAGATCGGATTTTCGCGCGTGCGGATCACGTCCTGCTGGAAGGGCGGGCTGGCACTTTCCAGCTCCTCGCCCAGGGTGCGGCCGGTGACCGTCAGGGCGTCCAGGTGCAGCAGCGGCTTGAGCTCGCGCAGCAGCGTGGTCATGCCGCCGGCGGCGTGGAAGTGCTCCATGTAGTGCGCACCGGAGGGCTTGAGGTCCACCAGCACCGGCGTCTCGCGACCCATGCGGTCCAGCGCCTTCAGATCGACCTCGAAGCCGAGGCGGCCGGCGATCGCCGTCAGGTGCACGATCGCGTTGGTCGAGCCGCCGATGGCAAGCAGCACGCGCATGGCGTTTTCGAACGCCTTCTCGGTCAGGATCTTGTCGATGGTCAGGCCGCTCTTGGCCATCTGCACGGCGACCGTGCCGGTGTGTTCCGCCACCCGCATGCGCGCCGACGTCACCGCCGGCGGCGAGGCGCAACCGGGCACCGTCATGCCCAGCGCCTCCGCGATGCACGCCATGGTGCTGGCCGTGCCCATCACCGAGCAGGTGCCCACGCTGGCCACCAGCTGGTTGTTGACGTCGTCGATCTCCTGCTGGTCGATCTCCTCCGCGCGGAACTTGCCCCAGTAGCGGCGGCAGTCGGTGCAGGCGCCGACCGTCTCGCCGCGGTGCGAGCCGGTCAGCATGGAGCCGGTGATCAGCTGGATGGCGGGCAGGCCGGCGGAAGCGGCTCCCATCAGCTGCGCGGGCACGGTCTTGTCGCAGCCGCCGATCAGGACGACGGCGTCCATCGGTTGCGCGCGCAACATTTCCTCGGTGTCCATGGACATGAGGTTGCGCAGGTACATGCTGGTCGGCGTGGCGAAGCTCTCGCCGATCGAGATCGTCGGGAACCTTACCGGCAGGCCGCCGGCCAGCATGATCCCGCGCTGCACCGCCTCGATCAGCTGCGGCATGTTGCCGTGGCACGGGTTGTAGCCGCTGCCGGTGTCGGCAATGCCGATCACGGGGCGTTCGAGCGCGTTGTCGGTGAGCCCTGCGCCCTTGATGAAGGCCTTGCGCAGGAACAGCGAGAAGCCCGCGTCACCGTAGTTGACGAGGCCCTTGCGCATGCCGGTGGAGTCGTCTTGCTTTGTCATTTCATCATTTCATCATGGGTCATGCGACGCTTACTCGTCCGCCTTGACGCCGGTCTCTTCGATCACCTTCGCCCACTTGGCCACTTCGGCCTTGAGGCGGGTGCTGGCTTCGGCGGGGGTCTGCGGCGGCAGGGCATAGACGCCCTGCTGCAGGAACTGCTCCTTGGCCGCCGGGTCCTGCATGATCTTGCCGATTTCGGCGTTCAGCTTCGCGATCACGCCGGCCGGCGTGCCGGCGGGGACCATGACGCCGAAGGTGGAGACCACGTCGAAGTCCTTCCAGCCGGATTCGTTGACGGTCGGCACGTCGGGCAGCATGGAGATGCGCTGCGGCGTGGTGACGGCCAGCGCGCGCAGCTTGCCGGCCTTGATCTGCTGCAGCGCCGCCGGGACGGTTTCGGCCGCCATCAGCACCTGGCCGCCCACCAGGTCGATCATCGCCGGGCCGCTGCCCTTGTACGGCACGTGGATCATGTCGGCGCCGCTTTGCATGCGGAACATCTCGACCGCCATGCGCTGCGGCGCGCCGGCGCCGGAGGAGGCATAGGTCAGCTTCTTCGGATTCGCTTTCGCATAGCTCACCAGTTGCTGGAACGTGGTGGCAGGCACGGAAGGATGCACGATGAACACGAGGGGCACGTAGCCCACCACCTGGACGGCCGTCAGGTCCTTCTGCAAGTCGTACGCGAGGTGGCCGCGTTCCAGCCGCGCCATCGTCGAATGCGAGGTCATGGCCGCCATCAGCAGCGTGTAGCCATCGGGCCTGGACTTGGCCACCGCGTCGGCGCCGATGTTGCCGCCGGCGCCGCCGCGGTTGTCGATCACCACGCTCTGGCCGAGGGCCGTTCCGAGGCGCTGCGCGACGATGCGGCCGATCACGTCGGTGGCGCCACCCGGGGGATACGGCACGACCAGCTTGAGCGGGCGGTCGGGCCACGCCGCGAGGGCGGCGGCGGGCAGCAAGGCAGCGGCAATGACGGCGGCACACAGGCCGCGGCGAAGTTTCTGGGGCAAGTCTTGTCTCCTGGATATTCGAATGGATTGCTCCAGGACGCAGTGTGCGCAGGCCGGCGTCCAGTGGAAACACGCTTGCCCTATCTTCTGACGCAAAATACTTTGCATTCCCGCACTCCACAATCGCCCACCATGACTGCTGCCACCACCCGCCTGCAGGGCGTCTTCTCGCCCGTCCTCACGCCGTTCAACGCCGACTACACGCCCGATGCGGACCGCTTCATCCGCCATTGCCGCTGGCTGCTGGACCAGGAGGTGGGGCTGGCGATCTTCGGGACCAACTCCGAGGCGAACTCGATGTCGGTGGCGGAGAAGCGCAAGCTGCTGGATGCGCTGCTCGAAGCCGGCGTGGATCCGGCGCGCCTCATGCCCGGCACCGGCTGCTGCGCGATCTCCGATTCCATCGAGCTGACCCGGCGCGCGGTGCAGGCCGGCGTCGGCGGCTGCCTGATGCTGCCGCCCTTCTACTACAAGGGCGTGAGCGAGGAAGGCCTGTACCGCGCCTTCGCCAGCGTGATCGATGCAGTGGCGGACGAGCGCCTGCGCGTCTACCTGTATCACATCCCGCCCGTGTCGAACACGCCCATCACGCGCGGCCTGGTGGCGCGCCTGCTGAAGTCCTACCCGGGCATCGTCGCGGGCATGAAGGACAGTGGCGGCGACTGGCACTACACGAAGTCATTCATCGAGGAGTTCGGGCCGCAGGGCTTTGGCGTGTACGCGGGCAGCGAAAGCTTCCTGCTGGCGGACCTGCGCGCGGGCGGCCCCGGCTGCATCACGGCGACGGCCAACGTCAATCCCACCGCCATCGTGCAGTTGTACAAGACCTGGAAGCAGGCCGACGCCGACGAGCAGCAGAAGAAGCTGGACACGACGCGCGCCGCCTTCGCGCAGTTTCCTCTGATCGCCGCGATGAAGGCGGCGATCGCCTGGAAGACGGGCCGGCAGGACTGGCTGCACGTGCGCCCGCCGCTGGTGGAGCTCGACGCCGCGCAGCAGAAGACGCTGCAAGCTTCGCTCGACCAGGTCGGCTTCACCATGCCCAACGCCGGCGCGCTGGCCTGACGGCATTCGGCCGCGGGCACTCGCCTGCGGCCGCAAAGCGCGCGGCACTGCGGCGATTGCACGACACGCACGCTGGGCGCGCGGCGCGCAATCGCCATCCGCGCGAGATAAGTCCCACGCTCATCGATTCGCTGTCGGCGCCGGCTGCGCTCCTGCTCGACAATAAATGCCGGATCGGGCGGCACTGCTGCCGCCCTGCCGTCAAAACGAATCGGAATTGGGAATCATGAACCGCATGCAAGCAAGCAAGCTGGCCGTCGCCCTGTGCGTCGCTGCCTTCGCCGGCGCCACCTGGGCCGCCGCCGCCGCCGACACCCCCGCCACCGCCAAGGAAGCGGAAGCCATGGTCAAGAAGGGCGTCGCGTACATCAAGGCCCACGGCAAGGACAAGGGCTACGCCGAAATCATCAACCGCGACAACAAGGACTTCCACGACCGCGACCTGTACCTCGCGGTGCACAAGCTCGATGGCACCTGCGTCGCCCACGGCACCAACGAGAAGATGGTCGGCAAGAACTTCATCGAGATGAAGGACATCGACGGCAAGGAATACATCAAGGAACGCGTGGAGCTGGGCAAGGCCAAGACCAGCTTCTACACCGACTACAAGTTCCCCAACCCGATGACCAAGAAGATCGAGGCCAAGACCGCGTACTGCGAGCGCCTGGACGACACCGTGGTCTGCGGCGGCGTCTACAAGAAGTAATCGACCCCAATGCAAAAGGGCGGCGCCGTCGGCGCCGCCCTTTTCGTTTGCCCATAGGGTGGTGGGATGCCGTCGGCAACCCACCCCGCAGGCTCAGGGCTCCTGGCGGATCACGTCGCGGATGGTGAAGTGCACTTGACGCAGCAGCGTGGCCGTCCCGGCAGTGGTGCCATAGCCGGTTTGCTGCGCCAGGGTCGTCCAGCGCTGCGCTTCACCGTCGTTCACCTGCTTCTCGATGGCCGCGCGGATGGTGTACACGAAGCGCTTGCCGGCCGCATCGGGCGCGCATTGCACTTCGGCATGGATGGCCATGCCCTTGGGCAGGTCGAGGCCGGTGTCGGCGCCTGCCTTGCGGATCACGCGCGTCAGATCGGCGGGCGTGATGAGATTGCACTGCGACTCCTGCAGTACCGAGTACGTGCCGGCCTGCACGGCACCCGCCGCGAGCAGCACCAGCGGCAGCAGGATCAGATTCTTCCTCATACGACGTCACCTCCTAAGATGTGAACAATCGTAACTAAAGATGCTTGATGTTTCCGATCGGCGCCCGACCGGCGGGCGCCGCCAGCGACGAGCGGCCCGCGCGTGTGGCGCCACCGCCCAGGAAAACTGGCAGTCGCCTCAGCTCACCACGCCGATGTTCCAGGGCACGAACTCGTGGTTGCCCAGGTCGAGCAGTTCGCTCTTGCTGCGCTCGCCCGAGGCGGTGCTGAGCATCAGGCGGAAGATCTCCTCCGCGGTCTCGGGCATCGTCTTCGTGCCGTCCAGGATCTCGCCGCAGTTGTAGTCCATGTCTTCCGTGAGGCGGCTGTACATGGGCGTGTTGGTGGCCAGCTTGATCGAGGGCACCGGCTTGGCGCCGAACATCGAGCCGCGGCCGGTGGTGAACATGATCATGTTGGCGCCCCCCGCGATCTGGCCGGTGGCGGAGCACGGGTCGAAGCCGGGGGTGTCCATGAACACGAAGCCATGCTGCCTCACGGGCTCGGCGTAGCGATATACCTCCATCAGGCCGGTGGTGCCGCCCTTCATCGAGGAGCCCAGCGACTTCTCGAAGATGTTGGCCAGGCCGCCCACGTTGTTGCCCGGGCTGACCGCGCCGTTGATCTGCACGTCGCGGCCGGGCGAGTACACCTCCTTCCACCAGCGGATGCGCTCGATCAGCTTCTCGCCGACCGGGCGGCTCACCGCGCGCCGCGTGAGCGTGTGCTCCACGCCGTAGATCTCGGGCGTCTCCGACAGGATGGCCGTGCCGCCATGGCGCACGAGGATGTCCATGGCCGCGCCCAGCGCCGGATTGGCGGTGATCGAGGAGAAGCCGTCCGAGCCGCCGCATTGCAGGCCGATCTTCAGGTGACTTGCCGAGACCGGCACGCGGACCACGTCGTTGGCGCCCGGCAGCATCTTCTTCACCGCTTCGACCGCCGCTTCCACCGTCTTGCGGGTGCCGCCCGTTTCCTGCATCACGAAGGTCTGCAGCCGCGGATTGGCTTGCAGCTTCTCCTGCGCCAGGATGCCGGACAACTGGTTGCGCTCGCAACCCAGGCCGATGATCAGCACGCCGGCGAAGTTGGGGTGCTTCGCATAGCCCCCCATGGTCCGCCGCAGCAGGTCCATGGGCTCGCCGCTCATCTCCATGCCGCAGCCGAGGCCGTGCGAGAGGCCCACCACGCCATCGATGTTGGGAAAGGCCGCGAGGCGCTCCTCGGTGAACCACTCGGCCACCTTGTGCACCACGGTCGCCGAGCAGTTCACCGTCGACAGGATGCCGATGTAGTTGCGCGTGCCCACCTGGCCGTCCGGGCGCACATAGCCCATGAAGGTAGCCTGCTCGGACTCCGGCAGCACCGGCGTCGCTACATAGTCCTGGCCCCAGGCATAGTCGCGGTCGAACTCCCGGAAGGTCACGTTGTGCGAGTGCACGTAGCTGCCCGGCGCGATGTCCTGCGCCGCGAAGCCGATGCACACGTTGTACTTCAGGATCGCTTCACCCGCCTGGATGGCGCGCGCGGCGAGCTTGTGGCCCGCCGGCACCTGGCTGCGGCTGGTAAAGCCCTCGCTGGGCACGACGGTGCCAATGCCGACCTCGGTCCGCGCCACCACGACGTTGTCGTTGGGGTGCAGGCGGATGATCGGACCGGTGACCTTCTTTGCGGAGAGTTCGAGCATGCGTGTCCTCAGTCGGCGTGCACGTTGGCCGCCTTGATCAACTTGGCCATCCGCGGCACCTGCGCCTTCATCAGGTCGGTGAACTGGGCGCTGGTGCTGCCCACGATGGTGAAGCCCTGCCCGCTCACCTTGGAGGCGAGGTCCTTGTTCTTCAGCGCGCTGATGGCCTCGGATTCGAGCTTCTTCACCACTTCCGTCGGCGTGCCGGCGGGGGCGAAGAGGCCGTACCACGTCAGCACCTCGAAGTCGGGCAGCCTGGCGGATTCGGCAATGGTGGGCACGTCCGGGAAGGCGGGATGGCGCTTCAGGCTGGTGACCGCGATGGCGCGCAGCTTGCCCGACTGGACGTAGGGGGTGATCGCCGGCACGTTGGAGAACAGCATGGGCACCTGGCCACCGACCGCGTCGGTCAGCGCGGGCGCCTCGCCCTTGTACGGGACGTGCGTGATGTCCAGACCCAGTCCGGCCTTGAACAGTTCGCCGGCCACGTGCTGCGGGCCGCCGGCACCGGCCGAGGCGTAAGACAGCTTGCTCTTCTTCGCCAGCGCGATCAGCTCCTGCATGTTGTGCGCGGGCACGCTGGGATGCACGGCCAGGATCATCGGCATCGACACCAGCATGGAGATCGGCGTGAAGTCCTTGACCGGGTCGAACTGCAGCTTCGGGTAGATCGCCGGAGCCACCAGCATGGTGGACTGCGAGCCCAGGAAGATGGTGTAGCCATCGGCCTGCGAGTGCGCGACGAAGGTCGCGGCGATGGTGCCGGTGGCGCCCGGCCGGTCGTCGACGATGAAGGTCTCGCCGGTCTGCGCTCCCATCTGCGTGCCCACCATGCGGGCGATGATGTCGGCGCCGCCGCCGGCGGCAAAGCCCACTGCGATCTTCACCGGCCGGTCGGGGTAGCCGGCGGCCCGCGCGGGCAGGACGGTGGAGGCGAGGGCGGCGGCAGTGGCGCCCAGGGCGCCGCGACGGGTGATCATCAAACTTGTCTCCTGTAATTCATTGATAGCGGCCGGGGGACCCGGCACCGCGGGATCATGGACCAGCACGCGGCAGCGGGAAACGGGCTGGTTCCACATTCATTCGATAATGAAGTTTTGTTCCGGATGGACACGCAGTTCCTGCAAAGCTTCGTGATGGTGGTCGACTGCGGCTCGATGGCGGAGGCCGCGCGCCGCCTCGACCTCACGCCGGCCGCCGTGGCGGCGCGCGTCAAGTCGCTGGAGGAAGCGATGGGCGCACCCCTCGTGCGGCGCGCCGGCCGCACCGTCAAGGCGACCGAGGCTGGCGTGCGCATCCTGAACCACGCACGCGGCGTGCTGCGCGACGTGCGCAACCTGCAGGCCCTGGCCACCGACGATGCACCGCTGGGCGAATGGCGCCTGGGGGTCTCGGCCTCGGCCCTGACCGGATTGCTGCCGCCGCTGCTGCGCGGCCTCTACGACAAGCATCCCAAGCTCGCCGTCTACATGGAGCCGGGCAACTCCGGCAGCCTGTACCAGCGCGTCACCGGCGGCCTGCTCGACGCGGCCGTGATCGTGGAGCCGCAGTTCACGCTGCCCAAGTCCTGCGCCTGGGAACTGCTGGCCGAAGAGCCCCTGTGCCTGCTCGCGCCCGCCGCCATGGTGGGGCGCGATCCGCTGGACCTGCTGGCGAGCGAACCCTTCATCCGCTACGACCGCACGATGTGGGGCGGCCGCATGGCCGACGCCTGGTTGCGCGAACACCAGATCCAGCCGCAGGAACGCATCGAGATCGACGCGCTCAACGCGATCGCCGTGTTCGTGCACCAGGGCCTGGGGGTGGCGCTGGTGCCGGACTGGACACCGCCCTGGCCCGAAGGCCTGCACGTGCTGCGCATCCCGCTGCCGCCGCCGGCGCCGGTGCGCCGCATGGGCCTGGTCTGGACCGAGGGACCGAAGGCGGCGCTCGCGCGCGCGCTGCTGGCGCAGTCGCATCGGCTGCCCGGGCGCGCCGCCGCGTAGCTGCGAGCGAGCCGCGCGTTCCGGCCGGCGGCAAAAAAATAATTGCTCGGCCGTTGTCACGTTTTTCCCGTCGGGTGCATCTATGCCTCACCGCCGCATTCCCGGCGCAGGAGACATGACATGCAGAGGCCCTTCGCAACGATGCTTTCCTCGGGTTCGCTGGTGGCGGCGGTCGCCGCCGCGGCGACCGCGCTCGTGAGCTGCGGCGGCGGTGGCGGCGGCGATGCGGCGGTCGCCACCAGCGCCGATCCCGCCGTGCTCGCGTCCGGGCAGCAGATCTTCCGCCACGACACCTTCGGCGACGAGATCTTCTGGAGCGACACGCTGAAGATGCACACGGTCATCGAACAGAGCGTGACGCCGCGCGTCGCCCTGTCGGTCGGCCTGAAGGTCGACGTCGACGCGCTGCCGCAAGGGGTGAAAGACGCGCTGGCTGCCGGCAAGGTCGATCTGGACAATCCGCAAACGACGCTGACCCTGCTCAAGCTCGGCGCCGTGATCGGCCTGGAGGGACAGGTCACCACCGACGCGAACGGCGTCAACCACCTCGCGCGCCTGGGCGTCACCTGCGCCGTCTGCCACTCCACGGTTGACAACAGCTTTGCCAGCGGCATCGGCCACCGGCTCGATGGCTGGCCCAATCGTGACTTCAATTCCGGCGCGGTCGTCGCCCTGTCGCCTGCGCTCAACCCCGCGCAGAAGGCCATCTACAGCTCCTGGGGCCCCGGCAAGTACGACGCGCGCTTCAACTTGGACGGCCAGAACAAGCCCTCGGTGATCCCGCCGGCCTATGGCCTGGCGGGGATCCACAAGGTCACCGTCACGGGCGACGGCGACGAGGTCGCCTACTGGAACCGCTACGTCGCCGTGACCCAGCTCGGGGGCCAGGGCACCTTCAGCGAGCCGCGCACCGGCGTGAACGTGACGCACGGCGACCAGGATCTGGTGACCAGCGCACTGCCCGCCCTGCAGGCCTACCAGCTTTCGCTGGCGGCACCCACGCCACCCGCGGGTTCCTTCGACGGGCAGGCGGCCGCGCGCGGCCAGCTCCTGTTCCAGGGCAAGGCGCAATGCGCCAGCTGCCACAGCGGAGCGCAGTTCACCGACGCCAACGAGCGGCTGCACCCGGTGAGCGACTCCATGGCCGAGCCCGAGGTGCCCAGCGCAGCGGCCCGTTCCGCCACGAAGCAGTACCGCACCTCGCCGCTGCGCGGCGTGTGGCAGCACGCGCCTTATTTCCACGACGGCTCCGCGCCCACCCTGGAGGCGGTGGTCACGCGCTACAACGCGCGCATGGTGCTGGGCCTGACTCCGCAGGAAGTGTCGGACGTCGGCCAGTACCTGCGCTCGCTGTGACGTGATGCGGGCGCACGGGGGCGCGCGGCACTGCTAGAGTCCGCGCACCCCGTCTTCGTGCCCGCCTCATGTCCGAATCCGCCGAAAAAGCCCATCGACGCGCCAAGCTCTGGCCCGCCTTGCGGGCGCGCCCGCGCCTGCTCGGCTCCCTGGTCTTCGGGCTGGCCGTGTTCCTGGCCACCCGCCTGACGGGCCTGTCGCGCGCGGCCGACACGCTGATCGCCTGGAACGCGGGCGCCCTGATGAACCTGGCGCTCACGTGGCACCTGGTGTGGCACACGGATGTCGACGACATCAAGCGCCGCGCCATCAGCCAGGACCAGGGACGACTCACCATCCTCACGGTGGTGGTGCTGACGGCCGCGGCGGTGCTGCTGGCAGTGGGCACGCAGCTGTCGCAGGTGAAGAATCTCTCGGGCACGGTGCGCGTGGCGCACCTGCTGCTGGCCATCCTGACCGTGGTCACCTCCTGGCTGTTCACCCAATGCGTCTTCGCGATCCACTACGCGCATGACTTCTACGCCGCGCGCGTGCGCAACGCACCGGATCCGCTGGACTTCCCCGGCACGCCCGACCCGCTGTACGGCGACTTCTTCCACTTTTCCTGCGTGATCGGCACATCCGCGCAGACCGCCGACATCAGCTTCCATGGTTCGGCGCTGCGGCCGGTGGGCACCTTGCACTGCGTCGTGTCCTTCTTCTTCAATGCCAGCCTGCTGGCGCTGTCGATCAACGTCGCCGCCGGCATGTTGCTGTAGCAGCCAAGCTGCCGGCGCCGCGATGACCAAGCCCTTGTTCTCGCCCTCCCGCCGCGGCTTGCTCGCTACGGCCTGCGTGCCGTTCCTGCCGGCAGCGTTCGCCGCCGACGCACAGGCGGCGCGCAAGGAGTGGCCGCGGCGACGCGCAACGCCGACGGTCGAACTGGCTGGGCTGGACGGAAGCGCCTGGCAGCTGGCCGCCACGCGAGGCAAGCCCGTGCTGCTGAATTTCTGGGCAAGCTGGTGCGAGCCGTGCCGCGCCGAAATGCCGGCGCTGCAGCAACTCGCGCGCGAGCACCGTGGGGAGGGCGTGCAGGTGCTCGCGGTGAACTACCGCGAGACCGAAGCCGCGGTGCGCCGCTTCCTGCAAACGACGGGGCTGGACTTGCCCGTGCTGCTCGATCGCGAGGGCGCGGCGGCCAAGGCCTTCGACGTGCACATCTTTCCCAGCACGATCGCCATCACGCGCAGTGGACGGCCCAGGTTCGTGGTGACCGGTGAATTCGACTGGAGCAGCCCGCTCGCCGCGCGCTGGCTCGCGGAGCTCTGAAGAGTGCCGCTCTACTTGGCGTCGTCCGCCTCGAACGACGGATAGCCCGCCGCTTCGGTCGCCTTGGTCAACCCGGCGACGCTGGTCTTCGCATCGTCGAAGCTCACCTTCGCATTGCGGCGGGCGTAGCTCACCACCGCGCGGCTCACGCCCGGCACCTTCAGCAAGGCGATGCGGATCGTCACCGGACAGGTGTCGCAGTCCATGGTCGGCACGCTCAAGGTCACCTGGCGCGGCGCGGCGCTGGCCGCACCTGCGATTGCGAGCAAGCCAGCGGCGACGACGGCAGAGATCTTGTTCATGTTCACCTTCCTCAATAGAACAGCGGCGCCGCGATGGGCACGAGCAGCGGCACCAGCGTGAGCACCACGACCAGCCAGAACCAGCGCCGGCCGGCGGCACCGACCCGACGGCAGGCAGCGGGGTCGCTGGCATCGCAGACGGCCGCGGCCGCGGCCGCGGGGCGATACAAGCGCCAGCCGGCAAATGCGAGCGCGGCAACGGCCAACCCCGACAACGTCCCCGACCAGGGCTCCAGCCGCCGCAGCTGACCGATCCACGCACCGGAGACGCCGACGATCGCGAACACCAGCGGCATGACGCAGCACGCCGACGACAGCAGCGCGGCGATGCCGGCCAGCGTCAGCGCGGGCGCAGTACCGCTCGCCTCGGGCTGCTGCGGGCCGGGTCCGGAAGCGGTGTTCATTCGCGGGCGATCAGGCCGTGATCTCGCGCGCCGTGATCTGGTACGCGAAGCTGTCGGGATCGTAGGGGTCGCGCGCGCCGCTGGCGGTTTCCGCCTGCGGGTACATGAAGAAGCCCAGCTTGCCCTGTCTGGCACCGGGCAGCTTCACGTCGCTGGCGCTGTTGTAGCCCATCCAGTTGCCTTCCCAGTTGCCGAACAGCGCCTTGCGCACCGGTGCGACGACGGGGTTGCCGGCGTCCTTGATCCACTCCGGCGTTTCCTGGCGCATGACCTTGGTGACGTCGGCCGGATCCATCGCGACCCAGCCCTGCTCCTTCAGGTACACCTCGGCGCGGCAATGCTGCGCGCCCTTGAGGCTGGCCGGGTTGGCCCCGAGCTCGCGGTAGTTGAAGGCGCTGGGCACCAGCCGGACGCCGTAGATGTCGCGCGCGGGCACGCCAGCGGCGCGGCACAGGCCGACGAACAGCGCATTGATATCGGCGCACTTGCCACTCAGATTGCCGGTCTCCAGCATGGCCTTGATGTCGCCGGTGCCGCAGCCACGCACCTTGGGCTCGCGATACGTGCTGACGATCACCCAGTCGTAGATGCGCTGCACCTTCTCGCGGTCGCTGCGCGCGCCCAGCACGATCTGCGTGGCCACCTTGCGCACGATGCCGTCGGTCGTGATGAGTTCAGTGGGCGCCAGCCAGTGGCGCAGATCGGCCGGGTCGGCGGCGACAGCGGGACGTTCCTTCCAGTCGACCACGCGGTTCTGCGTCTCGACGCGGTTCGTCAGCACCAGGCGGGGATCGGGCGTGCCGGCGTCGAAGCGCGCCACCAGCACGCGGGCGCCGGTCGCGCCGTCGGCGGCCAGCCGCACGTTGCTGGCATTGCCCGACCAGCTGACATCCGTCGTGCGCTGCCAGGGGTTCTCCAGCGAGGGCACCGGCAACCACACGGAAGCACCGCCGGCTGCGTCACGCAGCTGCACGGTCGTGGTCACCTCGAAGCTGCGCCAGCCGGTGGGCCGCGGCTCGAAGCGGCGGGCCGCTTCCTCGGCCTGCGCGAGCGGCAGCGCGCCCAGCGCCAGCGCGGACGAGGCAGCCTTGACAAAGTCGCGACGCGAGACGGGCAGGCTCATGGAAATCTTTCGGTGGTTCGACAGCGAGCGACCGCGCTGGGACGCGGGAACGGGAGCGCGGCCGGGGGCACCGAGTATAGGACCTCGCCCCATTCCCTGGCCCGCGTGGGGCCGAGCAAATCAGGGCACCGCGACGCTGCGCAGGCCGGCAAAGATGTCGCGCCGGTGCGGCTCGAAAAAGTTGCGGTAGCGGGCATGCGCCAACGCGGGCGCGGTGGCCGGGGAGGCGCCGCGCAGCACCCGGCGACTGCCGAACCACGGCTGCGAATAGTCGCGGTAGGGATGCGGCGCGAAGCCGGGATACGGCTCGAAGGCGCTGGCCGTCCACTCCCACACCTGGCCCCAGCGAAAGCCGGGGCGCGTGCAGGCCGCGCACTCCCATTCGGCTTCGGTCGGCAGGCGCCGGCCGGCCCAGCGGCACCAGGCATCGGCCTCGTGCGCGCTCACGTGCATCACCACCTGCTGCGGCACGAGCGGCAGCCACTGGCGATGGCGTAGTTGCTCCCAGCCCGAGCCCGTGGAGCGAATGCCCGCCGGTCCGCGCTGGCGTTGCCCCTGCAGCCAGGCGCTCCCCTCGGGGGTCCACCACTGCGCCTGCTCGTAGCCACCCGCCTCGACGAAGGGCAGGAAAGCGGCCCAGGTGACCGGCTCGGCGTCGATCTCGAACGCGCCCAGATCCAGCGAGCGGGGCGGCAGCTCGTTGTCGAAGGCGAAGCCGCCCGGCGCCGCCCCGACTTCGAAGCGCTGGGCGCGCACCTGCACCGTCGCGCTGGCAGCCGCGGTAGCCGGGGCGCCGCGTTCGCGCACCGGGATACCCAGGCCGTGCGCCATGTAGACGGCCGCCTCGGCGTGCATCTGCTCGTGCAGGGTGGCCAGGCGGAAGAAGTAGAGCGCGTCGTCGCCGGCGTCCTCGGGCAGCTGGTCCAGCAGTTCGAGCGTGCGCCTCAGGGTATACGTGAGGTAGTCGACCGTGCCGGCGAAACCCGGCAAGGGGAGTTCCCAACGGTGCGCGTGCGGCACGCGACTGGAGTCGTACCACGCATCGGACTCGGGCAGCTCCGAAGCGGTGCGCCGGGCCGCGGGTACGGCCGCCGTGCCGAGGCCGCGCTCGGGGTTGCGGGCGATCCACCATTCCTGGAACCAGGCGAGGTGTCCCAGTTCCCACAGGGGCGGATTGACTTCCAGCGCGTAAGGCACGCGCGCCTCGGGACCCAGCGCTTCGATCACGTCGTGCGTGAGCGCCAAGGTGCGCTCGCGGGCGTCGAGCAGGCTGGCGCGCACGGCCTCGGGCGGGCCGTGTCGCAATGCCAGTGCCGCGTCGGCGGCCGGCGCGCTATAAATCAAGGATGTCGCGTACCCCATCGGTAGTCATCGTAAGCCCAGCCTTGGCGGACGCCAACAATGGCAACTGGCGGACCGCCCGGCGGTGGCAGGACCTGCTGGCCGGCGCGGCCCGGGTGCGGATCACGAAGGCCTGGCCCGATGACGCTAGCGCCAGCGACGAACTGATGCTGGCGCTGCATGCGCGGCGCTCGGCCCAAGCGATCGCCGCCTGGGCCGATGCACACCCGGGACTCGGCCTTGCGGTGGTGCTGACCGGCACCGACCTTTACCAGGACATCGCCAGCGATGCCGCCGCCCAGCGCTCGCTCGCCCTGGCGCAGCGGCTGGTGGTGCTGCAGGAGTGCGGGCCGCAGGGGCTGCCGGCGCAGCACCGGACCAAGGCGCGCGTGATCTTCCAGTCGACCCCCGCGCAGCCGCCCTTGAGCAAGGACAGCGGTGTGCTCGATGTGGTGATGGTCGGCCACCTGCGCGCGGTGAAAAGCCCGCAGACGCTGTTCGCCGCGGCCCGGTTGCTGTGCCGCGAGACCGATATCCGCATAGCTCACATCGGCGATGCCATGACCGAGCCCACCTTGGCACACGCGGCGCGCGCCACCGAGGCGGACTGCCCGGCCTACCACTGGCTCGGACCGCTGCCGCACGAGGCCACGCTGGCCCGCATCCGCGCGGCGCACGTGCTGGTGCACACGAGCTCCATCGAGGGCGGGGCCCACGCGATCATGGAGGCCGTGCGCTGCGGCACGCCGGTGCTGGCCAGCCGGATCAGCGGCAACGTCGGCATGCTCGGGGTGGACTATGCCGGCTACTTCCCGCATGGCGATGCGCTGGCGCTGGCCGCGCTGCTGCGCGAATGCCGGGCGGGCCAGCGAGGGCAAGACCCCGGCGGGGGCCTGCTCGTGCGTCTCGCCGCACAATGCGCCCTGCGCGCGCCGCTGTTCGACGCGGCCGCCGAGCGCGTCGCGCTCCTCAACCTGATCCGAGAACTGGAAAGCCCCCGATGAACGCGCCCTTGCCCACCGCCGCCGCGGAACCCCGCCTCACCTCGCTCTCGCATGGCGGCGGCTGCGGCTGCAAGATCGCGCCGGGCGTGCTGTCGGAGATCCTCAAGGGTACGGCGCGCCTGCCGGTGCCGCCCGAGCTGCTGGTGGGCATTGAAACCGCCGACGATGCGGCGGTCTACCAGCTCAACGAAGAACAGGCGCTGATCGCCACCACCGATTTCTTCATGCCGATCGTCGACGACCCGTTCGACTTCGGCCGCATCGCCGCCACCAACGCGATCTCCGACGTCTACGCCATGGGCGGCAAGCCGATCATGGCGCTGGCGCTCGTCGGCATGCCGATCAACGTGCTGTCCACGGCCACCATCGCGCGCATCCTCGAAGGCGGCGAGTCGGTCTGCAAGGCCGCGGGCATCCCGATCGCGGGCGGGCACACGATCGACTCGGTCGAGCCGATCTACGGGCTGGTCGCACTCGGCCTGGTGCATCCGAAGCGCGTGAAGCGCAATTCGGATGCCCGTGCCGGCGACGTGCTGGTGCTCGGCAAGCCGCTGGGGGTGGGCGTGCTCTCGGCCGCTTTGAAGAAGGAGCGGCTCGATGCCGCCGGCTACGAACGCATGATCGCCACCACGACGCGCCTGAACACGCCCGGCCCCGAGCTGGCAGCCATCGCGGGCGTCCATGCGCTGACCGACGTGACCGGCTTCGGCCTCGCCGGCCACGCGCTGGAATTGGCCCGCGGCGCCGGCCTGACGCTGACGATCGACTGGAGCAAGGTCCCGGTGCTCGAGGGCGTGCGCGAGCTGGCGCGTGCCGGCTTCATCACCGGCGCCTCCGGCCGCAACTGGGCGGGCTATGGCGCCGAAGTCGCGCTGCCTTCCGGCTTTGCGGATGCCGAGCAGGCGCTGCTCAGCGATCCGCAAACCAGCGGCGGGCTGCTCGTGTCCTGCACGCCGGAAAGCGTCGCGCAGGTGCTGCGGATCTTCCAGCAGCACGGCTTCGAAGAGGCTGCCGTGATCGGCGCAGCGCACGCCGCCGGCGCGGGCGCGCGGCTGGTCGTGCGCTGAGCGCACTGCGCACCATGAACGTGCGCGACGCTGGCTCGCTGCGATGTTCATGGCGATGTCGCGGTCAGCCTGCTGAAAGCAAGTCGACGGCGCTCACCGCACATGCCATGCTCCTGAATCCGTAGCAGAAGAAGGGCCTCCAGTCTTGCGCAGGGACGATCGATTGCCGGAAAATGGGATCGCTTGCAGCCTGCCCGTTCGCAAAAACACCTAGGGTCCAACCCCCTGTCCGGCCCTCGCCCGGGCTCCCACCATTGGCGCCTTTGCGGGGCCTTTGCCGCTCCGGGGATTGCTACGCCGTCATGCAAGGAGAGGCTTTGTCGTCTGAGACCATCCTGGAAACCCAGGGCCTGACCAAGGAGTTCAAGGGCTTCGTCGCCGTGAACCAGGTGGACCTGAAGGTCAGGCGCGGCGACATCCATGCGCTCATCGGTCCGAACGGCGCCGGCAAGACCACCTTCTTCAACCTGCTGACCAAGTTCATCGCGCCCACGCGCGGCAAGATCCTCTACCAGGGCAGCGACATCACGCACGAGAAGCCGGCGCAGACGGCGCGCCGCGGCATCGTGCGCTCCTTCCAGATCTCCGCCGTGTTCCCGCACATGACGGTGCTCGAGAACGTGCGGGCCGCGCTGCAGCGGCGCCTGGGCACCTCCTTCCATTTCTGGAAGCCCGAGCGCTCGCTGCATCCGCTGCACGAGCGCGCGCTGCAACTGCTGCGCGAGGTCGACCTGCAGGACTTCGCCAGCGAGCTGACCGTCAACCTGCCCTACGGCCGCAAGCGCGCGCTCGAACTGGCCACGACGATGGCGCTCGAGCCGCAGCTGATGCTGCTCGACGAGCCGACGCAGGGCATGGGCCACGAGGACGTCAGCCGCGTCACGCAATTGATCAAGAAAGCCTCCGAAGGGCGGACGATCCTGATGGTGGAACACAACATGAACGTGGTGTCCTCGATCGCCGACCGCATCACGGTCCTGCAGCGCGGCACCGTGATCGCCGACGGCCCGTATGCCGAGGTCTCGCGCAATCCGCAGGTGATCGAAGCCTACATGGGCAGCACCGAAGCCGAACTCCAGGGAGCGCATTGAGATGAGCTCCACCGTGCTCGCTGCCCGCAGCACCCTGCCCTCCGAAGGCGCGCCCACCTCCCTGCGCGGCTCCGGCGGCGGCGGCGCCGCCGAGATGCTGCGCATCGAGGGCCTGAACGCCTGGTACGGCGAATCGCACATCCTGCACGGCGTCGACGTCACGGTGCAGGAGGGCGAGGTCGTCTGCCTGCTCGGGCGCAACGGCGCCGGCCGCACCACCACGCTGCGCGCGATCGTCGGCCTGACCGGCGCGCGCAAGGGCTCGATCCGCATCCGTGGACAGGAAGCGATCAAGCTGCCCCCGCATCGGGTGGCGCGCCTCGGCGTGGGCTACTGCCCCGAAGAGCGCGGCATCTTCTCCACGCTCTCGACCGAGGAGAACCTGCGCCTGCCGCCAGTCACGGCGCAGGGCGGCATGAGCATCGACGAGATCTACGCCATGTTCCCCAACCTGCAGGAACGCGCCGGCAGCCCCGGCACGCGCCTGTCGGGCGGCGAGCAGCAGATGCTGGCAGTGGCCCGCATCCTGCGCACGGGCGCGCGCCTGCTGCTGCTCGACGAGATCTCCGAAGGGCTGGCACCGGTCATCGTGCAGAAGCTTGCCGAGACCATTCGCACCCTCAAGGCCCGCGGCTACACCATCATGCTGGTGGAGCAGAACTTCCGCTTTGCGGCGCCGCTGGCGGACCGGTTCTACGTGATGGAACACGGGCGCATCGTCCACCAGTTCGCGCAGCAGGAACTCGCGGCCAACATGGCCATGTTGCGCGAGTTCCTGGGCGTCTGAAGTTAGTCGTTCGTTTCAACCAAGGAGACCTCATGAAGAAGCACCTTTCCCTGACCGCGGTGGCCCTCGCAGTGGCCGCAGCCTTCGTGGCCCCCGCCGCGATGGCGGCCGCCAACGAGGTGGTGATCGGCGACATCGACGACATGTCCGGCCCCTATGCCGACGTGATCGGCCAGGGCGGCGTCGAAGCCGCGAAGATGGCGATCGCGGACTTCGGCGGCTCGGTCCTGGGCAAGAAGGTCGTCCTCATGTCGGCCGACCACCAGAACAAGCCCGATCTCGCCGCTTCCAAGTTCCGCGAGTGGGCCGACCAGAACGGCGTCAACATGATCCTGGGCGGCTCCAACACGGGCACCTCGATCGCCATGTCCAAGGTGGCCGGGGCCAAGCACGTGCCCTTCATCGCGATCGGCGCCGCCGGTGCCTCGCTGACCAACGAGGACTGCACGCCGTACAGCGTGCACTACGCCTACGACACGACCTCGCTGGCCAACGGCACCGCGAGCGTGATGACCAAGGAAGGCGGCAAGACCTGGTACTTCCTGACCGCCGACTACGCGTTCGGCACGCAGCTGCGCGAAGCCGCCACCACGGTGGCGCAGGCCAACGGCGGCAAGTCGCTGGGCGAAGTGCGCGTGCCGCTGGGCACCACCGACTTCTCGTCCTTCCTGCTGCAGGCGCAGGGCTCCAAGGCCCAGGTGCTGGGCCTGGCCAATGCCGGCACGGATTTCACCAACTCGCTCAAGGCGGCGCAGGAATTCGGCATCACCAAGACCATGAAGCCGGCGGCGCTGCTGGCCTTCATCAGCGACATCCACTCGCTGGGTCTCAAGACCGCGCAGGGACTGTACTTCACGACCAGCTGGTACTGGGACATGAACGCCGACTCGCGCGCCTGGGCCAAGCGCTTCTTCGCCGTGGCGAAGAAGGAGCCGACCGAGAACCAGGCCGCCTACTACTCGGCGACGCTGCAGTACCTGAACGCCGTGAAGGCCGCCAACACCACCGATCCCGACAAGGTGATGGCGGAACTGAAGAAGATGAAGATCAACGACATGTTCGCCAAGAACGGCACCATCCGTTCCGACGGCGTGATGATCCATCCGATGTACGTCATGCAGGTCAAGACGCCGGCCGAGTCCAAGTACCCCTGGGACTACTACAAGCTGGTCAAGACCATGTCCGGTGAAGAGGCCTTCGGCCCCGTGACCGGCAAGTGCAAGGCCGTCAAGGGCTGATGCCTGCAGGGCGCGCGGCGGCCGGGCCGCCGCGCGCCAGTTTTCCATTTGCGAGCCCCATGACCGAAATCTTCGGCTACCCCATTCCCGTGATCCTCGGCCAGCTGATGCTGGGCCTGGTGAACGGCTCCTTCTACGCCATGCTCAGCCTGGGCCTGGCGGTGATCTTCGGTCTGCTGGGTGTCGTCAACTTCGCCCACGGCGCCTTCTACATGCTCGGGGCCTTCGCGGCGCTGATCGGGCTGGACGCGTTCGGCATCAATTACTGGGTGGCGCTGGTGCTGTCACCCCTCGTGGTCGGCGCCTTCGGCATCGTGCTGGAGCGCCTGCTGCTGCGGCACCTGTACAAGCTCGATCCGCTGTACGGCCTGCTGCTTACCTTCGGCCTGGCGCTGATCTTCGAGGGCGTCATGCGCTATCGCTTCGGCGCCAGTGGCACGACCTATCCGGTGCCGGACGCGCTGCAAGGCGTGCTCAACCTCGGCTTCATGATCCTGCCGGTGTACCGTGCCTGGGTGATCGTCGCCTCGCTGGTGATCTGCTTCGTCACCTGGTTCACGATCGAGCGCACGCGCCTGGGCGCCACGCTGCGCGCGGCCACCGAGAACCCGCGGCTGGTGCAGTCCTTCGGCATCAACGTGCCGATCATCGTGATGCTCACCTACGGCGCGGGGGTCGGCCTCGCGGCGCTGGCCGGCGTGCTGTCGGCGCCGGTGATCCAGGTCTCTCCGCTCATGGGGACGTCCGTGGTGGTCGTCGTGTTCGCGGTCGTGGTGATCGGCGGCATGGGCTCGATCCTCGGCGCGATCGTCAGCGGGCTGGTGCTCGGGATGGTCGAAGGCTTCACCAAGGTGATCTACCCGGAAGCTTCCAACATCGTGGTGTTCGTGATCATGGCCATCGTGCTGGTGCTGCGGCCCGCCGGGCTGTTCGGGCGGGAGTAACCGGCGATGAAGCGTTCCCTTCTTGGCTTCTACGTCGTGCTGGTGCTGATCGGCCTGGTTGCGCCCTGGCTGAACATCTATCCCGTCTACCTGATGACGCTGTACGCGTTCGCGATCTTCGCCTGCGCGTTCAACCTGCTGCTCGGATTCGGCGGCATGCTCTCCTTCGGCCATGCCGCCTACTTCGGGCTGGGGGCGTACACGGTCAGCTGGCTGGTCACCGCACTGCACTGGAACACGGTCCCCGCAATCGTCGGCGGCATGCTGGTGGCGATGCTGGGCGGACTGGCCATCGGCCTGCTGGCGATCCGCCGCTCGGGCATCTACTTCGCCATGATCACGCTGGCCCTGGGCCAATTGATCTACTTCATCTGCCTGCAGGCACCGCTCACGGGCGGCGAAAACGGGCTGCAGGGCGTGCCGCGCGGCACGCTGCTCGGGGTGGTCCCGCTGCGCAGCGACCTGGCGATGTACTACTTCGTGTTCGCGCTGTTCGTCGCGGTGTTTCTCGCGATCCGCCGCATCGTGTCTTCGCCCTTCGGCCAGGTGCTCAAGGCGATCCGTGAGAACGAACCGCGCGCGATTTCGCTCGGTTACGACGTCGACCGCTACAAGCTGCTGGTGTTCGTGCTCTCGGCCACCATCGCCGGCCTGGCTGGCGCGCTGAAGGCGCTGGTGCTCGGGTTCGCGACGCTGACCGACGTGCTGCAGGCGACCTCCGGCGAGGTGATCCTGATGACGCTGCTGGGTGGCGCCGGTACCTTCCTCGGGCCGGTCGTGGGTGCGGGCGTCGTGGTCACGCTGCAGGACGTGCTGTCCGATCGCGTCGGCTCCTGGGTGACCGTGATCATCGGCGGCATCTTCGTGCTGTGCGTGCTGGCCTTCCGCAAGGGCATCGTCGGGGAATACCTGGCGTGGCGGGAGCGCAGGGTGGCGCGGGCCTGAGGCGGCGCTGCTGGGGTGCCCTGCGGGCAGCCCAGCCTACCTTGCCGCAGCCGCTAGCCGCCACTCACATCCGTGCCGCGGTGCGCAGATCCGCATACGGCACCACCCGACCATGCAGCGGCAGGATGCGATCCACGCTGTAGCCAAGCCGCTGCACGTTGTCGAGCAGGTTGAGGTTCAGCAGGCTGGGCCGTGTCGGCGGCGGCGTGTTCGGCGGCGGCGGCGTGAAGGCGTCGGCTTCGACCAGCAGGCGCTCCCTGGGCAGCCACGCCATCATGAAGCCCTGCGCGTGCGGGCTGTCCTCGATGTACTGCATGTGCACGGTGCGCGTGCCGTCACTGAAAATGCGCTGCTTGTCGACCCCCTCGAACGTGACGGCGCGGCGCGCCTGCGCGAAAGCATCCGGGTGCACGGTGTTCGCCGTGGCAAAGGTCTTCTCGTACCAGGGCCGCGCCAGCTCGCTGACGACCAGCGTGGCGCCGCTCGCCGCCGCGGCGCGCAGGCCGCCGGCGTGATCGAAATGATGGTGCGAGTTGACGACGTAGCGCAGCGGCTTGTTCGGCACCAGCTCGCGCGCCTGGGCGATCACGGCCTGCGCCCGGCCGTCGTACAGGGGGCTTTCGATCAGCATCAGGTGGTCGGCAAATTCCACCAGCACGCTGTTGTGGGAGCCGCCGCCGAAGAACCAGACGCCGTCTGCCACCTTCTGCACGTCGACCTTCTCGCGAAAGCCCGCCACCTCCGCGGGCACGTCGATGCCGGCGGCCACATTCCCCTGCACCTCCTTCACCCGCACGTCGAGCACCGGATTGCCGCCGGCCATCTGGATGATGCGGCTGGGGAACATCACGCCGCCCCAATCCTTCCAGCCCGAATAGGTCGCGGTCACCGGCGTATCCCCGGTGACTGGATTGGGCATGACCGACTCGACGCCCTGCACCAGGCCGTCGGGGTCGATGTAGACGGTGGCGCGGTACAGGCCTGGCTCGGTGAAGCTCACTACCTTGAGGCCTTCCTGCATGCGCAGGGTGGCGGGCCGGCGCATGGCGGCGCGGATGACGCCGTGCGGCGTGGTCCACAGGTCGTGCAGGCGCTGCTCCAGGGCGACCGGCGCGGCCTGCGCGGTGGTGCCGGTCACGTTCCAGGCGCGGTCGCCCCGCACCCACGCGGAGACGCGCTGTTCGCCCTGGCCCATGAGGGGTAGCGCGCCGCCGCCGCTGGGCTCGGCGCGCACCCGCACGGAGTCCTCGCGCATCGCGCCGTTCTCGTAATCCATCACGCGCACGAAGCTGGGGATGGTGATCAGGGGCCATTCGTTGCCTGGCAGGAAGGCCTGTCCGAAGGTGGCGCCGCTGCCGCTGGCCGTGAACCGCACCGTGTTGAGCCTGCTGGCACCGATTGCCTGGTCGGCCTGCGCCAGGGCGGCGGCCGCCTCGTCACGGTGGGCGCAGGCCGCGAGCACGGGGGCGGCGGCAAGGGAAACGAAGGCACGACGATGCATGGAGTCCTCCTGGCCAGCAGCGCCGCGCGCGAGGCAGCAGCCGCTGGCTGTCATTCAGGTGATTGGAAGTCGCGCGCAATGAAGCTAGGCTGACACTATGCAAAAGGAGTGGCCATGCTCAAAGACCTGTTTTCCCTAGAGGGGCGCGTTGCCCTGGTCACCGGCGGCTCGCGCGGCATCGGCCGCATGATCGCCACCGGCCTGCTGCACCAGGGCGCGAAGGTCTATCTCACGGCCCGCAAGGCGCCGGCTTGCGAGGCGGCGGCGGCCGAACTGTCGGCCATAGGCCCGTGCACGGCGCTGGCGTTCGACGTGTCCTCGGTCGAGGGCGCGCGCAGCCTGGCGGCGGAGATCGCGCGGCGCGAGGGCGCGCTGCACATCCTGGTGAACAACGCCGGCGCGGCCTGGGGCGAAGAGTTCGACACCTTTTCCGAGGCAGGCTGGGACAAGGTGGTGGACCTGAACATGAAGGCGCCTTTCTTCCTCACGCAGGCGCTGCACGAGAGCCTCAAGCGCGGCGCCCGGCCCGAGCGGCCGGCCAAGGTGATCAACATCGCATCGATCGACGGCATCTCGGTGAATCGCTGGGAGACGTACTCGTACAGCGCCAGCAAGGCCGGCCTGATCCATTTGACCAAACGCATGGCGTTGCGGCTGGCGCAGGACCACATCGTGGTCAACGGGATCGCGCCCGGCCCCTTCCCGAGCGAGATGAACAAGGAGGCGCGCGACCACGGCGACGAGGTGGCGCAACGCGTTCCCGTCGGCCGTGTGGGCGAACTCGAGGACATGGCGGGCGCGGCGATCTATCTCGCATCGCGGGCGGGAGACTATGTGGTCGGCGAGACGATCGTCGTGGACGGGGGAGTGACGATCGCGCGGTGACGGGAAAAGCGCAGGTCATTGCGGGCTCGACCCGCCATCCAGACGGCGCTTGTTCGACTGCCGCGTGGATCCCGGGTCAAGCCCGGGATGACATCGCGCCCGGAATGACAGGGCTGCTAGCGTTGCAAGCCCTCGAGCGTGTAGTTCTGCGGCCCTCTGCTCGCGATCTTGATCGCGCCGACCTGGTTGCCCAGGCGGGCGCAGCGCGCCAGCGTCCAGCCCTGCTCCAGTCCGTGCAGCAGCGCACCGCGCCAGGCATCCCCGCAGCCGGTGGGATCGACGATGGCCGCCGGCCGTTCGGACGGCACCAGGCTCACCTCGCCGTTCACCCACACCTCGCAGCCGTCGCCGCCCAGCGTGACGACCAGGCCATCGACGCGCCGCGAGATCTCCGCACTGCTCCAGCCGGTGCGCTCGCTCAGCATCTTGCCTTCGTAGTCGTTGACCGTGACCCAGGTCGCCAGCTCGATGAAGCGGGCGAGCTCGGGGCCGTCGAACATCGGCAGCCCCTGGCCCGGATCGAACACGAAGGGGATGCCCGCCGCCTTGAACTGCTGCGCGTGCTGCAGCATCGCGTCGCGGCCGTCGGGGGAGATCATCCCCAACTTGATGTCCGCCCGGGCATGCACTTGCGTGCGGTGCGCCTGCATCATCGCCCCGGGGTGGAAGGCCGTGATCTGGTTGTTGTCGCGGTCCGTCATGATCATCGCCTGCGCGGTGTACGTGTCGTCCACCGGCAGCACGAACTCGGTGCTGATGCCCAGGTCGGCGAAACGCTGCAGGTAGTCGCCGCCATCGCTGCCGACCGCGCCCATGGGCAGCGGCGTGCCTCCGAGCAGCTTCAGCGCATACGAAATGTTGCCGGCGCAACCACCGAAGTCGCGCCGCAGGCTGGGCACCAGGAAGGACACGTTCAGGATGTGCAGCTGGTCCGGCAGGATCTGCTCGGCGAAGCGGCCTTCGAAGCCCATGATGGTGTCGAAGGCGAGGGATCCGCAGATGACGGCGGCCATGGTGTCTTTCGTGGGGTTCAGGGATAGAAGGCAAGCAGGCGGTAGCCCGCGACGCGCGCGCTGCCCGGCATCGTGAGCACGACGCCAAGCGAGCGTGCCCATTCGCTGCCGGCCGGGATGGCCTCGCCGGGTGCGCCCAGCTCCGCAGGCGTCAGCACGCGGCGCGCGACGGCCTGGTCCTGCGCATCGGTCACGGTCAGCTCCAGCGCCGGCACCGCCACCTGCACGGCGGCCGAATTGCGCAGCGTGAAGGCGAGGCGATAGGTGTCGTTGCGCAGCCGATTGAAGCCGGAGCTCTCGATGACGATCGCTTCGATCCGGCGCGGCGGCCCCAGCGTGCATTGCAGCACGTCACACATCCGCTCCAGCGCGGGCCGCAGGGCGGGCTCGGCGAGCGCGAGCCGGTCGCGGTCCTGCCACGCGAGTTGCAGCACCAGCAGTGCGGCCAGCAGCAGGCTGCCGAACGCCAGCGCGATGCGCACCAGCGGCCGGCGCCAGAAGGCACGGCGTCGCCCCTGCCGCACGAACGAAACGTTCGCCACGACGGCGGCAGCGGCCTCGTCGTGTTCGTCCTCGTCGTGCGGACGGCGATCCTCCAGCGGCTCGGCTGGCAGCACCGAGGAGTCGTCCGGCAACACCAGGTCGGAGCGGCGAAACACGAACGGGCTGTCCAGCGGCGAGGGCTCCAGCGCCTGGCTGTCGCCGAAGAAGACCGAGGGTTCGGGCGCGGGGGCCGGCGCCGGTGCGGCGCGCGGGCGCTCGGGACGGCGCAGCGGCGGAGTCACCGGCTGGCCGGCGAGTTCGCCGGATGCCGTCGGCCGCTCAGGCATGGCCGGCGGGGCGACCCCGCGGGGCGTTGCTTCGGGCACCGGCGGCGGAGCCGCCACCCGAGCGGGCGGGTCCGGTGGGCGGGCGGCGGCCTGCGCGGTGGCGGGTTCGGCCAGGATCGACTCGTCGCTCAGGTGCGCGGTCGCGTCGAAGATCTCGCTGCAATGGCCGCAGCGCACCCAGCCTTCGGAGATCTTCAGCTGGTCCGGGACCACGCGGAACATCGTGCCGCAGGCAGGGCAGCTGGTGATCAGGCTCATGAGCCCGCGATTGTAGAGAGCGCGCTCAGAAGCGGGCGGTCATGAGGATCCAGCCGTCCTCTTCGTCGCTGACTTCCAGCCCGCAATACGGCGCGTACGCTGCCTTCAGTTCGTCGGCCTGGCGCGCGAGGATGCCCGCGAGCACCAGGTGCCCGCCCGAAGCGACGTGCGCGCACAGCAGCGGCGCCAGCACCTTCAGCGGCGTGGCGAGGATGTTGGCCAGCACGGTCTGGTACTGGCCACTGGCGCGATCGGGCAGGCCAGCCGCGAGTTGCACGCCGTTGGCCTGCGCATTCGCTTGCGTAGCCCGCACCGCGGCTTCGTCGATGTCGACTGCGTCCACGCTGCTCGCCCCGAACTTCGCCGCGCCGATGGCGAGGATGCCCGAGCCGCAGCCGTAATCCAGCACCCGCTGCCCCACGGGCGCATGGTGCGCGATCCAGCGCAGGCACATGCGCGTGGTGGGATGCGTGCCGGTGCCGAAGGCCAGCCCCGGGTCGAGGCGGATCACCTCGCGCGCAGCGGCCGGCGGCTCATGCCAGGTCGGCACGATCCAGAACGTCGGCGTGATCTCCACCGGCTCGAACTGCGACTGCGTAAGGCGTACCCAGTCCTGGTCGGGCACGGCGTTGACCGCCAGGATCCGGCAATCGGCAAAGAAGTCCTGCGGCGGCAGCAGCTGCGCCGCTTCCTGCGCCTGCGCCTCTTCGTGGAACAGCGCAATCACGGTGGAGCGCTGCCACCCCTCCTTGGGCGGCGGCATGCCCGGCTCACCGAACAAGGCTTGCTCTGCCGGCGTCTGCGCATCGGCGTCTTCCACCGAGATGCTCAGCGCATCGAGGGCGTCGAGCGCATCGCTCACCGCCTCGACGCGGTCTTCCGGACACAGCAGGCGCAGTTCGAACATCGGGTCAGGCCGCCGGGCGGCAAGAAGGCGACCTGCGCCCCCTCGGCGGGTGGCGACGACACGAAGTGCGGAGACTGGGGGCCATGTTCAGCGCTTATGGTGCGACAGCCACTCTTCGAGATAGTGGATGTTGGTGCCGCCGGCCATGAACTTGGCATCGACCATCAGCTCGCGGTGCAGCGGGATGTTGGTCTTGATGCCCTCCACCACCGTCTCGCCCAGGGCGCCGCGCATGCGGGCCAGGGCCTGCTCGCGCGTGTCGCCGTGGACGATGATCTTGCCGATCATGGAGTCGTAGTTGGGCGGCACGAAGTAGTTGTTGTAGACGTGCGAGTCCACGCGCACGCCCGGCCCGCCCGGCTGGTGCCACAGCGTGATGCGCCCCGGCGAGGGCACGAAGGTGTACGGGTCCTCGGCGTTCACACGGCACTCGATCGAATGCCCGCGCAGCACGATGTCGCCCTGCTTGAAGGGCAGCTTCTCGCCGGCCGCGACGCGGATCTGCGTCTTGACGATATCGATGCCGGAGATCAGCTCCGTCACCGGATGCTCCACCTGCACCCGCGTGTTCATCTCGATGAAATAGAACTCGCCGTTCTCGTACAGGAACTCGAAGGTACCGGCGCCGCGATAACCGATCTTCTTGCAGGCGGCCACGCAGCGCTCGCCGATCTTCTCGATCAGCTTGCGCGGGATCCCCGGGGCCGGCGCCTCCTCGATGATCTTCTGGTGGCGCCGCTGCATGGAGCAGTCGCGCTCGCCCAGGTAGACCGCGTTCTTGTGCTTGTCGGCCAGGATCTGGATTTCGATGTGGCGCGGGTTCTGGAGGAACTTCTCCATGTACACCGCCGGGTTGTTGAAGGCCGCACCGGCCTCCGCCTTGGTCATCTGCACCGCGTTGACCAGGGCCGCCTCGGTGTGCACCACCCGCATGCCGCGCCCGCCACCGCCGCCCGCCGCCTTGATGATGACGGGGTAGCCGACGGCCTTGGCGATGCGCTTGATGACCACCGGATCGTCCGGCAACTCGCCTTCGGAGCCCGGCACGCAGGGCACGCCGGCCTTGATCATCGCCAGCTTGGCCGACACCTTGTCGCCCATGATGCGGATCGATTCGGGCGTCGGGCCGATGAACTGGAAGCCGCTCTTTTCCACCCGCTCGGCGAAGTCGGCGTTCTCGGAGAGAAAACCGTAGCCGGGGTGGATGGCCTCGGCGTCC
>NZ_JAQGNQ010000052.1 GCF_028291745.1 Ramlibacter sp. | reverse complement strand
ACGCCCAACGGCTCGCCGAGACCTGCTTCGATGCCATGTGGCGCGGTATCGAAACCGTGCGCCCCGGCACTCACCTGGGCGATATCGGCCATGCGATTCAGGCCTTCGTCGAGGAGCGTGATTATTCCGTCGTGCGCGAATACTGCGGCCATGGCATTGGCCGGATCTATCACGAAGACCCGCAGGTTCTGCACTACGGCGAGCCCGGTACCGGTCTCGAATTGCGGCAGGGAATGACGTTCACCATCGAACCCATGGTGAATGCCGGCAAGCGGCACGTCCGCCTGCTCCCGGACGGCTGGACGGTCATTACCAAGGACCACTCGCTGTCGGCGCAGTGGGAGCACACCGTGCTGGTCACGGAAGATGGCTACCAGGTGCTGACGCTGTCGGCGGGCAGCCCGCCGCCGCCTGCCTTCGTGAAATGACGAATGACTTCGCTGCGCTTGATCACGAATGACAACTGACGGTCATTGGGCATCGAGCGACGCAGCCGCAAAGTCATTGGACATCGGCGAGATCCGCGACAGCTACAAGGCGCGCAAGGCGAAGCTGCTCGAATCCCTGCAAGCCGATGGCGGCTCGACCCGCACCATCAAGGGCCTGTTGCAGGCCCTGTCGCAGACCGCCGACGAGGCGCTGCGCGCGTTGTGGCAATGCGCGGGGCTGCCGGCCGGGGTCGCCCTGGTGGCGGTCGGTGGCTTCGGCCGCGGCGAGCTCTTTCCGTATTCCGATGTCGACGTGCTGCTGCTGCTGCCCGATGGCATCTCGCCCGACCACGACCCCGCGCTCAAGCGCCGGATCGAGAACGTCATCGGCAGCTGCTGGGACGCCAGCCTGGAGATCGGCTCCAGCGTGCGCACGCTGGAGGAATGCATCGCCCAGGCAGCGCGCGACGTCACGGTGCAGACGTCGCTGCTGGAGGCGCGCCTCATCACCGGCTCGCGCAAGCTGTTCACCGCCTTCCAGGAGCGCTTTCGCGCCACCATCGATGCGCGTGCCTTCTTCGTCGCCAAGACGCTGGAGATGCGCCAGCGGCACCACAAGTTCGAGAACACGCCGTACGCGTTGGAGCCGAACTGCAAGGAGTCGCCCGGCGGCCTGCGCGACCTGCAGGTGATCCTGTGGGTGGCCAATGCAGCGGGCTTCGGCCGCAACTGGGACGAGCTTGCCCGCCGCGGCCTGGCGACCGCCTTCGAGGCGCGGCAGATCAAACGCAACGAGGCGCTGCTGTCCACCATCCGCGCGCGGCTGCACGTCGTGGCGCGCCGGCGCGAGGACCGGCTGGTGTTCGACCTGCAGAACGCCGTTGCCGAGTCCTTCGGCTACAAGGCGACCATCCGCACCGACGGCCGCCTGGTGGCACGCGCCAGCGAGCGCCTGATGAAGCGCTATTACTGGGCGGCCAAGGCGGTCGCGCAGCTCAATCAGATCCTGCTGCTGAATATCGAGGAAAGGCTCAACCCCGCGGCCGCCGAGGCGCGCCCGATCAACGAGCGCTTCCTGGAAAAGGCCGGGATGATCGAGGTCGCCAGCGACGACCTGTACCTGAAGAACCCGCAGGCCATCCTCGAAACCTTCCTGCTGTACCAGACCACGCCCGGCATCAAGGGCCTGTCGGCCCGCACGCTGCGCGCGCTGTACAACGCGCGCAAGGTGATGGACGCGAACTTTCGCAACGACCCGGAGAACCACGCGACGTTCCGCGCCATGCTGATGCAGCCGCGCGGCATCACGCACGCCCTGCGATTGATGAACCAGACCTCGGTGCTCGGTCGGTACCTGTGGGTGTTCCGCCGCATCGTCGGCCAGATGCAGCACGACCTGTTCCACGTCTACACCGTGGACCAGCACATCCTGATGGTGCTGCGCAATGTCCGCCGCTTCTTCATGGCGGAACACGCGCACGAGTATCCCTTCTGCTCGCAGCTCGCCGCTGGCTGGGACAAGCCCTACATCCTCTACACGGCGGCGCTGTTCCACGACATCGCCAAGGGCCGGGGCGGCGACCACTCGGACCTCGGCGCGCGCGAGGTCAAGCGCTTCTGCCGCCAGCACAAGATCGACCCCGAGGACTGCAAGCTGATCGAGTTCCTGGTGCGCGAGCACCTGGCCATGAGCCGGGTCGCGCAAAAGGAGGACCTGGGCGATCCGGCGGTGATCCAGGCCTTTGCCGAGCGCGTGGGCAACGAGCGCTCCCTGAAGGCGCTGTACCTGCTGACGGTGGCCGACATCCGCGGCACCAGCCCGAAGGTGTGGAACGCCTGGAAGGGCAAGCTGCTGGAAGACCTGTATCGCTACACGCTGCGCGCGCTGGGCGGCGGCGCGCCCGACCCGAAGGCCGAGGTGGAGGCCCGCAAGCGCGATGCATTGGTGCAATTGCAGTTGTACGCCCTGCCCTTCGAGGCGCACAAGAAGCTGTGGGACACGCTGGACGTCGGCTACTTCATGCGCCACGAGGCCAACGACATCGTCTGGCACACGCGCCATCTCTCGCGCCACGCCGGCACCGCCAAGGTGATCGTGCGCGCGCGCATGTCGCCGGTGGGCGAGGGCCTGCAGATCATGGTCTACACGCCCGACCAGCCGGACCTGTTCGCGCGCATCTGCGGCTACTTCGACCAGGCCGGCTTCAGCATTCTCGACGCCAAGATCCACACGTCCAGCAACGGCTACGCGCTCGATACCTTCCAGGTGGTGACGGCCATGATGCCGGAGCATTACCGCGAGCTGTGCAGCATGACGGAGTCCGAGCTGTGCACCACGATCGCGGCCGCCGGGCCGCTGCCGGCGCCGAGCCGCGGCCGCGTGTCGCGCCGGGTCAGGAGCTTTCCGATCCCGCCGCGGGTGGACCTGCATCCTGACGACAAGGCCGTGCACTGGCTGCTGACCGTGTCGGCCAGCGACCGCGTGGGCCTGCTCTATTCGATCGCCCGCGTGCTGGCCAACCACAAGCTGAACCTGCAGCTCGCCAAGGTCACCACGCTCGGCGAGCGCGTGGAAGACACCTTCCTGATCGACGGCCCGGAGCTGCAGCAGAACAAGCGGCAGCTGGAGATCGAAACGGAATTGCTCGAGGTGATCGCGGCATAGCTCAACGGTTTACGCCAAATTCCTAGCGCTCTTGGAACTTTCCCCCAGGGCCCAGCCGTTAGCATCGCAGAGGGTCCCGCAAGAGGGCCTTTCGTTTACCAGAGGATCTCATGTCGTTGAAGCCTGTCGCCCGCCGCAGCCTGATGCTGCTGGCCCTTGCCGCTGCCCTGCCTGCGTTCGCGCAGAAGCGCGTTCCCGCTGTTGCACCGGCGCCTGCCCTCAACTGGCCGACGCGGCCGGTGCGCATCCTGGTCGGATTTCCGGGCGGCTCCACGCCCGACCTGGTCGCGCGCACCATCGCCGAACCGCTGTCGAAGGCCCTCGGGCAGCCCGTGATCGTGGAGAACAAGGTCGGCGCCGGCGGCAACATCGCGGCCGACCAGGTGGCCAAGGCGACCGACAACCACACCTTCGGCGTGATGATCAACGGCAATCTCACGATCGCCAAGTTGCTGAATCCGGCCACGCCCTACGACCCGCAGAGGGACCTGCAGCCGATCAGCCTGATCGCCACCGCGCCGCTGCTGCTGACGGCACCGGCCAAGGCGCCCGGCAAGGATGCGCAGGAATTCTTCCTGGCCGCCCGCAATGCCGGCAACAAGTGGAGCTACGGCACGCCGGGCGTCGGCACCGTCGGCCACATCGGCATGGAGCTGCTCAAGACCAAGACCAACATCGCCCCGGTGCACGTGCCCTACCCGGGCAACCCGCAGGTGATCCAGGCGATGGTATCCGGCGAGATCCAGCTCGCGCTGCTGCCGCCGGCGCTGGCCGCGCAGCAGATCAAGGCCGGCAAGCTCAAGGCGATCGGCGTGACGTCCGGGACGCGCAGCCCGCTGGTGCCCGACTACCCGAGCCTCGCCGAGCAGGGCGTGCAGGGCTTCCAGCTGGAGATCTGGACGGCGGCCGCGGCGCCCAAGGCCATGCCCAAGCCTATCGTGGACAAGCTGTCGAAACTGATCGCCGAAATCACCCGCCGGCCGGAAGTGCGCCAGCAGCTGTTCCAGCAAGGCTGGCAGACCGCCGGCACCACCGCCGAAGGCCTGGCCAATCGCATGCGCAGCGACACGGCGCTGCTGGGTGGGGTGATCCAGATGCGCGGGATCACGGCGCAGTAAGGCTCGCGACACTGTCAGCAATTGCTCCCTCCCCCTGCGGGGGAGGGTTGGGGTGGGGGCGCTCCGGCCTCGCCAAGTGCCGCAGCGCCCCCATCCCAGCCTTCCCCCGGAGGGGAAGGAGTAACAGCCTCAATCGTCCTGCGCCGGATCCAGTCCCGGAAACAGCACCTCCGTAAACCCGAACCGGCTGAAGTCCCGCACCCGCATCGGATAGAGCTTGCCCACGAGGTGGTCGCATTCGTGCTGCACCACCCGCGCATGAAAGCCCTCGGCCTCACGGGCTATGCGGCCACCGTTCTCGTCGAAGCCGCTGTAGCGGATGCGCCGCCAACGCGGCACCACCGCGCGCAGGCCCGGCACCGAGAGGCAGCCTTCCCAGTCCTCTTCCTCCTCGTCGCCGAGTGGTGTGATCACCGGGTTGAGCAGCACGGTGCGCGGCACCGGCGGCGCGTCGGGATAGCGCGGGCTGGGCGCATCGGCGCCGAAGATCACCAGTTGCAGGTCGACGCCGATCTGCGGCGCGGCCAGGCCGGCGCCGTTGGCGGCGCGCATGGTGTCTTCCATGTCGGCGATCAGCGCCCGCAGTTGCGGAGTGCCGAATTCGGGCACCGGCTGGGCCACGCGCAGCAGCCGGGGGTCGCCCATCTTCAGGATGTCTCTGACGGTCATGGCGTCAGGATAACGTCTCAGCCGGCGAGCAGTTGGCGCAGGCCGTCCTCGTCCAGCACGGCGACGCCCAGCAACTGCGCCTTCTCCAGCTTGCTGCCGGCCTCGGCGCCGGCCACGACGTAATCCGTCTTCTTGCTGACCGAGGCGGCGACCTTGGCGCCGGCCGCTTCCAGCAGTTCCTTGGCCTCGTCGCGCGACAGGGTGGGGAGCGTGCCGGTCAGCACTACGGTCTTGCCGGCCAGCGGCAGCGGCGCCTGCACGGCGGGCTCGCTTTCTTCCCAATGCACGCCGCAGGCCCGCAACTGCTCGATCACCTCGCGGTTGTGCGGCTGCAGGAAAAAGGCGTGGATGCTCTCGGCGACGATCGGGCCGACGTCGGGCACTTGCAGCAACTGCTCCACGCCCGCGTCCATGATTCCATCGAGCTTGCCGAAGTGGCGCGCCAGGTCGCGCGCCGTGGATTCGCCGACGTGGCGGATGCCCAGGCCGTACAGAAAGCGCGGCAAGGTGGTGGACTTCGAAGTCTCCAGCGCGGCCAGCACGTTCTGCGCCGACTTGTCGCCCATGCGCTCCAGCGCCACCAGGTTCGCGAGACCCAGCCGATAGAGATCGGGCAGCGTGCGGATCACGCCGGCATCGACCATCTGGTCGACCAGCTTCTCGCCCAGCCCTTCGATGTCGAGGGCGCGCCGCTGCGCGAAATGCAGGATCGCGTGCTTGCGCTGCGCGCTGCAGAACAGCCCGCCGGTGCAGCGATAGTCGGCCTCGCCTTCCTCGCGCACCGCGGCCGATCCGCACACCGGGCAGATGTGGGGCATGGCAAAGACCGCGGCACCCGGCACGCGCTTCTCGGGCAGCACGGAGACCACTTCCGGGATCACGTCGCCGGCCCGCCGCACGATCACCGTGTCGCCCACGCGCACGTCCTTGCGATGGACCTCGTCCTCGTTGTGCAGCGTGGCGTTGGTGACGGTCACGCCGCCGACGAACACCGGCTGCAGGCGCGCCACCGGCGTGAGCTTGCCGGTGCGGCCGACATAGACGTCGATGGATTCGACCGTGGTCAGCTGCTCCTGCGCCGGGAACTTGTGCGCGACCGCCCAGCGCGGCTCGCGCGTGACGAAGCCCAATTGCTTTTGCAAGGCCAGGCTGTTCACCTTGTAGACCACGCCGTCGATGTCGAAGGGCAACCGGTCGCGGTCCGCGCCCACGCCCTGGTGGTAGGCGATCAGGTCGTCGGCGCCGGTCGCCAGCGTCGTGCGCTCGGAGACGGGGAAGCCCCAGGCCTTGAGCGCCTGCAGCACCTCGAAATGGGTCTGGAAATCGGGACCGCCCTCGATCTCGCCCCAGCCATAGGCAAAGAAGCTCAGGGGCCGCTGCCGCGCAATGGCGGGATCGAGCTGGCGTACCGCGCCGGCCGCGGCGTTGCGCGGATTGACGAAGGTCTTCTCGTTCTTCGCACCGGCGGCGATCTTCCCGCGTTGCGACTCGTTCATGCGCTCGAAGTCGTCGCGGCGCATGAAGACCTCGCCGCGGACTTCGAGGATTGGGGGGATCGCCCTCACCACCGCCCTCTCCCCCAAGCGGGAGAGGGAGTTTTCATGGGCTTGCTGACTTGCTCCCTCTCCCCCTGGCGGGAGAAGGTTCGGGTCAGGCTGGTCCTGACTTGCTCCCTCTCCCGCCTGCGGGAGAGGGTTGGGGTGAGGGTCCCCCAGCCGCAACGGAATCTGCCCGATGGTCCGGATGTTCTGCGTCACATCCTCCCCCACCTCGCCGTCCCCCCGCGTGGCCGCCTGCACCAGCACGCCGTTTTCGTAACGCAGGTTGATCGCCAAACCGTCGAACTTCAGTTCGGCTACGTATTCGACCTGCGGGTCGCCCTCTTTCAGTCCCAGCTCCCGCCGCACGCGCGCATCGAAGTTGCGCGCGCCACTGGCCTCGATGTCGGTCTCGGTGCGGATCGACAGCATGGGCACCTTGTGGCGCACCTTGGCAAAGCCTTCCAGCACCGTGCCGCCCACGCGCTGCGTCGGCGAATCCGGCGTGCGCAGTTCGGGATGCGCCTCCTCCAGCGCCTGCAGTTCCTGGAACAGGCGGTCGTATTCCGCGTCCGGAATTTCAGGCGCGTCGAGCACGTAATAGCGATGCGCGTGGTGGTGCAGCAGCGCCTGCAGTTCCCCGGCGCGCCGACGGCCAGCATCGGCGCGATTCATGAGAACAGCCGCCGCGCCTGCGGCGACCCGGCCGACAAGTCGCGCGCATCCAGCGTGTCGTACAACTGTTCCAGGGAGGCGCCGATCGCGTCCAGCGCTTCGGCGGGAATCACGCGGCCATCGTCGTCGGTGATCAGGCCGTCCATCGAAGCGGCCAGCGCGATCGCCGCATCGCGCATGCGCACGAAGGGCTGCTCGCCGCGCGCCACGTGCGGCACGTCCAGGCTCAGGGTCACCTCGCGGATCGCCGAATGCGAGGGGTCCTCGGCCAGCGCCGCCTGCGTCGAGAACGACAGCACCAGCAGCGGCGGCAGGCCGGGCGCTTCGGCGGGCAGCACCATGCGGCCCGGGATCGCCCCGGCCACGAAGCCCTGGCGCGCCGCGCTCTGCTGCACGTAACCCGGGCTCCACGCGGCATTGCGGGCGCGCAGGGTGAAGCCCAGCTGGGCATCGTGCGATCCCGCGAACTGGTCCAGCTCGCGGGCGCGCGCCACCTCGTCGCGCATCTCGGGAAATTCGGGCGAGCCGTTGATCGCGTCGGCAAACGCCTGGGCCTTCATCACGAACTCGGAATACTCGATCTCGTTGAGCGCACCCTTGCGGTTGGCAAGCTGCACGCCGGCCTGGAACGCGGTGTAGCGCTCCATGGCACGGGGCGTCTCCCACTCCTGCGTCGCCTCGTTGCGGCCTTCGATGGCAAAGGGCTTGCTGCCGGCACGCCGCGTGGGCGGCAAGGCCGCCAGCGCCGCTTCGCCGGACACGGGACCGTCGACTGCAACCGCGGCCAGCACGTCGATCAGGCCGTCGAGCCCGGGTTTTCGCTCGGGCAAGGGCAGCGGCGCGAGGGCGACCTCCTCGTCGAACACCGGCTCGGTGCGCTCGTCCGAAGGGGCGGCCGAGACCGGGATCGTTGCGGGCGCAAGCTCCGGCTGGCGCGGCGTGTTGCGCCGCGTGGTCCAGGCGTTCCACGCCACGATCGCGGCCAGCACCAGCCCGCCGATGATCGCGAGTCCGACCGTCAAGCCCGACATCACACCTCCGCCATCGTCACCGCGGATTCCATGTCCACCGCCACGATCCGCGAGACGCCCTGCTCCTGCATCGTCACCCCGATCAGCTGTTCGGCCATTTCCATCGCGATCTTGTTGTGGCTGATGAAGAGGAACTGCGTTTCCTTGCTCATGCTGCTCACCAGCTTGGCATAGCGCTCGGTGTTGGCGTCGTCCAGCGGCGCGTCCACTTCGTCGAGCAGGCAGAACGGCGCCGGATTCAACTGGAAGATCGCGAACACCAGCGCGATCGCCGTCAGTGCCTTCTCGCCGCCCGAGAGCAGGTGGATGGTCTGATTCTTCTTGCCGGGCGGCTGCGCCATCACCTGCACGCCGGAGTCGAGGATCTCCTCGCCCGTCATCACCAGCCTGGCGTTGCCGCCGCCGAACAGCTCGGGGAACATGCGCCCGAAATGCTCGTTGACGCTGTTGAAGGTGCTGCCCAGCAGCTCGCGCGTCTCGCCGTCGATCTTGCGGATGGCGTCTTCGAGCGTCGTCATCGCCTCGACCAGGTCCTTGGTCTGGGCGTCGAGGAATTGCTTGCGCTCGCGCGCCGTGCTCAGTTCTTCCAGGGCCGCCAGGTTGACCGCGCCGAGGGCCGCGATCTCGCGGTGGAGGCGGTCGATCTCGGACTGCATGCCGGCCAGGCGCACAGTGCCCTCCTGCACCGACTTGCCCACCGCTTCCAGGTCTGCCTGCGCATCGGCCAGCAATTGCGCGTACTGCTCCAGGCCCAGGCGCGCGGCCTGCTCCTTCAGCTGGAACTCGGTGATGCGCTGGCGCAGCGGCTCGAGCTCGCGTTCCAGTTGCAGGCGGCGCTCGTCGCTCGCGCGCAGCCGGGCGGTCAGGTCGTCGTATTCGCTGCGGCGCGCGCCCAGCACCTGTTCGCGCTGCGCTTTCAGCTCCAGCGCCGCTTGCAGGCCGGCCTGGGCGGCGGCGTCGGTCAGGCGCGCCAGTTCGGTCTCGGCGCGCTCCAGTTCGGCCGCGATGGAGGTGGTCTGCTGGGTGGCCGTCTCGATGGCCCGCTGCAGTTCGCCGCGCCGGGCCAGCAGCGCGCGCTGCGAGAAGGTGGCTTCCTGCGCCTGTCGTTCCAGGCTGCGGTGCTGCTCGCGCGACTCGGCCAGCTTGCGCTCGAACTCGATCACGCGCTCGTCCAGCTGGGCATGGCGCTCCTGGCTGTCGGCCAGCTGCATGTCCAGTTCCTCGAAGCGCCCTTCGGCGGCGACGCGCTTCTCCTGCAGTTCCTCGAGCAGCGCATCGACTTCGGCCAGGTCGCTGTCGATCTGCTCGCTGCGCGCGCGGGTCTGTTCCGCCAGCTGGGTGAGGCGCAGGGTCTCCACCTGCAGCTCGTGCGCGCGGGACTGGCTTTCGGTGCTTTCGCGGCGGGCGCCCGCCAGCCGCTGCGAGGCGTCGCTGTAGGCGGCTTCGGCACGCACCAGGGCGGACCGCGCTTCCTCGGCGATCAATGCTTGCGCGCGCAACTGCTTTTCCAGGTTCTCGATTTCCTGCTGGCGCGCCAGCAGGCCGGCCTGTTCGCTGTCCTGCGCATAGAAGCTGACGCTGTGGGCCGTGACGGCGTGGCCGGACTTCACGTAGATCGCTTCGCCGGCCTGCAGCTGCTCGCGCGCGGCGAGCGCATCTTCCAGCGTGCCCGCGGTGTAGCAGCCATGGAGCCAGTCGACCAGCAACGCCTTCTGGCCGGCGTCGTTCAGGCGCAGCAGGTCGGCCAGGCGCGGCAATGCCGCGGCCGCTTCGGGTGCGCCGACCGCGGGTGCGTGATAGAAGGCCAGCCGCGCGGGCGGCGCGTCGCTCGCGAAGGCGCGCACCATCTCCAGCCGCGACACCTCCAGCGAATTCAGGCGCTCGCGCAGCGCCGCTTCCAGCGCGTTCTCCCAGCCCTGCTCGATGTGGATGCGGGTCCACAGGCCTTGCAGGCCCGAGAGGCCATGCCTGGCCAGCCACGGCTGCAGCTTGCCATCGGTGCGCACCTTCTCCTGCAGGGCCTTGACGGCCTCCATGCGCGCGGACAACTCCGCCTGCCTGGCACCCTGCGTATTGACGTCCTGCTGTCGCGCGCGCCGGTCTTCATCCAGCACCGGCACCTGTTCCTGCAATTCGTGCAGGCGGGCATGGGCGGTCTCGGCGCTTTCCTGCGCGGCGGCAAGTTGCGATTGGAGGGTGGCCAGGCGCTGTTCGTCGGGCGCGGCCAGCGCATTGCGGTCGGTCACCAGCCGTTCGCGCCGCAGGTTGAGCTGGCGCGACTGGTCCTCGATGTTGCGCTGGTCGGCGGCCAGCACCTGGATCTGCTGCTGCACCTGGTTGACGGCGCCGCGCTGCTGCAGCGACTTGCCCTGCGCCTGCCGCAGCGCCTCTTCGAGGTCGGGCAGTTGCAGGCCCTGCTCCTCGACCTGCGCGGCCAGCAGCGTGGCCTTTTCCTCGGCTTCGAAGGCCTGCTCGCCCAGCGTCTCGGTCTCCGCCTCGGCCTGCTCCTTGCGGGCGGCCCATTGCGCGGTCTGCTCCTTCAATTGCACCAGGCGCTGTTCCACGCGCTGGCGGCCTTCGACCACGAAGCGGATCTCGGCTTCCAGCCGGCCCACCTCGGCGCTGGCTTCATAGAGCTGGCCCTGCGACTGGTTCACCTGGTCGCCGGCCGCGTAGTGCGCCTGGCGGATGGTCTCGAGTTCGCTCTCGATGCGGCGCAGGTCGGCGATGCGCGCTTCCAGGTCGTTGCGCGCCTTGCCCGCATCGGCCTGGATGCGCGCCTGGTCGGCTTCGGCCTCCGCCCGCTTCAAGAACCACAGCTGGTGCTGTTTCAGCGTGGCGTCGGACTGCAGCCCGTTGTAGCGCGCGGCCACCTCCGCCTGTTTCTCCAGTTTCTCGAGGTTGCTGTTCAACTCGCGCAGGATGTCTTCCACCCGCGTGAGGTTTTCGCGCGTGTCGTGCAGCCGGTTCTCGGTCTCGCGCCGGCGCTCCTTGTACTTGGAGACGCCCGCCGCCTCTTCCAGGAACAGGCGCAGTTCCTCGGGCTTGGACTCGATGATCCGGCTGATCGTGCCCTGGCCGATGATGGCGTACGCCCGCGGCCCGAGCCCGGTGCCCAGGAACACGTCCTGGATGTCGCGCCGCCGCACCGGCTGGTTGTTGATGTAGTAGCTGGAGGTGCCGTCGCGCGTCAGCACGCGCTTGACGGCGATCTCGGCGAACTGGGCCCATTGCCCGCCGGCGCGGTGGTCGGGGTTGTCGAAGACCAGTTCGACCGAGGAGCGCGAGGCCGGCTTGCGGGTGTTGGTGCCGTTGAAGATCACGTCCTGCATCGACTCGCCGCGCAGTTCGCTCGCCTTGCTTTCACCCAGCACCCAGCGCACGGCGTCCATGATGTTGGACTTGCCGCAACCGTTGGGACCGACCACGCCCACGAGCTGGCCGGGCAGCAGGAAATTGGTAGGGTCCGCGAACGACTTGAATCCGGAAAGCTTGATCGATGTGAGACGCACGGTCCCTCGCCCCTGTCGCTGAATGAGAACGCCGGCTGCGAGCCGGCGTTGAACCGGCTGCAGGCCGGAGGCGCCCGGATGATAACCGGTGGGCCGAGTCGCCTCCGGGACGGCACAAGTTTACGGTTGGGTTGGCGCGTTGCAACGAATGGCTGACTCTGCGCCATTCACCTAAGCATTTGCCCTACTATCGCTTCTGCCCCGTGTAAGCGAATGTGAGAAGTTCGCAGAACCCACACCTAGCGCAAGGAAGCAGTCCCATGAATCCCGTTGTCCAGACCAGCTACCAGCTGGGCTTCATCGCCATCTCCTTTGGCATTTCCGTGCTCGGCGCCTTCGTTGCGCTGAACGCCGCGAGCCGCATCCGCGGCTTCAACGGCCGGATCAGCTGGCTCAACACGATCTGCGCCGGGATTGCACTGGGCGGCATCGGCGTGTGGTCCATGCACTTCATCGGCATGCTGGCCCTGAAGATGGACATGGCCACCAGCTACGGCATGATCGAGACCCTGATCTCGCTGGTCGCGGCCATCGCGGCCACCTCGCTGGCGCTGGCCTTCGTCTCCAAGGGGCCGGACAAGCCTGGCCGAATCATGGGTGCCGGCTTCCTGCTGGGCCTGGGCGTGGTCGTCATGCACTACCTGGGCATGTACGGCATGAAGTTCGGTGGCTTCATCCAGTGGGACTTCGGCGTGGTCGGCATCTCTGCCGTGATCGCCGTGGTCGCCGCCACCGCCGCCCTGTGGCTGGCCTTCAACATGCCGACGCTCAAGCTGCGCGCCGCCGCCTCCGTGCTGATGGGCGTGGCTGTCTGCTCGATGCACTATACGGGCATGCACGCGGCCGAGTTCATCTGCACCACGGCCAACCGCGTGGCGCAGCCGCAAGGCTTCGGCTACATCAGCTCGATGGACCTGCCCTCGATGGTCGCAACCGTTGCGCTGGCCATGGCCGCGCTGATTTCCGTCGACCAGGCCTTCCAGAGCGCGGGCAACGCCGCCCGCCGACGCGTGGCGCAGAACGCCGCCGCCGGCAGCCGCATCAAGGCCCGCTGACGCGACAAGCCAGCCGCGCCCGGCAATCCTGGGCGGGCTGGCGTGGCACAAGGAGGCATGGAAGGCAAGGTCCTGATCGGTGTCTCCGGCTGGCGCTACACGCCCTGGCGCGGCCATTTCTATCCCAAGGGGCTGGCGCAGTGGCGCGAGCTGCAGCACGCCTCGCGCGTGTTCCCCTCGCTGGAGCTCAATGGCTCCTTCTATTCGTTGCAGCACCCCTCCAGCTATGCGATGTGGGCGGAGCACACGCCGCCCGGCTTCGTCTTTGCCATCAAGGGCAGCCGCTACATCACGCACATGCTGAAGCTGCGCAACATCGACGCGGCGCTGGCCAACTTCTTCGCCTCGGGCCTGTTCGAGCTCGGCGACAAGCTCGGCCCCATCCTGTGGCAGTTCCCGCCGATGCTGCGGTTCAACCCCGAGGTCTTCGAGGCGTTCTTCCAGATGCTGCCGCAGACCACGCACGAGGCGGCGCGCATCGCCTGCGGGCATGACCAGCGGCTGGAGGGCCGCTCCTGCCTGCTGCCGGGACGCAATCGCCGCATGCGGCATGCGGTGGAAGTGCGGCACGAGAGCTTCGTCACGCCCGACTTCATCAAGCTGCTGCGGAAATACCGCATCGCCTGGGTCGTGGCCGACACGCCCAAGCCGTGGCCGCTGTACGAGGACGTCACCGCGGACTTCGTCTACATGCGGCTGCACGGTTCCACCGAGTTGTACAACAGCAGCTACACCACGGAGGAACTCGAGCGCTGGGCGCGCTGCATGGATGCCTGGCGCCATGGCGACGAGCCCGAGGACGCACGGCTGATCTGCCCGACCCGTGCCCGCGCCCGGGCGAGCCGGGATGTCTACTGCTACTTCGACAACACCGACAAGCGCCATGCGCCGGAGAATGCGCGGGAGCTGATGGCGATGCTGGATTTGTCGTACGCGCCGGAACCGGCGATGTAGGTGATGCGGTAGGGTGGGATGCGCGCAGCGCACACCACCGCGACCTTGGTGGTGTGCGCTGCGCGCATCCCACCCTACACGGCCCCCGCCTCAGCTTGCAGCCGCCGATGCATCACTGCAAACCACATGGGCGGCACGGCAGCCATCAGGATGCACCCCGCATACCCCGTGGGCAGCTGCGGCCCGGGCAGGGCCTGCAGCTGCGGAAACGCTTTCCACGCCTGCATGTGGTGGTCCGAATGGCGTTGCAGGTTGGCCAGCAGGCTGTTGGAGATCACGTGGTCGGCGTTCCAGGCATGCGCCTGGCCGAAGGGCTCGGGCCGGCCGTCCGGCTGCGCGCGGCGCTGCAGGCCGTAGTGCTCGATGTAATTCACCGTCTCCAGCAGCCACACCGCAAACGCGGACTGCAGCAGCCAGAACGCCAGCATCTTGCTGCCGCCGAGCGTCGCCAGCACGAGGAAGAAAGCCAGACCGGCCGCCGTCCACCAGGCGAGCGGACTTTGCCACCACGACCTGCGCCGCTGCGCGAGCCGCACGACCTCCAGCTGCCAGGCACTGCGCAGGCTGCCGGCAAGCGTGCGGGGCAGGAAGCGCCACAGCGACTCACCCGCCCGCGCCGAAGCCGGATCGTCCCAGGTGGCGGCGCGCACGTGGTGCCCGCGGTAATGTTCGACCATGAACTGCGGATAGGCGACGCTGCCCATGAGGATCCAGGCCAGCGCGCGATCACCACGCCGGCGGCTGTGCCCCAGTTCGTGCGCATAGGTGATGCCCTGCGCGCCGGTGACGAAGCCGACGGCGAAGGCCAGCCCGAACACCGTCGTCCAGTCCACCCGGGAGGCGGTGGCCAGGCCCGCCGCGATCAGCACCACTTGCAGCGGGACGTAAGCGCGCAGCAGCCACGGCAGGGGCGAGCCGGGGCCGGACGCTGCCGGGGAGCGCGCGAGCGCCGGCCACAGCGCTTCGAGCGCAGCGACACCCCACCAGACGAGAAGAGCGCCCAGGGCCGCGGTGTGCGGACGCACCAGCACGGCCTGCAGCGTGCTGGCCGGCAGCAGCACGCCGAGCAGGAATCGCAGGTCCGTCATGCGCATGGTCGCTTGCATGGCGGCATTGGACGGCCGCCCGGCGGCAGCCGTCAATGCCGGCCGGGGATAATCGGAGAATGAATCCCCTGCTGTCCCGCCTGCAACCCTACCCTTTCGAGCGGCTGCGGCAACTGTTCGCGGGCGTCACGCCCAACCCCGCCCTGCGCCCCATCAGCCTGGGCATCGGCGAGCCCAGGCATCCCACGCCGGCCTTCATCAAGCGGGCGCTGGCGGACGCGATGGAGATCCCGGGCAGCGATCTTTCCGGCTACCCGCCCACGGCCGGCACGCCGCAGTTGCGCGCCTCCTTTGCCGGCTGGCTGCAGCACCGCTACGGGCTGGCCGTGGATGCGGCCACGCAGGTCCTGCCGGTCAACGGCTCGCGCGAAGCCCTGTTTGCCTTCGCGCAGACCGTGATCGATCCCACGAAACCGGCGGTGGTGGTGTGCCCGAATCCCTTCTACCAGATCTACGAGGGCGCGGCCCTGCTGGCAGGCGCCGAGCCGTATTACGCGCCCAGCGATCCCGCGCGCAATTTCGCCGTAGACTGGGACAGCGTGCCCGCGTCTACCTGGGCCCAGACGCAATTGATCTTCGTCTGCTCCCCGGGCAATCCGACCGGCGCGGTGATGCCGCTCGCCGAATGGAAGAAGCTGTTCGAGCTGCAGGACCGGCACGGCTTCATCATTGCCTCGGACGAGTGCTACAGCGAGATCTACTTCCGTGACGAGCCGCCCCTGGGCGGACTCGAAGCGGCGGCGAAGCTCGGACGCAGCGACTTCCGCAAGCTGGTCGCCTTCACCAGCCTTTCCAAGCGCAGCAACGTGCCGGGCATGCGCAGCGGCTTCGTGGCGGGCGATGCGGCCCTGATCAAGCAGTTCCTGCTCTATCGCACCTATCACGGCAGTGCGATGAGCCCGATCGTGCAGGCCGCCAGCATCGCCGCCTGGAGCGACGAGGCGCACGTGGTGGACAACCGCGACCAGTACCGCCGCAAGTTCGCCGAGGTCACGCCGCTGCTGGAAAAAGTTCTCGACGTGCGCCTGCCCGATGCCGGTTTCTACCTCTGGGCGGGCGTGCGTGGAAGCGACACCGCGTTCGCCCGCGACCTGCTGGCTCAATACAATGTGACCGTGCTGCCGGGCAGCTACCTGGCGCGCGAAGCCGGTGGCGGCAATCCCGGTACCGGCCGCGTGCGCATGGCCCTGGTGGCCGATACCGCCGAATGCCTGGAAGCCGCCGGGCGCATCGTGCAGTTCGTCCAGTCCCGATAAATCCTTCCCGATCCGATTCCCCCATGACCGACACCCTCCAGCAGCTCCGCCAGATCATCGACACCGCGTGGGACAACCGCGCCAGCCTGTCGGCGCAGTCCGCGCCAAGGGAGGTGAGCGATGCGGTCGAACACGTGATCGCGGACCTGAACGTGGGCAAGCTGCGCGTGGCCACCCGCGAGGGCGTGGGCCAGTGGACCGTGCACCAGTGGATCAAGAAGGCGGTGCTGCTGTCCTTCCGCCTGAAGGACAACGTGATCATGAAGGCCGGCGAGCTGGCCTTCTTCGACAAGGTGCCGACCAAGTTCGCGCACCTCACGCCCGAGGAAATGGCCGCCACCGGCGTACGCGTGGTGCCGCCCGCGGTGGCCCGCCGCGGCAGCTTCATCGCCAAGGGCGCGATCCTGATGCCCAGCTACGTGAACATCGGCGCCTACGTCGATGAAGGCACGATGGTCGACACCTGGGCCACCGTCGGTTCCTGCGCCCAGGTGGGCAAGAACGTGCACCTCTCCGGCGGCGTGGGCCTGGGCGGCGTGCTGGAGCCGCTGCAGGCGAACCCGACGATCATCGAGGACAACTGCTTCATCGGCGCCCGCTCGGAGATCGTCGAGGGCGTGATCGTGGAAGAGAACTCGGTGGTGTCGATGGGCGTGTACATCGGCCAGAGCACGCCGATCTACGACCGCACCACCGGCGAAACGCTGTACGGCCGCGTGCCTGCCGGCTCGGTCGTGATCTCGGGCAGCCTGCCCAAGGACGGCGGCAGGTACAACCTGTACGCGGCCATCATCGTGAAGAAGGTCGATGCGAAGACGCGGTCGACCACCAGCCTGAACGACCTGCTGCGCGATTGAGCGGCTCGTTCTGACGGAGTAAAGCATGGGGACGATGGAGCGCATCCTGCGCCTGATGGCCGACAAGAAGGCCTCGGACGTGTACCTGTCGGCCAATGCGCCGGCAATGATCAAGATCAACGGCCAGGCCGTGCCGATCAACAACCAGCTGCTGCCGGCCGACGCCACCCGCGCGCTGCTGGCCGAAGTGCTGCCGGCGCATCGCATGGAGGAACTCGACACCTCCGGCGAGCTGAACATGGCTTATGCGATCGAGGGCGCGGGCAACTTCCGCTTCTCGGCGATGCGCCAGCGCGGGAGCATCGCGGCGGTGATCCGCTACATCGCCAGCGAGATCCCGCCGCTCGCGTCGCTGCAGGTGCCCATGATCCTGGCGGACCTGATCATGGAAAAGCGCGGCCTGCTGCTGATGGTGGGCTCCACCGGCGCCGGCAAGAGTACGACGCTGGCGTCCATGATGGACCACCGCAACGAGAGCACGACCGGCCACATCCTGACCATCGAGGATCCGGTGGAATTCATCTTCCGGAACAAGAAGTGCGTGGTGAACCAGCGCGAGGTGGG
>NZ_JAQGNQ010000045.1 GCF_028291745.1 Ramlibacter sp. | reverse complement strand
GCGGGAACCGCTGCGGGGCGGGGCGGGCGCCCGCGCCGCGCGCAGCCGACCGCAGGCCTTGGCCGCCAGCCAGCCCACCGCCAGGAAGGCGGCGATCAGGAACAGGATGCTGGCATCGGCGGCGGGCCATGCAAGCCCGATGCCCTCGCCGGCCCAGTAGGTGCCGAAGGCGCTCAGCATCACGCCCACCGAGAACTTGAGCGTGTTCTCCGGAACCCGGGCGAGCGGCCGGTGCAGCAGCAGACCCAGCGTCGCCACGAGCACCAGGGCCAGCAGCGCGCCAGCCGACGCCGGCAGCAGCATCCCCCCCTTGAGACCCAACGCCACCACGACGAACACCACCTCGATGCCCTCCAGCAGCACCGCCTTGAATGCAGTCAGGAAGGCGATGGCGTCCACGCCGTGGCCTGTGCGCGCGCCGCCCTGCAAGACCTGCGTCTGGCGCGAGAACTCCAGCGCCTCGTCGTGCAGCGGGATGACGCCGGCGGAGCGCAGCACCGCCTTGTGCAGCCAGCGCATGCCGAACAGGAGCAGCAGCACGCCGACGGCCAGCTGCAGCTGCGGCAGGGGAATGGCCTGCAGCGACCGGCCCAGCGCCGCCACCAGGGCAACCAGCGCAGCGACGCCGGCAGCCGTTCCGAGCAGCGAGGATTTCCAGCCGCGGGTGAGGCCGACGGCGAGCACGATGGTGAGCGCTTCGACGAACTCGACCAGCGAAGCGAGGAAGGAGGCGAGCACCGTGGGGCCCGCGGAAGACCAGCTTGTCATGGGGAAAGACTCCGGCAAGGGGTGCACCGAAGATAAGCTGTTGCGGGCTACCGTCGATGGACGGCCGCATTACAGTCGTGACATCTTCCGGCCATCTTCCGGTGCGTGGCGCCGGCAACACTGCAGGCCACGGAGCATTGCCGCCATGCGCATCCTGATCGTTGAAGACGAACCCAAGACCGCCGCCTACGTCCGCAAGGGCCTGATGGAGCAGGGCTACGTGGTCGACGTGGCCAGCGACGGCTTCGACGGCCTGCACCTGGCCACCAGCAGCAGCTACGACCTGGTCCTGCTGGACGTGATGCTGCCCGGCATCGAAGGCTGGGACGTGCTGCAGGGCATCCGCCGCCGTCATCCCACCCCGGTGCTGTTCCTTACCGCGCGCGACGCGGTGGAAGACCGCGTCAAGGGCCTGAGGCTGGGCGCGGACGACTATCTGGTCAAGCCCTTCGCCTTCTCCGAGCTGCTGGTGCGGGTGCAGAACATCCTGCGGCGCGGCGGCGTGCAGCCCGAGCAGCGGCTGCACTTTGCCGACGTGGAGGTGGACCCGCTGCGCCGCCGGGTCACGCGCGCCGGCCAGCGCATCGAGCTCACGGCCAAGGAGTACGCGTTGCTGGACTACTTCATGCGCCACGCCGGCGAGATGTGCTCGCGCACGCTGATCGCCGAGAACGTGTGGGACATGAATTTCGACAGCGATACCAACGTGGTCGACGTCGCGGTGCGGCGGCTGCGTGCCAAGCTCGACGACGCCTTCCCGCAGAAGCTGATCCACACCATCCGCGGCGTCGGCTACCTGTTTGACGAGCAGACGCCGTGAAGCCGGCAGGCGGCGCCCTGCAGCGGCTCGCGCGGGCCCTGCGCCGCTCGCTCACCGCCCAGATCACGCTGGCAGTCACGCTGGTCTCGGGCGTCATCATCCTGTTGGTCGGCCTGACGATGGACCGCATCCTCGCCAGCGAGCTGCGCGAGGAAAGCGAGCTGCTGCTGGTGTCCAGCCTGATGATCCTGCGGGAGGACCTGGCAGCTTCGGGCAACGACCCGGCCGCCGTGCCCCGCCTGGTGGCGCGCGCGGTGCAGCGCACGCGCCGGCTGGAGGCCGAAGTCGTGGATGAACAGCAGGGTCGGTTGCTGGCGAAGTCGCGGCGCTTCCGGGTGCCGCCCGCGGCGCTGCCGCCGCAGGCGCTGGCCGCCGAGACGCTCCCGAGCGAAGCCACGGTGCCGCAGACGGAAGAATTGGCCCAGCGCTATGGGCCGCTGACCACCTTGTGGATCGCGCCCGACGGCGTGCGCTACCGAGTGTTGCGCGCGCGGCTGCCCTTGCCCGCCACGCAAGGGCAGCCGCCGCGTACGCTGCAGATCGCGCTGGCCGTGGAGACCACGCCCACCCGCGAGCTGCGCGCGCACAACCGCCAGAACCTGGCCGTGGCGCTGTGCGTATCGGCGGCGCTGGCCGGCATCTTCGGCCTCGCGATTGCCCGCGAGATCGTCGTCAGCGTGCGGCGCTTCGGCGCCACCGCCAGCCGCATTGGCGCCAGCGACCTGCACGAGCGCATGCCGCTGGAGGGGGCGCCGACCGAACTGGTCGAGTCCACGCAGGCCTTCAACCACATGCTCGACCGGCTGCAGAACGCCTTCGACCGCCTGTCCGCCTTCTCCTCCGATCTGGCGCACGACCTGCGCACGCCACTCGGCAACTTGCTGGGCGAGGCGCAGGTGGCGCTCTCGCGGCCGCGCAGCGCCGAGGAGTACCGCGCCGTGCTGGAGTCGGCGGTGGAGGAATACGAGCGGCTCTCGCGCATGATCGGCAACATGCTGTTCCTGGCACGGGCCGACCGGCAGCCTGCGCTGGCGGCGCACTGGGTGGACCTGGCCGAGGCGCTGCAGCGCGTGGTGGGTTACTTCGAGCTGCTGGCCGAGGAGCACCGCGTGGTGCTGCAGATGCGGGTGCAGGCGCTCCCGGGCGCGGAACCGCGCGTGTGGGCCGACGAGAGCATGCTGGTGCGCGCCGTCAGCAACCTTGTGTCGAACGCGCTGCGCTATGCCCCGGCGGGCACTTCGATCCAGCTCGATGCGCAGCCTGCCACGGACGGCAGCTGCACGATCCGCGTCGCCAACGATGGTCCGCCGATTGCACCGGAACACCAGCCGCGCATCTTCGAGCGCTTCTACCGCGCCGACGCCGCGCGCCACCACTCGGCCTCGGGCTCCGGCCTCGGGCTGGCCATCGTGCGCTCGATCCTCGAGCTGCACGGGGGAACAGCCGCCGTGCACAGCGCGCCGGCAGGGCCCACCGTGTTCATCCTGCGATTTCCCGGCAAGCCGGTGCCGCCATCGTCCTGAACGGGCCACGTGCCCGGGCGCCGCGCTCAGCCTGCCACTGCGGCGTTGCGCCTGTCACCGGCGCCGTCACAGCTGTCACTGGCGGGCAGGACGCTGCCATGAAGCCGCGCGCCGGCGATGCTCAGATGCAGGGCCAACTCCAGGAGCTCGTCTTGCAAAGTCCGACACCCGTTTGGCAACGTCCTCTGTGCCGCGGCGATCTCCGTGCGCCCGGCAACCAGCTGCGTGGCATCTCCCGGTCACGGGCTTTCCTGCGCGCGTGGGCGCCGAGCGAGGCGCTCGGAGACGAGATGGTGCGGGTTTTCGAGCGCAGCGGCGGACTGGCAGGGTGCGAGGAGGTGCTGTCCAGGCTCGAAGGTCGCTGTTCGCGGCCGATTTCGGTGCTGGCCCGGCGCATCGTCGCCCAGGAGGTCGTCACCTTCGAGTGGCATGGCCGATGGCTGCTGCCGAAATTCCAGTTCGACCCCGCCGACATGTCGGTGCTGCCAGCGGTCGCCGCGGTGCTCGCGGAGCTGCGCGGCATCGTCGAGGACTGGGAGCTGGCCGCCTGGTTTGCGGAACCCAGCGAGTGGTTGCAGGGCGCCATCCCGGTCCAGGCACTTGGTACCGATCCGCAGTCCGTGCTCGCGGCCGCACGCGTGGAGCGGTTCATCGCCAGGTTCTAGAGGGCATGCAGGGTGCATGCCCTTTATGGATTCTTTACAGCCACTGCCCGTTTCCTTTCCCTGCTTTTACGCCGCTTTGCCGAGACTGCGATCCACGAAAGGAGCACTGCATGGACATCGTCTTCATCCTTCTCGGGCTCGCCCTCTGGGCCCTCATGGCGCTGCTGGTGCGGGGCCTCGCGGTCCTCGCGCCGCGCCGGGAGCCGCGCGCGTGATCGCCGCAACCACCCTGTATGGCCTGGGCGGCTTCTGCGCGCTCGCGCTGTTGGCGTACCTGGTCTACGCCTTGTTTCGAGCCGAGGAGTTCTGACATGAGCACTTCCGCCGGGGGGCTGCTGGCCCTGTTCCTGCTGATTGTCCTGGTGCTGGCATGGCCCGTCGGCCGCTGGATGGCCGCACTGATGGAAGGCCGGCTGCCACGCTGGATGCAGCGCGTCGAGGCGCCCCTGTATCGCCTCGCTGGGGTCGATCCCGCGGCATCCATGCCGTGGACGCACTATGCGCTTGCCTTGCTGGCCTTCAACGCCGTGGGTGCGCTCTTCGTGTATGCGCTGCAGCGCTTGCAGCATCTGCTGCCACTCAACCCCGCCGGGATGGCCGCGGTCTCGCCGGACTCCTCGTTCAACACCGCGGTCAGCTTCGTCAGCAACACCAACTGGCAGGGTTACGCCGGCGAATCGACCATGAGCTATCTGGTGCAGATGGTGGCATTGGCCGGCCAGAACTTCTTCTCGGCGGCCACCGGTATCGCGGTCGCGTATGCGCTGATCCGCGGCTTCGCGGCCCGCTCGGCGAACGGGGTCGGCAACTTCTGGACCGACCTGACGCGCATCACCGTCTGGCTGCTGGTGCCGCTGTCCCTCGCGATGGCGCTGGGCCTGGTGGCGCGAGGGGCGATCCAGAATTTCTCGCCCTACCAGGAAGTGCAGACGCTGGAGGCAACCCTGTACCAGCAGCCGAAGAACGGCCCCGACGGCCAGCCGCTGAAGAATGCCAAGGGCCAGCCCGTGCTGGAGGACATGCAGGCGCGGACGCAGACCCTGCCGATGGGGCCGGTCGCGTCGCAGGAGGCGATCAAGATGATCGGCACCAATGGCGGCGGCTTTTTCAACGCCAACTCCGCGCACCCGTTCGAAAACCCCGACGCCTGGACCAACCTGGTGCAGATGGTGGCCATCTTCCTGATCCCGGCGGCGCTGTGCTTCACTTTCGGCCGCGGCGTCGGCGACCGCCGCCAGGGCTGGGCCGTGCTGGCCGCCATGACCGTGATGTTCGTCGCCTTCGCGCTGGTGGTCATGCCGGCGGAGCAGGCCGGCAACCCGCACCTCGCGGCGCTGGGCACCGACATGACGCCCAGCCTGGCGCAGGCCGGCGGCAACATGGAAGGCAAGGAGGTCCGCTTCGGAATCGCCGGCTCCAGCCTGTTCGCCGCCGTCACTACCGCGGCTTCGTGCGGAGCCGTCAACGCGATGCACGACTCCTTCACGCCTCTCGGCGGCATGGTGCCGCTGGTGCTGATCCAGCTGGGCGAGGTCGTGTTCGGCGGCGTCGGCTCGGGTCTCTACGGAATGCTGATCTTCGCCATCCTCGCCGTTTTCATAGCCGGCTTGATGATCGGGCGCACACCCGAATACCTGGGCAAGAAGATCGAGGCCCACGAGATGAAGCTGACCTCGGTGGCCATCCTGGTCACTCCGATCCTCGTGCTGGCGGGCACCGCCATCGCGGTGACCGCCGGGGCCGGCAAGGCGGGAATCGCGAACCCCGGCGCCCACGGATTCAGCGAGATCCTTTACGCATTCTCTTCCGCCGCCAACAACAACGGCAGCGCCTTTGCCGGCCTGTCGGCCAACACGCCCTTCTACAACATCTTGCTGGGCTTGGCCGTCTGGCTGGGGCGCTTCGGCGTGATCGTGCCGGTGCTGGCCATCGCCGGCGCCCTGGCCGCCAAGAAGCGGCTGCCGGTGACGGCCGGCACGATGCCGACGCATGGCCCCTTGTTCGTGGCCTTGTTGATCGGCACCGTGCTGCTGGTCGGCCTGCTGAATTACGTGCCCGCGCTGGCGCTGGGCCCGACGGTGGAGCACCTGATGCTCTGGAACGGCAAGTAAGGACCCCCAATGACCAGAAATCCCCAACTGGATCTGCGCATCGACCCGCCTGCAAGGCCAGGACTGCGCCTGCTCGATGCCTCGCTGCTGAAACCGGCACTGTGGGGTGCGTTCGCCAAGCTGGACCCGCGGGTGCAGTGGCACAACCCGGTGATGTTCGTCGTCTACATCGGCAGCATTGCCACCACCTTGCTCTGGTTGCAGGCGCTGCAAGGCCACGGCGAGGCGTCCGCCGGCTTCATCTTTGCGGTCGCGCTGTGGCTTTGGTTCACGGTGCTGTTCGCGAATTTCGCCGAGGCGCTGGCAGAGGGGCGCAGCAAGGCGCAGGTGGCCTCCCTGCGCGGCATGAAGAAGAGCGTCTGGGCCAAGAAGTACGAGAGCGTCCCGCAGGGCCGCATCCACGGCGCTGCCTGGCTGCCGCGCGAGGGTGAGCAACTGCGCAAGGGAGACGTGGTGCTCGTCGAAGCCGGCGACGTCGTGCCGCTGGACGGCGAGGTGATCGAGGGCGTGGCCTCGGTCGACGAAAGCGCGATCACCGGCGAATCGGCGCCGGTGGTGCGCGAGGCGGGCGGCGATTTCTCCTCGGTCACCGGCGGCACCCGCGTGCTGTCCGACTGGATGGTCGTGCGCATCACGGTCAATCCCGGCGAGTCGTTCCTCGATCGCATGATCGGCATGGTGGAAGGAGCGCGCCGGCAGAAGACGCCCAACGAAGTGGCGCTGCACATTCTGCTGATCGCGCTGACCATCGTGTTCCTGGTGGTCACCGTCACGCTGCTGCCCTACTCGATGTTCAGCGTCGAGGCATCGGGCGCCGGCAAGGTGGTGACCCTGACCGCGCTGGTGTCGCTGCTGGTCTGCCTGATCCCGACCACCATCGGCGGCTTGCTGTCCGCCGTGGGCGTGGCCGGCATGAGCCGGATGATGCAGGCCAACGTGATCGCCACCTCCGGCCGTGCGGTGGAGGCGGCCGGCGACGTCGACGTGCTGCTCCTGGACAAGACCGGCACCATCACGCATGGCAACCGCCAGGCCTCGACCTTCTACCCGGCCCCTGGCGTGACGCTGGAACACCTGGGCCGCATTGCGCTGCTGGCGTCGCTGGCCGACGAGACGCCGGAAGGCCGCTCGATCGTGGAGCTGGCGAAGCGGCAAGGGGTGCTCGAGCAGGCCGTGGAAGGCGCGCGCTTCATCCCCTTCAGCGCCCAGGACCGCATGAGCGGTGCCGACCTGCCCGAGGCCCTTGCTGCCTCCCCCTCTGGGGCAGCGTTGGCGCGGGGGCAGCTGCGCAAGGGCGCTGCCGATGCCATCCGCAAGCACGTGCAACTGCGCGGCGGCAGCGTGCCCGCGGAAGTGATGCGCACGGCCGACGACGTGGCTCGCCGTGGCAGCACGCCCCTGGTGGTCTCCGAAGACGACATGGCCCTGGGCGTGATCGAGCTGAAGGACATCGTCAAGCCTGGCATCCGCGACCGCTTCGCGCAGCTGCGCCGCATGGGCATCAAGACGATGATGATCACCGGCGACAACAAGCTCACGGCCGCCGCCATCGCGGCCGAAGCGGGGGTGGACGACTTCCTGGCCGAGGCCACGCCGGAGGCGAAGCTGGCCATCATCCGGCAGTACCAGGCCGAAGGGCGGCTGGTCGCCATGACCGGCGACGGCACCAACGACGCGCCAGCCCTGGCGCAGGCCGACGTGGCCGTCGTGATGAACAGCGGCACCCAGGCCGCCAAGGAGGCCGGCAACATGGTCGACCTCGATTCGGATCCGACCAAGTTGCTCGAAGTGGTGGAGACCGGCAAGGCCCTGCTGATGACGCGCGGCTCGCTGACCACCTTCTCCATCGCCAACGACGTGGCGAAGTACTTCGCCATCCTGCCGGCGATCTTCGCCGCCACCTACCCGCAGCTGGCCGCGCTCAACGTGATGCGGCTGGCGAGCCCGCAGTCGGCCATCCTGTCGGCGGTGATCTTCAACGCGCTGGTCATCGTGTTCCTGATCCCGCTCGCGCTCCAGGGCGTGCGCTTCCGCCCGGTCGGCGCCGCCGCCCTGCTGCGCCGCAACCTTGCCATCTACGGCCTCGGCGGCCTCATCGTGCCCTTCGTGGGCATCAAGCTGATCGACCTGCTGCTGACCGCCGTTGGTCTGGCCTGAAGGAAACACCATGAACAAGCTGTCCATCGTCCGTCCTGCCCTGGTGCTGTTCGCGGCGCTCACCCTGCTGGTCGGCGTGGCCTACCCGCTTGCCGTGACGGGCGCGGCCCAGGCGTTGTTCCCCGCGCAAGCCGCCGGCAGCCTCGTCGTGCGGGGTGGCAAGCCCGTGGGCTCGCTCCTGATCGGCCAGAACTTCAGCGAGCCTGGGCACTTCTGGGGCCGGCCTTCGGCCACCTCGCCAATGCCGTACAACGCCGGGGCTTCCGGCGGCTCCAACCTGGGACCCCTCAACCCGGCGCTGGTCGATGCCGTGAAGGGCCGCATCGAAGCGCTGCGTGCGGCCGACCCGGGCAACTCTGCGCCCGTGCCCATCGACCTCGTCACCGCCTCCGCCAGCGGCCTCGATCCGGACATCAGTCCTGCGGCTGCCCGCTACCAGATTGCGCGCGTGGCCAGGGCGCGAAAGCTGCCGCCGGAGCGCGTCGCGGCGCTGGTGGAGCAGAACGTCGAAGCACCGTGGCTGCCTGTGATCGGTGAGCCGGTGGTCAACGTGCTGCGGCTCAACCTGGCACTGGACGCCGCGCACTGACCGAAGACAATCACCGCGCGCCATGGCGATCGACCCGAACCAGCGTCCCGATCCTGACGACCTGCTCGCGCAACTGCAGGAGGACGAACAGCGGGCGCGGCGCGGCCGCTTGCGCATCTACTTCGGCGCCAGCGCCGGCGTAGGCAAGACCTACGCGATGCTGGGCGCGGCGCGGCGCGAGCAGCAGGCCGGCCGCGCCGTGCTGGTGGGACTGGTCGAGACGCATGGCCGCAGCGAGACCGCGCAACTGCTCGGCGACCTGCCGCGGCTGCCGCTGCGCCCGGTCGCCTACCGCGAACGCCAGCTGCTGGAGTTCGATCTCGACGCGGCGCTGGCGCGCAAACCCGCCGTCCTGCTGGTCGACGAGCTGGCGCACTCCAACGTACCCGGCTCGCGTCACCCCAAGCGCTGGCAGGACGTGCAGGAGCTGCTGGATGCCGGCATCGACGTATGGTCGACGCTGAACGTGCAGCACCTGGAGAGCCTGAACGACACGGTCGGGGCGATCACCGGCATCCGGGTCCACGAAACCGTGCCCGACACCGTGCTGGACGCGGCCGACGAAGTGGTCCTGGTGGACGTGACGCCCGACGAACTGATGGCGCGCCTGAAGGAGGGCAAGGTCTATATCCCGCAGCAGGCCGAGCGGGCAGCGCAGAACTTCTTTCGCAAGGGCAACCTGATCGCACTGCGCGAGATCGCGCTGCGCCGCACTGCCGAACACGTCGAGGACGACGTGCGCAGCTACCGCGTGGAGCAGTCGATCACGCAGCCCTGGAACACCGCAGGCGCCATTCTCGCCTGCGTCGGCGCGCGCGAGGGGGACGAGCAGGTGGTGCGCGCCGCCGCCCGGTGGTCCGGCCAGCTGAGCGTACGCTGGCACGCTGCCTATGTGGAGACTCCGCATCTGCGGCGGCTGCCGGCGCCGGAGCGCGATCGGATCCTGGCGGTGCTCAAGCTGGCCGAGGAACTCGGTGCCGGCACTGCGGCGCTCGCCGGCAACGACGCTGCGGCGGAGCTCGTGCAGCACGCGCAGCAGCTCAATTGCGCCACGCTGGTCGTGGGCCGCTCGCAGGTCCGGCGCCTGTCCGGATGGCTGGCCCAGCCCGGCATGACGCGCCGGCTGGCGGCGCTGGCGCCCTGGATGGACATCGTGGAGATTGGCCGGCGTGAGAGCGTGCGCCGCCTGGCGCGCCTGGTTCAGGAGACACCTGCGCCCGAGGGCGCGGGCGATGCGCCCCGGTGGCAGCGTTATGCCAAGGCCGCCGGTGCGAGCATCGCGATCACGCTGGCGGCCACTCCGCTGCGCGACCTGCTCGATCAGGCGAACATCGTGATGCTGTTCCTGCTCGGGACGGTGCTGGTCGCCTTGCGCCTGGGCCGCGGGCCCGCGGCACTGGCAGCGGGCTTGAACGTCGCGGCCTTCGACTTCTTCATCGTCGAACCGCGGCTGTCGTTCGCCGTCAACGACCTGCAGTACCTCGTCACCTTTGTGGTGATGCTTGGTGTCGGTCTCCTCACCGGGCAATTGACCGCGGGCCTGCGCTTCCAGGCCCGCATCGCCGCCAGCCGGGAGAGGCGGGCGCAATCCCTGTTCGAGCTGACCCGCGACCTGTCGGCCGCCTTGCTGGCGTCGCAGGTGGTGGAACTGGGAGAGGAGGCGGTGCGCCACCACTTCGGCGGCGACGCCTTGGTGCTGCCCACGGACGCGCACGACGAGTTGATCGTCCCGGCGGACCCGCTGCCCGGTTTCGACCGCCCCATCGCCGACTGGGCATTTCGCCATGCTCAACCCGCGGGCCTGGGCACCAGCACGCTGGCCGCGCATGGCTGGCACTACGCGCCGCTGCAGGCGCCGATGCGAGTGCGCGGGGTGCTGGCGCTGCGCCCGGCCGAGCCGCGCTGGCTGTTCATTCCCGAGCAGCGGCGCCAGCTCGAGACCCTGGCGCGCCAGGTGGCGATCGCGCTGGAACGGGTGCACTACGTGGAGATCGCCCAGCAGGCCTTGGTCGACATGGAGTCCGAGCGGCTGCGCAACGCCTTGCTGGCCGCCATTTCGCACGACGTGCGCACGCCCTTGACCGCGCTGATCGGTCTGGCGGAGTCGCTGGCCGTGAGCGAACCGCCACTGAGTGCCAGGCAGGCCGACACCGCGCACGTGCTGGCGGGTCAGGCCCGCGAGCTCGCCACGCTGGTGAACAACCTGCTGGAAATGGCGCGGCTGCAAAGCGGCAAGGTGAGGCTGCGGCTCGAGTGGCAGTCGGTGGAGGAGGTCGTGGGCGTCGCCTTGCGCATGCTGCGGCCCTTGCTGGCGGACCGGCAGCTGGAGATCCGCGTACCGCCGGACCTGCCCCTGGTGGAGTTCGACGCAACGCTGATGGAACGGGTGCTGGTGAACCTGCTGGAAAATGCCGTCCGCCACGGCGGCCCGCCGATCGAGTTGCGCGCCACGGCGACCGACACGCAGCTGGTGCTCTCCGTGCGCGACCACGGGCCGGGGCTGCCGGCATCGGTGCGCGGCCGCGAAGAAATACTGTTCGAGAAATTCACTCGCGGCGAAGCCGAGTCCGTGCGTCCGGGCGTGGGACTGGGCCTCGCCATCTGCAAGGCCGTGGTCGATGCCCACCGCGGCACCATCACCGCGGCCAACGCCGACGGCGCTGGCGCAGTGTTCACGGTGCGCATCCCGCGCCGGCCGCCGCCTGAACTACCCCCTCTCACCGCGTGAGTTCGCCGTCGCCCGTTTCAGCCCGGGCAGCAGCCCGGTGCTCTCAGCGACGGCGTTTCGGAACCCGCGCTTGCGAAACGCGCGGGCAGGGCGGCTGGTACGAATTTACGTGGGTTCGGGGAAACTACTAGGACGCACGTGCAATTCCGTATCACCGGATGCGGGAGCGGTACGCGCGTGCCGGCGAGCTGAACCTATTGTTCACGGCGTCACCGCAGTGCTTGCTGCATCTGGCGCAGACCGCCCCCACCGTTCCGAGGAGACATCGAATGAAGCTGAACACCACGCTGGCGTTGTCCGTGTTGCTGGCCGCTGCCGGCGGCGCGCAGGCGGCCACGGAGCTCGTGATTGCGACCGTGAACAACGGCCACATGATCGAGATGCAGAAGCTCACGCCGAACTTCGAGAAGGCCAACCCGGACATCAAGGTCAAGTGGGTGACCCTCGAGGAGGGGGTGCTGCGCCAGCGTGTGACCACCGACATCGCCACCAAGGGCGGGCAGTTCGACGTGATGACCATCGGCATGTACGAGACGCCGATCTGGGCCAGGAAGGGCTGGCTCAACGAGATCAAGGCCGATGCGGCCTACGACATGGACGACCTGCTGCCCGCCATCCGCAACGGCCTGAGCGTCGATGGCAAGCTCTACGCCGCTCCGTTCTACGGCGAGAGCTCCATGCTGATGTACCGCAAGGACCTGGCCGACAAGGCGGGCATCAAGTTCGCCGAGCGTCCCACCTGGAACGAGGTGCGCGATGCGGCGGCGAAGATGCACGATCCGAAGAACGGCGTGTACGGCATCTGCCTGCGCGGCAAGCCGGGCTGGGGCGACAACATGGCCTTTCTGTCCACCATGGCCAACAGCTTCGGGGCGCAGTGGTTCGACATGGCCTGGAAGCCGCAGCTGGAGACCAAGCCGTGGAAGGACACGGTGACGATGTACGTGGACCTGCTGAAGAACTACGGCCCGCCGGGCTCGGCCGCCAACAGCTTCAACGAGATCCTGGCGCTGTTCAACGAGGGCAAGTGCGGCATGTGGGTGGACGCGACGATCGCCGCCTCCTTCATCACCGACCCGAAGCAAAGCAAGGTGGCCGACAAGGTGGCGTTCGCGCAGGGGCCGTACGCGGTGACGCAAAAGGGCGCGAACTGGTTGTGGGCGTGGTCGCTGGCGATCCCGGCGGGCACGCAGCACACGGCGGCGGCGCAGAAGTTCATCAACTGGGCCACCTCCAAGGAGTACGTGCAGCTGGTGGCCAGGGAGAAGGGCTGGGCGGCGGTGCCCACCGGCACGCGCAAGTCGACCTATGCGAGCCCCGAGTTCCTGAAGGCGGCGAAGTTTGCCGGAGCGGAGAAGACCGCCATCGACAGCGCCAATCCGAACGATTCGACGCTGCTCAAGAGCCCGTACGTGGGGGTTCAATACGCGGCGATCCCGGAGTTCCAGGCCATCGGCCTGGCGGTCGGGCAGCAAATGAGCTCGCTGGTGGCCGGCAAGACCACGGTCGACGCCGCGCTGAAGGCCTCGCAGGTCGCTGCCGACCGCGAGATGCGCAAGGGCGGCTACTACAAGTAGGCAGCAGCGCCGCGGCCGTTCCGGGTGGACGCGCCGCGGTGCCCGAGCGATCTTCGTGCTGACCGGATCGATTCCGGAGGAGGCCTGCCATGAACCACCGTACCCTGCCGCGCCTGCTGATGGCGCCGGCGGTGGCCACGCTCTTCCTCTGGATGATCGTGCCGCTGCTGATGACGCTCTACTTCTCGTCGGTCCGCTACAACCTCATGCAGCCGGGGGAGAAGGTCTTCATCGGCCTGGCGAACTTCGAGTTCTTCTTCACCGATCCGGACTTCTATGCCTCGGTCTACAACACGCTGCTGCTGCTCGGCTCGGTGATCGTCGCCACCGTGGGGCTCGGCATCACCCTGGCCCTGCTGGTGAACGACGCCTTCCCGGGCCGCGGACTGGTGCGCGTGCTGCTGATCTCTCCCTTCTTCGTCATGCCCACGGCCAACGCACTGCTGTGGAAGCACATGATGATGAACCCGGTGTACGGCGTGCTGTCGCAGGTCTTCACCTTCTTCGGCTTGCAGCCGGTGGACTGGCTGGCGGACCACCCGCTGTTCTCGGTGATCTCGATGGTCGCTTGGCAGTGGCTGCCGTTTGCCTGCCTGATCTTCATCACCAGCCTGCAGTCGCTGGACCGGGAGCAGATGGACGCCGCCGGCATGGACGGCGCCAACCCGCTGCAGAAGTTCTGGTACCTCACGCTGCCGCATCTCGGCCGCCCGATCGCGGTCGTCGTGATGATCGAGATGATCTTCCTGATCAGCGTGTTCGCGGAGATCTTCACCACCACCAGCGGCGGCCCCGGCAACGCGAGCACGAACGTGGCCTTCCTGATCTTCAAGCAGGCCCTGATGAATTTCGACATCGGGGTGGCCTCGGCCGGTGCGCTGTTCGCGGTGGTGCTCGCCAACATCGCCGCGGTGTTCCTGATCCGCATGATCGGCAAGAACCTGGACTGACCGCCATGAAGCACCTGAACCTGATCGTGCGCACCGTGGTCGCCTGGGGCGCGACGCTGCTGATCGTCTTTCCGCTGATCTGGCTCGTGCTCACGGCCTTCAAGACCGAGCAGCAAGCCATCGCGATTCCGCCCGGGCTGTTTTTCGCACCGACGCTGGACAGCTTCCGCGAGGTGAACGTCCGCAGCGACTACCTGCATTTCGCGCGCAACTCCGTCATCACCAGCGTGCTGTCCACCTTCCTTGGCCTGGCGATCGCGGCGCCGGCGGCCTATTCGATGGCCTTCTTCCACACGCGCAAGACCCGCGACATCCTGATGTGGATGCTGTCCACCAAGATGATGCCGGCCGTCGGGGCGCTGGCACCCATCTATGTGCTGGCACAGACCGCGGGCCTGCTGGACTCATTGACCGCGCTGACCATCGTGTTCACGCTCTCCAACCTGCCGATCATGGTGTGGATGCTGTACTCGGGCTTCAAGGACATCCCCTCCGAGATCCTGGAGGCCGCCCGCATGGACGGCGCGACGCTCTCGGGTGAGTTCAAGCACGTCATCCGGCCCCTTGCCATGGGCACGATCTCCTCGACCGCCTTGCTGTGCCTGGTGCTGTCATGGAACGAGGCGTTCTGGTCGCTGAACCTCGGTTCGTCCAAGGCCGGCACCCTGGCCACGCTGATCGCCTCCTACTCCAGCCCCGAAGGGCTGTTCTGGGCGAAGTTGTCGGCGGCCTCGCTGATGGCCATCGCACCCATCGTGGTGGTCGGGTGGTTCAGCCAGAAGCAGCTGGTGCAGGGCCTGACCTTCGGCGCCGTCAAGTAACGCATCCCTTCCCGGAGAACCTTTCATGTCCTATCTCGAGCTCCAGGATGTAGAGAAAACCTTCGCCCAGGTCCATGTCATCAAGGGCATCAACCTCAAGGTCGAAAAGGGCGAGTTCGTGGTCTTCGTCGGGCCGTCCGGCTGCGGCAAGAGCACGCTTTTGCGCATGATTGCGGGGCTCACGGAGATCGACAGCGGAGCGCTGTTGCTGGACGGCCGCGACATCACCCGCCTGGCCTCGAGCAAGCGCGACCTGGCCATGGTTTTCCAGAGTTACGCGCTCTACCCGCACATGAGCGTCTACGACAACATGTCGTTCGCCCTGCGCCTGGCGAACGTCGACCACGCGGTGATCAAGCAGAAGGTCGACCGGGCCGCGGAGATCCTCAACCTCACCAACTACCTGGAACGCACGCCGCGCGAGCTGTCCGGCGGCCAGCGCCAGCGCGTGGCCATCGGCCGCGCGATCGTGCGCGCGCCCAAGGTGTTCCTGTTCGACGAGCCGCTGTCGAACCTCGACGCGGCGCTGCGCGGGCAGACCCGGGTGGAGATCGCCCAGCTGCACCGCGAGCTGGGAGCCACCACGATCTACGTGACGCACGACCAGGTGGAGGCGATGACGCTGGCCGATCGCGTCGTCGTGCTGCGCGAGGGCATGATCGAGCAGGTCGGTTCGCCCCTGGAGCTCTACGACCACCCCGCCAACCAGTTCGTCGCCCAGTTCATCGGCACGCCGCCGATGAACATGGTGGACAGCGCGGTGTTGCCCGGGGTCGTCGGTGGCGACCGAAAGCACGATGGCTTCGTCGGCGTGCGGCCGGAGAACGTGCAGGTGCTCCCCGCTGGCGAGGGGCGGCTGGCGGGCCGGGTGGATCTCGTCGAATCGCTCGGCAACAACACGCTGATCTACGCCAGCATCGCAGCCAGCACGCCGCGCGGCGTGCAGATCGTGGCGGCGCAGGGCAAGCGCACGACGCTGCATGCGGGCGACGCGGTGGGGCTGGACATCCCGCCATCGTCCTTCCACCTGTTCGACCGGCAGGGCCGGTCCATGGCCAACGCACTGTGAGGCCCCCGTGAGCACGATGCTGCACATCGGCGTGGGGGCGTTCCATCGCGCGCACCAGGCCGTCTACCTGCACCGCCTGCGCGAGCGCGGTGACCGCTCCTGGGAGATCGTGGCCGGGAACATCCGCCCCGACATGGCCGACACGATCGCCGCCCTGGTCGCTCAGGATGGCAGGTATACGCTGGAGACCGTGACGCCGGCGGGCGAGCGACACTACGAGCGCATCCTGTCGATCGCGCGCATCGTGCCCTGCACGCCCGATCTGGCCGGCCTGGTCGCGGCCGGGGCGGACCCGATGACCCGCATCGTCTCCTTCACCGTCACGGAGGCGGGCTACTACCTCGACGCCAAGGACCGGCTGGACCTCGGCTTTCCCGAGCTGGCAGCGGATGTCGAAGCCGCCCGCGCAGGGCGTCCCGGCAGCACGATCTACGGTGCGCTGGCGGCGATCCTGCGGGCGCGCAAGGCGGCCCGCGCCGGGCCCGTGACGCTGCTGAACTGCGACAACCTGCGCCACAACGGCGACCGCTCCCGCGCCGGCCTGATGCAGTTCCTCGGGCTGATCGGCGACGAGGCCCTGCAGGCCTGGGTGGACGCCAACACGGTAAGCCCGAACGCGATGGTCGATCGCATCACGCCACGACCTACGCCCCAGGTCGCCGAGCGGGTGCACGCGGCCACCGGCTGGCCGGACCGTGCGCCGGTCACGGCAGAGAGTTTCATGCAGTGGGTCATCGAGGATCGCTTCAGCGCGGGCCGTCCGGCCTGGGAGACCGTCGGCGTGCAGATGGTCGACTCGGTCGCGCCCTACGAAGAGGCCAAGATCCGCATCCTGAACGCGAGCCACAGCTGCATTGCCTGGGCCGGCACCCTGGCTGGAACCAGCTACATCCACGAGGGCACCCGTGATCCGGCGATCCGGCGCCTGGCCTTCGACTACATCACGGACGGCGTCATCCCGTGCCTGACCCCGAGTCCGATCGACCTGCATGCCTACCGCGACGTGGTGCTGGAGCGCTTCGGCAACGCTGCGATCCGCGACACCAACCAGCGGGTGGCGATCGACGGCTTCTCCAAGATCCCCGGTTTCATCGCGCCGACCTTGCGCGAGGGGCTGGCGCGAGGGGCGCCGATCGACAGCGTGGCCATGCTGCCGGCGCTGTTCCTGGCATACCTTCAGCGCTGGCACCGTGGCCAGCTTCCCCACACCTACGAGGACCAGGCGATGGATCCTGCGGTGGGCCACGCGATCTGCGCAGCCGAGGACCCGGTGGCCGCCTTCTGCGCTGACCGCTCGTTGTGGGGAAGCCTGGCGGAGGATCCGCGGCTGGTGGCCGCCGTTCGCGCCGCGAGTGCACGCGTCCACGCCTTCGTCGCGGAGCGCGGATGAAGCGCATAGACTGCGGCAAGGGGCGAGCATCGACCATGCCCGCAGCTCACCCCCGGCGCTCCGGCAGGTCCGCCGGGGATCCCATGTGCTGAAGGAAACCCAGCCAATGTCCGGCCATGACGCGCACGTCCCGCGACAGCGCCAGCCCCAGCTCGAACGCGACTACAGCCGTTCGCTGGCGCTGGGGTTCGAGCCGCCGGAGACCGGAACCGTACGGTGCCTCGCCCATGGTTTCCCTACGCCCCTGGCACGCTGGCACGTCCACGACGAGTACGAACTGCACTTGATCACCGCCACCTCCGGAAAGGCGTTCGTGGGGGACTGGATCGGACAGTTCCAGCCGGGTCATGTCGTCCTGGTCGGGCCGCGCCTGCCGCACAACTGGATCTCGGTCGACGTCCCCGAGGGCGGGGTCGCGGAGCGGGACCTCGTGGTCCACTTCCTGCACGAGCCGATCGCCAAGGCGGCGGAGCAACTTCCCGAGCTGGCCGAGTTGCTGCCGATGCTGGAGCGGTCACGGCACGGGATCGAGTTCTTCGGCCTGTCCGAGCGGGCCGTGGCGCACTGGCATGCGGTCAAGCGCGGCAAGGGCATCGAGCGCTTTGCAGCCTTCTGCTCATTTCTTGCGGACCTGGCGCGCTGCACGGACTACCGGCTGCTGTCCAGCGTGCAGCTGAAAGGCGAAGACGACACGGGCAGCGAACAGGTCAACGCAGTGGTCAACCGCATCATGCGCGACTACGCGCAAGCCTTGTCCGCGGCCGACATGGCGGCAGAGCTCGGCATGAGCGAGAGCCGCTTTTCGCGCTTCTTCCGGCGTGCCACCGGAAATACCTTCACCGACTTCGTCAATCGCATCCGGGTGAATCGCGCGGGGCAACTCCTCATGGATACCGACAGCCTGGTCACGCGCATCTGTTACGAGGTCGGTTTCAACAACGTGGCGAACTTCAACCGCCGCTTCCTGGAAGTCAAGGGTGTCACGCCGACCGAGTTCCGCCGCCAGGCCAACCAGCGATTCGGCAGCAAGCGCTCCTGAGAACCGCCGGCATGGCCGATGCGGGCCGGTGGCGACAGCAGAGGGAAAGTCGATGGCAAGAGAACTGGAAGGCAGGATCGCAGCGGTCACCGGGGCAGCCTCGGGCATCGGACTCGCGAGCACCGAAGCGATGCTGGCCGCAGGCGCACGCGTCGTGCTGGTCGACCGCGACGAGGCCGCATTGGCAGCAGTGTGCGAAAGGCATGGCGACGCGGTCGTTCCGCTCGTGCTGGATCTGCTCGATCCGAAGGCCTGTGCGACCTTGCTCCCACGGATCCTGGCGCGCACCGGTCGGCTGGATATCTTCCATGCCAACGCCGGCAGCTACGTGGGAGGTGACCTGCTGGATGCAGACCATTCCGCGATCGACCGGATGCTCAACCTGAACGTCAACGTCGTGATGAAGAACGTCCACGACGTACTGCCGCACATGATCGAACGCCGGACCGGCGACATCATCGTGACGAGTTCGCTGGCCGCCCATTTCCCGACGCCGTGGGAGCCGGTCTACGCGTCGTCCAAATGGGCCATCAACTGCTTCGTGCAGACGGTCCGGCGGCAGGTCTTCAAGCATGGCATCCGCGTCGGCTCGGTCTCCCCCGGGCCGGTGGTCAGCGCGCTGCTCGCCGACTGGCCGGCCGAAAAGCTCAGGGAAGCGAGGGAATCCGGCAGCCTCATCGAAGCGGCCGAGGTCGGGCAGGTGATCCTGTTCATGCTGACCCGCCCGCGCGCCATCACGATTCGCGACGTCGTGATGCTGCCCACCAACTTCGATCTCTAGGCGGTGCAGCGATGACGCGCAATTGCCGGCACCGGAGGGTTTGCTGATGTTCATCGTTTGCGGCGAAGCCCTGTTCGACGTTTTTGCCGGCGCCGCGACGGCCACAGGCTTCAGCCTGGACGCGCGCATCGGCGGCTCTCCCCTCAACGTCGCGATCGGGCTGGCACGCCTTGGGCAGCCGGTCGGCTTCCTTGGCGCCATCTCCAATGACTTCCTGGGCCAGCGGCTGCTTCGCGCCCTGAGCGACGAAGGCGTGGACGACCGCTGCATCGTGCGCGTCGATGCTTCGACCACGCTCGGACTCGTGGGGCTGGACGAGACCGGTGTGCCGTCCTACGCCTTCTACGGGCATGGAGCGGCCGACCGACAGCTGACGCCGGACAGGCTGCCGGCCTTGCCCGACGCGGCCGGCGTGCTGCAACTCGGCTCGTACGCCATGGTCGTCGAGCCGGTGGCAGCCGCACTGCGTGACCTGGTCGAGCGCGAGCATGGCCGCCGCCTGGTCGCCTACGACGTGAACGTCCGCCTGAACGTCGAGCCGCGGGTGGACGCCTGGCGAGCCGTGCTGGGCTGGATGCTGCCGCGCACTCACCTGCTGAAGCTGAGCGAGGAGGACCTGGCCTTGCTGCACCCCGGCGAGCACGAGGCCGCGCTCGCGCAGCGTTGGCGTGACGCCGGCGTTGCGTGGGTGGTGGTGACGCGCGGGGCGCGTGGTGCCGTGGCCTACACGCCGGCAGGCGTGGTCGAGGTGCAGGGACGCCGGGTCGAGGTGGTCGACACGGTGGGCGCCGGCGATAGCTTTCAGGCCGCCATGCTGACGTATCTGGCCGAGCGTGACGCCTTGTCGCAGCGAGCCCTGCGCGAGGCGCCGCGTGCGCTCGTGATGGCGGCACTGGCCTTCGCTGCGGACGCCGCCGCGGTGACCTGCTCGCGTCGCGGTGCCGACCTTCCCCGGCGGGCCGAGTTGCCCCCCGCACCTTGATCCCGATGCGGGCGCCTGGTCGACCCGCCCGGGAGCTACGGCGCAAGCAGCAGCAGCAGCGCGACCCACCGCCATGCCCTTGCTTTCACCGTGTGCAGTGCCTGCCGGGCATCGGTTCTAGACTGCCCAGCACGCACAACCCAGCGCGCCCCAGAATCCTTTCAGATCGGAGACAGGCAAGGTGGCTGTCCACGCCGTCGCGTGCTGGTGCCCATGCACACCACATCGTTGGTCGCATGCACAATTCGCAGCGTTCTGTCGGGCGACGGCCTGCAGCGGCTTTCCCTCCTGATCGCCCCACGCGGCAAAACCGCCAAAGCTGCGCACTGGAGACCAGTCGGGCATCGCAGGCGGCGGCGCTCCCTCGTCTTCCGCGGCAAATATTCCGGACGCATAGACCACCTTGCCCCCAACCATCGTCAGGTTCGATGCGGTATCTGCGATCTCGGACTCGGGACAGGCGAAGAAGTCGCGGTCAGGCACCACGAGGTCCGCGAGCTGGCCGGCCTGGATGCTGCCCTTCTTGCCCTCCTCATTGGAAAACCACGTGACCTTCTCGGTCCACATCCGCAACGCGGTTTCGCGGTCCAGGCAGTTGCGCTGCGGATAGATCTGCAAGCCGCCTACCGTCTTGCCGGTGATCATCCAGGCCAGCGACACCCATGGGTTGTAGGAAGCCACGCGAGTCGCGTCCGTGCCGGCCGAAACCTTGACGCCCTTTTCCAGCATCCGCGCGATCGGCGGCGTCGCGGCTGCAGCACCTGCGCCGTATCGCTCGACGAAGTACTCGCCCTGGTACGCCATGCGATGCTGCACTGCAATTCCGCCGCCGAGTGCCGCAATCCGATCGATCGATCGGTCGGAAATGGTTTCTGCGTGGTCGAAGAACCAGTTGAGCCCGGCGAGCGGAACTTCCTGGTTGACCCGTTCGAATACATCCAGTGCGCGGCTGATGGTCTCGTCGTAGGTCGCATGCATGCGCCAGGGCCAGCGGTTCTGCGCCAGGATCCGGACGACATCTTCGAGCTCGCCCTCCATCTCGCCCGGCATGTCCGGTCGCGGCTGGCGGAAGTCCTCGAAGTCCGCCGCCGAGTACACGAGCATCTCGCCCGCACCGTTGTGGCGGAAGTATTCGTCACCCTGCTTGTACCTGGTGCTCGCGGTCCAGGCCAGGAAGTCGTCCTTTTCCTTCTTGGGCTTTTGCGTGAACAGGTTGTATGCAAAGCGTATGGTCAACTGACCATCATCCGCGAGCTTTTGAATGACGCGATAGTCCTCCGGATAGCTCTGTGCGCCGCCACCAGCGTCAATGACGCCGGTCACACCAAGGCGGTTGAGCTCACGCATGAAGTGGCGCGTCGAATTGAGCTGGTAATCGAAGGGCAGCTTCGGACCCTTGCCGAGCGTTGCATACAGGATCGAAGCGTTGGGCTTCGCCAGCAAGAGCCCGGTCGGATTGCCATTGGCATCGCGCAGGATCTGGCCGCCGGGTGGCTCGGGCGTCTCACGGTTGTAACCCACGGCTCGCAACGCGGCAGCATTGAGCAGCGCCCGGTCGTACAGATGGAGAATGAAAACCGGCGTATCCGGCGCGACGGCATTGAGTTCGGCTAGGGTCGGCAGGCGCTTTTCGGCGAACTGGTGCTCGGTGAAGCCGCCGACCACCCGCACCCACTGCGGCGCGGGCGTGATCGCAACCTGGCGCTTGAGCATGTTCATTGCGTCGGCAAGCGTCTTCACCCCGTCCCAGCGCAACTCCATGTTGAAGCTCAAGCCGCCGCGTATCACGTGCGTATGGTTGTCGATCAGCCCAGGAAGGACGCGCCTTCCTTGCAGGTCGATCACTCGGGTGGCAGGCCCGGCAAGCGAAGTCACTTCCTGGTCGTCCCCCACGCGAACGAAGCGGCCCCCTTCGATGGCCACGGCGCTGGCGGTCGGATTGCCCTTGTCGAGGGTCGTGAATTTTCCGTTCACCAGGATGACCTGCGGGTGCGGGGCGGTTGTCATGTTGTTTCGCGGTTCGGGACGTTGTCATTGACCGTGCTGCCGGCCGCCAGCACCGGCACGCCCGGCGGGTTGGCGCAGGGAAGCTGGCCGAACACATGCGGCAGCACATGCCTCTGGACCCATGAAGCGTGCAAGGGCTCCTTGGCCCAGACCTGCTTGATCAGCGGAGGCAGTTGTTCGCCCAGGAGGATTCCAAGCAGGCCAACCAGTGCGATCGCGGGCGGAGCCGGCGATCGCACCTGAAAGAGGGCGTAGATCACACCCACCAGCAGGCCCAAGGCCAGCGAGACGAAATACGCCTTCATCCGAATCCCCGGTTATTCGTGACCGCCGAACATGGCGCGCGCGTAGTTCAAGCCGATGCCGTAAGCACCGGCGAATCTGCGGGCCACGCCGGTGGTCATCTCGTACGTGTCCCCGCGGGCCCAATCCCGCTGCAATTCCAGCAGGTACTGCACGGAGGTCATGGGTTGTGCTCCCGCTTGCACCATGCGGTCGATCGCGCGGTCGTGCGCTTCGTTGGACACGTCGCCGCAGGCATCCGCGATCACGTACACCTCGAAGCCCTGGTCCAGCGCCGACAGCGCCGGCCCGACGATGCAGACACTGGTCCACAGGCCTGCAAGCACGATGCGCTTTTTTCCGATCCGGTTCACGTTCTCGATGACAGGGCCATCTTCCCAGGTGTTCATCGAAGTGCGGTCGAGCATTTTCTGCCCGGGGAACGCGTCAGTGATCTCGGTGAACATCGGTCCCGAAAAGGTCTTCTCGGCCACGGTCGTGAGGATGGTCGGAACCTTGAAGCCAGCCGCCGCGTGCGCCACCAGCGCGGCGTTGGTCCGCAGCACGATGGGGTCGATGGACTTGGTCGCGAAGGCCATTTGCGACTGGAAGTCGATCATGACGAGGGCGTGGTCGGCCGGTGTCAGGAGCTTGGGGGCCGGAGTGGCTCTGGCGCTAGGGGTCATTGGATTGCCTTGACGAGTGAGTTGAGAAGATGCTTTCGGGAAAATGCCGTATGCGCAGTGATGACCTGCACCGTGTGTTCGATGACGAGTTGCTGTCCTTGCAGCTGGCACGCTGATGTACCCAGCCGCTTAAGATACGCGCTGTCGATCAACAAAGAAATGGCATGAACGGAATAGAACCCTTTCCAGTTCTGTCATGACGAAGCTCCCTGACTTCGAGGCGTGGGCGGTGTTTGCCAAGGTCGTCGAGGAAGGCTCGTTCGCCAAGGCCGCACGTGAACTGGGCCTGTCGCAGGCGACCGTCTCAAAGGCCGTCACGCGACTGGAGGCTCGCCTTAAAACGGCGCTGCTCCAACGCTCGTCGCGCAAGATTTGCTTGACGGAAAGTGGGCGAGCGGCTGTCGCCCGCGCCTCACTCATCCTGGCAGAAGGTGAGGCGATGGAGGAGGAGGTCATGGCGCAGGCCACGGCCCCGAGGGGGCTGGTCCGCGTGGCGGCACCCATGTCGTTCGGCATCGGGCATCTGGCACCGGCGCTTCCAGGATTCATGTCGAGCTATCCCGACATTTCGCTGGAGGTCGATTTCAGCGACGAAATGGTGGATCTGATCCAGGGGCGGTATGACGTCGCACTGCGAATTGCCGCCTTGGCTGATTCTTCGCTGCGGGCGCAACGCCTGTGCACGGTCCGCATCCTTCTCGTCGGCTCGCCCGAGTACTTCCGCGCGCACGGTCGCCCGAAGCACCCGAAGGAGCTTGGTGCGCATCGCGCCTTGTCTTATGCCAATTCGCAAGTCGGCGACGCCTGGCACTTCGAGCACGCCAGGCACGGGGATTTTTCCGTCGGCATGGAGGCACCGCTGCGCGTCAACAACGCGGAAGCCCTGACGCCTGTGCTCCTTGCCGGTCTTGGCCTCGCGCTGCAACCGGAGTTTCTGGTGTGGCGAGAATTGAAGAGCGGGGCGCTCGAAAGCGTGATGCCGGAGTGGGCGGCGCCACCCATTGCGATGCACATCGTCACGCCGCCGCACCATGCTCGTCCCAAGCGCGTGCAGTTGTTGATCGACTATCTGGCGCGCAGCCTGGCCCATGCGCCATGGGCAGTACAGCCGCACGTGGGCAAGCCTTGACGAAAGGGAGGGCCGATGCGCTGGCTCGATGCGGCACCCTCGCAGGCAAGTTCCCGCGCGGGGTAGTGCCTTTGCGCTCAGGCGCCGGCGACGCGTGCGGAGGCAGGGTGCATCGCACAGGCAAGTGTGCCGAACAGCACGAGCCCGCCGGCCAGCGCAAGCGGCGCAGCAAGGCCCACTTCCAGCAACAGATAGGCGCCGATCGCAGCGCCCGCAAAGATGGCGGCAACCGCGCCCGTGCGGCGCTGCCAATTCGGATTACCGCCGCCCGCGGCTGACGAATCGGCGCTGAGTCCCGTGAGGGTCAGCGTCAGTACGGTCGTCGTGAGATCCGGGACCTTCAACTGTCGAATGGTCCCATTGCGAAACCCCATCGCGATGCCGGTCAGGGCGATGACGGCGAACAAGCGCGCCTGGGGTGCCTGGTCCGCCACGTTGAAGCCGACGGCGACCGCTGCCGCGACCCACAACAAGGCCGTTTCGAAGATCGCCGAGGTCAGGAGCCAGCGCCTTTCGGACCCGCCGGCGTGGGAGTTCCCGATGCGTCCCGCGACCACCGCACCCACCATGAAGCTGGCAATGGCAACGACAAATGGCATGACCTTGAAGCCGGGCACGCCGGCCGCTGCGAACCCCAGGAAGACCACATTTCCCGTCATGTTCGCGGTGAACACCTTGCCAAGCCCAAGTACGCTTGCCGCATCCACGAGGCCGGTCGTCAGGGACAGCAGGAGCAAGAGAGGAACACGCGGGTCGAGACGGGCAATTGCCTCAGTGGCCATGTTTCAGATCTCCATGAAAAAGCTGGCTGATTCTGCGCGTGGCTGGTCCAACCTTTTAGTGCATCAGCTTGCTCTCGATGCGCTTGTCCGGCACCAGCCAGATGAGGGCCACGACGACGAAACACGCCAGGCCGCCCCACGGAGAGAGCAGCCAGGCGCAGACGATGCCTGCAAGGTACAAGGCCATCGAAGCGTGACCCTTGTAGTCGCGGGCAACTGCTTTCGCGAGAGCCGAGTCGGCCCCGAGATGGCGAACGAGGCACGTCTGCAGCGCCGAGTACGCAGCGGCGCACAGCAACAGGTTCGCGCCATACAGCATGGTAGGCACCCGGGTGAAGTGGTTCTCGCCCATCCACCCGGTGCTGAAGGGAACGAGAGAGAGCCAGAACAGAAGGTGCAGGTTGGCCCATAGCACCAGGCCGTTGATGGAGTCTGCCAGCTGGAGCATGTGATGGTGGTTGTTCCAGTAGATGCCAACGTAGACAAAACTGAGCACGTAGCTGAGGAACACGGTCCACAGCGGGGCAAGCGCCGGGAGTCCATCCCCATGGGGGACCTTCAACTCCAGCACCATGATCGTGATGATCACGGCGATCACACCGTCACTGAAGGCTTCGAGCCGACTTTTTTCCATCTGCTGGCGATCTGAAGCGTGCCGGCTGCCGCGATCTCATGGCCACGCCCTGTTGATCGGTCCCCTAATTCGAAGGGAGCCGCGAAAACCGGAAGTTGCAGTGGCTCGCGCCGCCGGCCAGCGTTTGTGTCCGTTCCAGGTGGATGCCTCGCGTTGCATAGGCGGCGAAATCAAGCCCGCAGATGTTCGGCAGGATTTCCTCATCTCCATGGTGGGCCGCGAATTTGCAAAAGCCGCAAGCCTTGTAGTCGATGCCGAATTCGAAGTTTTCACCCGGGCCCGGCTCGACGAAATCGTAGACGAAATCTTCCGGGAACGATTCCTGATGGCTTCGGGTAGCGCTTCTTGCAGCCTGCTCGCGCAGCAACGTCTGATTCTCCGCCGACATGAATTGACGCCCCGCCGCGAGGCGTTCCGCTTCGGGCATGGTGAGCAACTGCGCCTGGTAGCTTTCGCGCTCGATGTCGCCGATCACGGCCAGCGCCACGCCGTGTCGCCGGAGCACCCGGCTGATGGCCATGAAGCCCATGAGGCGCATGAAGAAATCGCTCATGCGACTGGCCTCGCCTCCGACATAGGGCATTCGGGTGAGCACGATTTCGAATTCGTCCATCACCTCCTGCCTGATCCCATCCGTATCGGACAGATGCGCGCGCTCGCACAACATGGCTTCGGCCAGGTCGAGGCGCTGGCGCATGGCGGCCTCCATGGCACCGCGATGCGCCTCGTAAAAGGGATGGATGTTCTCAGCCATTGCACGTTTCTCCAAAAGATCCGCCGATCGACGCTAGCTTGCCGTCCTCCCGGACAGAGATCCAGCACGGTGCACCCTGGTCACTTCTCAAACGGTGGTGGCCGCCGTGCCTGTAGCAGCATGACATCGTCGCGGCGTTTCGCACTGCCGTCGAGCCCGCCGGGCTGTCGCGGCGGCGATCTGGCTCATGTTCACCGCCGCGGAGCGTCCGGCATGATGCGGTGGACGTCGTCGACCCCGCAAAGAGCAGGCCGCTGGCGATGCGATCGAGCGCCGCACGGCCGTCGCCGACCACCTCCGCTGTTCGACCGCGCAAGCGCCCTGGAGACGCTGGGCGGCGACGAGGAACTGCTGGAGCACGTGCTGCCCGTGTTTCGGAGCAACCTGCAGACTGCGGCGCAGCAACTGGAGCACCCCCTGCGCTTGCCCCAGGCGGAAGCGAAGCGGCTGATGCACACGATCAAGGGAATGGCAGCCAACCTGGGGGCGCTGGCGCTGGCAGCAGCGGCTGCCGAAGCCGAATCGCGGCTGGCGACTGGCGACCTGAATGTCGAATCACCGGTGGCGGAGGTGGCGCGCGAAATTCAGGCGGTCCTCTTCGCCATCGATGGCTGGGAGCGCTGATAGCGTGCCGCGCCGGGGCGCACCGGCCTCAGGACTCCAGCATCTCGAACCGGGTCCAGGCGTGCGAAGTCTTGTGCACCAGGTACTGGAAGCGAAGTGAGTGAGCGGGGCTCGACTCCTCCGGCCGCGCGGGGATGGCGTCGAGCGCTTCCAGGAAGGCATTGTGATAGGCCTGGAGGGCGGAGCGCAGTTCCGGCGTGTGAATGGTCGGGAGGGCAGCGCGCAGCTTGCGCGTCGACTCGGTGCGGGCGTTCGCGACGCACCGGCCGAAGCCCGTCGGCGGATGCTCCAGCAGTGACGTGCTGTGCGAATTCGGGTCCGCCTCGCTGCAGGAGGCCAGGGCGCGTTGCGTGCCGAGGCGGTAGGCGGCCAACGGATCCACTACGGGCGCCTGCTCGGGCAATGTCCTGTGCGAGCACCCCGCGGCCACTACGGTAAACGCCGATAGCAGCAGCAGGAGCGGAATCGGCAAGGGGCTTGGCATGAAAGCTCCAACGGAGTGAAGTCGGCCAGGCCGCAGACCTTGCGAACCTCGTCGCCCTGGCTGCTCGACCATGTTCCATCCTAGCCCGACCGCAATGAGCCGGCAACATTTGCCGCGTAACCATTCGTTGACGGCCGGGCCTGCCGCCCCAACTCACTGGAGCGTTGCGCTCGCACACGGGTCCGCGCCCCTGCCAGCTACGCTTTAGCCCGCGTATCGACCTTGAGGTTCACGGCCAGTCACCGGTGGACGCCAGGTTCGGCGAAAGTTGTGCGGGCGACCATCGCAGCGGCAATGCACTGCGCCGCCGTAAACCGCCGGTGATGTGCAGGCGAAGCAGCCGTTGCGCACCGGCGTACGACTTGCCTGCGTCGGCAAGCTGCAGCACCTCGCCTGTGGCGGTCAGATGGAGCAAGTCCCCTCGCTCGAAGTCGATGAACAGCAGGCCACACCGTGGCTCCACGAGCAGGTTTCCGAGGGTGTTGAAATAAAAGTTGCCCACGAAGTCGGGCACGATGAGCGCCTGTCCCTCCACCCGAACGAATCCGGGTTTGCCGCCGCGGTGCGAGACGTCTGCGCCGTCTGCGGCGCTCGCTTGCGGATCCCGTGCCGCCGGATGCGCGGTCGCGATGAAGAAGGTGTCCGCGCGCTCGATCAGATGGTGAGCCGCTGGGTCCAGTCCTGCGAGCAACTCCGGCGGCTGCGCCATTGCTGCCGCGCTGTCCCCAGGCCAGGGACACCGCGCCTGGATGTACTTGGGACAGTTGCCGAAGCTCATGTCGACCTTCGCTTCGAAGCCGGTCTCGCCGTGCGCCGTGATTCGACCGTTCATCCGATTGCGGCGCCGGGTCTGTGGCTCGATACCCAGCAGGCCCAGTGCGCTCCCCGGGTGCAGCACGCGCAGCACCGGGTCGCCGGGGTCGCGAGCCGCAGTCACCCGCAAGCGACGGTCGTCGGGCGATTGAATGAAGCCTTCGGAGCCGGCAATGGCAGTGACCCACGGCTGCCCCTCGGCGTCGCTTGCGCCGAGCACAACGAAGCACAGCTTCGCAAAGAAGTCGCGATGTTGCTGCGGCATGTGGTCACGGATCACGCGCGGCCCGATCTCCGCCAGTCGCTCGAGAGCTCCCGCGCGCCGCTGCATCTCCAGTTCTCCCGCGTGGAACACGGAGGGAGCCGACTTTGCCTCGTCGAGCTGACTGTGACCTGCCGGCGGTAAGCCGTGCAGGCGAATGGGATGGCTGGGAGCAGGTGCTGCAGGCATTTGCACTCCGTCGCGGATCGATTCGCTGGATCCTGCATCAACCCGTTCGCTGAATCAATGGACGCGTGTGCAGAACACCATCGCAATCGATCGAGGCGGTGCCGCTGCTGGAAAGCGTGAAGGGGATCGCTCTCCACGTTCACCAGCACCCGCGGTTGCCAGCCGCTGACGCTCGAACGCCGCGCGGTTCTCGTGCAGGGCGCGAACGCTCTAGCCGACCTGCAGCACCAGGTTGCCCGTCACCTCACCGCGTTCGATCATCTCGTGCGCCGTGGCAGTCTCTGCCAACGGCAGGCGGCAGCCGATGATGTGCTGCAAGGTGTCGCGCTCCAGCATGCGCGTGAGCGTCCTCGTCGCGCGCTCGCGGTCAGCCGGCGTCAGGTGGTAGACGATGAAGAAGCGCAGCTGGATATTCTTCGCGATCAGCGGGTAGAAGGGCAGTTGCACGGTCGGCCCGTTGCTGCCATAGATCACGCATTCGCCGTTGTCGCACAGCATCGCGAGGTCCGCCTCGCCATTGCCGGCGAGATCCAGCTCGATGATCCGGTCCACGCCGCGGGACCCGGTGAGCGCGAGCACCCGTTCGACCACCGGTTCGCTCTTGTACAGGATGACTTCGTCGGCGCCGGCCGCACGGGCGAGCGCCGCCTTCTCCGGCGTGCTCACGGTGGCGAGCACCCTGGCGGCGCCGAGCTGGCTGGCGAACTGCACGGCATAGTGGCCGACGGCGCCGGCGCCGCCTTGCACCAGCACCGTCTTGCCCGCCACGCCGCCGTCCATCAACACGGCGTGGAGCGCGGTGAGGGCTGGGATGCCGAGGCAGGCGCCCGCCTCACCGCTGACGTTGTCCGGCAGGTGCACGGCCTGGGCTTGCGGCAGGCACAGCCATTCGCAGGCGGTGCCGTGGGCGCGGCCGCGGGCCGCGTTCCACAGCCAGACCCGCTCGCCGACGCGATCGGCCGGGACGCCGTCGCCCACCGCATCGATCACACCCATGCCATCGCTGTGCGGGATCACGCGCGGATAAGGCATGCCGCCGGCCCGCGCGCCCATGCGCGTCTTGACGTCGGAGGGGTTGACGCCTGACCACTGCACGCGCACGCGCACCTCGCCCGCCCCGGGCTCGGTGCGCTCCAGCTCGCCGAACTGGAGAACCTCCCGCGCAGGGCCGAGTCGTTCGTAGAAAACTGCCTTCATGCGCGGCAGTCTATCTCCTGGCCCGCACCGGGCGCAGGCTGCCGCCGATCAACGTGGCGTGGTCTTCTTCTCGCCGTGCTTGATCGGGCCCGTGGGAGAGGCGGTGGAACGCGCGGACTTCTTCGCTGCCGCCTTGTCCGAGACGGCGCCGCTCGAATGCGTGTTCTTCTTGGCGTGGCTCTTGCCACCCTTGTTGTCCTTGGTCGACTGGGGCATGTGCTTCCCTTCCTTGAATGGGTGCGCCGGACCATTCCGGCGATGGGCCTACGCTAGGGAGCGAGGCAGCAGGGGCATGTGAGACAGCGAGGCCTGTTCTCGTAGGAAGCGCACCGCGCCCACAGGCATTGCCGAGCAGCGCGCCCCGCGGAGTTGCCTGCCTCGCGCCCTGCGGCGTTATGCTGCGTCCGGGCGGAACCGGGGCGGCCGGAACGGACCCATCGATTCGCATGGGAGACAACGCGCCATGAAGAACTTGCGCCTGCAACTGCGCTTCCTGGTGCCGCTGGTGGCGATCCTCGCCGCCTCTGCGTATCTGGCGCTGCCCTTGCTGGACAACCTGACCTTGCGCTGGTTCGCGCGCGACCTCGACACGCGGGGCGCCCTGGTGGCCAACGCCTTGTCCGAATCGGTGGCCGAAGCGCTCAACGATGCGCGCGGTCGCAAGCTGCAGGCGCTGTTCGACCGCACCCTGCAGGACGAGCGCCTGGTGGCCATCGGCTGGTGCTCGCCCACCGGGGAGATGATGCGGCGCACGCAGCACTTTCCCAAGGACCTCACCTGCGCGCAGGCCGCTGCCATCGCGCAGACCCGCGAGTCGAACCTGGGCATCGAAGGCGGCGCGGTGCACGTCAGCGTGCATCCGATGACCGCCGAATCCGGGCCGGTGGGGCAGCTCGTCCTGATGCACGACCTGAGCTTCATCGAGCGCCGCAGCCAGGACACGCGCCAGTACCTGATCATCTTCATCATCGCGCTGGGCGCCAGCATCGCGCTGGTCACGATCATCGTTGCCCAACTGAGCTGGCGCGGCTGGGTCTCCGGCGCGCGGGCGCTGCTGCGCGGCGAAGGCCTGTTGCGGCCCATGGAGGCGGCGTCCCCCGAGTTCGCCCCGCTGGTCGCCGACCTGCGCGAGCGCCTGCGCGAGCTGGAGGACGAGTACCGGCGCATGCAGGCCTCCGACATCATGTGGACGGCGCAGCGCCTGCAGTCCCTGCTGCGCACGCAACTGCGCGGCGACCAGGTGATCGTCGTCTCGAACCGCGAGCCGTACATCCACGAGCAGCGCAATGGCCGCATCGAAGTGCGCCGGCCGGCCAGCGGCCTGGTGACCGCGGTGGAGCCGGTGATGCGCGCCTGCTCGGGCACCTGGGTCGCGCACGGCAGCGGCAGCGCCGACCGCGCGGTGGTGGACCGCAACGACCGCGTCGCGCTGCCCCCGGGCGAGGACGAATACCTGCTGCGGCGCCTGTGGCTCACGACCGAGCAGGAGCAGGGCTACTACTACGGCTTTGCCAACGAAGGCCTCTGGCCGCTGTGCCACGTCGCGCACGTGCGGCCGGTGTTCCGGGAAAAGGACTGGGAGCACTACCAGCACGTGAACCGCATGTTCGCCGATGCGGTGGTGGCCGAGGCGCGCAGCGAAGACCCCGTGGTGCTGGTGCAGGACTATCACTTCGCGCTGCTGCCGGCGCTGATCCGCGCACGCCTGCCGCGCGCCACGATCCTGACCTTCTGGCACATCCCCTGGCCCAACCCCGAGTCCTTCGGCATCTGCCCGTGGCGCAGCGAGATCCTCGAAGGCATGCTGGGGAGCACCATCCTCGGCTTCCACACCGACTTTCATTGCAAGAACTTCATGGAGACGGTCGACCGCTACCTGGAAGCGCGGATCGAGCACGAGCACTCCACCATCAGCTTCGGCGGCGAGCAGACCTTCGTGGAGAGCTATCCGATCTCGATCGAATGGCCTTCCCCGGAGGAGGCGCGCAACTGGCCCACGCCCGGCCAGTGCCGGGAGGAAGTGTTCGGGCGGCTGGGCATTCCCGCGCACCACCGCGTGGCCGTCGGGGTCGATCGCTTCGACTACACCAAGGGGATCCTGGAGCGGCTGCACGCGGTGGAGCGCATGCTGGAGAAGCACCCGAAATGGCAATCGCGCTTCACCTTCATCCAGGTGGCCGCGCCCTCGCGCGGCGCGCTCGAGGAGTACCGGCTGTTCCAGGAGCGCATCCACGCGCTGGTGGAGCGGATCAACGCCCGCTTCGGTCGCCCCGAGGCGCCGGTGATCCGCCTGCTCGCGCAGCATCACGCGCACGATGAAGTCAACCGGCTGTATCGCGCGGCGGACGTGTGCGTCGTCACCAGCCTGCATGACGGCATGAACCTGGTGTGCAAGGAATTCGTCGCGGCGCGCGACGACGAGCACGGGGTGTTGATCCTGAGCCGCTTTGCCGGCGCCGCGCGCGAGCTGCCGGAGGCGCTGATCGTCAATCCGTATCACGTCGAGGAGACGGCCGACGCGCTGCTCCAGGCGCTGGTGATGCCGCCGGCGGAACAGCGCGAGCGCATGGCCAGCCTGCGCAGCACGGTGCGAGAGTTCAACGTGTACCGCTGGGCCGGCCGCATGCTGTCCGACGCGGCCCGCCTGCGCCTGCGCCAGCGCGTGTCCGACCGCGTGCAGCGCCACTCGGGGAGCTCGCCGGTGGTCGTGCCCCTGCGCGGCAACGGACGGTCCGAGCGCGGGCGCAGCTAGGCACACGGTTCCCCCGCACAATGGGGGCGATGCCTCCGCCCCTCACGCATCGCGTCATTGCCGCCAATGCGTACCGCGTGCCCCAGCCCTTCAAGGCCTTTGCCGTTCGCAGCGACGAACCCGCGCATGCCTTCGACGCACGGGCGCCCTATGACCGCGTCCACGTGGTGCGTGCGGGCTTCCTGAATGCCGATGCACTCGCCAGCATGGCGGCGCCAGGGCGTGCGCGAACCACCGCCGAGGCTTTCTCGGACATCGACTATGCGACGACCACGCCCCAGGAGCTGGCCGCGGCTGCGCCGGGAGTGGCCGATCTGGTCGGCAGCCTGGCCGCGGCCTTGCAGGTGACGGGCGTGCTGGGTGACGAGCTCGGTGCGTACCGCAGCAGCCTCGCAACCCGGATCGACTATCTGGTCTCGCGCGGCGCGGGCTTCCACAACGACGTGCGGGGCCACTGGTCGCGCTGCCTGTTCTGGATTCTTGCGCTCGCGGTGGCCGATGTGGAGTTCGTGATGCCGCACCCGGGCGTGCAGCTGGCCTTGACGCCCGGCGACCTGGTCGTCTTCGACCCGGCGCTGGCGCACGGATTGTCACGACCCGGCGATGCCGGGCAGGCGATGGAGACGTCTTTCCCGGCTGGCGCAGACAATCTGCAGGTCTTCCTGACCGGCGAGCTTCCGGTGACCGACGCCCAGTGGGCTGCGCTCGGTGCGCCGTGGCTGCCGGTGGAGGAGCATGAGCGCCGCGGCGCGCTCGATCTGATGGTGGCGGAGTTCGACGATCGCAGCGGCGCCATCAAGCGCCCGCGCGAGCTGCGCGATTGCATGAAGCGCACGACTTGCTACGTCGATCGCGAAACGGGTTGAGGGGCGCAGCGCGTTCACCAGGCGCTCGCCAAGCGCGCCCACACGCCGTCCGAGGCATAGCTCACGGACGCCGAAGTGCGCGGCCCGAAAGGGTGCGTCAGCAGGAACGACGAGCCGACCCCCACCGCCGCGCCGCCCACCACGTCCTTGGTGAAGTGATGGCGGGTGTGCACCCGGCTGTACGCGGTGAGCGTGGCCAGCGCGTAGTAGGGCAGCGCCGTCTGCACGCCATAGCGCTCGTGCACAAAAGCCGCCGACGCGAACACCGCGGAGGTGTGCCCCGAGGGGAAGCCGCGTCCCGTGCCATCCGGGCGCTTGCTGTCGAACACGCGCTTGAGCACTTCGGTGCTGCCCTGCGACAGCGCCAGCGAATAGGCCAGCTCCTTGAGCCCCTCGGTGTCGCGCTCGTACAGGGCCAGGCCCGCCGCGCCCGCCGGCACGAGGTACTGCAGTGCGTCGCCGATGCGGTCGGGACGCGCATGGACCTGGGCTTGCGCGGGCAGGGCCGCGGCACAGAGCAGCAGGCCGGGCAGGGTGATGGTCTTGTGCAGCTTCATGATCGCTCCTTGGGTTGCGCAACAAACGGCGCCAGCTGCACGCCGGACAGTCGCACCAGCGCAGCGAACGCCGGGCCGGCGAGCACGTCGAATTCACAGCGGCGCGCCGCTGCCAAGGCTACCCCGTCGCTGGCCATGCTGGGATGGCACATGAGCAGGTCGCCGTCGCGCGCGCAGCGCAGCCAGCCGGTCAACAAGGCAAGATAGCGGTCCGCGCCACCATGGAATCCGTACACCCCCAGCAGATGCCCGTTCTGCGCCAGCCCCGTCGTCTCGCACAGTTCGCGCAGCCCCCGCTCGCCCAGCGCCTGGATCACCCGCGCCTTGGCCCCGGCCGCCGCCGGCACGCGCGTGCTGCGTACCCAGGGCAAGCTCAGGTAGCGGCCGGCCAGCACCGACAGCAGGACCTCGCGCACCCCCGGCAATTGATGCACGTGCTGGTGCCCGTCGACGTGCGTGGGCTCGCGTCCCACGCTGTGCTCGAAGCGATCGAGCTGCGCCTCGATTTCGCCGCGCAGGCGCAGGCTGTCGATGCGGCCCAGGGCGCTGCGGGCCATCCATTCGGCCAGCGGTGCGCGGCATCGCGGGTCCACCGTGTGCTCGGTCAGGTCCAGGTGCAGGCCGACGCCGACGTGCGAAGTAGCGAATTCCGCGGCGGCCTCGGCCGCCGCAGGCCAGCACGGCGCCGCCACCATGCAGCTCACCGCGCCGATGCGGCCGAGGCCGGCCAGGACCTCGGCCGCCTGGTGGATGCCGGCGTGCAGGCCGAAGTCGTCGACGCACAGGGTCAGGCGGGGCGCAAGCATGGCGGCGCGCCCTTCAACGTCGGGAAGACGGCGTGCGGTCACTGATCCGGCTGGCGAGCTTCGTGGTGGTCGGCGGCCTGGCGGCCGCGGTGCATCTGGGCATGGTCATACTGCTGGTGGGAACCTTCCGCTGGCCGCCTCTGGCCGCCAACGTGGGCGGCTGGATGGTGGCGTTCATCGTGTCCTTCCTCGGGCAATGGCAGCTCACCTTCCGCACGCGCCGCGCGCCGGCCTGGCAGGCGGCACGCCGCTTCCTCGCGATCTCCGGCACCGGCTTCGCCGCCAACGAGTGCGCGTACGCGCTGCTGCTGCACTGGAGCCGGCTGCCGTATGACGTGACACTGGCCGGCGTGCTGCTGGCCGTGGCCGTCATGACATACCTTCTGAGCTCGCACTGGGCTTTCGGCCGCAGCCCGCCGCCTTGAGCACGCCTGGCGCGCCGGCCGGCAGCTTCCACAGCGTTTGCGTCCGGCCACCAGCATGGCGAGATCGGCGACCTGGCCGCCAATGAACACCAGCGCGATCACGGCTTGCCTGGCTGCAGGCCGCGGCCCGCTGCGCGCTTGACCACGTACAGCGGCCTGGCTTTCACCTCCTCGGAGATGCGGGCGATGTACTCGCCGAGGATGCCGGCGAAGATCATCTGGATGCCGGAAAAGAACATCAGCGCCACGACGATGGTGGTCCAGCCGGAAACCTGGTGGCCGTAGACGAGGTACACGCCGGACAGGTAAGCGCCATAGGCGAAGCTCGCCGTGGCGATGGCCACGCCGACGGCGCTGACGATGCGCAGCGGCCAGGTGGTGAAGGCGGTCAGGCCGTCGATCGACAATCCCAGCAGGCGCAGCCCGCTGAACTGCGAGCGGCCATGCGCGCGCGGCGGTGGCACGTAAGGCACGCCCACCGCGTCGAACCCGATCCACGCATACAGCCCCTTCATGAAGCGATTGCGCTCGGGCAGCGCGAGCAACGCATCGACCGCGCGCCGATCCAGCAAGCGGAAGTCGCCGGCATCCTCCGGGATGCGGAAGCGATGGAAGCGGTTGAGAAGCGCGTAGAACAGGCGCGCGCCGGAGCGCTTGACCAGCGATTCGTCGGCGCGGCTGGCGCGATAGGCGTAGACGACGTCCGCGCCGTCACGCCAGCGCGCCACCATTTCCGGCACCAGGTCGACGGGGTGCTGCAGGTCGGCGTCCAGCATCAGTACGGCCTCGCCCTGAGCGGCCTGCAGTCCGGCGGTCAGCGCCGCCTCCTTGCCGAAGTTGCGCGACAGCTGGATGAAGCGCACGCCCGGGACCTGCGTCCAGTCCTCCATCACGAGGGCGGTGGCGTCGGTGCTGCCGTCGTCCACCAGGATCACTTCCCATTCGGCGCCGAGCGCGTCCAGCATCTCGCGCAGCAGCGGCAGCAGCAGGTCGAGGTTGCGTTCCTCGTTGCGGCAGGGAATGACGCACGACAGGCGCAGGGGCCGCGCGCCTTCGCGCTCCCGGCGCGCGGCGGCTATCGCACGCAGTTGAGGGCGAAGCAGGGGAGCTGTGTGCATGGCGATGCCAGCCATCATAGGACGGGCGCCGTTAAGAGCGCGTGAAGGCCGGTTCGCGCTTGGCGCGCCGGCTTCGTATGATGCTTTGCACCGCCGCTTTCGCAGGCCCCGATGACCACCGCAGCAGCCCACCCCAGCGCGCCGGACGCCCCGCGCGCCCCGCACATCCTGGTGATCGAGGACCACCACGACATCCTCGCCAACCTGCATGCCTTTCTCGAGCCGCTCGGCTACCTGATCGATTCGGCGTGCACCGGCCCCGCGGGCCTGGCGCAGGCGGGCCGGCACAACTACGACGTGATCGTGCTGGACCTGATGCTGCCCGGCATGGACGGCATCGAGGTCTGCCGCAAGCTGCGCCAGGTGCTGCGGCAGCCCACGCCGGTGCTGATGCTCACCGCGCGCGACACGCTGCAGGACAAGGTCGCCGGCTTCGACGCCGGCGCCGACGACTACCTGGTCAAGCCCTTCTCGCTGGTCGAACTCGACGTGCGGCTGAAGGCGCTGCACCGGCGCGCCCGCGGTGCGCACGTCGCGGCGATGCTCGTACTGGCAGACCTGCAGCTGGACCTGCGCACGCTGGTCGCCACGCGCGCGGGCCGCCGGCTGCGCCTGACGCCCACGGGCGTGAAGCTGCTGTCGGCGCTGATGCGGGCGATGCCGCGGGTGCTGACGCGGGCCGAACTGGAGCGCGAGCTGTGGGGCGACAGTCCGCCCGCCAGCGACGCCTTGCGCGTGCACATGCACGTGTTGCGGCAGGAAATCGACCGCGATTTCGCCACGCCGCTGCTGCGCACGGTCGCGGGCGTCGGCTACTGCCTGGATGGCGGCCATGCTGGGTAAATCCTCGCTGCGTTCGCGCATCGTGCAGGCCTTCGTCATCCTGACCGCGATCGTCTGCACCGTCTACGCGCTGCTGCTGCTGGTCGGAATCCACGCGCTGGAGGACCGGCTGTTGAACGACCGCATGGTCAAATCGGCCGACGACCTGATCCGCAACCACGTGCGGCACGCGCGTGGTGCGGTCGGCGGCGATCCCGAGGTCTACCAGGATGACGATATCCCTGCAGCCATGCGCGAGTTGGCAGCTGGGGACGTGCAGGAACTCGAACTCGGCGATCGCGTGCTGCATGTCCTGATCCGCCAGCAGGGCGGCCACCGCTTTGCGGTGGTCGACGACGAGAGCGATTTCGAGCGCAACGAGGGCCAGCTGTGGGCTGCGCTGGCCGGCACGTCGGCCTTGTGCATCGCCTTGGCCCTGGGGCTGGGGGCCGTCACCGCGCGGCGCGTGATCCTGCCGCTGGTGCACCTGGCGGATGCGGTCACTCGCAACGGGCTCGACAAGGATCCGCTGGCGCTCTGGCGCGGCGACGAGGTCGGCGTGCTGGCCCGCGCGCTGGCCGTGCACCAGGACGAGATGCAACGCTTCCTCACGCGCGAGCAGCTGTTCACCGGAGACGTGAGCCACGAGTTGCGCACGCCGCTGACCGTGATGCTCGGGGCCGCCGAGGTGTTGGCCGCCCGCCTGCCGGACCGCCCGGACCTGCTCCCCTTCGTCGAGCGCATCCGCCGCACCGCGGTGGAAACCGGCGATCGCGTTTCCGCGCTGCTGCTGCTGTCCCGCGCGCCCGAGCACCTGGAATTCCCGTCCGTGGACCTGCCGCATCTGCTGGCGCACGAGGTGGAGCGCTGTCGGCCCTTGCTGGCGGGCAAGCCGGTCTCGCTGGAACTGGTGCTCGAGGACCCGACGGCGCAGGCTTTCGGCCCCTCCGAGCTCGTGGCCACTGCCGTGGGCAACCTGATCCGCAACGCCTGCCAGTTCACGGAGACCGGCTATGTGCGCGTGCTGTTGCAGCAGCGTTGCATCGTGGTGGAAGACAGCGGCAGCGGGATCCCGCAAGAGATCCGCCGCGTGGTGTTCGAGCGCTACGTGCGGGCCAGCGAGCGCCCCGCCGGCTCCGGGCTGGGCCTGGCGATCGTGCAGCGGGTCTGCGAGCACCTGCGCTGGACGATCACCGTGCAGGCATCGATCTCCGGCGGCGCGCGCTTCGCGATGGCTTTTCCGGCGGAGCCCATGGTCGAGTAGCCTCGCGTCAGGTTCGCAACGGCACGTAACCGCAGCCCCGACTGGAGCGGTGTTCTCCGCGATAACCCTGAGGTTCGCTTGCGCCGGCAAGTCTAGTCTCTGTGAGCCCCCATACGGGGTGCTCAACAAAGGAGACAACAAATGAGGCTGAAACTGATGCCCGCTCTCGGGCTTGCACTCACACTGGCAGCATGCGGGGGTGGTGGAGACAACACCCCGGTCGTGCGCCAGATCGCGCAAACGCCCATTCCCGGCGTGGGCACCGGAACCAATTTCGGTTTCGACCTCGGCGTCGTGGTGGGCAACCGCTACTACGTCACCGACCGGAACAATGCCGCGGTGGATGTCTTCGACACCAGCAACAGCGCGATCGTGGCGCAGATCAGGGGCACCGGTGCCAACGCATTTGCCGGGCTCACGGCGGCCAACGCGACCTCGGGACCCGACGGTATCAATGCGGTCGGCAACCTGCTGTACGTCGGCGACGTCAATTCGGTGAAGATTGTTGACCCGGCCGCCCAGCAGGTGCTGAAGACCATCGTGGTCGGCACGTCCAACACGCGCGCCGACGAGGGCTGCGTCGACGCCGTGCATGGGATCTACATGATCTCCACGCCGGAGGCCCCCATCCCGTTCGCGACCTTCATCAATACCAATACGCAGACCGTGGTCGCGCACGTCACGTTCACCGACGCCGCCGGCGCGCCCTCGGCAGGCCTGGAGCAGTGTCGCTACGACGCCAACAGCGACACCTTCTTCGTCAACAACGACGGAACCACGGCGAACCCGCACGGCGAACTGGACGTGATGACGGGTGCCTCGATCCGCGCCATCCCGGCCGGCGGCACGGTGAACTACACCGCGCTGGCGGGGGTTCGCATGTTCGCCGAAGGGAACTGCGATCCGACCGGGCTGGCCTTCGGCCCGGGCAACGACATCGCCGTCAACTGCCGCGAAGCCACCACCGGTGCGCCGCTGCTGGTGCAGATCATGGACCGCACCAACGGAGCGATCCTGGCCTCGGTGAACGCGGGCGGCGGCGACCAGCTCGAGTTCGACGCCTCGACCAACCGCTACTACACCGCCGCCAGTCGCTGGACCGCCAACGGACTCGCGTCCGTGGGTGGCAACTGCAGTGCGGCCTCGCCCTGCACGCCGGTGCTGGGCGTGATCGACGCCGCGACGCGTAGCCTCGTCGTGCAGGTGGCCACCGGCAACAACGCCCACTCGGTGGCGGTCGACCCGGTGACCTCCAAGGCCTTCCTGCCGGCCTCCTCCGGGCCGTCGCCGGCGGGTTGCGCCAGCTGCGGCGCGGAGCCGGCGCAGTTGCTGACGTTCAGTACGCGTTAGAAGTTACGGCCCGCGCGACTGGTGCGCGGGCCGGCTGCTACACCACGTGGGCAGGCGCCAGCGCACAGGCGGTGCCGTCGGCCAGTTCGATCTGCAAGGTCACGTGGTGGATGGAGTAGTCGTGCTCGATGGCGTGGGCCACCGTCTGCAGGAAGGTGTCGCCGGGGTGTCCTTGCGGAATCACCAGGTGCGCCGTCATGGCGTTCTCGGTGGTGCTCATGCCCCAGATGTGCAGGTCGTGCACTTCCGTCACTCCGGGCAGCCTGGCCAGGAAGCCGCGAACCTGGTCGATGTCGATCTGCTGGGGCACGGCCTGCAAGGCGAGCTTCAGCGCATCGCGCAGCAGGCTCCACGTGCCCACCAGGATCACGGCGGCCAGGGCCAGCGTGACGGCGGGGTCGAGCCATGTCCACCCGGTGAAGAGCACCACGACGCCTGCGATCGCGACCCCCAGCGAGGCCGCCGCATCGGCGGCCATGTGCAGGTAGGCGCCGCGGACGTTCATGTCGTGCTGCTGGCCGGCATTGAGGAGCCAGGCGCTGATGCCGTTGACCAGCACGCCCGCTAGCGCCACTGCGATCACGGTGGTGCCGACCACCGGCTGAGGGTCGTCGAAACGCTGGATCGCTGCCCATGCGAGGCCCCCGGTCAACAGGACGAGGATCATCGCGTTGGCCAGCGTCGAAAGAATGGACGTGCCGCGCAGCCCGTAGGTAAACCGGTCGGTGGGAGCGCGTCGCCCGAGGACGGACGCACCCCATGCCATCACCAGCCCGAGCACATCGCCCAGGTTGTGCGTGGCGTCCGCCAGCAGGGCCAGCGAGTGGGATGCCACCCCGAAGAACCACTCGCACAGCACGAACAAGAGGTTCAGCGCAATCCCGATCAGGAAAGCCCTCCCCATCTGCTTCGGGAGTTCGTGGTGGTGGTGGCCGTGATGGTGGTGGCCGTGTCCGCTGTGTTCGCTGTGTTCGTTGTGTTCGTTGTGGTGGTGATGCTGGTGAACTTGCCCCATGCTTCCTTTTCCTTCCGGGCACCCGGGTTCCCCCTATTGTCGCCCCGGCGCAGGCGACCCACCCCACCGGCGGCGGCTCAGCCCTTCTTGTTCGCCCGGTGATGTCCGATCGCGGCGCCGGCGGCAGCGCCGAGCGCGGCATGGTGACCCGCGACGTGACCCACCGCGGCACCGACGGCGGCACCCTTCAGGGCTCCGGCACTGGCCGGCGCGGAGACCGCGACCAGGGCAGCGAAGACGGATGCGAAGGCGATCTGGTATTTCATGGTGTCTCCCGAGAGATTTGTGGAGACAACAATGTGGCCCCACCGTGGGCAGCGTGCGGTCAGTGGACACGGCATGCGCTTGTAGGAAGCGGGTGGCCGGTGGGGTGAACGGCGCACCGCCAGTTTCAGACGCCGTCGGAGCAGGCCTGCATCGGCACGCACCCGCGTCCTTCGATCATGTCCGATGGCTCGCGCTCCAAAGATGACGGGCAGCCCGTACGCTGTCCCCATCGTTTGCAATCCAAGGAGTAGAACCATGAATATCAGGACCATTGCCATTGCCGTGGCGGTCGCCGCCACCGGTTTCGCGACCAGCCAGGCTTTCGCGCAAGACTTGACCGTCACGCACCAGCGGCCTGACGGCGCCGTGGTGACCAAGCACGTGCGCTCGGACGAATTCAACGGGGTTCACCGGACGGTGCGCGTCGACCGCCCCGATGGCAGCACGTTCGTGCGGCGTTCCACGCGTTATGGCGAGGCCGGCGACTTCGGCCCGCGCATGCACCGCACCGTGGTGGTCCGCCACCGCTACGAGCCGATGCGCCACGTGATCGTGCGCGACGGGCATCGTCCGGGCTACGGGGTCAACCGCCGCGTGACGGTGATCCGCAACGGCTACTAACTAGTGCGCCAGCAGCATGCCGCCCACCGCCACGGGTGGGGCGGCGTGCCGCGCTTGCGCCGCGAGCCAGGACGCACCGCTGTCTTCCCCGTTCAGGGCCGCGACTTCGTCGCGGGCCTGCAGGAATTCGGCGGTGACCTCCGCGCGCGTGCGCGAGCTCTTGAATCCCGCGAGCTGGTTGTAGCTGGTCGCCCACGGGTTGACGCGCGCGGTGCGGTACTGCTGCAGCTGCGCGTTCACTTCGCCACGGGTCAGCGTCGACGCGAAGGGATTCGGGTCCACGGTGATGTCGTCGGCAAAGGCAACGCTGGTGGCGGCGGCGGCGATGGCGAGCACGGATGCGATCAGGTAGCGGTTCATGATGGTTCCTCGTTCAGTGAGTGGTCAGGGTGACTTTCGCGGCCAGTGCTGCTTTCATGCCCGCACCAACCGTTCACTCAATGTAGGAACCTGGAGTTAGCGGCGCCTGAGGCTTCTCTTAGCCACGACTTAGCGCCTGTGAACTAGGCAAGCGCCTCGATGCGCGCGACCAGGCCGCTGCGGTCGCCGCGATTGCGCAGCGTGAGCGCGAGCCCGCAGCGCTGCGCCGCGCCGCGCGCGATGGCGAGGCCCAGGCCGCTGCCCTCGGCACTCGTGCCCGGCACGCGGAAGAAGCGATCGAACACCCGGGGCAGGAGGTCCTGCGGAATGCCCGGACCGGTGTCCACCACTTCCACGGCAATGCGGCCTTGCTCCTGCAGCAGGCGTACGTCGACCACGCCCCCTTGCGGCGTGTAGCGCAGCGCGTTCTCGATCAGGTTGTCGAGCAGGCTGCGCAGGTCACCCGCGACGCAGTGCAGGGTGAGCGGCCGCGCCGCCGGTGGCGGGCCGACGAAGCCGAGATCGATGCTGCGCTGGTCGGCCAGGCCGATCAGCGTGTTCATGCTCTCGCGCAGCTGCGCCTGCAGGTCGACCATCGCCGGACCATCGGCGCCGGCGGCCTCCTGGCGTGACAGTCGCAGCAACTGCTCCACCAGCCGCTGCGCCCGGCGCACGCCGGCGTGCAGTTGCCCGTAGCGCCCGGCGGCCGCCTCGCACTGCACGTCCTGGTGCATGTTTTCCAGCTGCAGGGCGATGGCCGTGATGGGCGTGCGCAGTTCGTGCGCGGCGTCCTGCACGAAGCGCCGTTGCGTGGCGAATGCCTCGCGCAAGCGCCGCAGCAGGCTGTTGAAGGACAGCACCATGGGCACGATCTCCTGCGGGACGCCGCGCACCGACAGTTCGGCGATGTGGTGTTCGTCCTGCTGCGCCGCCTGGCATGCGATGTCGCGCAAGGCCAGCGACATGGCGCGGGCCAGGGCCCACAGGATGAACAGCGACAGCGGCAGCAGCAGCAGCACGGGCGCCACCGCGGCGCCCGCACGTTCGGCGGCGAGCCGGTCGCGGAAGGCCGCGCTTTGCAGGACCTGCACGCGGTCCGGCGCCGCGGCGGCAGCCGGCACCGTGTACACGCGCCAGCGCAAGCCGCCGGCCGCCGCGTCGTGGAAGCCCTCCTGCGCCACCAGTCCGAGCTCGACGTCCGCGGACGAGGTCGCGCGCAGGCGCCCGTCGGGCCCGTACACCTGCACCACGTAAGCGCCCCATCGGTGCACACGTTCGGCGCTCTGGGGCGCCGGATGAACGCCCGGATTGGCCGCAATGGTGGCGGCGAGCTGCTGCATCTGGTCGTCCATGAAGGCATCGACCATCTGCGCATACGACCAATAGGACAGTGCCGCCGCCGCGCTGCCCACGGCGAGGAACAGCGGCACCAGCCAGAGCAGCAGCGCGCGGCGCAACGAACACAGGCGGCCCGCAGGGAAGACGCTCCACTTCACGCGGCGCTCCTTGCGTCGGCGGTGGGCATCGCCACGCGCCAACCGAGCCCGCGCACGTTGCGGATCGCATCAGGCCCGAGCTTGCGGCGCATGCCGTGGATCAGCACGTCCACCGCATTGCTGCTCACCTCGTCGCCCCAGCCGTAGATCCGGTTCTCCAGTTGCTCGCGCGACAGGATCGCGCCAGGCCGTTCGAGCAGCGCGTGCAGCAGTGCGAATTCGCGCGCGGACAGCTGCGAGCGTTCTCCGGCCAGCAGCACCTCGCGCGTGGTGAGATCCAGTTGCAGCGCAGCGTTGCCGACGAGCGAATGCGCGCTGCCGTCCCGCCGCCGGATGACGGCCCGCATGCGCGCCACCAGCTCGCGGACTTCATAGGGCTTGAGCAGGTAGTCGTCGGCGCCGACGTCCAGGCCGTAGATGCGATCGTCGACGCCGTCGCGCGCGGTGAGCACGACCACCGGCGTGGCATCGCCGCGCCCGCGCGCCTGCCGCAGCACCTCGACGCCGTCGCGCTTGGGCAGGCCCAGGTCGAGCAGCACGCAGGCATAGTCGCCGTCGGCCCAGGCGCTTTGCGCCAGCAGGCCGTCTTTCACCCAATCGACCGACCAGCCGCGCGCAGACAGGGCTTCCCGCAGGCTGCGGCCGATCATCTCGTCGTCTTCGACCAACAGCACACGCATGGTTCAGGCTCCTGCGCGCACCCTAGCACTGCAGTCTTAGGCGTGCATTAGCCCTACTGCATGAACCAGCCGTGGCTCACCACCAGCGACTGGCCGGTGAGCGCATTGGTCGGGAAGGCCGCGAACATCAGCGCGACCTGGGCGACGTCGTCGGTGGTGGTGAACTCGCCGTCCACGGTGTCCTTGAGCATCACCTTGCGGATCACGTCGTCTTCGCTGATCCCGAGCGTCTTCGCCTGTTCGGGGATCTGCTTTTCCACCAGCGGGGTGCGCACGAAGCCGGGGCAGATCACGTTGGCGCGCACGTTGTGCCGGGCACCCTCCTTGGCCACGGTCTTGCACAGGCCGATCAGGCCGTGCTTGGCGGTGACGTACGGCGCCTTCAGCAGCGACGCTTCCTTGGAGTGCACCGATCCCATGTAGATCACGCTGCCGCCGCGGCCCTGCGCGTACATGTGCTTCAGGCAGGCGCGGGTGGTGAGGAAGGCGCCATCGAGATGGATCGCGAGCATCTTCTTCCAGTCGGCAAAGGAGAACTCCTCCAGCGGATGCACGATCTGGATGCCGGCATTGCTGACCAGGATGTCGATGCCGCCGAAAGCCGCGGCCCCCTGTTCGACCGCCGCGTTCACCTGCTCCTCGCTGGTGACGTCCACGGCGACGCCGACGGCCTTTGCACCGCTGGCCGTGAGTTCAGCGGCAGTGGCATCGGCCGCCGCCTTGTTCAGGTCGGCGATGACGATGCTGGCGCCCTCGCGGGCATACACGATGGCGATCTCCTTGCCGATGCCGCTGGCCGAGCCGGTGATGAAGGCGACCTTGTCCTTGAGTTGCATGGAAAGCTCCTGGTGGGGGTGTTGGGCCATGTTCATCCCGCGGCCTCGGTGTCGGGGCCGGGCCGCCGCACCTTGGCGCCACCGGGCTCGGTGAGGTCGAAGGTGGTGACCCCGTCCTGCGTGGCGCGTTGCAGCCACTCGGGATGCGCGATGGTGTTGCGCATGTCGCGCGCGCCGGCCTGCCAGTGCTCTTCGACCATGGCACGCGAGAACTCGTAGTCCTTCGAGTCGAGCTCGTAGGGCTTGTCGCGGTAGATCAGGTGCACGATGTCGATCGGCTGGTGCGTCATGTGCTCGTTCAGGGCGTGCACCGCGGGGTCGTTGCGCAGGCGCGGGGGCAGCCTGGCGATCAGGTCGGCCAGCGCCTGCTGCAGGTTCACGTTGGCGGCGAGCGCGTCGGTGTTCATGCGGGTGCGGCTGGAATACGTGATGTCCTTTTGCCGCTCGACCACTTCCGACAGCGTGTGGGGCATCGGCCCGCGGGCGCTGAACAGGTCGACCTGCAGCACCACCAGCCGGCGGCTGCGCGGAAACGAATCGAGCACGTACTGCAGGGGCGTGTTCGACAGGATGCCGCCATCCCAGTAATCCTGCCCTGCTATGTGCACCGGCGGAAAGCCCGGGGGCAGGGCGCCGCTGGCCATGATGTGTTCGACGCCGATGCGCTGCGTGCTGTTGTCGAAATAGGTCGAATTGCCGGTGCGCACGTTGACGGCGCCCACGCTCAGGCGCATCTCGCGCCGGTTGATGCGATCGAAGTCGACCAGCCGCTCCAGCGCGGCCTTCAGCGGCGCCGTGTCGTAGTAGCTCAGCACCGGCGCCGCCCCGCCGAGCAGCAGGGATGGATCCACGCGCGGACGAAACAGGCCGGGGATGCCCACCAGCGCACCGGCGGCAGCGCTCCACTGGTTCAGGAACGAGCGCTCGCCCCAGTGCAGCGGCAGGTTCTGCGCGGGGGCGGAGGACAGCAATTGCCAGAATTCCCGCAGGCGCGCGACCCGGTGCTCGGGGGCGTTGCCGGCGATCAATGCGGCGTTGACGGCGCCGATGGAAACGCCGGCCACCCAATCGAGCTTGCTCTGGTTCTCGCAAAGCGCTTCGTAGACGCCGGCCTGGTAGGCGCCCAGGGCGCCGCCGCCTTGCAGCACCAGCGCCTTGGCGGCCGTGGTCATGGAGACGGAATCAGCCAACGCAAGCCTTCATTTCGGCTGGAGCATACGCGATGGCCGGGCCCGTCGACCTCCATGAAAGATGTCATCCGACATCTTCAGGGCAGTGCACAGGCCCTCCGCTCAGCGCGCCGCCGCCTGTTCCCCTGGCGCTTCCCAGCCGCCGCCCAGCGCCATGAACAAGCGGATCTGGTCGTCGGCGAGTTGCGCCTGGGTCTCGGCCAGCGCCGCCTCGGCGGCCGCCAGCGAGCGCTCGGCGTCCAGCGTCTCCAGCGAGCCCGTCTTGCCCGCGCGGTACAGGCGTCGGGCCTGTTCGGCGACGCGGCCCGCGGCTTCGCGGGCGGCAGTAAGCGCGGCGCGGCGATCGAGCTCGCGGGCATAGGCGTCCAGCGCGGTTTCCGTTTCACGCAAGGCGGCCAGCACCGTGCCGTCGAAATGCGCGAGCGCGCCGCGGGCACCGGCTTGCGCCTGGCCGATGCGTGCCTGCACGGCACCGGTGTTCGGCAGGGTCCACGAGATCAGCGGACCGGCGCTCCAGCCGATCGAATCGCGGGCGCCGAAATCCGACATCGGCGATGCGCTCGACGCCGACAGGCCGAGCGCGATCTTCGGGTACAGGTCGGCGGTGACGACACCGATGCGAGCAGTGGCCGCGGCCAGTTCGCGTTCAGCCTCGCGAACGTCGGGGCGGCGGCGCAGCAGCGCGGCGCCATCACCGACCGGGATCGCCTGCGCCAGCACGGGCGCGCGCTCGCAGTTCGCTACCGCCGGGGGCAGCGCAGTGCCGGGAATCGTGCCGGTCAGCGTCTGCAGTTGCAGCAAGGCGCCCTGCCGCTGCGCCTGCAGTGCGGGGACGGTGGCCCGCAGTTGATGCAACTGCGACTGCGCGCGGCCGACATCGAGTACGTCCACGCGGCCAGCCTGCTGCAGCCGCTGCGAGACGTCCAGGGCCTGCTGCTGCAGGGCGATCGAATGCTGCGCGGTGCGCAGCCGCAGGCCCGCGGAACAGGCCAGCGCATAAGCGCGCGCGGTGCCGCCGGCAACGTTCACGCGGGCGAGGTCCAGCGCTGCCTGCGCCGAGCCCGTGCCCGCCTCGGCGGCCTCGATGCCACGGCGGATCTGGCCGAACAGATCGAGCTGGTACGACAGCGTGACGCCGACACTGTCCATGCCCCGCGTCGGCGGCTGGTAGCCGGGCTGCAGCAGCGACAAGCCGGACACATGGCCATAGACCGGGGCTGCATCCATACCCACGTGCACGGACTGCGCGGCCCCTGCCTCCACCGCCATCGCCTGCACCCGCTCGAGATTGGCCGCGGCCTGGCGCAAGTCGGTGTTGTGCTGCAGGGCCTGCTGCACCAGGGCGTCGAGGGCGGGGTCCTGGTACAGGCGCCACCAATGGGCCGGCAGCGGTGCGGCGTCGGCGACCTGGTGCTCCGCCGCGGCCGAGCTATCGAAGGACGCCGCCGCGGCCGGTTGCCGCACCAGGGCCTGCTCGGGCACGTGATAGTCCGGACCCACCGGGCTCGTGCTGCAGGCAGCAAGCAGTGCGGCGAGGGTGCCAGCGGCGAGCGGGCGCGAGAACGGCATGGCCATCGCTTCTTCAGCTCCTCGCCGCTGCGGGCACAGGCGCGCGCGCCGCGGCAGCGGCGGCCTCGGCATCCAGGCCCGAGCCCTGCATCACCTCCACGCTCACGGTCTCGCCGGCCACCAGCCGCAAGTCGGCGGGCAGCGGATCCAGCCGCACGCGCACCGGCACGCGCTGGGCAAGCCGCACCCAGTTGAAGGTGGGATTCACGTTGGGCAGCAGGTCGGCGCTGGTGGAGCGGTCGCGGTCGGCGATGCCGGCGGCGATGCTGTCCACGGTCCCTGCCAGCACCCCGGAGCCGGCCATCAGCTGCACGCGCACGCGGTCGCCGATGCGGATGCGTCGCAGCTTGGTCTCCTCGAAATAGCCCTCGACGTAGAGCGAGCGCATGTCGACCAGCGCCAGCACCGGCCGCCCGGCGCTGGCGTAGCCGCCAGCGCGCAGGTCGAGGTTGGTGACGATGCCGGCAACCGGTGCCTTGACCTGGGCGCGCTGCAGGTTCAGGCGCGCGGCCGCCACCGCGAGTTCGCCCTGCGCCACGCCAGCGCGGGCCTGGTCCACGTGCATGCGGGTCTGCTCGCGCGTCTCCTGCGAGATCAGGTCGGCCAGGCCCGCGCTGCGGCGGTCCTCGCGCAGCGCCTGCGCCAGCACGATGCGCTGCGCCGCAACTGCAGCCTCGGCCTGGCGGACCGCGAGCTCATAGCGGGCAGGGTCCACGTTGAACAGCGCATCGCCGGCACGCACGGTCTGGTTGTCGTGCACGGGCACCTCGCTGACCAGGCCCGACACGTCGGGCGCGATCTGCACGACGCTCGCCCGCACGCGGCCGTCGCGCGTCCACGGTGCCAGTTCGTAGTGGTCCCACAGGCGCAGCACGGCCCAGCTCGCTGCCGCGACGGCGGCCAGCGTCACGAGGGCGCGCGCCACGTTCATCATGCGGCCGTGGGCCGCCCAGGTTCTTGCAGTCATGCGCTTGTCAGGGGTGAGGTGGCGGCCGCGAGGCCGCACACCACGAGCGCGTACAGCGCCAGGTCGAAGAGGGCCGGGTGCCACACCCAGCGATAGAAGCCGATCGCGGCCAGCAGGCGGCGCACCGCCCACGACACCGCGAGCCCGAGTCCGCACAGCACCAGCAGCCAGGGCACATAGAGGCCGTAGAGGGAAGCGTCGCCGATCACCGCGGCTCTCCTGGCATGGGGACCGCGGGCCGCACCGGCGGCGCGTCGGGAAAGAGGTTGCGCCGCAGGCCCACCAGCGCCGCGAGAGCGCGCCGCTGCGCGTCGTCGTCGGCGCGCTGGTGCACGGCCGCATCGAGTGCGGCATCGAGCCGCGGCAGCATCGCACCGGCTTGCGCCGCGAGGGGCAGGGCGCGGCGCCCGAAGAACAGGGCGGCCAGTTCGCGCAGCACCACTTCCGCAACGCCGCGCGGCAGCCCCTCGCGGGCGCCTTGCAGCGCGACGATGTCGGCGCCCGTGCGCAGGTCGTGCAGCGCGTCGCGCGCCGGCCCCTCGTCGCGCCCGCC
>NZ_JAQGNQ010000127.1 GCF_028291745.1 Ramlibacter sp. | reverse complement strand
GCGGCAACGGTGGCGATCTTGCCAAGCATGGTGTGTCCTCTCTCGATGTGGTTGACGGGCCCTGCGGCAAAGCACGGGGAACGGCGGGCACTTTGGCACGCCCGCATCTCGGCCGTTTGTAGGAAATTGGCGGACACGAGGGCACGGCGTGAACGGCGCGCTGGCGCGGCTCAACCATGCGAATCGAATGCTTCGGTCGACGTGCACCGACGCATGAGCGAACCTTGTTCGCGCGCCTGGATGCGCCTCCTACGCGACCACGGGGCGATGTACTCTTCCATCGGCGGGTCGCCCGCTGCGATAGTGATCCTCGAGATCATGCAGTACAGGATCCATCATGAAATCCCTCCTCCTTCCCCTCGTCGCGTGTGCAGCCTTGGCGGGCTGCGCGGACTACGGCACTGTCGCGTATGGCAGCTATCCCGCCGGCGGCCCGTACGGCACCGCGGTGTATGGCACCTCTCCGGCGTATCCGTACGCGTACGGAAGCTCCCCGGCTTACCCGTATGCCTATGGCACCTCGCCCGCCTACCCCTACAGTGCCTACGGCTGGCCTGATTCGGGCTTCGCTTATGGCGGCCCGGCGATCGGCCTGAGCATCGGTGGCGGCCGCTTCCACGACGGGCATCGGGGCGGCGGCGACTGGCGTGGCGGTGACCGGCGCGGCGCGACGGCCGGCATGACCCACCGCGGTCCCGACACCAACGCGATGGGCGCCGGTCCCGCGCGAATGGGCCGCGGTAATGGCCTCGGCCGACGCATGGGCCCGCGGACCGGCGGACCGCGGCAGGGTGGCGGCGCCGGGCACCACCAACAGCGCTGAACGATTGCTTCGCGCGGCGGCGAGCTCCGCAAGCTCGCCCGACGCAAGGCTTGTCCGACCCGCGAGCCGCCGTGGTTCTCACCCGGGGCCTCGCGCCGTACGGGTGCAATGGTGGGGTCAATCAACCACCAGGAAGGCTGGCCGACCCCATGTTGCGCTCCAGCAAGCCCGAGGCCGTGCACCGCTTCGACGACCCGCGCCCCTTCTTCCCGGGTGAGCATTACGTCGATCTCGCCCTGGGCGTGACGGCCTGGTGGTTCACGCGCAAGAACCCGTCGCTGGCGATCCGCACCCTCGGCACTTTCATAGCCGCCACGCTCGTCGCCCGCGGCGCGCACGGCCGCCCGGTACCCACCCACCTGCTGCGGTGGACGCCGCTCGGTGGCGGCATCAAGCACGACTGAGGTGTGTGAGCCGGCGCGCCTGGCCGCACCGGAGATCCGCATGTCCCAACCGCCCCAGCACCAGATGCCGCCCGGGCATGAGCGAGAGCTGCGGCCGCAGGCCGACCACGGCGAGCAGAGCTATCGCGGCAGCGGCAAGCTGCAAGACAAGGTGGCCATCATCACCGGCGGCGACAGCGGCATCGGCCGCGCCGTGGCCATCGCCTTCGCGCGCGAAGGCGCCGACGTGGTCGTGAGCTACCTCGACGAAGAAGACGACGCCCAGGAGACGCGCCGCTGGATCGAACAGGCCGGACGCAAGTGCATGCTGATGCCCGGCGACATCGCCTTGCCTGCGCATTGCCGGCAGATCGTGAAGCAGGCCGTGGACACCTTCGGCCGCATCGACGTGCTCGTGAACAACGCGGCCTTCCAGATGACGCGCCAGTCGCTCGACGCGATCCCCGACGAGGAGTGGATCCATACCTTCGACGTGAACATCCATGCGATGTTCTTCCTGTGCAAGGCGGCGGTGCCGCACATGCGGCCCGGCTCGGCGATCGTCAACACCGCCTCCGTGAATGCCAAGAAGGCGCCCCCGCACCTGCTGCCTTACTCCGCGACCAAGGCCGCCATTGCCAACTTCACGGCGAGCCTGGGGCAACTGCTTGCCGACAAGGGCATCCGCGTGAACTGCGTGGCGCCCGGGCCGATCTGGACGCCGCTGATTCCGTCGACGATGCCGGAGGAAGAGGTGGCGCACCTGGGAGAAGGCGTGCCGCTGAAGCGGGTGGGGCAGCCGGCGGAACTGGCACCGGCGTTTGTGTTCCTGGCGTCGGGGGATGCGAGTTATGTGACCGGGGCGATGGTGCCGGTTACGGGGGGGACGCCGATGCTGTGAGGGGGCGGGTCTGTGCGCTGGCAATTAGCCAGCAGCGACAATTGCGCATGGCTCAAGGCAAGCGAATCTCGGCGGAAATTCCCGATGGCGTGCTCGATGTGATTCGGGAGATGGGGGCCGCGGCGAAGGCGGCGCGGCTGCGCGCTGGTGAGGGGCAGGCGGCGGCGGCGGCGCGGCTGGGGGTGCATGTGCAGACGATCGGGCGGATTGAAGCGGGTGAGGCTGGCGTCGCGATCGGGCATGTGATGGGGTTGCTTGCGCTCTACGGCGTCACGGTGAAGTTGTAGCAAGCGTGCGGGCCGACGGGCCCGGAGTGTGCCGAAGGCGGCGACTGAGAGTGTTGAAGCGCTTTTGCGCGGCCGTCAATACAGCGCCGGACTTGTCGCCGGAGATCTGGAGACCGTCAGTGCGCGACACGGGCGGTACCGGGTTCGATGGGCATTCATTGCCGCTCGGGGTGCGGCGCGGTTAGCCATCACTTCATGCGGATTGACGATGGATCCGTTGCGGCGCCAGAATGGCTCCAACGGCTTGCGGAGGTGCCATGCCCAACCTGTCGATCAAGGACGTCCCGGAGGAAATTGCCGAAGCCCTGCGGCAGCGGGCCGCGCGCAACCACCGGTCGCTGCAGGGCGAGTTGATGGCGATCGTCAAGGAGGCCGCGGAGGCGCGAGCTCCTGCGGCCCCCGCTGGCACCGGCCCGGCGCTGCAAGGCTGGCGCAGGGGGACGCGCAGCATCGAGGACATTGCCGAGGAGCTCCACGCCAGGTATCCCGAGCCGGTACGCGGCGGCCCCCTGGGCGTAGACATCATTCGTGAAGACCGGGACCGTCGGTGAGCGCTGCCGCGCGCAGGCGGCCGCTCCACGTGGCGGAGCCGCCACCGGCCTGGCTGGGGCGCCCACCATTGGTGGTGGATTGCAGTGTCCTCGCCGCATTCCTGTTCCAGGAGCCGCAGCGCGACGAAGCGTTGCGCGGCATGGCCGGAAAGACCTTGCACGCGCCCTGCCTGCTGGATAGCGAGCTTGCGAACGTTGCCGTCAAGAAGGTCCGCGGCGGCACCTCGCCGATGGTCATCGAAGATGGCTTGGCCAGGTACGCCGAACAGCGCATCGAACTGCATCGGGCGGATGTGCAGGCACAGTTCGCGTTGGCGCTGCGCTATGGGCTGTCAGCCTACGACGCGGCCTATCTCTGGCTGGCCGGCGCGCTGCAGGCGCCGCTGGCGACCTTCGATGTGAAGTTGGCGAAGGCGGCGCGGGCGTATCTGGCGGGGGGATGAAGGCACGAAGGACTCGATGGCTCGCGCGCTGCATCGAGGACGTCCCCCAGCCAGGAAAGAGCTCCATGCTCGATGAGCGACTTGGCTTGCTGAATCGATCCATGGAATGCTTTGTTCCACGGAGCCACTTTTTGCCGACCCGCGCCCGCTTCCAGCCGACCAGCACAGGGGGGCCGGCATCCGCACCGCGGCTTCGAGACTGTGACCATAGTCTACGGCCGCGAGGTGGAGCATCGCGATTCCACCGGCGAGGAGTAGTCCACGATTAGCCGAAGGCGAAAACCGCGGCCGCCGCCTCGTTCGCTTACAGTCGAGCGAGGGAGAAGCTATGGGAATAGAGGACCGCGACTACATGAGGGAGCGTCACCGCCAGGGCGCGTTCGAGCCGAACGAGCGGCGAGACAGCCCGTTTACCTCGCCTCCACAGGGGCCCTCGATGCTGATGATGGTGTTCATCTGGGTGTCAGTCGCATTTTCGCTCTATCGCGTATTTGGCTGGTTCGAGGCGAGGCAGCACGGGGGAGAACATCCGCCCGTAAACAGCGCGGGAGTTGCGAACATGCGGCCACCAATGAGACCTCCGGAGCGCCTCCCGTCTGAGAACCACTTTGCGGCGCAGCAGGAAGTCATCGCGAGCGCGCGCGTGCAAAGGGATATTGCCACTCCCCAGACACAGTACCGCGCTCCAGAAGAACAACGGCACGAAGCACCCGCCCCGCAGACCGGCGGAACCATCTATCTCTGTCGCGCCTACGCCGGCGGGAGCTTCTGGTCACAGGCGTATTGCGGACAGTACCAGGCGGTGATCGACCGCATCGTTTCCGTGCCTCCGGGCCTGCCGTTCCAACAGCAGGTGGAACTGGCGGAGCAGCAGCAGCGCCAGAGAGCGGTGTCTACGGCGCCCAGCACGTCGATTCAGGTGAGCGGATTGTCCGCAGCCTCTCACGCACCGGAATGCAAGGCACTCGATGGCCGGGTGGAGCAGCTGGATGCAGAAGCTCGCCAACCCCAGTCCGCACAAATGCAGGATTGGATTCGGGGGCAACGGCAGCAGGCGCGGGATCGGCAGTTTGCTCTGCATTGTTAATTGCCCGAGATTCCGCATCTCACACACGCTCGCACGATGGCCGAAAAGACTCGCTCACCACTGAAGGATAAACCGCTCCGCTTGCCCGGTCAGTCGGTTCAGCGTGAAAGAGAAGATCTGATCGAGAATGCCGTCACGCAGCCTTTCATGCTCGCAATCTTCGTTGTGGTATTGGCAGCGCTGGAATGGTGGCGGTTCTACACCGGCGCGAAACCCAACCCGGTCGTTTATACAGTGGCTGCCCTAGTGATGGTCGGGTATGCGGGAATTCGATTGTGCCGCGCACTTCCCAAGCTTAGAAGCCTAAGACAAGGGCTAGAGGGCGAGAGGGCGGTCGGACAGTTTCTTGAGAGACTTCGCGAGCAGGGCTTCAATGTCTATCACGACGTCGTGGGCAACGGCTTTAATGTTGATCACGTGTTGATCGGACCAGCGGGTGTGTTCACCGTGGAAACCAAGACCTGGAGTAAACCAATCACCGGACGAGCCGAAGTGATTTTCGACGGAGAGAAAATCACCATCGGCGCATCAACCCCGGACCGCGATCCAGTGATTCAAGCGAAAGCACAGGCGAGCTGGCTACGATCCTTACTTGTGGATAGCACCGGTAAGCAGTTCAGCGTGCGCCCGACGATTCTATTTCCCGGATGGTTCATCTCGAACACGGATGGCTCCTTCAGGGAAGTATGGGTTCTTGAGCCGAAAGCACTGCCCGCGTTTCTTGCCAACGAACCGACGCGACTCTCGCGAGAGGACATCAATCTGGCAAGTTTTCACCTCTCGCGGTTCGTCCGTTCCAGCGAAAAATTAGGGGCGTCCTAGTTGGTGCCGAGCACTGGCAATCCGATGCTCTCTAAGTACGTGAACGTCTCGTCGTAGTACGCCGGGTTCCGAGTCGGATCAGATGTGTCACCCTCTGGAACGACGATCACCATTCCCTGGCGCGCGCGGGTAAGTAGCACCCGGTACGCGTTCTTCAAGTACGTCTTGCGGTCGGCAGCGTTGACCCGCTGCCATCGGGTTCCTACAAAGGAAAAGTGGCCCCATTCCTTTCCAGCCAGCCGCAGATCGCCGTCCCATACTACCGCCGACCAATCAAGCTCCAAACCTTGCACCTGGAACTCTGTCGCTACGTCCTCCAGATAGTAGGAGGACCGGACATCATCCTTATCGTGAAGAAACCAGTGGACCGGGTCGGCGGGGGCCTTGACGTGTATGGCGTGCGGACGTAGGCGATAGGCCTGCGAAGAAACGACGATGCCGTACCTTTCCGTGCCCCGGGCCTGTTGGCGCAGCCAGTCCTTCGCCTGCTGAACGTTGCGAGAAAGAACGATCGGATATTGATCGCTAACTTGCGCCAGGAGCTCCTTCGCACCGGGTGCGTCGAGGTCGAGAATACGTTTCACCAGGGTTGAAACATGCTCTGCTCGGAATGAGCGCATCGCGACGGAAAGATGAAGGTCAGGATTGGCACGGACATGCGAGTGATGGGAAAGGTTCTCGATCATTGCGGCCGCTCCGTATTCGCTGTCTCGCAGTTCCGGAGAAATGTGGATTTCCCATTCTGGGAATGAACGCTGAACGGCGTCCAACCATTCAGAGATGCCGGCCTCGCCCGTATTGATTTCCTGCCCACCGCCCACCAAGCACACGATCACCGCCCAATCGCTATGCCGGTTCATGCAGGAGATCAGAAACTGCGGCTCGGACATAGCAAAATCCGGGCGGTTTTTCTTGCGCCGCATGAAGGCCGAGGTCTGCTGTAGGTTCCATGCTCGCTGGGCTTCATCGAAGACGGCGATGTGGTCAGAGGGCGGCCCCTCATCTTTCAGGTACTCATCACGAAAGTGGTGGACGTTCTGTACGAAGGCCTTCACCCGACTCGTAGCTTGCCCCTTCCGAAGCTTCCGGCCGGCCTCCTTGTCCCGCCGCACCTGATCTCGAGCGAGCGCCTCTTGCATGACTGCGACCAGTGGCCCATTTCCGGACAAGAAGACGCTATGCAGCTCGCCGGCCGTCGCATGTTTCGTTGCAACGTTAAGTCCGACAAGAGTCTTTCCTGCGCCAGGCACGCCCGTCACGAAGCAGATTGCTTTCTTCCGCTGTGCTTGGCACTCCGCAACAACATCTTCAATTGCACTGGTGGTGTCGGTGAGATTCTTGTCGCCAGCACCGTGACGCGAAATCTCGGCAACGCCATGGCCAGCGTAAAGAGCCATGGCGGCCTCGATGATGGTCGGCGTCGGCTTGTACCGGCCTCCGTCCCATTCCTCAGCGAGGAGCACACCCGCTGGGGCCCAGTTGAGGACCTCTCTGATCGCAGACGGGAGAGACGCTTCACTTGCGTAGACGGGCCGGAACACACCGTCGTCCATCGCACTCTTTTCAATTCGTATTGCAGGGTCGGGTGCTCGCGTCGCTATCAGCACCGGTGTCAACACGAGGTCGTGCGACGTCTCATGGAAGTTCTTGAGGTCCATTGCATAGTCCCAGACCTGGTCGCGCGCATGACTGGAAAAGCGGTCTTCACCGACCTTGAACTCCAGGACGTAGAGCATTGTTCTAATGATCACGACGACGTCGATCCTGCGACCGAGCCGAGGCACCGCGTATTCGAAGTAGACGTTCCCGGCACGCGAGTACGGAGAAAGTACGCTCTTCAGAATCCTGATCTGTTCGTCCCACGCATGTCGCTGCGTCGCTTCGACCGGAAACTCTGATGCGCGTGTCAGCGCTCCCAGAATGTTGTCGGCATCCTCAACCAGGAAGTGCTCAATCGACGCGGAGTAGTAGGCGCGGCTCATGTTCGTCAGTCCCAACCAGTATCGCTTTTGCGCTTGAGTTCGCGCCGCCGTTCAGCCGCTATGTCGCGCGACGAAGACGATCTAGTCTCCACGTCAGCCCTTCCTGCTTGGGTGCAAAGCGCCTCTCCCTGGGAAGAAAGAGATTCCGGCCTTGCAGGGCGACGAAACGGTCGTGATCAGGAATGCGATCGTCGAGTGAGGTGCTGACGTGCCACTTGAAATCCGGACCGGGGGCGATGAGGTATCTGTCCATGGCCCAGTGCATGTCGGGAGTCAAAGCAAGGCCGTTGCGTGGGTCGTCATCGCCGGCCTGCGAGAAGGGGTGAATGTGCGCAGCCTCCACCATCGCCTCACCGGTAGACAGAAGGATGCGTGACCCCGTTGCGGCGCAGCGGTAGTCATACACCTCCGTGACCAAACGGCGAAATGCAGGACTGCGCACGTACTCCGGTGGAGATGGCTCTTTGATGGAAAGAGCCTCGCCAGAACGCAGCTTCCTTTCGTACACGCTCGACTCGCTACTGACGGCAGCTACGACCCGGAGATCTTGCAAACCGCGATCCAACCAGTGAGTGGAGATGGTTTCTGCGAGTGCTTCCACGTTGCACGGCTGTTGGAGGAGATCGAACAGTTCTGAGTCCAATTCCGCGAAGGCGACATTCGCGACGATGTCTCCGGTGCTTCGGGCCGTCGACATGGCCTGGAGAATCGCTTCGCGGCCGGGGAGCGCTTGCAAGTGCCAAAAGCTGGTCCCGCCCCCGCGTAGCCGTCCCGCCAAGTGAAAGAAGGGAAAATAGGGGTTCGCGTGGTCGCCCGGTGCTTGCACAGCGGCAAAGAAGGCGTTGTACCGCTCAAGCAAAGGCGGAGCGAAATAGATGCGGTTCTCGTTCAAGGCGCCAGCGCGCGCAAGATCCAGCACCGCGAGGAGCATGCAAAGCTTATGCGGACTACTTCGGCCCCCGCTACGGTTTACGACGAGGCGGGTGAGCTTGTGTTGGAAATCCGGAAGTCCCACTATTTACGTCGTGCGTGTATCGCACCCGCATAAAGTGGAGGATTGCGCGTTATTTAGACATCGATGTTGACCGCACGCAGCGCATTCGTCTCAATAAACTCCCGCCGCGGCTCCACCTCATCCCCCATCAGCATCGTGAACACCCGATCCGCCTCGATCGCGTCATCGATCTGCACGCGCAGCAGCCGCCGCACTGTGGGGTCCATCGTCGTCTCCCACAGTTGCTGCGGATTCATCTCGCCCAGGCCCTTGTAACGCTGGCGAGACGTCGCGCGCTCGCCTTCGCCGATCAACCAGCGCATGGCCTGGCGGAAGTCGGTGACCTTTTCTTCCTTGGCACGCTCGCCTTCGCCGCGAATCACACGCGCACCCTCGCCCAGCAGCCCCCGGAACGTATCCGCCGCATCCGCGAGCGCCTTGTAATCGGCCCCGTGGACAAAGTCCTGCGTGATCACGCTGGACTTGATGTTGCCGTGGTGCCGGCGTGAGATGCGCAGGATTGGCTTGTCGGTTCTTGCATCGAATTCGCCCGCCACTTCTGCCGGCGCCGCATTGGTCAGCCGGTCGATTTCCTGCAGCTTGGCCTGTAGCGACACGGCGCTGGCCTCCGCCTCGGCCACGGTATCCAGGTTCAGGCGCACGCCGTCGGCAATGGCGCGCAGCGCCTCGGCGTCCATGAAGCCGGTCAGGCGCTCGATCACGCGCTCCGCCGTCTGATGCTTGCGCGCCAGTTCGGCCAGCGTGTCGCCGGCGATGGTGGTCGGGGTGTCGCCGCCGGTTTCCACCTTGGCGCCATTCAGTGCAATGCGCAGCAGGAAGACGTCGAGCTCGCTGCCGTCCTTGAGGTACAGCTCCTCCTTGCCGGCCTTCACCTTGTACAGCGGCGGCTGCGCGATGTAGATGTGGCCGCGCTCCACCAGCTCGGGCATCTGGCGGTAGAAGAACGTGAGCAGCAGCGTGCGGATGTGCGCGCCGTCGACGTCGGCGTCGGTCATGATGATGATGCGGTGGTAGCGCAGCTTGGCCACGTCGAAGTCGTCGACGCCGCTCTTGCCGCTTTCCACCGCGGCCTTGCCGATGCCGGTGCCCAGCGCGGTGATCAGCGTGACGATTTCATTGCTGGTCAACAGCTTTTCGTAGCGCGCCTTTTCCACGTTCAGGATCTTGCCGCGCAGCGGCAGGATCGCCTGGAACTTGCGGTCGCGGCCCTGCTTGGCGCTGCCACCGGCGGAGTCGCCCTCGACGATGTAGATCTCGCAGCCGGCCGGGTCCTTCTCCTGGCAATCCGCCAGTTTGCCGGGCAGGCCCATGCCATCGAGCACGCCCTTGCGGCGCGTCATCTCGCGGGCTTTCCGCGCCGCTTCTCTGGCACGCGCGGCCTCGATGATCTTGCCGACGATGATCTTGGCGTCGGTGGGCCGCTCCTGCAGGAAGTCGTTCAGCTTGTTGGCCACCACGTCTTCGATGGGGCCGCGCACTTCGCTGGAGACCAGCTTGTCCTTGGTCTGGCTGGAGAACTTGGGCTCGGGCACCTTCACGCTCAGGATGCAGGTCAGGCCTTCGCGCATGTCCTCGCCGGAGATTTCCACCTTGGCCTTCTTGGCCAGCTCGTTGTCGTCGATGTACTTGTTGATCACGCGCGTCATCGCCGCGCGCAGGCCCGTGAGGTGGGTGCCGCCGTCACGCTGCGGGATGTTGTTGGTGAAGCACAGCACCTGCTCGTTGTAGCCGCTGTTCCACTGCATCGCCACTTCCACGCCGATCATCGTCTGCTGATCGCTCATCTTCTCGCCGATGGCATTGAAGGCGTTGGGGTGCAGCACCTGCTTGCCCTTGTTGACGAAGTCGACGAAGCCCTTGACGCCACCGGCGCCCGCGAAGTCGTCTTCCTTGCCGGTGCGTTCGTCGAGCAGGCGGATGCGGACGCCGTTGTTCAGGAAGGAGAGTTCGCGCAGGCGCTTGGCCAGGATCTCGTAGTGGAAATCGTTGTTCTCCTTGAAGATCTCGGTGTTGTCCGGCAGGAAGTGCACCTCGGTGCCGCGCTTGTCGGTGTCGCCCAGGATGTTCATGGGGCGGATCAGCGTCTTCTCGCCGCTGGGCGCGGTCGCTTCGTGCACTTCGCCGCTCTTGACCACGAAGCCGCGGCAGAACTCCAGCTCGTGCACCTTGCCTTCGCGCCGCACCACCACGCGCAGCATCTTCGACAACGCATTGACGCAGCTCACGCCCACGCCGTGCAGGCCGCCCGAGACCTTGTAGCTGTTCTGGTTGAACTTGCCGCCCGCGTGCAGTTCGGTCAGCGCGATCTCGGTGGCACTGCGCTTGGGCTCGTGCTTGTCGTCCCACTTGATGCCGGTCGGGATGCCGCGGCCGTTGTCGGTGACGCTGATCGAGTTGTCGCTGTGGATGGTGACGACGATGTCGTCGCAGTGGCCGGCCAGGGCCTCGTCGATCGAGTTGTCGACCACCTCGAACACCAGGTGGTGCAGGCCGGTGCCGTCGGAGGTGTCGCCGATGTACATGCCGGGCCGTTTGCGCACTGCCTCCAGGCCTTCGAGGATCTGGATCGAGCTGGCACCGTAGGCATCCCCGCTTGGCACCGGAGCGCCCGTCGCTGTGAACTTGGGGGCGCCGTTCTCGTCCAGGGGGCTGGGGGTGATGTTGTCTTGGGCCATAACCTGCTTTGCTTGTCTTTCATCGCTGGGGTCGCTGCGCGAGCCCAGCCTACGGCGTGGCCGTAGTTCGTAGGCTGGGCTCGGCGCCGCCGACCCCAGCAACCGCGCGCTCAAATCCGCATCGGCATCACCACGTACTTGAAGCTCGCGTTCTCCGGGATCGTGAACAGCGCGCTGCTGTTGGCGTCGGCCAGATCCAGCTTGACCATGTCCTGGTCCATGTTGGCCAGGGCGTCGATCAGGTAGGTGACGTTGAAGCCGATCTCGATGCTGTCACCGCCGTAGTCGATGTCGAGTTCGTCGACGGCCTCTTCCTGTTCGGCGTTGTTGCTGGCCACGCGCAGCGTGCCCGGCTCCAGGTTCAGGCGCACGCCCTTGAACTTCTCGCTGGTGAGGATGGCGGTGCGCTGCAGGCTGGCCAGCAGCGGCGCGCGGCCCACGGTCACGCTGTTCTTGTGGGCCTTGGGAATGACGCGGTTGTAGTCGGGGAACTTGCCCTCGACCAGCTTGGTGACGAACTCCATGCCGCCGAAGGCGAACTTCGCCTGGTTGCTGGCGAACTGCATTTCGATCGCGCCTTCGGCATCGGACAGGAGGCGCTGCAATTCGAGCACCGTCTTGCGCGGCAGGATGACCTCCTGGCGCGGCACTTCGACGTCGAGCGTGGCGGAGGCATAGGCCAGGCGGTGGCCGTCGGTGGCCACCAGGGAGAGCTGCTTGCCCTCGGCCACGAACAGGATGCCATTGAGGTAATAGCGGATGTCGTGCACCGCCATCGCAAAGGAGACCTGGTTCAACAGGTCCTTGAGCGTCTTTTGCGGCACCGAGAACACGGGACCGAAGCTCGGGGCTTCCTGCACCAGCGGGAAGTCTTCGGCCGGCAGCGTCTGCAGCGTGAAGCGCGATTTGCCGCCCTTCAGGACCAGCTTGTTCTGCTGCGACTCGATGCTCACCGTCTGGTCGCCCGGCATGGTGCGCAGGATGTCGATCAGTTTGCGGGCGCCCACGGTCGTGGTGAAGCTGCCGGCATCGCCATCGAAATCCGACGTCGTGCGGATCTGGATCTCGAGATCGCTGGTGGTGAACTGCACGTTGCCGGCCGTCTTGCGCAGCAGCACGTTCGCGAGGATCGGCAAGGTGTGGCGCTTCTCGACGATGCCTGCCACCGACTGCAGCACCGAGAGCAGTTTTTCTTGCGTTGCCTTCAGGACAATCATGTCTTCCTCTTCATGAAATCAGTTTTCTGGCGGCCGGGGCGCGAAACCCTCATTTTCGCCTGTTTCCTCAGCCGTTTCATCTCAGGGGTGGAGCGGCTGCGGACCTGGTAGGCTGGGCTCGCGCAGCGACCCCAGCGATGGCACGCCGGGGCAGCTGGGGTCGCGACGCGAGCCCAGCCTACGGGCGGCCGACGGGCCGGTCGCCCTCATCCCTTCAGCGTCTGTTCCAGCACGTGCAGCTGCTGGTTCAACTCGCTCACCGTCTGCCGCTCCGAGGAGATCTTGCGCACCGCGTGCAGCACGGTCGTGTGGTCGCGGCCGCCGAACAGTTCGCCGATCTCGGGCAGGCTTTTCTGCGTCAGCTCCTTGGCCAGGTACATCGCGATCTGGCGCGGCCGGGCGATGGAGGCGGGCCGCTTCTTCGAGTACATGTCCGCGACCTTGATCTTGTAGTAGTCGGCCACGGTCTTCTGGATGTTCTCGACGCTGATCTGCCGGTTCTGGATCGACAGCAGGTCGCGCAGCGCCTCGCGCGCCAGCTGGATCGAGATTTCCTTCTGGTTGAAGCGCGAGTACGCCAGGATCTTGCGCAGCGCGCCTTCGAGCTCGCGCACGTTCGAGCGCACGTTCTTGGCCACGAAGAAGGCGACCTCCTCGGGCATCACGGTGCCCTCGGCGGCGGCCTTGTTGATCAGGATGGCCACGCGCATCTCCAGCTCGGGCGGCTCGATGGCCACCGTCAGGCCCGAGTCGAAGCGCGACACCAGGCGCTCGTGGATGTCGGCCAGGCCCTTCGGATAGGTGTCCGACGTCATCACGATGTGGCTCTTCTTGGCCAGCAGCGCTTCGAAGGCGTTGAAGAATTCCTCCTGTGTGCGGTCCTTGTTGGCGAAGAACTGCACGTCATCGATGAGCAGCAGGTCGAGCGAGTGGTAGCGCTCCTTGAACTCGTCGAAAGTCTTGCGCTGGTAGGCCTTGACCACATCCGAAACGAACTGCTCCGCGTGGATGTAGAGAACCTTGGAATTGGGCTTGTCGGCAAGCAGGCGATTGCCCACCGCATGGACGAGGTGGGTCTTGCCCAAGCCGACCCCGCCATAGATGAACAGCGGGTTGTACAGATGCCCCGGCATGCCCGACACGTGCATGGCCGCCGCGCGCGCCATGCGGTTGGCCGTGCCCTCCACCAGCGTCTCGAAAGTCAGGCCGGTGTTGAGCCGCGTCTTGAAGGCCGCGGGGACGTTCTCTTCTTCGATTTCAGCCGGTTCGGCCACCGGCAAATTGGCCGCAGCCGAGGGCGAGGCGTAAGTCCTGACGCTGTTTTCCCGCGGAGTGATGGCCAACTCCAGCGGGACCGGCTGGCCATACAGCTTCTCCAGCACGGCGGCGATGCGGCCGGCGTACTGGGCCCGCACCCAGTCGAGCTTGAAGCGGTTGGCGACGAACAGCGTGACGCGTGAAAAGTCGTCCGAGACCTGGGCCGACAGCGGCTTGATCCAGGTGTTGAACTGCTGCTCGGGGAGCTCTTGCGCCAGCTGGTCGACACATGCGTGCCAAAGGCTGTCGCCCGCTTCCAGGCTAGGCGTGCTTGCCAGCCTGCTGTGTTGCCCCTCGCTCATTGTGCCCCGTCGCTCCTGTGGATTAGTTTTGTCGCGCGAAACGAAGCATTCTAGGACGTAAACACCTTATCCACAAAGCCGCGCCGCATGCCCTCCGGGTGGCCTGCACGGGGGCTTGACAGCCCTTGGGTTTGCCTGGGTCTCCCTTTTCCACGATAATGCCGGGTTTTCCCGAGAAGCAACATGAAACGCACCTACCAACCCTCCAAAGTGCGCCGCGCACGCACCCACGGCTTTCTGGTTCGCATGAAGACCCGCGGTGGCCGCGCCGTCATCAACGCCCGCCGCGCCAAGGGCCGCAAGCGCCTGGCCGCCTGAGCAAGAGCGATCGTTCGCAGCGCTTGCGGCGCGCCTGCCCTTTCGTGCAGCGGCTGAAAACCCGGGCCCAGTACGAGGCGGCAATGGCAGGCGGCACCGTCTCCAGGACCCCCCATTTCGTGCTGCATCGCGCGCCGTTGGAGGCGCGTCCCGAGGCGGCTCGTCCCGAACCCGCCCCAGGGCGTCAGGCCAAAGGCCTGCACGTCCTGTTTGCCGTGCGCGACGAGCCCTGGATCGGTGCGATCGTGCCCAAGCGCTGGGCGAAGCGGGCCGTCACCCGCAATGGCATCAAGCGACAGATCTACAACGTGAGCGCAGATTTCGCGACGCGCCTGCCGGCGGCCGCCCATGTGGTGCGGCTGCGGATGGATTTCGCGCGTGCGCAGTTTCCCAGTGCCTGGTCCGACGCGCTGCACGACAGCGTGCGCGGCGAGCTGCTGCAGTTGTTCGAACAGGCGCGGCGATGAACGCGCCGCAACGCCTGCTGATCGCCCTGGTGAAGGGCTATCGCCTCCTGCTTTCGCCCGCCCTCGGGTCGGCCTGCCGTTTCACGCCCACCTGCTCCGCGTACGCCTTGCAGGCGCTGCAGGACCATGGGGCCGCGGCCGGCACCTATCTCGCCGCCGCGCGCATCGCCCGCTGCCATCCCTTGTGTGATGGCGGCCACGATCCGGTGCCCGCCGAAAAGCCCCGCCTGTTCGCGCGCGGGGCCGCGTTCCAACCACAGAAGAAAATTCCATGACCGACATCCGCCGCACCATCCTCTGGGTGATCTTCGGCTTCTCCCTGGTGATGCTCTGGGACCAGTGGCAGGTCTATAACGGCAAGGCCGCGACCTTCTTCCCCATGGGCAAGACCGCGGTGACGGCCCCTGCGGCCACGCACGCGGCCAGCGCCAATGCGTCGGCCGCCAGCGGCATCAGCATGGTGCCGCAAGGCACCGCCGCCGCCGCCCCGAACGCCGTGCCGCCCGCCGCCTCGCCGGCGGCTGCGGCCGCACCGCGCGAGCAGGTCGTCGTCACCACCGACACCCTGCGCGTCACCTTCGACAGCGAGGGCGGCAGCATCGTGCGCACCGAGATGCTGAAGTACGCGGGCGACAACACGGGCCAGCCCTTCGTGTTGATGAACGAGAACGCCGAGCGCACCTATCTCGCGCAAAGCGGCCTGATCGGCGGCACCTTCCCCAATCACAAGACCCCGATGACCTTCAGCGGCGAACGCGCGCTGAAGGACGGCGCCAACGACCTGGTGGTGAAGTTCGAGTCGCCCGTGCAGGGCGGCCTGAAGCTGGTGAAGACCTATACCTTGAAGCGCGGCGAGTACGACATGGCCGTGCGCTTCGACGTGGTCAACACCGGCACCGCGCCGGTGTCGCCGCAGCTCTATCTGCAACTGGTTCGCGACGGCAACAAGCTGCCCGGCGAATCGTCCTTCTATTCGACCTTCACCGGCCCCGCGGTCTACACGACGGAGAAGAAGTTCCACAAGATCGACTTCAAGGACGTCGAGAACGGCAAGGCCGAAGTCGACAAGGAGTCCGATGGCGGCTTCGTCGCGATGGTGCAGCACTACTTCGCCAGCGCCTGGATCCTGCCCGATGGCGTGAAGCGCGAGAACTTCGTGCGCAAGGTCGACACCAACCTGTATGCCGTGGGCATGATCACGCCCATGACCGTGGCACCCGGCGCGACCGCCAGCGTGACCGGCAGGTTCTACTCGGGCCCCGAGGAAGAAAAGCGCCTGGAGCGGGTGGCGACGGGCCTGGACCTGGTCAAGGACTATGGCTGGCTGACCATCCTGGCCAAGCCGCTGTACTGGCTGCTGTCCAAGCTGCATTCCTTCATCGGCAACTGGGGCTGGTCGATCATGGCGCTGGTGCTGTTGATCAAGGCGGCCTTCTTCTGGCTGCAGGCCAAGGGCTACCAGAGCATGGCCAAGATGAAGGCCATCAACCCCAAGGTGATGGCGCTGCGCGAGCGCTACAAGGACAACCCGCAGCAGATGCAGCAGGAGATGATGCGCATCTATCGCGAGGAGAAGGTCAATCCCATCGGCGGCTGCCTGCCGATCTTCATCCAGATCCCGGTGTTCATCGCGCTCTACTGGGTGCTGCTGTCCTCGGTGGAAATGCGCGGCGCGCCGTGGGTGGGCTGGATCCACGACCTGTCGGTGCGTGACCCGTATTTCATCCTGCCGGCGGTGATGACGATGACGACGCTGCTGCAGACCGCGCTGAACCCGGTGCCGCCGGACCCGATGCAGGCCAAGATGATGTGGGTGATGCCGATGGTGTTCTCGGTCATGTTCTTCTTCTTCCCGGCCGGCCTGGTGCTGTACTGGATCACGAACAACTGCCTGTCGATCGCGCAGCAGTGGCTGATCAACTCGCGCATGGGCGTGGCGCCGGAATTCAACTTTCCGAAGTTCAAGTAGGCATCGCCACCAGGAAAGGGGCCGCGCGAGCGGCCCTTTTTCTTTGGCCTTGCTCGCTGCCCGTGGCCAAATGGTCTGACCAAGACCCAAGGGGATAGACAGTGACCAAGGAAATCGTTCGCGTCGAGCCCATTTCCACCTACCTGGAGCGCTGGAAGGCGCCGACGTCCGTGGTCACGCGCACCCATGACACGGTCTACGTGTCCGGCCTGTCCTTCGTGAATGTGCCGGCATGGCCGGGACACTTCGACATCGAGATCGACTGCATCGCAGCGAGGTAGCCGCCATGTTCTCGGTCATGTTCGAAGTAGCTCCCGCGGCGGACCAGTGGGACGCGTACCTCGCATACGCAAAGCGGCTGCGGCCGGAGCTCGAGACGATCGACGGTTTTGTCGACAACATCCGCTACCGAAGCCTCACCCGCGAAGGCTGGTTGCTGTCACTGTCAGGATGGCGTGACGAAAAGGCCCTGGTGCGCTGGCGCGCCAAGGCCAGTCACCACGAAGTGCAGCAAAAGGGCAGGGGCGGCGTTCTGCACGACTACCACCTGCGAGTCGGGCAGATCACCGCCGATACGCAGATCCCCGCTGGACACGTGATCCGTGAGCAGCGCCTGGACGAAACAGAGGTTGGCGATGGCAAGACCATCGTGCTGCTGGACGGAAAGCGCCCGCCCGATTGGGTAGCTGGCAGAGATGCCCAGGCGGTCGCCTCGGCGCTCGGGCTTCGCACCGACGCCGAAGGGCTGCTAGGGTGGGATTCCTTCGACGCCGTTCTGTCGCCGGGCGACGTGATTGCTCTGTCGACGTGGCAGGACGATGCCGCCGTGCGGCGCTTCCTGAGCCAAGGCATTCCCGATGAAGTTCGCTGCCGCACCGTGCGCGTCATCCGCGACTACGGCATGTTCGACCGTCGCGAGGCGCCGCAGTACTACCCGCAAGTGGAGCGTCGCCAGGGTGGAATGGTGCGGGGGACCAGCGAACGTCCGATGTGACTGCAGCGCGATGGAGGCCTTCCTCAGCCGGGAAAGGTGGAACAGCCTGCGTGACGCCGCTGCACTGTCAATAATCCCCCATGCTCGCCCGCCTCGACCAACCCATCGCCGCCATCGCCACCGCACCCGGGCGCGGCGCCGTCGGGATCGTGCGGGTCTCGGCGAAGGACGTGCGTCCCGTCATCGACGCGGTTTGCGGCCGCGCACTGAAGCCGCGCGAAGCCACCTATCTCCCTTTCCGCGCGGTCGACGGCAGCGCCATCGACCATGGCCTGGCGATTCATTTCCCGGCGCCGAATTCCTACACCGGCGAGGACGTGCTCGAACTGCAGGCGCACGGCGGCACGGTGGTGCTGCAATTGCTGCTCGCGCGCTGCCTCGAAGCCGGAGCGGCCATGAACCTGCGGGTGGCCGAGCCCGGCGAATTCACGCAGCGGGCCTTCCTCAATGGCAAGCTCGATCTGGCCCAGGCCGAAGCCATCGCTGATCTGATCGACGCCAGCACCGAAGCGGCGGCGCGCAGCGCCACGCGCTCGCTGGCCGGCGAGTTCTCGCGCGAGGTGCATGCACTGCGCGATGCGCTGGTGAACCTGCGCATGCTGGTGGAAGCGACGCTCGATTTTCCGGAGGAGGAAATCGACTTCCTGCAGAAGGCCGACGCACACGGACAGCTCGAACGACTGCAGGCCAATGTCGCGCGCGTGATGCAGCGTGCGCACCAGGGCGCCCTGCTGCGCGAAGGCCTGCACGTGGTGATCGCGGGCCAGCCCAATGCGGGCAAGAGCTCGCTGCTCAATGCGCTGGCGGGGGCGGAGTTGGCCATCGTCACTCCGGTTGCCGGGACGACGCGCGATGTCGTACGGCAAACCATCCAGATCGAGGGTGTGCCGCTGCATGTGGTGGACACCGCGGGCCTGCGCGAAGGCGCGGACCAGGTGGAACAGATCGGCATCGAACGCGCCTGGGGCCAGATCCACAAGGCGGATGCGGTGGTGTTCCTGCACGACCTGACGCGGGCGGAGTCCAGCGAGTACCGCGAGGCCGATGCAGCGATTGCCGCAAGGTTGCCGGGGGATGTGCCCGTGATCGAGGTGTGGAACAAGGTGGATGCGGCTGCGCATGCGGGAAGCGCCCCCACCCCAGCCCTCCCCCGGAGGGGGAGGGAGCAAGACGGGCCCGAGACTCCCTCCCCCTCCGGGGGAGGGTTGGGGTGGGGGCGCGCGGCACCGAATATTCAACTGTCGGCGAAGACCGGCCAGGGCCTCGACGATCTCCGCCGCAAGCTGCTTGAAATCGCCGGCTGGCAGGCTGCCCCCGAAGGGGTCTTCATCGCCCGCGAGCGGCACCTGCATGCGCTGCGCCGGGTCGACGCGCATCTCATGGAAGCGGCCGCCCTGCTCGCGCGCCAGGCGCAGTCGCTCGACCTGCTCGCCGAGGAATTGCGCCTGGCGCAGAACGCGCTGTCCGAAATCACCGGCGAATTCAGCGCGGACGATCTGCTGGGCGTGATCTTCAGCCGGTTCTGCATCGGTAAATAGCCGATTACGCGGAACCTCAGCGGTGTATCTGCTGTAAGCCGCGATAACAACGCTTGTGCTGGACGGGACCGGCCGATTACTGTCCAGCCACTATGAACGCACCGCTGCCGGCCAACATCCACTTCGACGTGCAGGGGTTGATCCATGCCGTCGCCCACAACCAGTCGCTCGATGCCTTCCATCCGGCGCTGACGGCCAAGCAGTGGGAGCTGTTGGCGACCTACCTGCAGCCCTTCGCCGTGCGGCAGGGGCAGGTGCTGATCGAGCAGGGCGCCAGCGAGCGCACCGTCTACCTGGTGGAGTCGGGCACGCTGACCGTGCATTACGAGGACGAGAAGAAGCGGCTGCGCCTGGCGACGGTGGAGTCGGGTTCCGCCGTCGGCGAGGGCGCGTTCTTCACGCGGCTGCCGCGCAACGCGACGGTGCAGGCCGCGAGCGCCAGCAAGCTCTGGTTGCTCAGTCCGATCCGCTTCACGGAATTGTCCAATCGCCAGCCGCAGATGGCGCTGGAGATCTCGCTGGCGCTCGGCTCGCTGGTGTCGCGCCGGCTGGGCAACCGGCTCAAGCGTGTAGCAGTGACCTGATTGGCAGTCCATGCCGCCCGTCCTTGCGCAAATCACGCCCGTCCGCTTCTGCCAACGGCTTACAGCCAGGATACATTTACCCGCCAAACTGGCCGCGAACAGAGATCGCGCGCCATGCGGCGCAGTGAAAGACCGCCATGTCATTGCTTAGCTGGTTCAGCCCCAAGAAGAAGCCGCAGGCGCGTGCCCACGGGACGCGCCCGTCCGACCTGTCGCGACTCGACTCCACCCGCCAGCAAGTGCCGGGCTCCGATCGCGGCAATCCCGGGCAACCGAGCAATCGCAAGCAGGAGCGCCTGGAACGCCGCGAGATGCTGTATGCCGTCGTGCGCGAGGCCATGGTCCGTGCCGGCGTGCTTTCTTCCAGCTACAAGTTCAAGGTGCTCTCGCTCGACCCGCGCGGGCGCCAGTTCATGGTGATGGTCGACCTGGCCGAGGGCGCGGCCAGCGACACCTCGCGGCTGGCGGAGATCGAGGCGATGATCGCGCAGTCCGCCAAGGCGCGCTACGACATCGCGGTGGGCGCGGTGTACTGGCGCGCCAACGAGCACGTGGCCATCGGCGACGCGGCGCACTTCACGGCGCACAAGCCGATGATCTCGCAGCCGGCACCGCTGTTCGATCACCATCCCGCCGCCACTTCGCGTCCGGCGCCGCTCATGTCCGAGCTGGTTTCGCGACCGGCCGAATTGCGCGCCGCGCCGCCTGCGCGCACGCAGCAGCGCTTCGAGCCGGTGGCCGAAGACGAAGTGAACGCCTTTCGCAAGGCACTCGACGTCGGCGTGCGTGGCGAGCAGGCACTGGCCGCAGCGGCGCAGAGCGGCGCCGGTGCGCAGGGCCAGAGCTACACGCTGCTGACGGGATTCGAGGACACGGAGATGGCGGATGGGGCGCAGGAGTTGAGCGGGACGCAGTTCGGGGCTCTGCGCTGAGCGTTTTGCATGTGTGGATGTCCGGATGTCCGGATGTCCGCATGTCATGCCGGGCTTGACCCGGCATCCACGACGGCGCCTGCACAAGCGCCGCCTGGATTGCGGGTTAAGCCCGCAATGACATTCCCCATGAGGCAATGACATCCTCCAAGGGGCAATGACATCCCCCATGGGGCAATGATCCTTCCATGCGGCGATGACGCCCTCGCACTCGCCATCGCAATGACATCCTTGCGCGCCTCAGTGGCCCCCGAAGTGCACGAACGTGAAAACCTCCAGCCCGCCTTCCCGCAGGCGCTGTGAGCCGCCCAGCTCCGGCAGGTCGACGATCGCCGCGCCTTCGAGCACGGTCGCACCCAGTTTCTCCAGCAGCTTCTTGCCGGCCATCATCGTGCCGCCGGTGGCGATCAGGTCGTCGATCAGCAGCACGCGCTGGCCCGCTTGCACGGCGTCGGTGTGCAGTTCCACCGTGGCGCTGCCGTATTCGAGCTCGTAGGTCTCTTCCACGGTGGTGAAAGGCAGCTTGCCTTTCTTGCGCACCGGCACGAAACCCACCCCCAGCTCGTAGGCGACCACCGAGCCGAGGATGAAGCCGCGCGCGTCCAGGCCTGCCACCACGTCGGGGCGGCGGTCCATGTAGCGATGCACGAAGGCATCGATCAGCACGCGGAACACCTTGGGGTTCTGCAGCAGCGGCGTGATGTCGCGGAACTGCACGCCGGGGGCCGGCCAGTCGGGTACGGTGCGGATGTGGCGCCGCAGATAGTCGCTGACGTCCAGCGCTTCGTCTTGCATGATCAACCTTTGAGCAGGATCTCTTCAGCCATGGCCAGCGGTTCGGGCCGGCCGGAGAGCACGAGCGTATCGCCATCTTGCAGGGCCGGATCGGTCTCGGGGTCCACGGTGCGGCCGTTGCTGCGCCGCAGGGCCACCACGCGCACGCCCTGCGCCGCCAGCCGCAGCTGGCTCAGCGCGCGGCCGAGGGCGCCGGCATCGAGCGGCAGCGTCACGGTGGCCAGTCGCTCCTGTTCCATTTCCAGCGAGGTGCTGTCGTCGGCGCCGTGGAAGTAGCCGCGCAGCAGGTTGTAGCGCGCCTCGCGCTGTTCCTGCACGATGCGCACCACCCGCTGCATCGGCACGCCGACCAGCGCGAGCGCATGGCTGGCCAGGATCAACGAGCCTTCCAGCGTCTCGGGCACGACCTCGGTCGCGCCCGCCTTCTGCAGCGCCTCCAGGTCGAAGTCGTCCTGCGTGCGCACGATCACCGGCACCTGCGGCGCGTGCGAGCGCGCGCAGGCCAGCACCTTGAGCGCACCCGGCACGTCGAGATACGTGATCACCACCGCACTCGCGCGACCGATGCCCGCCGCGATCAGCGCCTGCAGGCGCGAGGCATCGCCGAACACCACCGAGTCGCCCGCCGCCGCCGCCTGGCGGACGCGGTCGGGGTCGAGGTCCAGAGCCATGTAGGGGATGCGCTCCTGATCCAGCAGGCGCGCCAGGTTCTGCCCGCAACGGCCGTAACCGCAGATGATGATGTGCTTGTTGGCGTTGATGGCCTTGCGCGCGATGGTGGTCATCTGCAGCGATTGCAGCAGCCATTCGTTGGCCACCAGCTTCATCACGATGCGGTTGCTCCACTGGATGATGAAGGGCGTGGCCAGCATCGAGATCACCATGCTGGCCAGGATCGGATTCAGCAGCTCCTGCGGCACCAGGTTGTTCTGCTGCGCCAGTGTCAGCAGCACGAAGCCGAACTCGCCGGCCTGCGCGAGATAGAGGCCGGTGCGCAGCGACACGCCGGCGCTGGCGCGGAACAGCTTGGCCAGTGCCGTCACCAGCAGCAGCTTGAACAGCACCGGCAGCGTCACCAGCAGCAGCACCAGCCGCCATTGCTCGGTGACCGGGCGCCAATCGAGCAGCATGCCCACGGTGATGAAGAACAGGCCGAGCAGCACGTCGTGGAAGGGCCGGATGTCCGACTCCACCTGGTGCTTGTATTCGGTCTCGGAGATCAGCATGCCGGCAATGAAGGCGCCCAGCGCCAGCGAGAGACCGGCCAGCTGGGTGAGCCACGCCAGGCCCAGCGTGACCAGCAGCAGGTTCAGTACGAACAGTTCGTCGCTCTTGCGCCGCGCCACCAGCGTGAGCCACCAGCGCATCACGCGCTGGCCGCCCGCGAGCAGCACGGCGATCAGCACCGCCGCCTTGACGCCGGCGATGCCGACCTCGCGCAGCAGCACATCCGGCGGGCTGCCCAGCGCGGGGATCAGCACCAGCAGCGGCACCACGGCCAGATCCTGGAACAGCAGCACGCCCATCACGCGCTTGCCGTGTTCGGACTCCAGCTCCAGCCGTTCCGACATCAGCTTGACGACGATCGCGGTCGAGCTCATCGCCAGGGCCCCCGAGAGCGCCAGCGATTCCTGCCATCCCATGTGCCAGCTCGCCGGCAGCCAGCCGGCGAACAGCACCGCACCGAAGATCGCCGGCAGCATCGTCAGCACCACCTGCGACAGCCCCAGGCCGAACACATGCGTGCGCATGGCCCGCAGCTTGGAGAGGTTGAACTCCAGGCCAATGACGAACATCAGGAACACGACCCCGAATTCGCCCAGGTGCCGCACACTGGCCGAATCCTGCGCCAGCGCGAGCGCGTTGGGCCCGATCACCACCCCTACCGCGAGGTAGCCGAGCATGGGCGGCAGCTTGGCGAGGCGACACAGCACCACACCCAGCACGGCGGCCAGCAGGTAAAGCAGCGTCAGCTCGAGTGAGGTCATGCCCTCATGCTAGCGAACCGGCGTGGCCGCCCTCTTAAAATCACGAGATGAGCTTTGACCGCACCCGTGCCTTGCGCCTCGCGCAGGAAACCTTCGACATCGAGGCCGCCGCGGTGCAGGGGCTGAAGGCGCGCACCGGCGATGCCTTTGCCGAGGCCGTGCACACGATGCTGACGCTGCGCGGGCGCGTGGTGGTGATGGGCATGGGCAAGAGCGGCCACGTCGGGCGCAAGATCGCGGCGACGCTGGCCTCCACCGGCACGCCGGCGATGTTCGTGCACCCGGCCGAGGCCAGCCATGGCGACCTGGGCATGATCAAGTCGATCGACCTGGTGCTGGCCATCTCCAATGGCGGCGAGAGCGAAGAGATCACCGTGATCCTGCCCGTGCTCAAGCGCCTGGGCGTGCCGCTGGTGGGGATGACGGGCAATGCAGCGTCCACGCTCGGTCGTCACGCCGACATCGTGCTCGACAGCGGAGTGGAAAAGGAAGCCTGCCCGCTCAACCTGGCGCCCACTGCCAGCACCACCGCCCAACTCGCGCTGGGCGACGCCCTTGCCGTCGCGCTGCTGGATGCGCGCGGTTTTCGCTCCGAAGACTTCGCGCGCTCGCATCCCGGCGGCGCGCTGGGCCGCAAGCTGCTCACCCACCTGAGCGATATCATGCGCAGCGGCGACGCCGTGCCGCGCGTGCTGCCCGATGCCGCCTTCCCTGCGCTGATGCGCGAGATGAGCAGCAAGGGCCTGGGCGCCTCGGCGATCGTCGACGAGGCCGGCCGCGTGCAAGGCATCTTCACCGACGGCGACCTGCGCCGCCTGGTCGAGAACGGGGTCGACCTGCGGGCGGTGAAGGCGCGCGAGGTGATGCACCCCGGCCCGCGCACCATCCGCAACACCGCGCTGGCGGCCGAGGCCGCGCAGCTGATGGAGCAGTACCGCATCACCAGCGTGCTGGTGGTCGATGGCGAGGGCGTGCTGGTGGGCGCCATCAACAGCAACGACCTCATGCGCGCAAAGGTAATCTGATCTTGCAGCAACCCGCATTGAATTTCCCCCCCGAACTGCTGCTGTCCGCCCAGGGCATCCGCGTCGCCTTCTTCGATGTCGACGGCGTGATGACCGATGGCGGCCTGCTGATCTCGGAGGAGGGCGAGACGCTCAAGCGTTTCCACATCCTGGACGGCCTGGGCCTGAAGCTGCTGCAGCGTGGCGGCATCACGCCGGTGGTGATCACCGGACGCGACTCGCGGCCGCTGCGCCGGCGGCTCGATGCGCTGGGTGTGAGCCACGCCCATTTCGGCACCGAGGACAAGCGCCCGGCCGCGGAGAAGACGCTGGCGGCGCTGGGCTGCGACTGGTCGCAGGCCGCTGGCATGGGCGACGACTGGCCCGACCTGCCGGTGCTGCGCCGCTGCGCCTTGGCCGTGGCGCCGCCGCACGCGCACGTGGAAGTGCGCCGGTGCGCGCATCACGTGACGCAGGCCGCCGCCGGCCAGGGCGCCGCGCGCGAATTCTGCGACCTGCTGCTGGTGGCCAACGGCCGGTATGCGCAGCTGCTGGAGGCCTACCAGTGACGCCGCCGCGCGGCTTCGGTCGCGCCTGGGACCGCCTCACCGTCTACCTGCCGGTGCTGCTGATGGGCGTTCTGGCCCTGGGCACCTACTGGCTCGCACGCACCACGCCCACCTTCAGCGGCGGCTCGACGGCGCTGCGCCCGGAGAAGCACGAGGCCGACTATTTCTTGCGCGGCTTCTCGGTCAAGTCCTTCGACATCACCGGCCGCCTGAAGACCGAGGTGCAGGGCATCGAGGCGCGGCACTATCCCGACACCGACACCACCGAGATCGAGCAGCCCCATATCGTCTCGTACTCGCTCAAGGGCGCGGTGATCGTCGCCACGGCCAGGCGGGCGATCAGCAATGCCGACGGCTCGCAGGTGCAGTTGATCGGCAATGCAGTGGTGACGCGCGATGCCAAGGACGCGAAGGGCCGGCCCGAGCCGAGGCTGGAGTTGCGCGGCGAGTTCCTCGATGCCTTCATGGACCAGGAACGCGTGAAGTCGCACCTGCCGGTGATCATCAAGCGCGATGCCGACGTGTTCACCGCCGACCGCATGGACTACAACAACCTCGATGGCTTCATGGACCTCGTCGGCAACGTGCACGGCACGCTGCAGCCGCCGCAGTCCAGGGCCGCGGCACACTGAAGCGATGGCGCCGCTGGCCTTCATCACGGGCGCCTCCAGCGGCATCGGCCAGGCGCTGGCCTGGCGCTATCACCAGGCGGGCTGGCGGCTGGCGCTGGTCGCGCGCCGCGGCGCGGAGATGGCGCAATGGGCGAACGGGCAAGGCATTCCCGAGGGCCAGTGGCAGGCGTATGCCGCCGACGTGGCGGACATCGACGCGATCGTCGCCGCGGGCGCGCAATGCATCGCGCAACAGGGCCTGCCGCAAGTGGTGATCGCCAACGCCGGCATCAGCGTCGGCGTGGACAGCGCGCTGCGCGAGGACCTGGACGTGATCGCCCGCACGTATGCGGTCAACAACGTCGGCCTCGCGGCCACCTTCCAGCCCTTCATCGCGCCCATGCGCGCGCGCGGCAGCGGCACGTTGGTGGGCATTGCCAGCGTGGCGGGTATCCGGGGGCTGCCGGGCCACGGCGCTTATTGCGCGAGCAAGGCGGCCGTGATCAGCTATTGCGAAACGCTCCGGGGTGAATTGCGTGCGAGCGGCATCAAGGTCGTGACGATCGCACCGGGCTATATCGACACGCCGCTCACGCGCGAGAACCGCTATGCAATGCCCTTCCTGATGAAGGCGCAGGACTTCGCGGACGCCGCCTTCCGCACGATTGAAGCGGGCCGGAGTTATCGCGTGATCCCGTGGCAGATGGGGGTGGTGGCCAAGTTGCTGCGGGTGTTGCCGGATCCGGTCTTCGACCGCGTGCTCGCCGGGCGGCCGCGCAAGCACCGGCAGGGTGGGCACTGAAGGCCGGAATTCGCGCAGGTCCGGATGTGCGGATGTCATTGCGGGCTTGACCCGCAATCCACGACGGCGCATGCACGACCGCCGCGTGGATCCCGGGTCAAGCCCGGCTTGACATCCGAGAGGCCGCGCGCCATCGGAGGGGGCGCGCATCCGAGAGACCGTGCGCCATCTGAGCGGCCGTGCGCCAGTCGAAACACCACGAAAAAGAGCTCCCGCAGGAGCTCTTTCGTTCTGTGCACGGATGCTCAGTAGTTGTTGTTCCCACCGCCGCCGTAACCACCGCCACCGCCACCGCTACCGCCGCCACCCCCACCCGAGCGACCGCCGCCGCGCGGCCCGGCGCCGTAGGGGCTGCGGAAGCCGCCGTCCTGGCCGCCACCACCACCGCCGCCGCTGCTGCCGCCGCCACTGCGACC
>NZ_JAQGNQ010000100.1 GCF_028291745.1 Ramlibacter sp. | reverse complement strand
GGGAGCAGATGCCGCGAGATCTACGTGACGTGGTCTGAGCCAGAAGGCTGGGCACGGCGTGCACCTGCTCCGAACGGGTCGCCCCGAACCCTGAAAGTCTAGGAGAAGAAGATACAAGGCTGGGCTGCGCGCCAGCGAACCCCAGCTTTCTTTCGGGCGTGTCGCTGGGGTGCCTGTCGGCAGCCCAGCCTACGAAGGCCCCTCTCCTCAATCCCTCAAGAATCCGACAACGGCACCGGCGCGCTCTCCGGCAGCACCGAATCCAGCCCCATCGGCCCCGTCATCAGCGCCTCGAAGCCCGATTGCCTCGGCTGCGTCAGCGTTTCGTGCAGCCGCTGCGCCACGTACCAGCTGCCGCGGGCACGCGCCTCGCGCGTCGCCCCGCGCAGCCGCGGCGTGAGATACAGATTCGGGTGCTCGTACAGCGAAGTACCCCGCCCCGCAAACGCCGGATCCGCGCCATCCAAAATGGCCGCGTCGATCCGCCCATCCGCCATCGCGGTGGCCAGCGCGTCCGGCTCGAAGAGCGCGCTGCGCGTGGTCGCCACCCACACCTGCCCCGGCTTGCAGTGCGCCAGCGCCTTGGCGTTGATGAAGTGCTCGTAGCGCTTGGCATAGAGCACCTGCGCCGTTACCGCATCGGCGCGCGACAGCAAGTCGTTCAGGCTGACCGGCTGGATGCGCAAGCGCTGCCAGGTGCTGGCCGTGGGATGCACGGCCGGGTCATACCCGATCAGGCGGGCGCCCAGGGCATCGAGCATCAGCGCCAGCGCATGCGCGGCCGGCGCCAGCCCGAGGATGCCCACCACGCTGCCATGCAGCTCCCGACCCAGCCCGTGCGAGGCCGTGCGATCGCCCTTCACCGCGCCGGCAATGCCGCGGCGGTACAGCAGCATCAGGCTGGCCAGCAGGAATTCGGCCGTGGCGCGCACCTGCGCACTGTTGGCCTGGATCACGCGCACGCGGCGCTCGCGGCAGGCTTCGAGATCGGTGCTCTCCGCGCTGCCCTGCATGCGCGCGATGCCGCGCAGCACCGGGGCGAAATCGAGGAATTCGCGCGTGACCTGCACCCTGCGGGGCAGCACCACCGACTGCACGTTGTAGAGCTCGCGTCGCAATGCCGCCGGATCGTCGGCCAGATCGGGGCGATAGGCGACCTGGTGCCGCTCCCCCAGCCAGGCGAGGGCTTCGGGAACCAGGCGATCCAGCAAAAGGATTTCCAACACAAACCTTCCTCGGGCGCCGCCGGGCCCGTTGTTCCAGCAAAATCAAGGATCCCGGTCAGTGCCTCTGCGGCCTGACTTTATCGAGAACTGCACTTGCGGCATATGAAAAAGTTCACAAACGTTAACAAAGCAGTGTTTCCCGTTGCAGGACTGGGCACCCGCTTCCTGCCCGCCACCAAGGCTGCGCCCAAGGAAATGCTGCCCGTCGTGGACAAGCCCCTGATCCAGTACGCGGTCGAGGAGGCGTACGAGGCGGGCATCCGCCATATGGTGTTCGTCACCGGCCGGAACAAGCGCGCCATCGAGGACCATTTCGACACCGCCTACGAGCTGGAGAACGAACTCGAAACCGCCGGCAAGGAAGCGCTGCTGGCGCTGGTGCGCTCGCTCACGCCCGACGACATGGACTGCTCGTATGTGCGCCAGCCGCGCTCGCTGGGCCTCGGCCACGCCGTGCTGTGCGCGGCACATATCGTGGGCGACGAGCCCTTTGCGGTGCTGCTGGCCGACGACCTGATGACGGGCCGCGACGGCGGCCCCGGCGTGCTGGCGCAGATGGTGGAGACCTTCCGCGAAGTGCAGAACTCGGTGCTGGCCGTGCAGGAGGTGCCACTCGAGCACGTCAAGCGCTATGGCATCGTCGCCGGCGACGCCGTGGGCGAACGCCTGGTGAACGTGAAGCAGATGGTGGAAAAGCCCTCGCCCGAGCAGGCACCCTCACGCCTGGGCGTGGCGGGTCGCTACGTGCTGACGCCCGGCGTGTTCGACAAGATCCGCAACCAGCCCCGCGGCACCGGCGGCGAAATCCAGCTGACCGATGGCATCGCGCAATTGATCGGCAACGAGGGCGTGCATGCGTACCGCTATGAAGGCAAGCGCTACGACTGTGGCAGCAAGGAAGGCTTCCTGGAAGCCACCGTCGAACTGGCGTTGCGGCACGCGGAGGTGGGGCCGGCTTTCCGCGGGTATTTGAAGTCGCTGAAGCTGTAGCTGCGTCCCGCGCGTCGTAGGCTGGGCTGCGCGCGAAGCCGCACCCCAGCAGACGGCGCTTCCTATGTGCACCGAAAGCTGGGGTGCGGCTGCGCCGCATCCCAGCCTACGGGATCCGCCGCAACCCAGCCGACGAATCCCCGAAGCCCTGGGCGTGCGGCAACTCGATGCGCTGCACCCCGCTCCACGTCTTCCCGGGCGCCAACTGCACCGGATGCTCGATCGTCGCGGCTTCGATGCAAAGCATCCGCGGCCAATCTTCCGGCGGCATGTCGCCCAGGCGCGCGGCCTTGGCCGGACCCGGATTCCACACCACCACGTCTTCGAATCCGCGCTGCGTGATGCGCCGCGGCGGCTCTCCCTCCGCCGTGAGTTGCAAGGGCCGCGACACCCCCCGATAAACCCGGTCGATCTCGTCATCGATGCGCAGCGCTTCCGAGCGCGCCATCCGCACCGTGCCGGCATCGACCATGTCTTCGCAATGCAGGCCCTGCAATCCATCGAGCTGCACCGCGCGCACGTCGGCCACGGCCAGATACGTATGCAGCGCGCACGTGAAGTCATACGCGCTGCGGCCGGTATTGGCCGCCTGCAATTCCAGCTCCAGCCACCGCGGGCCGAGCCGCACCACCAGCAGCAGGCAGAAGCCGTGCTCCCACTTCCCCGGCACCATGCTGGAATCGAGCTGGAAGTGTCCCTCGGCGACCGGTGCCGTGGCAATCGCCGGCGCCACCATCTCCCAACGGCTGGTGCGCGCGAACCCGTGCTTGGGCAGCGGTCCGCGCTCGGAGAACTGGGGAAAGCACACCGGCACGCCACCGCGCGCCGCCTTGCCAGGCGCGGGCGGCGAGAGCGGGCTGGCATAGAGTTGCTCGCCCTCGCCTGCCGGCCGCCATGACATCACTTGCGCGCCATGCAGGCAGACGCTGGCCTCATCGCCCGCCGCATTGCGCAGGATGACGAGCGCGTCGCTGCTGCCGGCCATGGAAGCCACTGGCGTGATGCGGTCGCTCAGCGTCGCCGCAGTACGTGGATGAATTCCTCGCCCACGGTCTGCTGCTCCACCAGCTCGTTGCCCGTCTGCTTGGAGAACGCCTGGAAGTCGCGCAGCGACCCGCCGTCGGTGGAGATCACCTTGAGCAGCTGCCCGGTCTGCATGTCCGTCAGCGCCTTCTTGGCCTTCAGGATGGGCAAGGGGCAATTCAGCCCGCGGGTGTCGATTTCCTTGTCGAATTCCATAAGTGCCCCTCCGAATAGCCCATTGTAGAAAAGGTACTCGTCGTCCGTACTCGCGCTTGATTGCGCGCGCCCGGCCGTCGTACAGACTCGCTTGGAGAGGGCGTACTTTTTCAGCACTACTCAGCCTTACTGTGCAACAATTTGTATTCAGCACGCGCCGAGCGCGAAAGGAAGTGAAGTGGCGATTACCAGCTTGGCCGCGATTGCTCGGTGTACGGCAGTCGTTCGCTTGATGGCGCTTTCCGGGCTGGTGTCCGCATGCGGAGGAGGAAGTGATGCGAGTGCCGCTCCCGAAGCCGCGGAGACGGGACCGGCGGCAGCGGCGCCAAGCTTCGTTTCCGCTCCGGCGAGCTCGCCAGTGACGGACTTGCCCACCGCGCCCGCACCCGCACCCGCACTTGGAGGCACAGCCGCTGGAGCTGCCCCCGCACCTGCAGCCGCACCGGCCCTTGTCCCCGCACTGCTGCCCGTGAATTCGGCCACAGGCGCCGTGCTGGGGTGCGTCTCACAGGGCACCTCTGGCGCCCCGCTGGTGATCGGACACCGCGGCTATCCCGCGGTCGCTCCTGAAAACACCTTATCCTCATTTCGCGCGGCGATCGCCGCAGGCGCAAAGTGGGTCGAGACTGACGGACAGGTGACCAAGGACGCTCAGGTCGTGCTGATGCACGACCCGACTCTGGACCGAACCACGAACGTGAAGACGCTTTATCCGGCACGCAGCCCGTGGAACATCAAGGACTTCACGTATGCTGAAATCCAGCAACTCGATGCCGGCTCATGGTTTGGCGCCAAATTCGTTGGCGAGCCGGTTCCGCTGCTGTCTGATCTGCTTTCGCTACTCACGCAGGCGGAGACGGGATTGCTGCTCGAGATCAAGTCTGGAGGCTTGACCGACCCCGACGCCATTGCAATGGTGTTGAACAGTGCAGGCTGGGTAGCAGGAGGGCTGCCGACGCATCAATTTTGCGTGAACTCGTTCTTCGTCCAGAGCGCTCAGCGTTTCAAGCGACAGTTGCCAGATGTGGAGGTGCAGGTCATCGTGAGTGGCGCAATGAGTGCGGCGACCTTGCAGACCGTAAACACATTCGCGGATGGATTGATGGTCTCGTGGGATGCGCTCAGCTCGCCCGTCTACAGCGGTCCAGAACGGGTGCTGCGGAGCGTATTTGCCTGGACAGTGGACAATCCCACCGACCTGACAGCAATCTTCAAATACCCGGTTGCCGGCGTGATCACCAACAACTACCCCGTCATGCGAGCCGCGGTGACCGCAGCCAAGCCCTGACCAGGCTACGTGCAGCTACATGAATTGCGGTTCGACGTTCTTGCTGCGCAACCAGTCGGCCAGCGCATGGCCGGTGCCGGCCGGCCAGCATCGCACCTGGTCGAAAGCGAACAGCTTGTAGTCCACCAATTCGGGCGACAGCTTCACCTCGCCCTCGCACAACGCATGGTAGGCGATGATCACCTGGTTCATCCGCTTGAAATCGTAGACACCGATCAGGTCCAGCGACAGCGCGCGCAGGTTCGTCTCTTCGGCGATCTCCCGCGCAATGCCTTCCTGCGGCGTCTCGTTGGCCTCCATGAAGCCGGTGATCAGCGCGTACATCTTGTTCGTCCACGCCGCATTGCGCGCCAGCAGGATCTTGCCCTGGACTTCGACGACCGCCGCCAGCACGGGCGTGGGATTGTTCCAGTGCGTCCAGCCGCAGGCGGGGCAGCGCAGCCGCTGCTTCTCGCCGCCGTCCTCCTGCTGCGCTATCCATGCCAGCGGCGTCGCGCATTGCGGGCAGAACCGAAAACCCTCGGTCAGAATGCCTCCCCCAGGCTTGCCCGCTGCGCGGACTGCGCCTCCCCCCTCCACAAGCGGAGGGGGCGAGCGCCTTCGGGCGGCCGTGCGGCGCTCACGCCGGGAACACCCCGGTGGAGAGATAGCGATCCCCGCGATCGCACACCACGAACACGATGGTGGCGTTCTCGACCTTTTGCGCGATCTGCTGCGCCACCCACAATGCGCCCGCGGCGGAGATGCCCGCGAAAATGCCCTCCTCGCGGGCCATGCGGCGGGCCATTTCCTCGGCTTCGTCCTGCGTCACGTAGACCAGCTCGTCCACGGTTCGGGGGTCATAGATCTTGGGCAGGTATTCCTCCGGCCACTTGCGGATGCCGGGAATGCGCGAACCCTCGCTGGGCTGCGCGCCGACGATGCGCACCGCGGAATTCTTTTCCTTCAGGAAGCGCGACACTCCCGTGATGGTGCCCGTCGTGCCCATCGCACTGACGAAGTGCGTGATGCGGCCCTCGGTCTGCTCCCACAGCTCCGGGCCCGTGGTCTCGTAATGGATGCGCGGGTTGTCGGGATTGGCGAATTGATCGAGCACGCGGCCCTTGCCTTCGCGCTGCATGTTCTCGGCCAGGTCGCGCGCGTACTCGATGCCGGCGCTCTTGGGCGTGAGCAGGAGCTCGGCGCCATAGGCCTTCATGGTCTGCGCGCGCTCGATCGACAGGTCCTCCGGCATGATCAGCACCATGCGGTAGCCGCGGATGGCCGCGGCCATCGCCAGCGCGATCCCGGTGTTGCCGGACGTGGCTTCGATCAGCGTATCGCCGGGCTTGATGTCGCCGCGCTCTTCCGCGCGCTTGATCATCGAAAGCGCGGGGCGATCTTTCACCGAGCCGGCGGGATTGTTGCCCTCGAGCTTGCCGAGGATGACGTTGCCTCGCCTGGCGTTGTCGGCCGCTCCAATGCGCTGCAGCGCGACCAGCGGCGTACGGCCGATCGCGTCCTCAATCGTCGGATATTCCATGGCATCACTGTGCCATAATTTCCGATTCCCCCTCTCCAGCTGCCGGAGTGGCGAAATCGGTAGACGCAGCAGACTCAAAATCTGCCGGTGGCAACACCATCCCGGTTCGATTCCGGGCTCCGGCACCAGCAATGAATCCCGCCATGACCAGCACCCGCCCGTCGCCGGTGCAGTGGGCGACATTCGTCTCGCTGCTCGTCCTGCTGTTTGCCGGCATCCTGATGCCCGGCGCATTGAAGAGCGACATCGAACATCGCATGTGGCACGTGCTGCCGTGGGCGCACCTGGCGCATTTCACTCTCTTTGCACTGATTGCCTCGTGCCCTGTTTACGGAAGCGGGCGCCCGGCCGTTGTGCGCGCAATTGCGCTCGCCGCATTGCTGGCCGTCGTGACCGAATTGCTCCAGAACTTCATACCCGGCCGCCACCCGACGATCCGCGATTGCTTCATTGACTTGACGGGAACGCTGGCCGGTCTTGCTGCGCGGCGCATGTTCGACCCACGCTACCGATAGCCAGATCCACAGCCGCCCGCCAATTCGCGGGCGCAAAAAAGCCCGCATCACTGCGGGCTTTTTCGTGTGTGCGAGCTGAATCAGCCGCCGCTTGCGCCCGTGGCGCCAGTCGCTGCGGTCGTTTGCACGGTCGCGACCGACGCCCCGTTCACGACGACAGTGCCGTTGTCCAGGATGTCGACCGTGAAGTTCTGGGCCGCGGACACCGAGTTGCCCACGTCGAAGGTCACCGGCACGGCGGTGGCACCTGCCGAGACCGACAGGCCGCCCGTCTGCGCGGTGATGCTGCAGGGGGTGACCTCGATCACCTGGCCCGCCGCCAGCTTGCTGCCTGCCGGATAGGTGGAGGTCGTGACCGTGAAGATGCAGGAGCCGAAAGTCAGCTTGCCGTTGGCGGTGCCCTGGGCCGAGCTCACCGTGAACGTGGAGGCGCTGTTCAGGGCGACCGTCGTGGCGGACGTGGTGCCCAGCGATGGAACGCCGGAAGCGAACGAGAACGACTGGCCTGCCACCGCGTTCACGGTGGAGGCGTTCACGTTGGCAGTCACGTTGGACGCGGCAACCAGCGGGGTGGGCGTGCCGCCGCCGCCGCCGCCGCACGCGACCAGGGAAGCCACGGAGGCGAGCAGGGTGAGGGAGAGCGCGAGTTTGTTCATGTGTCAGGTCCTTGGGGAAGTAGGGGAGAGGAAGGGATCGCGCCGGGTGCACGCTCGGGGTAGATTACAAGAATCGTGAACACACGTAAACTGCGGCAAGTGAATGTGTGCGCTTGCGCGTACAACTATCACGTGTATGCGCCATCGGTGCTTTCCTTCAACAACGACCCATAAGGCCGATGCGCCACTCCATCATTTCCGCGGCCGTCCTGCTGGCCTGCTCCTCCTCGTGGGCCCAAGTGGCGCAGACCATGACCCAGGCCGGATTTACCGGCTTGTCGATCACCCCCAATGCGAACCTTCTCGGGTGGGGGCGCAGCGAGTTTTCGTTCGACAACCAGATGCCGGGAATCGTCGCCAGAAACAGCAGCACGCAGGGTCCGAAAGGCGACAATTTCGTGCTCGGTTTCGGTCTGCTGCCGAACTTCGAACTCGCCGGACGTCTCGCCAGCACGTCGCTCAACCGTAATTGTTTCTCGGAAGGCTGCGGCGTCCGCGATTTGTCAGCTTCGGGCAAAGTGGGCATCGGGCTGGACACGTCGGGCCATTTTCACGCGGCTTTCGGCCTCACCGACATCGGCGGTAGCGTCACTTATGTGCGCAGCTACTACGGTGTGCTCACGTACGACGGCGGACCTTTCGAGGCGAGCGCCGGCCTGGCCAAACGCAGTGGCAACGGCATCAGCGGGTCGCGTTCGCCACTCAATGGCCCGTTCGCCTCCGCGGCCTGGCAGCCTCTGCCCCTGGTGCGGGCCCATGTCGAATATTCGGACGGCAACGCGTGGGCCGGTGCGCGTTTGTTTGCACCGGCGTCCTGGCTGCCCGAGGGCTGGTCGGCGCACGTCGGCGTGAACCAGCGGATTACCGGCAGCAATGTCACCGATCGGCATTGGTGGGGGGTCGGCCTCTCCATTCCGCTGTACAAGGTTCCTGCGTTGCCGGGCAACACGCAACGCGCGCCACTGCCTCCCTTGAGCGGCACGCAGCAGCGCCTGCCGGCGTACGAAGCACGCGTCCCCGCTCCCGCGCTGGCCGAAGCCGACCGGCCCGCAGCCATCGTGGCTACACCGATCCCGGCGCCCTCCCCCGCAGTTCCCGCGTCGCCGCGGCCTGCGGGCGCTGCTGCAATCACCGATGGCACCCTGCAGGATCTTGCAGAGACCCTGAAGGCCAAGGGCCTGGAAGACATCTACGTCGGCCGGATGGCGGACGGCTCCGTTGCGGTGCGCGCCAACAACGCCAGCTACAACTGGAACTCCCTCGATGCGCTGGGCGCCGGCCTGGGCGCGGTGGCCCGCACGCTGGGCGATACGCGTGTGGCCTACCGCTTCATCCTGACGCAGCGGCAGATTCCGATCGTCGCCGCGACCGGCGAGGCGGATTGCCTGCGCGCGTGGATTGCCGGTGCCGCGCAGACCTGCACGGCCGGCGAGCTGACGACCCCCGGCACCACGCCGCTGGACGATCTGCAATCGGGCGCAGCGTGGGTGGTGAAGGCGGCCGCGCCCAGCCGCGACACCCTGCGCGTGACCATCGCTCCCGTGCTGCGCACCAACGTCGGCTCGGAATTCGGCGTGCTGGATTATTCGGCGGGCACGAACATCGGCTTGCTGCTGCCGCTGTGGGCAGGAGCAACGGCTGAAGTCCGGCAGGACATCGCTCTGACCAACACTTCGGACTATGACCCCGGCGGAGTCTTCGACGACCGGCGCATCCGCACCCGCGTCGAACGCGCGGCCTTCACGCAGGCGGCGCGCATCCCACTGGAGCGCTGGCTGGGCAAGGACCCGGTCACCAGCGCCAGCTACGGCTTGACGGCCCTCACCGGGCAGGTTTCGCTGGGCCGCTTTGGCGGCTACTTCGACGGGGCCCACGTGGAGGCGCGCTGGGAACCGGGCGAAGGCCGGCACCGCGTGACGGCAGAAGGCGGCCTGTTCCGCAACGCCAACTTCGGCGAACTCGGATCGCCCGGTCCCCGCACGGCGCGCCCCCTGCTGGCGGAGTACCGGTACAACTACACTCCCACGCGCACGTACTTCGAGGCCACGGGCGGCAACTTCATGAACAACGACCTGGGCTTCCAGCTCGGGATGCGCCAGTGGTTCGGCGACGTATCGGTGAACCTCTACTACCGCCGCAGCAAGCTGGAGAATGAGTCCACGCACCAGTTCGTCGGCATCCAGCTTTCGGTGCCGCTGACGCCCAGGCGAGAAATGGAACCGGTGCACCACGTGCAGGTAACGGGATCGCCGCGCTTCAGCCAAGGAGTGGAAACAACGGTTCGCGAGAAGGGGAGCAACCCGGTGCGCACCGGCTTCGGCGTGTTCCCGCCGGTGCCTTCACTGGACGCGACCTTCAACTTCGACCGCGCGGGGCTGCTGTACATGGAGGACAACGTGCGGCGGATCCGTGATGCAGCACGTGCTCTGCAGTAACATCAAACTTTCCTCAATCCTGTCCTTTGCCAGGGGCTGCTACGAGTCCACCGCGGGGAACTGGGTTATATTTTCATGTTCCTTTCGTAACACATGGCGTAGGTCCCCTAGGACGAGGCTCACCAGCCGCGCCGGAGTGATACTGTGGGGCGCCGCTCTCATCGGTGCGAAGGCCAAGCTTTCCCCTGTGCTGCCGAAACGTGAGACGAACTTTCAGTTGGACAGGAAGTACAGCAACACCCCTGTCGCCCTGAATACGTCGAACCGGCAGCTTTCTACAAGTGCATGAGCCGTTCTGCCCCTGTCGCGGAAAGGTCCGTGCACGACACGGCAATAGATCAACGAACAAGAGCGAGATGGGAAACGATTCACTTCGCCGGCTGTGGGCCTCAGTGGCTTTGGTCGGTATGGCGATGCTGCAGGGATGTGCCGTTGTTACCGCCCCTGGCTTTGACTTCGCGGATCCGAAGACGCGCACGAGCGTAACTCTGGGGCAGTACGTGCCGGGCGATTCTGATCAAGCGGCTGCCGGTACCGTCACGCCGATCACCCCGGCTCTCATTCAGGCGGAAGCGCGGGCGAAGCCGACCGCGATCCCGCCTGAGGTGATCAAGTTCTTCGGTGAGGCGAAGCCTTACACGATCGGGCCGAGTGACATCATTACAGTGATTGTCTATGACCACCCGGAACTCCTGCCGGGAGCGGGGACGGTGATTAGCCAGCAAGTCGATCCCACCGGCATCAGCAGTGCGCCGGGATTCCTTGTGGATAGCGAGGGAATAGTGTTCTTTCCCTATGCGGGGCGAATCCATGTCGGTGGTCTCACAGAATCTCAAGCTTCGGAACTCGTGGCCCGCCGTATCGCCCGAGTGATCAAGGATCCGCAAGTCACAGTCCGGATTAACTCCTTCCGCAGCCGCCGCGCCTACGTGGACGGGGAAGTCCGCGTGCCTGGCACGCAGATCTTCACCGACGTTCCAATGACGTTGCCAGAGGCTATCAACCGAGCGGGTGGTGTCACCGCTGCAGGTGATCGGTCGTTTGTCACTCTGACGCGTGACAACGAAACGACGGTGATCGACTTGCCACAACTGCAGGAATTGGGAGTCAATCCGAATCGAATTCTCCTGCAAAATGGGGACTTGGTCACCGTGCGCAATCGGGAAGACCGCAAGGTGTTTGTTATGGGTGAGATCAGCCGGCCGTCTGCCCTAGTGATGCGCAATGGTCGCCTGACGCTCAACGAGGCTCTGGGTGAAGCGGGCGGCCCCAACCTCAACACTGCGAACACGAGCCAGATCTACGTCATCCGCAACGCGAGCGACGGCACGCCCGCCGTGTTCCATCTAAACGCGGGCAATCCTGCGGCGCTGGCGCTCGCGGAGACCTTTCCGCTGCAGCCACGCGACGTGGTGTATATCGATCCGGTCCCGCTGGTGCAATGGAACCGCATCATGAGCCTGATTCTGCCGAGTGCGCAGGCCCTGAATACGGGACGCCAGATCATCGGTCCATGAACTCCATTCTGGTCGTGTGCGAGGGAAACATCTGCCGCAGTCCCATGGCTGAGGGGTTGTTGCGGGCGGCGCTTCCCGCAGCGCGCGTGAGTTCGGCCGGCTTGGGCGCACTGATCGGCCAGCCGGCAGATGAAATGGCTGTCCAACTGCTCAAGGAGCGCGGCCTGGACATCTCCGATCACCGGGCGGCCCAGCTTACGCGGCAGATGTGTCTCAATGCCGATCTGGTCTTGGTCATGGACCAGATTCAACGCATGCGCGTCGAGGAGATGTATCCGCAGGTGCACGGGCGCGTGTTCAAGATTGGCGAGTTCACGAGTCAGGACGTGCCGGATCCGTACCGGCAGCCCGATAAAGCGTTTCGCGATGCTCTCTTCCACATTGAAGAAGGCATCAAGGAATGGTTGCGCCGCATTGAGAGACTTTGAAAAGGCACTTCCATGAATGCCCCACATTCTTTGCAGCAGCTGACTGCTGCCGGATCGAACCCCGCACAGCAACGTGTCGAGGAAGAGGCCGAACTCAACCTAGTCGAATACTGGGACATCATTGCCGATAACCGCTGGCTGGTTGCGGCGGTGACGGCGCTGGCCGTGACCATCGGCGGCGCCTATGCCTTGCTGGCCAAGCCGCTCTACGAGACCAACCTTCTCATCCAAGTCGAAGATTCGGCGGGTTCCGCGAAAAGCTTTCTGGGCGAAGCGGCCAGCCTGTTCGACGTGAAGACGGCGGCTGCCGCCGAAATTGAAATCCTCCGGTCGCGGATGGTCCTGGGCCAAGCGGTCGACAATACCCATCTCTACATCGAGGCAGGGCCGCGCTATCTGCCGCTCGTTGGCGAATGGATGTCTCGCCACGCCGAGGCACCGTCGGAACCGGGATTGCTCGGTTTCGGGGGCTGGGTGACCGGCAACGAGAAGATCGAGGTCGAAACCTTCGATGTTCCGACGGACTACGAAGGCACGCGCTTCCGCATTACCAAGCTGCAGGGCGACCGATTCTCCGTCGCCCATTCCGACTTCGGAAAGGATGTTGTCGGAACAGTCGGCGTGCCGCTGAAGGCGCGCGTGCCGGGCGGTGAAGTCTCAATTCTCCTGCATCAGCTGGCCGGAAAGCCGGGCGCGCAATTCAACGTCACGCGGTTCTCCCGGCTCAAGAAAATCGAGGAGCTGCAGACCGACCTCAAGCTAGCCGAAAAGGGACATCAATCCGGCATCGTCGATGCCAGCCTGCGCGACACCGATCGCGAACGCCTCTCGGCCATCCTCAACGAGATCGGCAAGCAATACGTCCAACAGAACGTTGAGCGTAAGGCGGCCGAAGCGCAGAAGACGCTCGCCTTCCTGGATGTCCAACTGCCCCAGTTCAAGAAGCAGTTGGATCAGTCCGAAGAGGCCTACAACAGTTACCGGAACCAGAAAGGCACGGTCTCACTCGACGAGGAGGCCAAGCTGATCCTAGAGCGCTCGGTCGACCTGCAGAGCAAGCTTGTTGAGGCCCAACAAAGACGCCTGGAGCTCGTCTCCCGGTTCACGCCGGAGCACCCCGCCGTCAAGACGCTGGATGCGCAGATTGCCGGTTGGAACCGCGAAATCGCCGGCCTCAACTCCCGGGTGAAGGCCCTGCCTGCCGTGCAGCAGGATGCCGTCCGGCTGGAGCGCGACGTCAAGGTCAACAACGAGCTTTACGAGCAACTGCGCAACAACGCGATGCAGATGCAGCTGATCCGCGAAGGCAAGATCGGCAATGTGCGCCTGATCGATTCCGCGGCCATTCCCGAGGAACCAGTCCGGCCCAAGCGCGGGCTGACGCTCGCTATTGCGCTCGCGCTCGGCCTGGTTGCGGGCGTGCTGGCCGCCATCACCAGGAACGCGATCTTCCGCGGCATCCGGAATGTACAGGAGATCGAGGCCGACCTGGGCCTGAACGTCTACAGCACAGTGCCGTCCAGCTCCACCCAGGAACTGCTGGCCCGCCGCGTCGGCAGCAAGCAGCAGGGCTTGCACGTGCTTGCCAGCACGGCTCCTGAAGATCCGGCGGTCGAAAGCCTCCGCAGCCTGCGCACCGCCCTTCAGTTCGCCATGCTCGAGGCGCACAACAATTGCGTGCTGATCACGGGTGCCACCCCCGGCGTCGGCAAGAGCTTCATCTCCGCCAACTTCTCGGCGGTGCTGGCGAGCGCGGGCAAGCGCGTTCTGCTCATCGATGCGGATCTGCGCAAGGGGCACCTGAACCAGTACTTCGGCGTGGAGCGAAAAGGCGGCCTTTCCGAATTGACCACCGGGACAGTGACACTGGAACAAGCCATCCGAAAGCAGGTGCTGCCCAACCTCGACTTCGTCCCCACCGGTATTCTGCCGCCCAACCCTGCGGAACTCGTCGTCAGCAGCGCGTTCGGATCCCTGCTCAAGAGCCTATCGGCCAAGTACGACCTGGTCATCATCGACAGCGCGCCCGTGCTGGTCGCTGCCGATACGCTGTCCGTGTCGCTGCATGCCGGTACCGTTCTTCTCGTCGCCCGCGCGGACCAGACCCAGCTGGGCGAACTGCGGGAAAGCGCGCGGCGCCTGGCTCTCGCGGGGCGGACGGTGAGCGGCGTCGTGTTCAATGCGCTCGATCTCACGCGTCGGCACTACGGGCGGTATGGCTACAAGTACGGTGCCTACCAGTACCGGCAATACGCCTACCAGCCGCTCAAGGGCGAGTAGCAGCCCCGGCTCGCAGCACAGGCGGGATGTGTGTCCCCACATCCTACCGTCGGATCTCTCGTGCGGGCAACAACAGCCGGTGATCAGTCGGTCGTCGCGTCCGTGATGAGCCCCAGGGTGGCGAGCTTGTTCAGCAGATCGGCGAGAGCGCCATTGCCGCCTCGGGATCCGGCCACCCGCTGTCGTGCAACCGGCTTCGCGCCATAGAAGCCCACCTTCTGGGAGGCGCCCATGGCCAGCATGACGGAGGCCGCGCCCTCGCTGTTCGCGAGCCGCACCGTTCTCTGTGTCCTCGAACCGTCGTAACACCAGAGGTCGAGGACGTCGCCGTGCGCCGCATTGCTAACGGTGAAGATCTTGTTCGAGATCGATCCCGTCGTGAACTGCACCTGGTCCGACGCGAGATTGAGCGCGCCTATGCTGTATGCAACGTCCGCCGCATTCGCGTGTCGCATCGTCAGCATCGCGTTGTCGGCCTTCCCGTCGGACTGAAACGTGACACTGCCTGGAAAGCGCGCGTTGCGAGTGCGCATCTGCACCCCGTAGTCCTGATCGTAGAACACTGGAAAGCCCTCGGCCGCGGGGGCGATCGTCACGCCCAGCACGGCGTCATTGATCAGGTACCGTGCGTTGTAGCAGGCGCCGGCGCCGACCACGATCTGGGGCTTGGCGGAACCCTGGATCTGGATGAAGTCGCGATCGGCACCCAGCCTCTCCGAAGCGAAGCGGTAACCCGTGATGTTCCACCGCTGGCGGCCGTTGTCGGCGCCCACGCCGGCAATGGTGATGCACGGGGTGTTGTATTCGGACTTGAGGCCGACCACGTCCACAATCTGGGAGCCGGTGGCCTTGATGTGCCCGAGCGCATTGTGGTCACCTGAGAGACCGATCAACCGAATGGAACCGCCATTGCCGCGACCGCCGCTCGGCGCCGAGATCCCGCTCGCGAATCCAGCAACCGGGTGGTTGTCCATTAGCAGGCCGACCCCCTTGCTCGAATACCAAGTCGAGCAGTTGTCCAGATGGCCGACCGCCATCTCGCCACCCATGAAGATGTTGGCCTTCACGGCATTGCGGACATCACAACGCGTCAGGCGCGACTCCTCGCCCACGCACCAGATGACGATGCCGTAGTCGGCGACGCCATTGCAAATAACGGCCAAGTCTTCCAGCAGACCCCAATGCCAGAAGTCGGGCTTAGCGCCCTCCGAGAGATTCGGCGCCCAGGAGAAATTCTTCGTCTCCAGCACGCCGCGGTCAGGTGCCCACCTGGCGGCGGGATTCGCGTAGAAGACGGTTCCGTGATCGACCGCGGGGCTCTCTCCCGCGATCTGCGAGCGACCGCGTATCCGTATCGGTGCGGAAACCAGATAGGCGCCGGCCGGAAAGTACACGCGATAGTTCTGGTCGATCGCCTTCTGGATCTTGGCGGTGACGTCCAGGCGCGGCAGCCGCGGCGGCGTCGCGTAGGGGCTGTAGGACTGGACGTCCAGAACCTCCTCGGCGCTCATGTAGTCGAAGACGCTGAAGTGCTCCAATGGCTTGGGCGCCCGCTGAATCTGCTGTACCTGCTGCGCCCTCGCCTCGGCCTGCAGGAAGACGACCCCGGCGATGGTGGACTGGATGATCTTGCGACGTGAACCCACGAATGAACTCCTGTGCGAATGCAGGCGCGTTGTACCACCTGGCGAGGAATGCTGGGGCCTGCGGCCGCGGCATGGTGTCACGCGGCGCTGCCGATGCGCGGGCCTAGAGACGCACTCCGGAGGGCGCAACGGTGCGCAACGCCACGGGAGCCGGCCGCGACGTCAGTTCACGAGCGGCGAAGGACCCAACGACTCAAGACGGAGCGAATGCTCAGCCAGATGAAGATGCTGTTGGTATAGAAGTAGCGGCGCCAGAGCCTACGGGGCTCCGCCGCGAGCCTGAACAGCCACTCCATGCCGGCCTGCCTGACCCAGTCGGGAGCGCGCTTGATCGTGCCGGCATGGTAGTCGAACGCCGCGCCCACGCCGAGCATCACGCACCCGATCTTCCCGCGATGGGCGTCGATCCACTTCTCCTGCTTGGGGCAGCCCATGCCGACGAACAGCATCTTCGCGCCCGACGCGTTGATCTGGCGAATGATCTCCTCGTCCTCCTGGACGGTCATCGCGCGGAACGGGGGCGACATCGTGCCGGCGATCCTTAGGTTCGGCCACTCCCGCCGCAGGCGGGCAACGAGTTTCGCCAGGGTCTCGTCGGTGCTTCCGAAGAGGAAGATGGGCGTTCCGGCCGATGCGGCCTGCTCACAGAGTCGCCACATCAACGTGGGGCCGTCGATCCTCATTTGTGGCATGTGCGTGAAGGCACGCAGCGACCACGCGACCGGCGCCCCGTCGGGGGTGACCATGTCGGCCCGGGACAGGGCCTCGTGATGAACCTCGTCCTGCGTCGCCGTCACGATGGAGTGCACATTGCATGCGAAAACCGATCGGCTCTCGCCCGCCGCGGCCCACGTCCCGATTCGGCCCAGCGCGTCGGTCCAGGACAGGACATCGACGGGAACGCCATGCAGCTGGTACACCTTACGATCCATACGCCACTTCATCCTTCACGTCCCCTGCGACGGATCGGAGCAGCCGGGCGGGGTTGCCGACAATGACCGATCCACGCGGAAAGCTCTTCGTTACCACGGAGCCGGCGCCTATGACCGAATCGTCACCGATCTCTACATCCCCGATGACCACGCAATTCGCACCGATGTCCACCCGGTCTCCGATGACGGGCGCCTTGCCGGAATAGCTGAAGTCCGTACGGTTGATGCCGATCGTCGTCGAATTCCGGAGGATGCAGTTCGCACCGATACGCGCCTTGTCGTTCACCACGAGCGCCTGTGCATGATCCAGCCTCAGGCCCGGCCCGACGGTCAGCTTCCACGGCAGCTCAATGCCGAGGAACCACTCGACGAGAACGCGATAGGCGATCGCGTAGGGGTACGCGAGGTAACGCCAGGGCTTGCCCATCCGAGAGGCCATGTTGGCCAGTCTGAACGCAGCCATCACGAGCCGCCCCTTCGGGTTGGCCCGATTCGCATTCCAGTCGCAGAAGACGCTCACCTCTGCTCCTGGACCCGGCCGCTTGCCCTGACCAACGCGGGGTGCACCGTCTGCATCCATTCGACGGTCTCCCGGATGCCATCCGACAGCGAATAAGGCGGCACGCCGCACACGTCGGTCGTCTTCTTGATGGAGATGTAGTTCGAGTGCGTCATGCTCTTGTAACGCGAGCCGGTAATCGGGAACTTCAGATGCACCAGCTTGAAAGCATCGCCCACCAGCGCCAGGCCGCGGATGAAGGCGCGCGGGACGCGGCGCACGGGACTGCCGATCTGCGCCATGGAAAAGCCGTTGACCCATTGATAGAGGTCGATCGGCTCGTCGCCGACATAGAACACCTGCCCGTTCACCTTCTCGGCCGGTGCGTCGATCAGGGCCGCGACCTGCTGGACCACATTGCCGACGTAGCCATAGGCCCGTGTCACCGGCTTGAACCCGGGGTGCAGATACAGCTTCCTCGAAAGGATCGCCCAGAACTCGCTCGGATACCGCCGATGCCAAGCCCCCCAGATGTTCGTGGGGCGGATGATGACCCATGTGCACGGCAGATTCGCCGCACGCGTGACCTGCTCGGCGATCACTTTCGACTCGCCGTAGACGGTGTGGGGTGCGTAGTCCTGATCGCCCTTGGGCAGGCCGTTGTACTGATTCACGAACTGCGTGGACGTGAGAACGAAGCGCTTGACCGACGCCACGTGCCGGATGCCCGCCAAGATGCGTTCCGTTCCCACGGTGTTCACTTCGTAGTCGCTCAGGCGATTGCTGTCGGTGTCGGTACGCGCCGCCAGGTGAACCACCACCTCCGGCTGGAACTGCTCGAACGCCGCAAGAACGCGCGGCGCATCCATGATGTCGACCTCGCGCCACGCCGCCTCGTGGGTTGGGAGGTTCGGGGCGGCGATATCCAGGTTCAGGACTTCATGACCGCGTGCCAACAGGTATTCGACGAGATGGGTTCCAATAAAGCCGGAACCGCCGGTAACGAGCAGCTTCACTGCACCTCCTTGAAAACACGATCCATCCGTTGACGAAACTTCGTAACGGTGTACTCCTTGAGAAACTTGGCGCGCCCCGCGTCTCCCATCCGGGAGCGCAGTCCGGGATCCTCAATCAACTTCAGCAGCCGATCGGCCAGCTCTCCGGGCTCCTTGGGAGGCACCAGGTAACCCGACGTGCCATCCTCCACCAGCGACTGGACGCCGCGCCACCTCGTGGCGACGACAGGCAGGCGGAATTGCATCGCCTCCGCCACCACCAGGCTGAACGACTCCGCCTCGAAGAACGTGGGAAGACAGAAGATATCGGCGCTCAGGAACGCGCGGTGCTTCTCCACACCGACGGTCACCCCGCGAAAATCGAACTGTGTCTCGACTTTGCATGCGGCGAGCCGGTCCCTTACCACCTGCTCGAAGCGCGGCGAGGAAAACTGCCCCAGGACCACAACCTTCAGTCCCTGCCGCACGGCCGGCGGCAGCAAGCCGATCGCCTCTACCAGGATCAGGATTCCCTTGGACTCCATGAGCACCCCAACGAAGAGAATTTCCACTGCGCGGCCGCTACTCCGGCGTACTCCCGCAAGTTCGCTGCCCGATTCAGAATACACGTCGGGAATGCCATTCGGGACATAGTGCACCCGCTTGGCCCGGAACACTTCGTGGTCCGGCGGGTTGAACTCTGACAAACTGATCGCCACGTCTGCATCGAAGAAGGCCCTGCGAAAGAAAGGCCGCAGGATCGCGGGGCACCTTGAATACAGTTCGGACAAACCGGCTGCGTGGAAGTGCAGGATCGTGCGCCGGAAGAACGGCCGCAGCAGCGCCAACAGGAAGATGTCCCGGATGGCCGGCGGCCAATTCGGGCCGCACGGGCCGTAATAAAGGCAATCCGCCGAGAACTTCCTCTTCGCCGCGAGGACGCGCGCCGGCAGGCCGATCATCTGCACGATCTTGCGGCCCCGGACCTTGCCGATATCATTCATCCCGCGCGCGAATTGCATCAGCACGGGATGGATGACAGCATGCTCGTATTCGCCATCCACCAGGATCTTCATCATTGCGGCCTGGCCCCCATGGGGCGGCGGCAGCTGGACAAGCGCGAGGACGTGGGTGCTCGACATCGCTCAGGCCCGCCGACGGCGGGCACGAAGGGCCTGCACGACGTAGTTGCGGGCGAGCCCCTCCAGGCAATCGAGCGCGGCAAGGAAGGGATTGCGCCCATGGAGCACCGCGGCCGCAGCGCTTTCGCGGTAGCTAGCGGCCGGGCTCGTATGGCTCGCCCCGCCCACGCGCATCTCGACCACGACCTGATCGAGGAAGCCACGCTTCACTTTCGGCCAGAGTCGCAGCAGATGTTCATAGTCGCCCGCAATCCGGAAGCCCACGCTGAAGCCGCCGAAGCGCTGGTACAACGCGCGACGGATAAACACGGAAGGATGCGCAGCCACCATCCGTCGCAGCATCTGGCGCGGAGTCGCATTTCGCCCCACTTCGCAGACCATTGCACCGGCGTCGTCGATCTGCCGGACCTTCCCATGCAACAGATCGAGCTTGTCCCGCTCGAATGCGGCGGCCACCGTGCTCAGGACGTCGGCATCGGCATAGTAGTCGTCGCTGTTCAGGATGCCGACGACATCGCCCGTCGCCAGGGACAGGCCCTTGTTCATTGCGTCATAGATTCCGGCATCCGGGCCGCTGATGTGGCGCACGCCCGTGCGCTGGAGGATTTCGAGCGTGCCGTCGGTCGACCCTCCGTCGATACAGACGTGTTCCACCAGGGAATATGACTGCTCCCGCACCGACCGGATCGTGTGCTCGATGGTCTTCGCGCTGTTGAAGCAGGGGGTGATGATGGTAAAGGTAAGCGACATCGGCTGATGCGGAGAGGGAAACCCGGTACGAGGCTGGACGAACCAGCCGGCTAATATCTTCGTTGGACCATTCCGAGACTTGGCCGGACCGCCGCTTGCGGGCGTGACGCAACGCGCGCTACCGGCCGGACCAGCATGGCCAAGAAGAGCGGGTACAAGATGAACTGCTCACCGACCAGCAGGCAGCAAATGACTGCCAGCGCCCAGAGCGGCGACCATGCCCCGCTGAGGCGGAAGAAGCGAAGGATGAGAGACAGGACGAGCAGAGCCGCCGGCAATCCGAGACGCACGGGCAGCCCCGTCAGCGCATTGCCCTGCCGGAGCAAAATCTCCTCTTCGCCAGGGCGCGTAGTGTTGCTCAAGCTCCAGCCGGTCAGCGGGCGCTGGAGAAAGTAGCCCCAGTCGTAGATCGCATTGCCGAAGCGGGTGATCTCCCAGGTGTTGTTCTCCGCTTCGGTAGCGCTGAACTGGTAGGCGACCTTGGCCTCGAGGAAGCTGGTGTTGCTGTAGACCGCATAGAAAGTCAGCGGGAGCGCGCAACCGGCCACGACCTTGAAGACGAAACTCCGTCCCAGCTTCGAGCGGCCGGAGAACAGCGTGTAGCCCAGCGCCAGCAGGGCGAGCGCGACGTATCCCGTGGTCGACCGGGTCGTGAGAAGCGCCAGCACGATGACAACCAACTGCTTGCGAGTGAGCCGGTAATAAGAAAGCGAAGCAAGCAACAGCGCCAGAACGAGATAGCCTGCGAAGGCGCCCGGCTCCCAGAACATGCCGCTGTTGCGATCCAGCGATTCGCCTTCGATCACCTCTTGCCGATAGTAATGGACGATCAGGTGGCCGGTGATGTCCTTGTGGATGTCCAGCGGACCTAGCGAAAGCGGGATCGAAAAGTGGTTGACCACCGGCGACATGTCCACGCCCAGCAGTACGGGCAAGTGGAATACAAGGCTGATCGCCGCCAGCCAGTACATCACCTTGACCACGCGGCTGAAGAACTCAGGAATCACCCGCACCGCGAGCAAGGCGGTCGCCAGGCGGACACCGATCGACATCGTCGAAGGGAGGATCTGGACGCCGAAGGCGATGAGGTGAACCACCGTCACGGCGGCAAAGCCGAGCAGCAGCCAGGCGTCGGACCTCTTGAACGACATCCCCGAGACAAGCGCCAGCAGGGCCACACCCGCGAACGGGATGAAGGCTCCGATCGGGCCGCCGAAGTAATTGAGGATGAGATTGCCGGAGCCGGCGATCACCAGCAGGGTAGCCGCATCGTGCAACCGACTCGTCCGTGCCGAGCTCATGACAGCCTTCTCCACATCGCCGTCTTCACCAGAGGCTTCAGGAATTGGAGAAGGAAGAACAGCGCAATGAGCGAATTGGCGATGACCGGATGCCCCATCGTCGCCAGGAACACGAAGGGCACAAAGACGAAGGCCATGTCGATGATGTCCCACGGATTCGCTGCCAGCCCAAAGCGGGCGAAAGGCGTGCGCGGCTCGCCCATCACGCGGGGCTGCTCGCCGGTGCGGCCGATGTGGGTGTTGATGGCGTCGATGTGGATCCACACTAGGTACAGCGAGAAAGCCAGGACGAAGACCGCAGCGAAATTCCAGCCCACCTGCTGCACGGAATACAGCGCGATAAGGGGGTACCCGATTCCGTGCACGACGCAATCCGCCAGGGCATCGGCGACGGCCCCGTGCTTGGTTCGCCAGTTGATCGCCCGGGCAAGCTTTCCGTCCACGCAGTCCATCAGGATGGACAGGAAAAAGCCTCCCATGGCGACACCGGTGTTGCCTGCATACAGCCAACTCACGCCGAAGAAGAAGAAAACGATGGAGAAGGCGGTGAAGTGGTCGGGCGAGAGCCTAGCCCGGGGTAACCTGCGAACTAACTCGACCATCGCGACGGCGAAGAAATCGAAGACCAAGACGGTCGACCAGGCGTCGGTACGCTTCACATACTCGAAGCTGCGGCGGCGTCGTGACGGAATTAAATAATCGAGAATCATCTACGGAGCCATCCGAAGTAGGAAACAGCGGACTTCATGCGAATGAGCAGAACAGTCGCTTCGGCTGCAACGACACCCAATGCCACCAAGGTCGCGGACGTGTTGCCGGTAAAGTACAGGCCAACAAGAAGCGCGGTCTGACACACGCCTCCGAAATACAAGCTGATGTTCGCCCAGCGCAGGTTGCCTATGCAGGCATGGAGCGGAAACCCGGCGAACATCGACGGCACAGCGAACAGCGCGGCAAAGGAGAAGACCGTCAGCACATCGAAGGCGCGGGCCAGCTTCTCTCCAAAGACATGCAGCAGAAGTTGGGCGCCGACGTAGTGGAAGATCAGTGCCCCGACTGCCGTGGCGGCCGTCGCGCCGATGCCCCACAGCGCAACGACGCGCATTTCTCGCGTCCGGGACACCTGCGGATAGAGTGCCTGCGGCAGCGGACTGACGAGCGACAAGGCGCCGCGGTACAACTGCTCCGCCGCTGCGTATGAGGCAGTTTGCACGGGTGTTCCCACAAGACCGAGGTAGAAGGTGCCGCCGAGCGTATAGGTCGCGACGGCCGCACGCGACGCAAAAAACGCCGCACCCCCCTTGAACGCGAGAAGTGCAGATTCCAAGGAGGGGACGCCGACCCTGGCTCCTGCGCCACGCGCAAGCCAAGTTCCCGCTGCGGCCCCGATGATAGCGGTGATGCTGGTGAGCAAAGGAGACCAGAAGCCGTCCCCGGGATTATGTACTGCAAGCAAGACCCCGGCCACAAAAGTGACCCTGAGTACCACAAGGATATGGGCGTAACGCTCCACGCGCTCGACACCCTGGAGGAACCAGAGGGGCTGGAACGCCTGAGCCAATACAGCCGGCCAAATGAACAGCAGTTCCTGACGGTATTCGGTACCCGAGAGCAGTCCGAACGCCAACAGGGCAAGCATCGAGGCCGCTGCCAAGACTAGGCGGCACGCCGTGACACTCTTATAGAGCGCCCTGATGCCGGTCTCGTTGGCTAGGTCGGACGCGATGGCATGCGTTCCCCAAGTGGGAAAGCCGAAATCCACGATCACCACGCAGATCTGATAGGCAGACTGCGCGAAGGCGACGGCTGCGAACTCCTGGACCGGCAGCACGTGCGCTAGGTAGGGCAGCACGAACAGCGGGACCAGCATGCTGCCCAACTGCACCAACAGTAGCGCTCGGGATGCCGACCACATCAGGAATGCTCGAAAGCGAGCTCGAAAGCCTGCTCCAGTGCGTGACTTTCGAACTCGGTATCCAGGAAGGTCACTCGGCCCGCCCGCATCCGGGGAGCCAAGGACACCGCCCGCAGGAAATCCTGCCTGGTCAATCCGAACTGGGCCGGGGTGGCGGGAATGCCGATGCGCCGGATGGCGGCGGTGACGGCCGGGTCGATCCGATTTTCCTGGAACGCCACCGTCCGCAAGGCTGCGCAGTACAAGGTGCCGGCCGCAACTTGGACGCCATGCGTCCCGCTGCCGACCTTCATGTGGTCAATCGCGTGGCTGATCAAGTGCTCGGCACCGCTGCATGGCCGCGAATTGCCCGAGAGCGCCATCGCCAGACCGGACAGCACGACTGACGCGCCCAGCTTGCGAGCGGTGGAGATGGTTTGCAGTTCCCCATTGTCCACGTCGAGCAGGCTCTGATAGGCGTTGGCGGAGAGAATCTTGGCCAAGCCATTGACCCGCGAGGACAACGAATCCTCGGCATCCGCTAGGTCGCATAACGCCGACGCATTCGAGAGCACATCGCCCATGCCCGACATCGTCAGGATCGCCGGCGCGCTTGAGACGATACTCAGATCCACGAAGATGCACGCCGCGATGGCCGCCGGATAACTGCCCGTCCGGCCCGCTTCGTCCCGGAGAACCGACACCGGGGAACCCACCCCGTCGCTGGAGAGGGCGGACGGAATCGCAATGAGCGCTCTCGGGTATTCGGCTATGACGGCCTTCGCCACGTCGATAACCTTACCTGCGCCCACTGCGGTCACGAAGTCCGCGCCGGTTTCCTTCAGGACGCCCTTGATGCGTGCGACCTCGGCCAGGGAACTGGAACGGACGCACTCCTGCACGACATGGATGGCACCCGCGCGCTTGAGATACCCGGCGTACCTTTCGGCGACCGAGACGGTGTTCGCGGAGCTGCCTGTCAAAACCAAGCCGGTCAATCGTCTGCCCTGGAACAATTCCCACGTATGCAGGACACGCAGGAAGTCGGCTTCCGGATTCTCCGACAATTCGAGAATGAACGGAAGATCCAGCGTCTTGCTGATCTGAATATCAAGCTTCATCGGCGCGGATCTTCGAAATCAATGTGGATGTGCTGACTCCTTGGTAATAAGGCGTGTACACGAACTTGATCCCCCGGTCGCGCACATACGATTCGGTAAGATGCACTTGGCGCATGTACGAGTCGTGCGGCCAGTCGTCGCCGTGAACGATGACATTGGCATTGAACCGCTCGATGAATGGCTTGATGTCGCCCGAATTGGCGATCACGGCCTCGTCGACCCAGCGCACCGCCGACACGATGGCCAGCCGGTCGGACTCGACGATCAGCGGGCGTCGCTTGTAGGCGGCTGTGAAGTCGTCCCCGTTCACCACGACGTACAGGCGGTCACCGAAGCCCCGCGCGGCTTTCAAGAGCTCCATGTGTCCCCGGTGAAAAAGGTCGAACACGCCCACGACTAACACAATCTTCAACAGAAACTCCCAAAGCGCTTGGCGCCGCCGCCATAGCCGGCTTCGGCGGTGACTCGACCATTTCAGGATCGTGCAATGCTCGTTGCACGCGTTGCAGGAAACGGATGCACCCACGGTGCGCTCTACGCACCGCGGATCCGCGTGCGAAAGTCTAGCGGGACCCGTTGCCCGTCAGCACGACACTGATCGTCCTCAGCATGATCTTGGAATCGAGCCAGAGCGACCAGTTCTTGACATACTTCGCGTCCAGTTGGACACGCTGCTCGTAGGTGAGCCAATTGCGCCCACTGACCTGCCAAAGCCCCGTCAGCCCAGGCTTCACCGCGCAGTACACCTTCCAGTGTTTGCCATAAAGGCTCTTCTGGCTTGGCAGGCATGGGCGGGGACCAACCAAGCTCATGTCGCCCAGCAGGACATTAACGAACTGAGGCAGCTCGTCGAGGCTCGTCCTGCGTATGAACTTGCCAAACCAAGTGATCCGCGGGTCCCGTTCGAGCTTCTGGTATGTATCCCATTCCGATTTGGCCTCTGCATCGGAATCAAGGAACGAACTCAGCACTTCGTCTGAATCCACCAGCATCGACCTAAACTTGTAGAAGCGAAAAGTGCGCCCTTCCTGCCCTATTCGGTCTTGAGCGTAAAAAATCGGTCCCGGCGAGGTCAGCCGCACCCCGATTGCAACGACGGCAAAGAGAGGAAGAAACAAAACAAAGAAGGTGACAGCCGCCATCAAGTCAAGCAAGCGTTTGGCGCCAGCCCCCACACGAGAGAGGCGAACAGACTGTGCCCCCGCGCGGTCGCGTAAGCCATTCATTGATCCTTCAAGAAATTCGTCGTTTACGCGGTACATGCCCCTGCCCCACTGTGTTTCTGGTCCCACAGCTTTGAAACTATCCGAAACAAGACGCGATCCTACACACGGCTGTCATTTGACGTAACCCCCTGGATGGACGTACGGCAGGTTCGTGCGAAATTCAGGGGCCGTGTTGCTAGGCGGTCGCGCATGCATGGCCACCTCGTTAACGCAATAGTCGTACCGCAGGCTCAGCTCACCTGTGATAGGGGGTCCGAGTATGGTTAGTGTTGAGCTCGTCGGGGTGCTTCGCTTCGTCCGAAGCTGTTTGGCCGTCCTAGTCCGGACAAATTCCCGCTTCCTCGCCTTCATTCAGCCCTATAGGGCTCTGTCTGACGCCCCCCTCGGATAAAACCTGACACGCCCTCGAGCCGCATTCCTTAGCCTCACGACTTGGCTCGTCAGATGTAGGGGGAAGTCATGGCCGCAGAATCGACAGGATCTGCACCCGCCAGGCGGTCGCGCCGGCGCTTGCAAGCATGGCTTCAGATGGTCGCGGTCGCTGCGGCCCTGCTCGTCGTCTCGGAAGTGGTGTGGGTCTGGCAGACCTGGCCGGTGCGGGAACTGCTGCAGCCCGCGTCGCCGGTGCACGCAGACGGGGCGCAATGATGGCCACCGCCCGCTGGCTGCGCCGCCTTGGCGCATTTTCCCCGAGCGACTGGCTTCTGCGCCTCATCTACGTCGGCCTCGGGGCGTGGGCCGTGGGCATCGCCCTGGCCGGCTACCAGCTCGATAGCTGGCGGCAGGAGTTGTCGCGCACCCTGCTGCAGTTGAACGCCGACGCGCAGTTCCGCGCCCGGGTGCACAACCGCGATGCGGTCGATCCCGAGTGGTACCGGCGCAAGGCGCTGTCCCTGCTGGCCGCCACCGAGCGCCTGCAGCACGACGCGCTGTGGACCGCCTTCATTCCCGGCTCCTGGCATTCGGTCGACAACATCGAAGAGCAGGTGCAGGCGCGGCTGGAGCGCGAGTTCAGCGACATCGTCGTCGAGACGATGCGGCGCGAGCTCTACGCCAAGGCAGCGAAGCTTACGGGCGTGCCACTGGCACGCGGGCCCGGCGACCTGCAGATGGGCGCCGAGTGCCAGTCGCCGGTGCCGCAGAACCTCGATCGCAAGCTGACCGCCGCCGCCGAGGATCTGCCCGAGTTCGTCGCGGTCACGGACTATGTGGCTGGCGTGGAGAGGCTCGATGCGGCGGCGCAGTCTTTCCTTTCGCTGCAGTCCGGCCGCGGTGACGCCACGCAGTTGCGCAAGCTGGTGGCGTTCACGCTCGGCAAGGACTTGCCCGGTGCGCTGGCCGGTGCGGTGCGCATGTTCCCCGGCAGCGACGAGGTCAACATCCAGCCGGCGCTGATGCAGTCGCGGCTGCAATGGGCCACGCGTTGCGCACTGCTCAAGGGCATGAACGCGCTGCACACGCGGCTTCTCAATACCAACGACCTGTTCGCGCTGGAACAAGGCTATGTGGAGCGCAGCAACGGTCTGTTCGACGCTTCCGCGCGTCCCGCGGCCTTCGACCGCACGCTGGAGCGCTATCGCGCCGTGCACGCCCTGCTCGACGACCAGGACGCCATGCTGGCCAAGGGCCGCAACGACTGGATGGGGCAAGGCACGCTGAAGCTGGGGCCCGCGTACCAGGACGTGCTGCGCAAGGTCGAACGCACGCAGCTGCTTGGGCCGGAGGTCGTGCAGCAATTGCAGAACCAGTCGGGCACGGCCTTCCTGGAGTTCCGCCGCCAGTTCGAGCAGGCTTTCGGCAGCCAGGGCGAGCCGGGCATCGTGTGGATCGAAGGGGAAAAGCGCTTCGGCCTCTCCGCCGAGCGCGCGGGGCTGCGCGCCGGCCTGGGCGCGCTGTTGCACACGTCCTTCATGACCGAGGACGCTTCGCGCAGCGCCGACAAGGCTGCGCACGACAACGTCACGCTCACGAAGGTGATGCAGGAGGCACGCACGCTGGCCGACGAGCGCACCCGCGCGATCGAGGAGGTGGTGCCGCAGTTTCCCGAGCACGCGCAGCCCGTGGTCACCCGGGTGATCGATGCGCGCATCTCCGAGTTGATCTACCAGCGCGCCTTCCGCACGCTCAAGGCGGGCTTGCCGGTGGACCCGAAGGCGCCGCTGGACAGCGTGGGCTTCAGGCAGCAGCGCGAGCAGGTCATGGCCTTGCAGACGGTGCTGAAGGAAACCGGTGGCAGCGCGCTGGGCGATCGCCTGGTCGCGACGCTCGATGGCGAGTTGCTGCGCCGGCTGGGCACGATCCAGGAAGACTGGAAGCTGCAGCCCCTGCAGGATGCCAGGCTCACGGATTTCGCGTGGTGGCATGGCGAGCCATTGCCTCTGGCGCAGGCTGTGGGCGCCGCGGAAGCGGGCTCCGCCGCTGCGCCGTCATTCGCCCGCACCGCCACGCACCTGGACCTGCTGGTGCAACAGGCCAAGGCTCTGCTTGCGTTGGGCAGCCCGGGCTTGTCGTCGGACCCGGCGGTGGTGCGCTGGCTGCGGATGCAGGGCGAACTCGATCGCTACGCCAATCACGCTCCCGACAGCAGCCTCTTGCGCCTGGAGCGTTACTTGGCGGCGCTCGGTCCCGATCTGCGTCGCGAGAATTGCAGCGAGCGCCTGGCGGCCAACGCGCCCTCGGGGACCGTCGACGACGAAATCGCGCGGCGCCACCTGCAATTGCACAACGCGCTGGCGAATCGCTGCAATGAATTGCGCGCTGCGCAGGCGGGGGCGCTGATGGGGCCGATGCCGCAGTAGGACTCAGGGCACCAGGCCCTGCTGCGGCGTGGGATAGCGCAGTCGCACGCCCAGCTCGCTCTTCATGCGCGCGTTCTCCAGCCGCCGCGACTCGCTCATGAAACTCAGAAGCACCAGGGGCAGTTGCTCCTGCGCGGTGGCGCGTGCCACGCGCGGCGGCCGCGGCAATCCGTACAGATCGGCCGCCAGGTCGAAGTAGTCGCCCATCTTCAGCGCGCTGTCGTCGGCGATGTTGTAGATGCGTTGCGGGCGGCCCCGCCACAGTGCCGCGATCACGGCGCGGGCGAGGTCGTCGGCATGGATGTGGTTGGTGTAGACATCGTCTTCGCGCACCAGTACCGGCGTGCCCTTCAACAAGCGCTCGCGCGGGGTGCCGCCCGGGCGGTCCGGGGCATAGATGCCGGGACTGCGCAGGATGCTCGCGCGAGTCCCGGTGCCCCGACCGAAGAAGCGCGACTGCCGCTCGGCGTCAACACGCCGTTGCGCGCGCGGCGTCTGCGGTGCCAGAACGCGAGTCTCGGCAACGCGCTCGCCGGCGCAGTCGCCGTACACGCCCGTGGTCGATGCATAGACCAGCGCCGCGGGGGCGTGGCGACAGCGCAGGGTCCTCAGCAGCGACTGCGTGCGACGATCACGCCACCACTGCGGGCCGGCATCCGATGCCGGCGGTGCGAGATGGACGACGCGATCGGCGATACCGGCCAGCCGCGAGAAGGAACGGGCGACATCCAGGTTGCCTTGCAAGGGCACGACCCCCACCGCGCGCAGCGAAGCGACGCGATCTGGCGTGGAAGTCAGCGCCAGCAGGCGCACGCGCCCGGACAGCAGGCCCGCGACCCGCAGGCCCACGTCGCCACAACCAACTATGAGGACGCGCGTCCTGCGAAACCGGGCGGGCAATGCGCCCAGGGGGGCTGTGTTCGATGCCATCCTCGCGGTCGCAGCCGTCAGACCTTGCGGCCGATGGCGTGATAGGCAATACCTTCCGTACGCATCATGTCCGGCTCGTAGAGATTGCGCCCATCGAACACCACCGCCTCGCGCATCGCGGCCTTGACCGCCGACCAGTTCGGACTGCGATAGACCTTCCACTCGGTGGCGATGATCAAGGCGTCCGCCCCGGGCAGCGCCTCCATCGGGCGATTCACCAGCGTGAAGTTCTTGAGCAGCGCGGACGCATCGGCCATGTCGAGGGCCAGTGCCCGCAAAGCTTCCTTGCCCGCCACGGGATCGTGCGCGACGATGCGAGCGCCGGCGCGCAGCAGTTCGCGCACTATTACGCGGCTCGGCGCGTCGCGCATGTCGTCCGTGTTCGGCTTGAACGCCAAGCCCCACAGCGCGAAGGTCTTGCCCGCGAGATCGCGCCCGAAGCGCGCAAAGACCTTCTCGCTCAACACGCGCTTCTGCCCGGTGTTCACCTCTTCGACGGCACCGAGCACCTTCAGGGTCTGCTTGTATTCCGCGGCCGTGCGAATCAGAGCCTGCACGTCCTTCGGGAAGCAACTGCCGCCATACCCGGTGCCGGCGTACAGGAAGCTGTAGCCGATGCGCGGATCGGAGCCTATGCCTTGGCGCACCAGCTCAATGTCGGCACCGACCTTGTCCGCGAGGTTCGCGAGTTCGTTCATGAAGCTGATACGCGTCGCGAGCATCGCATTCGCCGCGTATTTGGTGAACTCCGCGCTGCGCACGTCCATCACGCGGGTGCGCTCGTGATTGCGGTTGAAGGGCGCGTACAGCTGTCGCATGACGGCTAATGCCTGTTGGCCCAGGTGATCGCTGTCGACGCCGAGCACGATGCGGTCAGGACGCGTGAAGTCTTCGACCGCGGCACCCTCCTTGAGGAACTCGGGATTGGAGACGACGCTCACCTCCGGCCGCCCCTCGGCTCCCGCCGGGAAGCGGCGATCCAGTTCCTCCTGGATGACGGCACGCACCCTCTCCGCTGTGCCAACCGGCACCGTCGACTTGTCGGCGACCACCGTGAATCCGGTCATGTGACTGCCGATGTTGCGCGCGGCGGCCAGCACGTACTTGAGGTCGGCGCTCCCGTCCTCGTCGGGCGGCGTTCCCACCGCGATGAATTGCAGCGCACCGTGCGCGACACTCGCCGCGACGTCGGTGGAAAACGTGAGTCGGCCCGCTTCGACGTTGCGCTCAATGACCTCGCCGAGGCCGGGCTCATAGATCGGAACCTCCCCGCGATTCAGCATCGCGATCTTCTTCGCGTCCACGTCAAGGCAGAAAACGTTGTTGCCGATATCCGCGAGGCAGGCGCCGGTGACCAGGCCTACATAGCCGGTGCCGATGATCGTGATGTTCATAAGACGATACGCGTGCAGGCTCTGCTGACACGCTGGGACAATGGCTCGATTGTGACAGTTGCGGCCTGTGCCCGGACCGGCAAGACGGCAGTCGATTGCGGGCAAAATCCGGAGCAGAAGACTATCGAGGATCCCCAGCATGACCGCCGTCCCGGCCGCCCCAGGCCCCTTCCAGATCACGGTGCAGCCCAGTGGCCGCGCCTTCACCACGGAGGCGGGCGAGGCGATCCTGGCGGCCGCCATCCGCCAGGGTGTCGGCATGCCCTACGGGTGCAAGGACGGCGCCTGCGGCTCGTGCAAATGCAAGAAGCTCGAAGGCACCGTGGTGCACGGGCCGCACCAGAGCAAGGCGCTGTCGGCCGACGAAGAGGCCAAGGGCTTGATCCTCACCTGCTGCGGTGTGCCGCAGTCCGACGTGGTGCTCGAGTCGCGCCAGGTCACCGACGAAAGCGCCTTCCCCGTGCGCAAGATGCCTTCGCGGGTCAGCGCGCTGGAGAAGGTTTCGCACGACGTGATGATCGTCCGCCTGCAACTGCCGGCCAACGACACGCTGCGCTACCACGCCGGGCAGTACGTCGAATTCATCCTGCGCGACGGCGCGCGCCGCAGCTACTCGATGGCCAATGCGCCGCACAACGGGCCCGGCGTCGAACTGCACATCCGGCACATGCCGGGCGGCAAGTTCACCGACCACGTCTTCACGGCGATGAAGGAAAAGGAAATCCTGCGGGTCGAAGGCCCCTTCGGCAGCTTCTTCCTGCGCGAGGACTCGGACAAGCCGATGGTGCTGCTGGCCTCGGGCACCGGCTTCGCGCCGATCAAGGCGCTGATCGAGCACATGCAATCGAAGGGGATCCAGCGGACGGCCACGCTCTATTGGGGCGGGCGGCGCCCCGAGGACCTGTACATGGATGCGTGGGTGCGCGAGCGGCTGGCCGAGATGCCCAACCTGCGCTACGTGCCGGTGATCTCGAATAGCCTGCCCGAAGACAACTGGACGGGCCGCAGGGGCTTCGTGCACAAGGCGGTGATGGAAGACTTTGCGGACTTGTCAGGCCACCAGGTCTACGCCTGCGGCGCTCCCATCGTGGTGGATTCGGCACGGGCCGAGTATTCGGCGCAATGCGCGCTGCCGCCCGAGGAGTTCTATGCGGACTCGTTCACTTCGGAAGCGGACAAGCACGGGGGTTGATCGCTGAGGGCTGAGGGCTGGGGGTATGTCATCCCGGGCTTGACCCGGGATCCACGACGGCGCGCGCACAGGCGCCGCATGGATGGCGGGTCAACCCGCAATGGCATCCAAAAGAAAAGCCTCGGAGGCATCGGCCTTCGAGGCTTCTCGGCAATCAGCGGCACGCTTGCGCGCCGCGCGATCGAAACTGGCCGCTCAGATCACTCCGAGCACTGCTGCCAACCCGACCCAGACGCCCAACGACAACAAGCCGCCCCCCCAGAAGGCGGGACTGGCCAGCAGGCCGGGACCTTCGTCGTGATCGCCCTCGACCGCGCGCGAGCCGCTGCGGCCGACACGGCCGGTGCCATATACATGGAGGCCGGCACGATGGGTTCTGTGGTGCAGCAACATGGTTTGTCTCCAGAACACTTTTCATGTGTCTTGTGGATGAATGAAACCACAGCCATATCCCCGCAATCGTCAGAAAGTGTTCACTCGTGACGTAGGAAAGCGAGCACCGGGAAAACCCCATGCTCGCGGAATAGATGCGGGCCGCAGGAGGCGGCCCGCCCGTCGATCAACGGCTGGCCTTGGCGCGGTAATCCTCGTAAGCGCGATCCATGCGCTCCTCGCGGCTGCGGGAGTTCAGGTTGACACTCGGGCCGGCACCGAGGGTGCGCGTGTTCATGCGCGACGCGTGCATTTCGCGGCGCTCGGCGCGCGCATGCATCCCGTGACGCCGGGCACTCGCCATGTTCTCGTGGCGGCGCAGGCTGGCGTGCTCCTTGTTGGCGTGGTGCGACATCTTCTTGGCGACCTTGCGATGCGACTTGGCCATCTTGTGCGTGTCCGCGGTCGAACCGGCGCTGCTGCCGGCCTGGCTGCCGCTGTTCATCGTGGCGGCGCTGCTCTGCGTATCGGCGGGCGCCTTGGCGCTGCCGTTGGGTGCTTGCGCATACGCGGTGCCGGCGGCCAGGGCGACGGCAATCATCAGGGCTTGGAGTTTCATGGGTTGCTTCCTTTCTTCAGACCAGAATGGGTGGGTATCACTACAACGCAGCGCCCAGCCAGCGGCCTGTCGGACAGCGCGGATGCACAGCGTCAGGCAAAGTCAAGCGCGACCGTGCGCCCGCGCCCTTGCGACAATGGCGGGATGATCCAACGCAGACAACTCCTCCTCTCCAGCATAGGCGCCGCAGCGGCGGTGGCCGCCCCGGGCGTGTGGTCGCAGGGGCGCACCATCCGGCTGATCGTCCCGTATGCCGCCGGCGGCCCCATCGACGCCACCGCCCGCGTTCTGGCCGAGCGGGCGAACGACAGTCTGGGCACGATCATCATCGACAACCGTCCGGGTGGCGGCGGCAACATCGGCGCGGACGCAATCGCCAAGGCTGCACCGGACGGCCTGACCATCGGCATCTCGGCCGTCGCGACGCATGCGATCAACCCCTGGTTGTTCTCGAAGCTGCCTTACGACCCGATCAAGGACTTCACCTGCATCACGCAGATGGTGCGCGTGCCCAACGTGCTGGTGATGAACGCGCAGACGGCGGCGCGCCTGAAGATCAACAGCGTGCGTGACCTGATCGCGTACGCGAAGGCGAATCCCGGCAAGCTCAATTACGGCAGCGGCGGCAATGGCAGCGCGGGCCATCTGGCGGGCGAGATGTTCAAGCGCGATGCCGGGATCTTTGCGGTGCACATCCCGTTCAACGGCGGCAATCCGGCGCAATTGGCGCTGCTCTCCGGCCAGGTCGATTTCAATTTCGACAACCTGGCGACGGCGGCACCGAACATCCGGTCCGGCAAGCTGAAGGCACTGGCCGTCACCACGCTCAAGCGCTCGCCCAGCCTGCCGGACGTGTCGCCCGTGGCGGACACGCTCAAGGGATTCTCGATCGACACGTGGTGGGGGCTGGTCGGGCCCGCCGGCATGCAGCACGATGTGGTCCAGAAAATGAACCACGCCTTCGTGGCGGCGCTGAATTCGCCGGAAGCGAAGGCTCGCTTTGCCACGCTGCTGGCCGAGCCGGTGCCGACGACGCCCGAGGAATTCGCTGCCTTCACCCGGGCCGAGCTTGTCAAATACGAAAAAATTGTGAAGGCCTCGGGTGCAAAGGTGGATTAACAGCTGAGCCGGCGGACCTACAGCGCTTGTGAGATTTGTCTGACAAGCGCTACCTCAGCGGGCCGGGCACATTGGGCTTTCAAGCAGAACGTCAGGGAGGCTGTCATGGTGTCTCAGCGCAATGTCGTGGCCTTGATCTGCGGTTTGGCCGCGACAGCCGCCGCGCCGGCCCAGGAGAGTGGAGCGTTGCGATGGCGCTCCGGCAGCTCGCCGCTCGGACTGCAGGCGGGACAGGCGCGCGTGGGGGTGCCGTGCGGCAGCTTCGCTTTTTCGTGCAGCGATGCGACCACCGTTCCTCTCTACGCCAGTGCCAAGGCGCCGCGCTCGGTGGCGATGCAGGTGGCGCCCGCCGACCATCCAGCCCTGCGCAGCCCGCAGGCGCAGGGCTTCAACGTCAGCGTGATCGGCAAGGCCGGGATCGGCTGGGACCTGGGTGTGTACGGGCGCGTGGGGACGACCTTCAATCGAGCGAGTCCCGCGACGATGTCCAACCTGGGCAGCGAGGGCGGGAAGACGTATGGGGTGGGCCTCAGCTGGGACTTCTCGCGCAGCGCCTCGGCGGCACTGGGGATGGACAGCTATGACGTGCGCAGCGCGGGCGGTGAGGTTCGCGATGTGCGCACGAGTCTCGGGTTGCAGTGGCGGTATTGATTCGATGACATGCGCGTGTCATTGCGCGCGAAGGATGTCATTGCGGGCGCAAGGCTGTCATTGCGGGCACAAGGATGTCATTGCGGGCTCGACCCGCAATCCACCGCCGCAGGCGGCTACCGCGCTGCATGGATCCCGGGTCAAGCCCGGGATGACATCCTTCAGCCGGGGATGACCTCCTTCAGGTTCGGATGACCTCCCTCACTCCCCCAGATATGCCGCCCTCACCTTCGGATCATCGAGCATCTGCTTCGCGTCGCCGCTGATCGTCACCAGCCCCGACTCCATCACATAAGCGCGGTCGGCAATCTCGAGCGCGCGGCTGGCGTTCTGTTCCACCAGCAGGATGGTCACGCCTTGCCGATGCACCTCGCTCACCACCTCGAAGATCTTGTCCACCATGATGGGCGACAAGCCCATCGACGGTTCGTCCATCAGCAGCACCTTGGGCCGGCTCATGAGCGCCCGGCCCATCGCCAGCATCTGCTGCTCGCCGCCCGACATCGTGCCGGCGAGTTGGTCCTTGCGCTCCTTCAGCCGCGGAAAGGTGGCGAACACGCGCTCCATGTCGGCCGTGATCGCGGCGCGATCCTTGCGGATGTGCGCGCCCATCTGCAGGTTCTCGGTGATGGTCATGCGCGTGAACACGCCGCGGCCCTCGGGCACCATGGCCAGGCCTTCCTTCACCAGGTCCCAGGCGCCGCGGCCACGGATGCTCTTTCCCAGGTACTGGATGTCACCCTCCTTCAAGGGCAGCAGCGCGGTGATGGCCTTCATCGTCGTCGTCTTGCCGGCGCCATTGGAGCCGATCAGCGTGACGAGTTCGCCCTCGCGCACCTCGAAGTCCACGCCCTTGACGGCCTGGATGCCGCCATAGGCCACCTTCAGCCCGCTTACCTTCAGCAGCGTCTGGCTCATTGAGCATCTCCCGTCGCCGTCACCGGCGCGGTACCGGTTGCCTTGTGGCTGTGGCCCAGGTAGGCCTCGATCACCTTGTCGTCGCGCTGCACCTCGTAGGGGGAGCCCTCCGCGATCTGCTTGCCGTAATCGAGCACGGTCACGCGGTCGCACAGGCCCATCACCAGCTTCACGTCGTGCTCGATCAAGAGGATGGTGCGGCCGTCCTTGCGGATGCGATCGATCAACTCGCGCAGCACCACCTTCTCGGTGGAATTCATGCCGGCAGCGGGTTCGTCGAGCGCGATCAATTGCGGATCCGTAGCCAGTGCGCGGGCGATCTCCAGCCGGCGCTGGTCGCCGTACGAGAGCGTGCGCGCCTTGTAGTCCGTGAAGCGGCCGATGCCCACGTAATCGAGCAGCTCCTGCGCGCGTGCCGCGATCGCGGCCTCCTCCGCGCGGAACGAGCGCGTGCGGAACACCGCCCCCAGCAGGCCCGAGTGCGTGCGGATATGCCGGCCGACCATCACGTTCTCCAGCGCCGTCATGTCCGCGAACAAGCGGATGTTCTGGAAGGTGCGCGCGATGCCCGCTTTCGCGACTTCGTGCACCGCACTGGGCGTATACGGCTTGCCGGCCAACTCGAAGCTGCCGCTGTCCGGCGTATAGAGCCCCGTGATCACGTTGAAGAAGGTGGTCTTGCCCGCTCCATTGGGCCCGATCAATCCATAGACCTGGCCGCGCTCGATGGTGAGGCCCACATCCGACAAGGCCTGCAGCCCACCGAAGCGCTTGGAAATGCCGCCGACGCGGAGGACGGTTTCTGCCATGCGTTTCATCCCTGCCTGGCGGCTTCTTGCGGCAGCGCCTTGCCATGCATCGGCGTCGGCCAGAGCCCGCGCGGGCGCAGCAGCATGACGATGATCATGGCCAGGGCGATCAGCAGCTGGCGCAGGATGGCGGCGTCCAGCCGCCCGCCGGTCAAGGACTGCAGGTCGAACACGCCGGCGACCCAGCGCAAGACCTCGGGCAGCGCCGACAGCAGGATGGCCCCGAGGATCACCCCCGGCAGGTGACCGATGCCTCCCAGCACCACCATCGCCACGATCATCACTGACTCGGTCAGGCTGAAGGACTCGGGCGAGACGAAGCCCTGGAAGGCCGCGAACATGGTGCCCGAGACGCCGCCGAAAGTGGCGCCCATGCCGAAGGCCAGCAGCTTCATGTTGCGCGTGTTGATGCCCATGGCCTTGGCCGCGATCTCGTCTTCGCGGATCGCCATCCAGGCGCGGCCGATGCGCGAGATCTCCAGCCGATGGCAGATCACCACGCTGGCCACCGCCAGCAGCAGGAACATGTAGTAGTAGAGGGTGACCGAGTTGATCGCGTAGTTCTCGGTGATGTCGATCGGCTGCCCGAGATTCACGCCCGGGATGCCCAGCCAACCGAACTTGAACAGCGTGATCGACTCGATCTGCCCCAGGCCCTTGGGCCCGTTGGTGAGGTTGATCGGCTGGTCGAGGTTGTTCAGGAACACGCGGATGATCTCGCCGAAGCCGAGCGTCACGATCGCCAGGTAGTCGCCGCGCAGCTTGAGCGTCGGCGCGCCCAGCAGGATGCCGAAGAAGCCGGCGACCGCCGCGGCCAGCGGAATCGCCAGCCAGATGGACGTGTGCAGTCCGTCGGGGAACATCTGCGCGAACCAGGGAAAGGCTTCAGCCAGATGGGGCGACGCCATCAGCCCGTACAGGTAGGCGCCGATCGCGAAGAAGGCGACGAAGCCCAGGTCCAGCAGGCCCGCGAAGCCGACCACGATGTTGAGGCCCAGGGCGAGCAGCACATAGAGCAAGGCCGTGTCGGCAATGCGCACCCAGAAGTTGCCCACCGCCTGCAGCAGCAGCGGCAGGATGCCCAACGCCAGTGCGAACAGCACCCACACCACTTTCTTGTTCCGCTTGTTGATGATGGTCATCGCGCGCTCCTCAGGCCCGGTCCGCCACGCGTTCGCCGAGCAGGCCGGAAGGCCGCAGCGTGAGGATCACGATCAGCACGATGAAGGCGAAGATGTCGGAGTAGTTGCTTCCCAGCACGCCGCCGGTGAGCGCCCCGAGGTAGCCCGAACCGATCGATTCGATCAGCCCCAGCAGGATGCCGCCCAGCACCGCCCCGGGCAGGTTGCCGATGCCGCCGAAGACAGCGGCGGTGAAGGCCTTGAGACCGGGCAGGAAACCCATGGTGTGCTGCACGGTTCCGTAGTTGGATGCATACATCACGCCGGCAATGGCGGCCAGCACCGCGCCGATGATGAAGGTGGCGGAGATCACCATGTCCGGTTTCACCCCCATGAGGGCCGCCACCCGCGGGTTCTCGGAGGTGGCGCGCATGGCGCGGCCCAGGCGCGTGTAGTTCACCAGGTACGTCAGCACCGCCAGCGACAGCGCCGTCATCGCCAGGATCATGATCTGCGTGGTGGTGATCACCGCGCCGCCGAACTGGATCGGCTTGGCCGGCAGCAGCGTGGGATAAGGCTTGTAATTCGGCTTGAAGATGATCATCGCCAGCGTCTGCAGCAGGATCGACATGCCGATGGCGGTGATCAAGGGGGCGAGCTTCGGGCTGTTGCGAAGCGGCCGGTAGGCGACCTTTTCGATGACGAAGTTGAGGGCCGCAGCGACCACGCAGGAGATCACGGTCGCCGCCAGCAGCAGCAGCCAGCCGGGGATGCCGGGCATCGCTTCCCGCGCGGAGGTGATGATCGCCCAGCTGGTAAGCGCACCCACCATCAGCACCTCGCCGTGGGCAAAGTTGATCAGGTTGATGATGCCGTACACCATGGTGTAGCCCAGGGCCACCAGCGCGTACATGCTGCCCAGGACCAGACCGTTGATGATCTGCTGCAGCAGGATCTCCATAGAGGCTTCTCCGTTTCTTTTGCCCGTGCGACGGTCGGATGCGCCTTCTTGGGGCTTGCCTGCCATCTAGCAAAAAACCCGCCATGCGTTGGCCGGGCGGGTTGTCGGCGCGATTGTAAGCCGCGCCCTGGAGGCTCAGCGGCCTTTCGCCAGGGGGTTCACCCTGAGCGTTTGTTCAGCGCGCGCAACTCGCGCAGCTTCTCGCCGATGCGGATTTCCAGCCCGCGCTCCACCGGGCGATAGAACTGCGGGGACAGTCCTTCGGGGAAATAACTCTCGCCGGCCGCGAAGCCGCCCTCCTCGTCGTGGGCATAGCGGTAGTCGCGGGAGTAGCCCAGGTCCTTCATCAACTTGGTCGGTGCATTGCGCAGGTGCAGGGGCACCGGCCGCGTGCCGTCCTTGCGCACCAGCGCGCGCGCTTCGTTGTAGCCGACATAGACCGCGTTCGATTTGGGCGCGATCGCGAGATAGACCAGGCCTTCGGCCAGGGCCAGTTCGCCCTCGGGGGTGCCGAGACGCTCGTAGACGTCGGCGGCATCGAGTGCGACGCGCAGTGCCCGCGGGTCGGCCAGCCCGATGTCCTCGATGGCCATGCGGATCATCCGACGCGCGACATAGCGCGGGTCCACGCCGCCATCGATCATGCGCACGAACCAGTACAGCGTGGCATCGGGGTCGGAGCCGCGCACCGATTTGTGCAGGGCGCTGATCGTGTCGTAGAACTGCTCGCCACCCTTGTCGTAGCGGCGCATGCGCTCGCCCAAGACCTTGAGCAGCCATTCGTCCGTGATCTCGGCGCGCTTCTCCTTGGTCGCGGCGACGGCCAGCGTCTCCAGCGTATTGAGCAGGCGGCGGGCATCGCCGTCGGCATAGCCGATGAGACGATCGAGCGCCGCGGCTTCGATGGCGGGCACGGCATCGATCGCCTGCGCGCGTTGCACGATCTGCTTCAGGTCGTCTTCCGAGAGCGGCTGCAGCACGTAGACGGCGGCGCGCGAGAGCAAGGCCGAATTGACTTCGAACGACGGGTTCTCGGTGGTGGCGCCGATGAAGGTGAAGAGCCCCGACTCCACGTGCGGCAGGAAGGCGTCCTGCTGGCTCTTGTTGAACCGGTGCACCTCGTCGACGAACACGATGGTGCGGCGGCCGTGCGCCTGCGCGATCTGCGCCTGTTCCACGGCCTCGCGGATGTCCTTGACGCCACCGAGCACGGCGCTGATGGTGATGAACTGCGCGTCGAAGGCATCGGCCATCAGCCGCGCGATGGTGGTCTTGCCCGTGCCGGGCGGGCCCCACAAGATGCAGCTATGGGGCTGGCCCGACTCGAAGGCAATGCGCAGGGGCATGCCTTCGCCGAGAAGGTGTTGCTGCCCGATCACCTCGCCCAGCGACTGGGGCCGCAGGCGCTCGGCCAGGGGTGCATGCGGCGCCGCGGACTTGCTGGTCATGCGGGGCAGTTTAATGTCTTGCTCCTTCCCCCTCTGGGGGAAGGTTGGGATGGGGGCGCTGCGCCCGGTGAGAGTGCTGCGCTCACACGGGAGCGCCCCCACCCCTGCCCTCCCCCAGAGGGGGAGGGAGTAAATCCATCAAGGCG
>NZ_JAQGNQ010000041.1 GCF_028291745.1 Ramlibacter sp. | reverse complement strand
AGCGCCGGTTGCCGCGCCGCTTCATGGGCCGCAGCTGGGTGAACTCCTGCTCCCAATACCGTAGCACGTGAGGCTTGACGCCGCACAGCTCGCTGACCTCACCGATGGTGAAGTAGCGCTTGGCGGGGATGGCGGGCAGGCCTTTCTCCATTGAAATCAATCTACTAGGAGAGAAAGCTTCGAGGTTACTCTAAGACCGCGCGATCTGCAAAGCGCGGCCGCGAAGGGCGTGGGCAGCACGTGGTCAGAATGCGGACATCCGGACGCAGAAGACGCAGAAGTGCCGCAGAAGACGCAAAAGAATCGAAATAAGGACGGCCCTTGCAAACGGAAGCTGCGCGCGCAAACGCACAGAAAACCTTGAAGGTTTTTCTGCGCCTTCTGCGCACCTTCTGCGCCTTCTGCGTCCGGATGTCCGCTTTCGACGGCCTCAGCCCTCGCCATTCCCCTGGATCTGCTCCTTGAGCTTGTGGCTGGCGTGGAAGGTGACCACGCGGCGGGCTTCGATGGGGATGGCTTCGCCGGTGCGCGGGTTGCGCCCCGGGCGCGGGGCCTTGGTGCGGATCTGGAAATTGCCGAAGCCCGAGATCTTCACGTCCTGCCCGTCGACCAGGCTGGCGGAGATCAGGTCGAAGAAGGCGTCGATCATGTCCTTGGACTCGCGCTTGTTCAGCCCGATCTGTTCGAACAGCAGCTCCGCCAGCTGCGCCTTCGTCAATGCCGGGGTCTCCAGGCTCTCGACGGCAAACTCCATGATGTCCTCTGTCCTGACTGCTGCTGTTGTTGTCGTGAGGTCTGCCATGCCCTATCCCCTCAGGCGGCCGCCCAGGTGCGTGGAGATGCGTTGCACCACCGCGCGCACGGCCGCTTCGATCTGTTCGTCGGTCAGTGTCGCGTCGCTGCGCGCGAGCGTCAAGCGCACAGCCAGGCTCTTCTCGTCCAGGGCGAGGCCCGCGCTCGCCTGCTGCGGCTTGTACACGTCGAACAGCATGGCATCGCGCAACAGGCCGCCAGTGTCCGCGGAGCGGATCGCGGCCAGCAGCTGGTCGTGCGTGACCTGCTCGCCGACGATCACCGCGATGTCGCGCTCGGCCGGCTGGAAGCGCGGCACTGGCTCGAACGCGGGCACCGCGCGCGCCGTCACCGCATCGAGATCGAGCTCGAACAGCAGCGGCGTCTGCGGCAGGTCCCATTGCTGGCGCCAGCGCGGATGCAGTTCGCCGACGAAGCCGACTTCGTGGCCGCCGATGCGGATGGCCGCGCAGCGCCCGGGGTGCATGGCCGGATGCTCGCCCGGCACGAACTCCGCCTGCAGCGGCGACAGCAGCGCCTGCACGTCACCCTTCATGTCGTAGAAGTCGCCGTGGGCCGCCTTGCGGGCCCACTGCAGTCCGTCGGGCGAGCCATAGGCCAGGCCCGCGATCTTCATCGGCTGGCGGACACCGCGCACCGTGGTGTCGGTGGTCTGCACGCCCGCGTCACGCTCGAACACGCGCCCGAGCTCGAAGACCCGCACGCGTTCCGCCTTGCGATCGAGGTTGAACTTCAGCACCTGCAGCAGCGAGCCGAGCAGCGAGGAGCGCATCACGCTCATCTGGCTGGCGATCGGGTTCAGCAGCTTGATCGGATCCGTCTTGCCGGCGAGGTCCCGTTCCCAGTGCGCCTCGACGAAGCTGAAGTTGATGGTTTCCTGGTAGCCCAGGGCGGCCAGCAGCCGGCGCACCGCGAACCGGCTGCGGCGGTTCTCGGGCGGCAGCTTGGCGGTGATGGGCGCCAGCGGCGGCGTGGTCGGCAGCTGCTGGTAGCCGATCACGCGCACGACCTCTTCGATCAGATCTTCCTCGATGGCGAGGTCGAAGCGATAGGCGGGCGGGGTGACGGTGATCACGCCCTGCTCCGCCTTGGCGGGCAGCTGCAGGCGCGCGAACGCATCCAGGCACTGCTGCTCGGAGATCGGCATGCCGATCACCTTGGCGGCACGGGCCACACGCAATTGCACGGGCTTGCGCTCGGGCATCTTGACGATCTGGTCGTCCATCGGGCCGGCCTCGCCGCCGCAGATCTCCAGGATCAGGCGCGTGATGTGCTCGATGTGGGCGACCGTCTGGCTCGGGTCGACGCCGCGCTCGAAGCGGTGGCCGGCATCGGTCGAGAAGTTGAAGCGGCGCGACCGGCCCTGCACGGCCTCGGGCCACCAGAAGGCCGCTTCGACGTACACGTTCTTCGTGTCGTCGGAGACCGCGGTGGCTTCGCCACCCATGATGCCGGCCAGCGACTCGACCTGCACGTCGTCGGCGATCACGCCGACCTTCTCGTCGACCGCGATGGTGTTGCCGTTCAGCAGCTTGAGCGACTCGCCCGCGCGGCCCCAGCGCACGTCCAGGCCGCCGTGGATCTTGTCGAAGTCGAAGATGTGCGTGGGCCGGCCGAACTCGAACATCACGTAGTTGGAGATGTCCACCAGCGCGCTCACGCTGCGCTGGCCGCAGCCGGCCAGGCGCTCCACCATCCATTGCGGCGTCTTCGCCTTCGTGTTCACGTTGCGGATCACGCGGCCGGAGAAGCGGCCGCAGAGATCCGGCGCAGTGACCTTGACCTTCAGCCTGGCGTCGCTGCGCGGCGCCACCGGCTCGAAGGTGGGCTGCGTCAAGGGCGTGCCGGTCAGTGCGGACAGCTCGCGCGCCACGCCGTACACGGACAGCGCGTGCGCGAGGTTGGGCGTGAGCTTGAGCGTGAAGAGGTGGTCGTCGAGATGGAGCACCTCGCGCACGTTGCTGCCGACGGCAGCGGAGGCATCCAGCTCCAGCAGGCCGCCGTGGTCGTCGGACAGCTGCAGTTCGCGCGCCGAGCACAGCATGCCCTGGCTCTCGACGCCGCGCAGCTTGCCCAGCTTGATCGCGAAGGGCTTGCCGTCCTCGCCCGGGGGCAGCTCGGCGCCGACCAGCGCGGTGGGCACCTTGATGCCGACACGCGCGTTGGGCGCGCCGCAGACGATGGTCAGCAAGGCGCCCTGCCCAACGTCCACCTGGCACACGCGCAGGCGGTCGGCGTTGGGATGCTGCACGGCCTCCTTGATCTCGCCGACCACGACCTTGCTGAAGGGCGGCGCCACCGGGCGCAGCTCCTCGACTTCGAGCCCGCCCATGGTGAGCGTGTCGGCAATCTGTTGCGTGGTCAGCGGCGGGTTGCAGAACGCGCGCAGCCAGGACTCGGGGAATTGCATGTCTTCTCGTGAAAGCGGATTCGGTTAGCGGAACTGCCTGAGGAAGCGGATGTCGCCGTCGAAGAACAGGCGCAGGTCGCTCACGCCATAACGCAGCATCGTCAGCCGGTCCGGGCCCATGCCGAAGGCAAAGCCGATGTGCTTCTCGGGGTCCAGGCCCATGTTGCGCACGACCGCCGGATGCACCTGGCCCGAGCCCGCGACCTCGAGCCAGCGGCCGGCCAGCGGTCCGCTCTGGAACTGGATGTCGATCTCGGCGCTGGGCTCGGTGAAGGGGAAGAAGCTCGGACGAAAGCGTAGCGCGAGATCGTCGCTCTCGAAGAAGGTGCGGCAGAAATCGGTGAAGACGACCTTCAGGTCCTTGAAGCTCACGTTCTCGCCCAGCCACAGGCCTTCGCACTGGTGGAACATCGGCGAGTGGGTCGCGTCGCTGTCGACGCGGTACGTGCGTCCCGGCGCGATCACGCGAATCTCCGGCATCGGCTCGCCACGCTTGACCGCATCGGCGTAGCGCTTGATGTGCTGGTGCGCATAACGCACCTGCATCGGGCTGGTGTGCGGGCGCAGGTTGTAGGGGATGCCGTCGTCGCCGTCGATGTCCACGTAGAACGTGTCCTGCATGGAGCGCGCGGGGTGGTTGGGCGGGTTGTTCAGCGAGGTGAAGCTGTGCCAGTCGCTTTCGATCTCGGGGCCGTCGGCCACGTCGAAGCCCATGCTGGCGAAGATCTGCTCGATGCGCTCCAGCGTCAGCGACACGGGATGCAGGCCGCCCGGCTCGCGGATACGACCGGGCAGCGACACGTCCAGCGCCTCGGCGCGCAACTGCGCTGCGAGCTCGGCGTCGGCCAGCGCCTGGCGGCGCTCGGTCAGTGCCGCCTCGATCGCCTGCTTGGCCTGGTTGATCGCGGCGCCGCGGCTCTTCTTCTCCTCGACGGAGAGCGTGGCCAGGCCCTTCATCAACTCGGTGATGCGGCCGGACTTGCCGACGTACTGCGCCTTGGCGTTCTCGAGGTCCGCGGGCGTGCTCGCGGACGCGAAGGCGGTGCGCGCGGCAGCGACGATGGCTTCGAATTCTTGGGTGGTGGTCATGGGAAAAAAACAGGGCCAGGTCCTTGCGGCCCCGGCCCTGTCCTTGTTGGTTGCACCAGGCACCGCCTTGCGGCGGCACCCACCGCGAACATCAGGCAGCCAGCTTGGCCTTCACCTGGTTCACGATGCCGGTAAACGCCTCCGGGTCGTGGTAGGCGATATCGGCCAGGACCTTGCGGTCGATGTCGATGCCCGCCTTGCGGATCCCGTTGGCGAACTGGCTGTAGGTCAGGCCGTTCATGCGCGCGGCGGCGTTGATACGGGCAATCCACAGCTGGCGGAAGACGCGCTTCTTGGCACGACGGTCGCGGTAGGCATATTGCCCCGCCTTCATCACCGCCTCCTTGGCGATGCGGAAGACGTTACCGCGGCGGCCGCGGAAACCCTTGGCTAGGGCGAGGACCTTCTTGTGACGGGCACGAGCCGTGACACCACGTTTGACGCGAGGCATGTGTGTTCTCCTTCTTCGTCTACGTTAGATGCCAGCGAACGGCAACATCTGCGCCATGTGACCCATGTTGGTCTCATGCACAGCGGTCGACCCACGCAGGTGGCGCTTGTTCTTGGTGGACTTCTTGGTCAGGATGTGACGCTTGAAGGCCTGGCCGCGCTTGACGGTCCCGCCGGGACGCACGCGGAAGCGCTTCTTGGCTCCGCTCTTGGTCTTCATCTTGGGCATTTGCATGCTCCTTCTTCATTTGTGCTCGTGAGGCGTCGCGGGAAAAAACTCCCGCTCCTTGATGGCCCCGAGCCACTTTTTCGTGGCGAGTCGAAACCCGCCACTTGGGGAAAGCGCAAGGCTTTCCCCTCGCCACCACCGCGGCGACGAACCGTGATGGCTTTGAAACTGTCCTTACGCCGTCGTCGCCGGGCTAGCGGCAGGTTCGGCGGCCGGCTTCACCGGGCCCGGCTTCTTCTTGCCGGGGGCGATCATCATGATCATCTGCCGGCCCTCGAGCTTGGGAAACTGTTCCACGAGGATGGTGTCGCCCAGGTCGTCGCGGATGCGCTGCAGCAGCGCCATGCCGATTTCCTGGTGCGTGATCTCGCGGCCGCGAAAGCGCAGCGTGATCTTGCACTTGTCCCCTTCGGCCAGGAAACGGCGGATGTTGCGCAACTTGATGTTGTAGTCGCCATCATCCGTGCCCGGGCGGAACTTGATTTCCTTGATCTCGATGACCGTCTGCTTGGATTTCGCTTCCGCTGCCTTCTTCTGCTCCTGGTACTTGAACTTGCCGTAGTCCATCAGCCGGCAGACCGGCGGACTGGCAGTGGCGGCAATTTCTACCAGGTCGACGTCTGCCTCGCCGGCCATGCGGAGGGCGTCTTGCAGACTCACGATGCCCAGGGGCTCGTTGTTGGGTCCGCTCAAGCGGACTTCCGGGGCCATGATCTCCCGGTTCAGGCGGTGCTTGCGTTCCTCGCGCTGGCGGCGGTCGCGAAATTCAGTAGCGATGGTCGTGTATCCTTCAATTCAATTAGCTACAGAAGCTGTAGCAACACCGTCAAGGTGGGCGCGGGCAGCGTTGGATCGGTGAAGATTCAGCGCTTGCTGGCGACGTCCTCGGCGATTCTCCTGGAGAATTCTTCGAGGGGCATCACCCCGAGATCCTTGTTGCCCCGGGCGCGCACCGCGACGGCACCAGCCGCCCTCTCCTTGTCACCGACGACAAGGAGGTAAGGCGGCTTTTGCAGCGAATGCTCTCGTATTTTATACGTAATCTTCTCATTGCGCAGATCCGTCTCCACCCTAAGCCCTTGATTCCTCAGCGTTTTGGCAATGTCCCTGACGTAATCGGACTGCGCGTCCGTGATGTTCAGCACGATGGCCTGCACCGGCGCCAGCCAGGCGGGCAGCGCGCCGGCGTGCTGCTCGATCAGGATGCCGATGAAACGCTCGAGGCTGCCGACGATGGCGCGGTGCAGCACCACGGGCCGGTGGCGTGCGCCGTCTTCGCCGACGTACTCGGCATCGAGGCGCTCGCTGAGGTTGAAGTCCACCTGCATCGTGCCGACCTGCCACTGCCGGCCGATCGCGTCCTTGAGCGTGTACTCGATCTTCGGACCGTAGAAGGCGCCATCGCCGGGGGAGATGCTGAACTCGCAGCCGCTGCGCCGCAGCGACTCCATCAGCGCGTTTTCGGCCTTGTCCCATAGCTCATCGGAGCCGATGCGCGCGGCCGGCCGCGTGGCCACCTTGTAGATGATCTCGGTGAAGCCGAAGTCCGCGTACACCTTGTGCAGGACCCTCGTGAACTCCTCGCATTCGGGGAGGATGTGGTCCTCCGTGCAGAAGATGTGGCCGTCGTCCTGCGTGAAGGCGCGCACGCGCATGATGCCGTGCAGGCCGCCCGAGGGCTCGTTGCGGTGGCACTGGCCGAACTCGCCGTAGCGCAGCGGCAGGTCGCGGTAGCTCCTCACGCCCTGCTTGAAGATGATCACGTGGCCGGGGCAGTTCATCGGCTTCAACGCGTACTCGCGCTTCTCCGATTCGGTCGTGAACATGTTCTCGCGGTACTTGTCCCAGTGGCCCGTCTTCTCCCACAGCGACTTGTCCAGGATCTGCGGTCCCTTGACCTCCTGGTAGCCGTTGTCGCGATAGACCTGGCGCATGTACTGCTCCACCGCCTGCCAGATGGCCCAGCCGCGCGGATGCCAGAAGACGACGCCGGGCGCGTGTTCATCGACGTGGAACAGATCGAGCTCGCGGCCGAGGCGCCGGTGGTCGCGCTTCTCCGCCTCCTCCAGCATCGTCAGGTACTGCTGCAGTTCTTCCTTCGAAGCCCAGGCCGTGCCGTAGACGCGCTGCAGCATCTCGTTGCGATGGTCCCCGCGCCAGTAGGCACCGGCCACCTTCATCAACTTGAAGTGCCTCAGCTTGCCCGTGCTGGGCACGTGCGGGCCGCGGCACAGGTCCTCGAAGCCGCCCTCGGCATACAACGAGACGTCCTCGCCCGCGGGGATGCTGCCGATGATCTCGGCCTTGTAGGCCTCGCCCATTTCCTTGAAGTGCCGGATGGCCTCGTCGCGCGGCAGCACGCGGCGCGTGACCGGCTCGTCCCTGGCCGCGAGCTCGCCCATGCGCTTCTCGATGGCAGCCAGGTCCTCGGGCGTGAAGGGCCGCTTGTACGCGAAGTCGTAATAGAAGCCGTTCTCGATCACCGGGCCGATCGTCACCTGGGCGTCGGGATAGAGCTCCTTGACGGCATAGGCCAGCAGGTGCGCCGTGGAGTGGCGGATCACGTCCAGGCCTTCGGGGTCCTTGGCGGTGACGATGGCGAGTTTCGCGTCGCGCTCGATCTTGTAGGCGGTGTCGACCACCTTGCCGTCGACCTTGCCGGCGAGCGCGGCCTTGGCCAGGCCGGAGCCGATGGAGGCGGCCACCTCGGCCACCGTCACGGAGCCGGGAAACTGGCGTTGCGAGCCATCGGGAAGCGTGATGTTGATCATGGTTGCAAGGGCATCATGGAATGAAAAAAGCGCGGCGGCAGCCGCGCTTTCCAGTGAGACGATGCAACTCGGAGACGCGCGACCACCCGGCCGCTAGCGGGCCGTGGAACCTTCCGGGGGCGTTCGCGGTGTCATAACCATGATGCCTTTCTCGCTCTTGTTGCTGGTGTCCGCAGGCGCCAATTCTAACCCGCAGGCACGAAACCGGTTCCGAAGCACGAGGCGCACTCGGTGACGATGGTCTGCTTCTCCACCTCGAAATCCTCGGTGATGTTCTCGCTGTCGATGCGCAGCTGCCCCGTGCCCTCGCAATCGGAGCAGCGCTTGCCACCGCTCAGCTCGCGCAGGTTGAACACGCCGGTCTTGTCCTCGCTGGATGCCATTGCCGCTCCCTGGTCTGCCTGGATAGCTCGACTGTAACGAGGCTCGCCATGGGAGACAAGAGTGGCGGTAGAGTCGTAGGGTGGGATGCGCGCAGCGCACCCCACCATGGCGGCCGCAAGGTGGAGCGGCCTGCGGCCGTTCCACCCTACGGGGACGTGAGCCCCAGCCCGGCCTGGCTCAGGCCGCCTTCTTCTCCTCGAAGAACTGCTCGTCTTCCGTCGACCCTTTCAAGGCGGCCGTCGAAGCCTGCGCCTCGATGGTCGTGGTGACCGCATCGAAGTAACCGGTGCCCACCTCGCGCTGGTGCTTCACGGCGGTGAAGCCCTTCTCGGCCGCCGCGAACTCCTTTTGCTGCAGTTCCACGAAAGCGCTCATGTTGTTGCGCGCATAGCCGTGGGCCAGCTCGAACATCGAGTAGTTCAGGCTGTGGAAGCCGGCCAGCGTGATGAACTGGAACTTGTACCCCATCGCGCCCAGCTCCTGCTGGAAGCGGGCGATCGTGGCGTCGTCCAGGTTCTTCTTCCAGTTGAAGGACGGCGAGCAGTTGTACGCCAGCAGCTTGCCGGGGAATCTGGCGTGGATCGAGTCGGCAAAGGCCTTGGCAAAGGCCAGGTCAGGCGTGCCGGTCTCGCACCAGAGCAGGTCCACGTATTCCGCATAAGCCAGGCCGCGGCTGACCGCCTGCTCCAGTCCATTGCGGCTGCGGTAAAAGCCCTCGACGGTGCGCTCGCCGGTGAAGAACGGCTGGTCGTTCTCGTCGACGTCGGTCGTTACCAGGTCGGCCGCTTCCGCGTCGGTGCGTGCCAACAGGACGGTGGGCGTCCCCATCACGTCCGCAGCGAGCCGGGCTGCCACCAGTTTGGAGACGGCTTCGCGCGTCGGCACCAGCACCTTGCCGCCCATGTGGCCGCACTTCTTGGCGGCGGCGAGCTGGTCTTCGAAGTGGACGCCGGCGGCGCCTGCCTCGATCATCGACTTCATCAGCTCGAATGCGTTCAGCACGCCGCCGAAGCCTGCTTCGGCATCCGCCACGATCGGCGCGAAGTAGTCGACGAAGCCCTCGTCGCCCTGGCTCTTGCCCTCGCTCCACTGGATCTGGTCGGCGCGGGTGAAGGTGGCGTTGATCTTCTTCACCACCTTTGGCACCGAGTCCACCGAGTACAGCGACTGGTCCGGGTACATCTCGCCATTGGTGTTGGCGTCTCCGGCCACCTGCCAACCCGAGAGGTAGATCGCCTTCAGGCCCGCCTTCACCTGCTGCATCGCCTGGTTGCCCGTCAGCGCGCCCAGGGTGTTGACGAAGGGCTCGCTGTTGATCAGGCTCCACAGCTTCTCGGCGCCTCGCTTTGCGAGCGTGTGCTCGACCTGCACGGAACCGCGCAGCTTGACAACGTCGGCGGCGCTGTAGCCGCGCTTGATGCCCTTCCAGCGCGGATTCTCCGCCCAGTCCTTTTCAAGCTGGGCGATCTGCTGTTGGCGGGTTAGGTGGGTCCAGTTGCTCATGAAGTTCACTCCGGTTGATTGAAAACGCCGGGCCGGGCGCTGCGATCGCGGTGCTGCGGCCATGGAATGACTTTAAGTCTTGTAGAAGACTTTTTCATCTCTTATGTCTTATAGAAGACAATTATTTTTTTCGTTTAAAATCAACCATCTAAGACATTAGTTTCGCAGTATGGAATCACTTTTCTCATATCAAGAAATTATTCCGCACCGCAGCATGTTCGTCTTCCACATTGCAAAACGCCTTTGCGCCACAACAATGGGCATGCGCCCCGCTGCTGCGGCATCATCCGCGCCTGACGCGTGCCATGTCGGCACCCCGCGACCGGACACCCCGCCCCCGTGAATCACCTGCCCAGCCGCCCTGCCGCGTACTTCTGCCTCGCCTTGAGCATGTCGCTGGTGGGCAGCTATGTCGCACTGTCCAGACCGCTGGTGGGCGCGATCCCGGTGTTCCTGCTGGCCTGGATGCGGTTCGGCATCGGCGGCGCTGCGATGCTGCACTGGCTGCCGAAACCGGCAGGCGAGCCACCGCTGACGCAGCAGACCCGGCGCCTGCTCTTTCTCGAATCGTTCCTCGGCAACTTCCTGTTCTCGCTCTGCATGCTGTTCGGCGTGAGCATGACCAGCGCGGTCTCCGCTGGCGTGATCATGGCTTCGATCCCCGCAGTCGTCGCCCTCATGAGCTGGGCCTTCCTGCGCGAACGCATCGGCCTGCGCACCTGGGCCGCCGTGGCATGCGCCGCGACCGGTATCGCCTTGCTCGCGTTCACCGACCGCGGCGCGCCTGCCCACGAGGGCGCCTGGGGCCCCGCCTCCGGCGCCTGGCTCGGCAACCTGCTGGTGCTCGGGGCGGTGGTCTGCGAAGCGTCGTATGCCGTGATCGGCAAGAAGCTCACTGCGGCCCTGGGGCCGAAGCGAATCACGTCCCTCATCAACCTGTGGGGGTTCGCGCTCGTCACACCGTTCGGCTTGCACGCCGCCCTGCGGTTCGACTTCGCGGCCGTGCCCCCCGGCATCTGGCTGCTGCTGCTGTTCTACTCGCTGGCCGCGAGCATCTGGACGGTCTGGCTGTGGATGACGGGACTGAAGGTGGTCCACGCCTCGCAGGCTGGCGTCTTCACCGTCATGCTGCCTGTCGCCGCCGCCCTGGTCGGCGTCTTCGTGCTCGGAGAGCGCCTGACAGGCGGCCAGCTTGTGGCGTTCGCCATCGCCCTCGCGGGCGTGCTGCTGGCGACGCTGCCGGCCCGTCCGGCGGCCGCTGCGGGGCGGCAGCAGCGCTGACGGTGCGCGCCACCCGATCGTCAATTCTCTTGCAGTGGCGCGGTGTTGATGGCGCTTCCTCTCGCGCTGCGTGAGCAGTCACCGCGGCCCTGTGCACCGCCATCGAGGGCGAGCATGAAGGCCGCCAATGGAGCAGCGGGCGACACGCGCACGCATCGCCGCACGCGTTTTTGCTCGTCTTCAGAGGGGAAACAGGGCGAAAACGGCAACGAAAAAAACAACACGCCAGAGTGAAAAAAGTCGTTTTTCGCTTGGAAACGCGTTTTTTCTCCAGTAGCATCCGCAGTGCCAGAGGGAATGCAGGTTCTCGCTGGTGATTAATCAACTTCTAGAAGGAAATAATCATGGCAACTGCGAAAAAAGCTGCGGCAAAAAAATCAGCCGCAAAGAAGGCTCCCGCGAAGAAGGCTGCACCGGCAAAAAAGGCAGCAGCGAAGAAGGCCCCGGCGAAGAAGGCTGCACCGGCAAAAAAGGCAGCTGCGAAGAAGGCAGCACCCGCGAAGAAGGCAACTGCGAAAAAGGCTCCGGCCAAGAAGCGCACGCCGAACGCCGCCTTCATGAAGGCGCTGACCCCGAGCCCGCAACTGGCCGCTGTGGTGGGCTCCGCTCCGCTGCCGCGCACCGAAGTCGTGAGCAAGCTGTGGGCCTACATCAAGAAGAACAAGCTGCAGGACTCCGTGAACAAGCGCATGGTCAATGCCGACGCCAAGCTGAAGGAAATCTTCGGCAAGGCGCAGGTCTCCATGTTCGAGATGGCCGGCCTGATCGGCAAGCACGTCAAGTAAAGCAGGATCTGCTTGATGGATCAGGGCCGCTCACGCGGCCCTTTTCTTTTGGCGATGCGCAGAGGCAGGCTGCGGCACCGAGTCCGGGATGACTCCTCACTGCTTCTTCAGCGCGGCCTGCGTGATTGCGCTGAGGGTGCCCCGGGTGGTGATCACCTCCGGGTCGAGCGTGATCTCGATCAGCGTGCCTTGCTCGCGCTCCATCGCCGCGATGAACTCGGCTTCGAAGTCGGCGCTGCGGCTGATGCGGACACCGGCGTAGCCATAGGCGCGCGCCAGCGCGGCGAAATCCGGGTTCGACAGGTTCGAGCCGCTGATGTGGGCCGGGTAGTCGCGCTCCTGGTGCATGCGGATGGTGCCGTACATGCCGTTGTTCAACAGCACGATGATCGTCTTGGCGCCGTGCTGCACCGCGGTTGCCAGTTCCTGCCCGTTCATCAGGAAGTCGCCGTCGCCCGCGATGGTGAAGACCGTGCGTCCCGTCGCGATGCTGGCGGCGATGCCGGCAGGCACGCCGTAGCCCATCGAGCCGTTGGTCGGCGCCAGCTGCGTCTTGACGCCCTTCGCCAGGCCGGAGTGCCGGAAGAAGCGGTGTACCCAGCTCGCGAAGTTGCCGGCCCCGTTGGTCAGCACCGCATCGGCCGGCAGGTGCTTTTGCAGCACCGCAACGATCGCCGGCATGTCCACCACGCCGCGCGGGGTGTCGCCGTTCAGTCTCGGCAGCGCTTGCGGCACGAGGTTTCCTTCGTAGTCGGCATGCGCCTCGCGCGACCAGCCGTCCCACGGCACGGTGGGCGGCGCGGTGAGCACTTCGAGCGACCGCGCCGCCGCGTTCATGGTTGCATTGATCGCCAGGTCGGCCTGGTACACGCGGTTCAGTTCCTCCGCGCTGCCGTGGATGTGGACCAGCTTCTGCTGCGAGCGCGGCGCGGTGAGGAGGGTGTAGCCGCCGGTGGTCATCTCGCCCAGCCGTGGCCCGATCGCGATCACCAGGTCGCTTTCCTTGATGCGCGCGGCCAGCTTCGGGTTCAGGCCGATGCCCACGTCGCCCGCGTACAGCGGATGGAAGTTGTCGAAGGTATCCTGGTAACGAAAGGCGTTGCCGACCGGCAGCTTCCAGTTCTCGGCGAATCGCTGCAGCGCCTGCGCCGACTGCACCGTCCAGCCGCCGCCGCCGGCGATCACGAACGGCTTGTTCGACGCCAGCAGCATCTCGCGCAGCCGGCGCAGCGACCCAGGGTCGCTCCAGGCTTCGACCGGCTCCACGCGCCCCAGCGGGCGCGCCGCCACGGCCTTCGTGAGCATGTCCTCCGGCAGCACCAGCACCACCGGGCCGGGCCGCCCGTTCATGGCGGTGGCGAAGGCGCGCATCACGTACTCGGGAATGCGCTCCGGGTCGTCGATGCGCTCGACGCGCTTGGCCATGCCGCGGGTGCCCGGGCCGAAGAAGTGGCCGTAGTCGAGTTCCTGGAAGGCCTCGCGGTCGCGCTGCTCGGCGGCCACGTCTCCGACGAACAGCACCATCGGCGTCGAGTCCTGGAAAGCGGTGTGGATGCCGATCGAGGCGTTGGTGGCGCCCGGGCCCCGCGTGACGAAGCAAATGCCCGGCCGGTTGGTCAGCTTGCCGTGGGCCTCGGCCATGTAGGCTGCGCCGCCCTCCTGCCGGTTGATCACAAAGGTGATCCGGTCCCGGTACTTGTGGAAGCCGTCGAGCGCGGCGAGGTAGCTCTCGCCGGGAACGCCGAAGGCATGCGTCACGCCCTGCGCGACCAGGCACTCGACGAGAAGGTGGCCTGCGATCTGCTCGTGATCAACGCTCATGGTCTTGACTTTATTAACTAAACGGTGAATTATCGATCCATGACACGAGACACCACCCCGGTCGCGGAAGAGCGCCAGCGCGACGCCGACCGCTCGCAGGGCACCATCTTAGCGGCGGCCCGCGATGAATTCGCGGAGTACGGCCTGGGCGGCGCGCGGATGGACCGCATCGCCGAGCGCGCGAGCCTCAACAAGCGGCTGATCTACTACTACTTCGCGGACAAGGAGGCGCTGTTCCAGGCGGTACTGGAGCAAGCCTACCGCGACATCCGCGAACAGGAGCGCAAGCTCAACCTGCTGGACGTGGCGCCGGCCGAAGCCCTGCGGCGGCTGGTGGAGTTCACCTGGAATTACTACCTGGCGCACCCCGAGTTCCTCACCCTGCTGAACAGCGCGAACCTGCACCGCGCGCGGCATCTGCAAGGGTCCAGGCGGGCGCGCGAGATGAACTCGCCGCTGATCGAGATGCTGGCCGAGATCCTGGAGCGCGGCCGCAAGGACGGCAGTTTCCGCGGCGGCGTCGATCCGCTGCAGCTCTATGTCTCGATCGCCGGCCTGTCCTATTTCTACCTATCGAACAACCACACGCTGTCGGCGATTTTCGGGCGCGACCTGATGACCGCGAAGGCGCGGCATGAACGGCTGGCCCACATGTGCGATGTCATCCTGGGCTACGTGCTGCGCGCCTGAAGCGCCGCTTGCCCAACGCGCACGTCTCACTATAATTCACCCTTTGGTTAATTAAACCCGGAGGGCGCAGAGCCTTCCGGCCGCATCAAAAGGAAGGCCGATGGCAACCCAACGACTCGGAATCATCATGCACGGCGTCACCGGGCGCATGGGCATGAACCAGCACCTGATCCGCTCCATTCTCGCGATCCGCAGCCAGGGCGGCGTGACGCTGTCCAACGGCGACAAGGTGATGCCCGACCCGATCCTGATCGGCCGCAACGCCGACAAGATCCAGGCCCTCGCAAAGGCGCACGGGGTCGAGCGCTGGGGCACCGACCTGGACCAGGCGCTGGCCAATCCGGACGACACGGTCTTCTTCGATGCGGGCACCACGCAGATGCGGCCGACGCTGCTGGCCAAGGCGATCCGCGCCGGCAAGCACGTCTATTGCGAAAAGCCGATCGCGACCAACCTCAACGAGGCCGTGGAAGTGGCGCGACTGGCGGAGCAGTCGGGCCTCAAGCACGGTGCGGTGCAGGACAAGCTGTTCCTGCCCGGACTGCGCAAGCTCGACATGCTGCGGCGTGCCGGCTTCTTCGGCAAGATGCTGTCGGTGCGGCTGGAGTTCGGCTACTGGGTGTTCGAGGGCGACCTGCAGCCAATCCAGCGTCCGAGCTGGAATTACCGCACCGAGGACGGCGGCGGCATGATCCTCGACATGATGTGCCACTGGCGCTATGTGCTCGACAACCTGTTCGGCGAAGTGAAGTCCATCTCCTGCATCGGTGCCACGCACATCCCGCAGCGCTGGGACGAGGAAGGCAAACCGTACAAGTCGACTGCCGACGACGCCGCCTACGCAACCGCCGAACTGGTGGGCCACAACGGCGAGCCGGTGATCGCACAGATGAACATGTCGTGGGCCACCCGGGTGCGGCGCGACGACCTCGTCACCTTCCATGTGGACGGCACGCACGGCTCCGCCGTCGCCGGCCTGCAGGAATGCCGCGCCCAGAGCCGCGTCACGACGCCGCGCCCGGTGTGGAACCCCGACGTGAAGCAGACCATGAACTTCCTCGACCAGTGGCAGGAAGTGCCCGACTCGCAGGTCTACGACAATGGCTTCAAGATCCAGTGGGAGCACTTCATCCGGCACGTGGTGGAGAACGCGCCCTATCGCTGGACGCTGCCGGAAGGGGCGAAGGGCGTGCAGCTGGTCGAGGCCGCGCTGCAAAGCTGGAAGGAACGGCGCTGGGTCGACGTGCCGGCGCTGCAGGTCTGACATGACACTCGCGCTGCAACTCCCAACCACCGGTGGCAAGCTCGTCCAGTACACCTTGAGCGGTAACGCGCCGGTCCGGCCGGCCAAGGGAATCAAGTTAAACCGGATCGACTAGACGGACGCGCACGAGGTTTCCGATCCCCGCGCCGCAATCGATCCCTGGCTGCAGAGTGCCGTCGACTGGGACGCGACCATCGGCTACCGCCAGTACCTCTGGTCGCTCGGCCTCGGAGTGGCGGAAGCGATGGACACGGCGCAGCGCGGCATGGGCCTGGACTGGCCGACCTCGCTGGAGCTGATCCGCCGTTCGCTCGATGCGGCCAGGGACGTGCCGGGCGCGCTGATCGCTTCCGGCTGCGGGACCGACCACCTCGTGCCGGATGACGTCAAGACCGTCGACGACGTCATTGCCGGCTACGAGGAGCAGATGGCTGCGATCGAAAAGCTCGGGGGCAGGCTGGTGGTGATGGCCAGCCGCGCGCTGGCCCGTGTGGCCACCGGCCCCGCCGATTACGAGCGCGTCTACGACCGCATCCTGTCGCAGGCGCAGCAGCCCGTGGTGCTGCACTGGCTCGGGGACATGTTCGATCCGGCGCTCGCGGGCTATTGGGGGAGCGCGGACGTCGATGCTGCGATGGACACCGCGCTCGGCGTGATCGCCGCCCGGCCCGACAAGGTCGACGGCATCAAGATCTCGCTGCTGGACAAGGACAAGGAAATCGCGATGCGCCGCCGGTTGCCCCCGGGCGTGCGCATGTACACCGGCGACGACTTCAACTACGCGGAGCTGATCGCCGGCGACGGTTTCGGGACCGAACCGGAAAACGGCAAGAGCCACGCGCTGCTTGGAATCTTCGACGCGATTGCGCCGGCCGCCAGCGCCGCGCTCGGCGAACTGGCGCGTGGCAACGTCGAGAAGTTCCACGCGATCCTCGGGCCCACCGTGCCCTTGTCGCGCCACATCTTTGCGGCGCCGACGCGCTTCTACAAGACCGGCGTGGTGTTCATGGCATGGCTGAACGGCCACCAGGACCACTTCACCATGGTCGGCGGCCAGCAGAGCACCCGTTCGCTGCCGCACCTGGCCGAGTTGTTCCGCCTCGCCGATGCGGCGAACCTGCTGGAGC
>NZ_JAQGNQ010000074.1 GCF_028291745.1 Ramlibacter sp. | reverse complement strand
GGCCTTCATCACGCCGTGGGAACGGATCCAGCACGAGGCGGCCGTCCGCTTCCCCGACTTCCGGCACTTCATCATCGAGGGCGGTGAGGGCCTGGACGCGGTGGGCTTCCTGATTTTCATCGGTTGCCGCAGCCAGCATCAGTCGCTCGAGCTCAAGCGCATGGTGGTCGCCACCAAGGGCGCCGGTTACGGCCGCGCGGCGCTGCGAGTCGCCAAGAAAGTGGCCTTCGACGACCTGGGGGCGCACCGCTTCTGGCTGGATGTGAAGGCGCGCAATACCCGCGCCAAGGCCTTCTATGACAGCGAAGGATTCGTGGTCGAAGGCCAATTGCGCGAAGCAGTGAAGTTGGCGGAAGGCTTCGACTCCTTGATCGTCATGTCGATGCTCAAGCCCGAGTTCACCGGCCGCCGCGGCCTGGGATTGGAGCTGCGCGCATGATGCTGTTCGCGCGGCGTGTGCTGAAGTCGTCCCTGGCCTGCGCGCTGCTCGCGCTGGGCCTGCTGCCGGCCGCGCACGCCGACGTGTGGGGCTACGTCGACGCCAAAGGCGTGGCCCATTTCGCGTCGGCCAAGCTGGACGAACAATACGAGTTGTTCTTCCGCGGCGGCGAAAGCTTTGACACCGCTTCGGGGCTGGCCAAGTCGGGCGAGAGGCCATCAAGCGCACGCGCCGTGGCGGTGCCACGCGTCGCGCCCAAGCTCATCGCTTTCTTCGAGGTCTCGCCCAGCTTCAAGCAGGTGAAGCATCACCTGCGGGAAGCCGCGAAAGCGCAGGACATCGATTACGAACTGCTGCAGGCCCTCATCGCTACCGAATCGGGCTTCGACGCGGCCGCGGTCTCGCCCAAGGGCGCAGTGGGGCTGATGCAGGTCATGCCCGCCACCGCCCAGCGCTACGGCGTGACCAGCGACGCGAAGTCGGCGATCGGCAAGAAGCTGGTGGACCCGCGCACCAACATCCGCGCCGGCACGCGGTATCTGCGCTATCTCATCGACCTGTTCCCCGGCCGGCTTGACCTCGCGCTGGCCGCCTACAACGCGGGCGAGGGCGCGGTGCAAAGGGCGGGCAACAAGGTCCCCAACTTCCGCGAGACGCAGGACTACGTTGCCACCGTGATGCAGCTCTACGCCATGCTCAAGCCGACGGCCCCCTTCGGTCGGGGGAATGTTCCCGCGCGCGTGCGCATGGAGATGCCGGTGCATGCAGCGACCCTGGGCGGGGCGGCGGGCCGCGGCAATCTGCCGGCCGGCCAAGCGCCGGCGCTTCCGCTCGCACTCGCGCCGCAGGCCGACGGCAATATCGAACGTGAATGACGCTGCCGGTCGGCACCGAGCAGTAAGCCGCGGTATTGCCCAAGGTGCGAACCATGAGGGCCGCGCCGACTGCGACGCACGCGCTGGCACAGCCCGCCGGCGTACTCGGCTGACCCTTCCCTAATTCATTTTTTCTGTCTGCGAATTCAATGGAGCAAGACCTCATTTCCCTGGCCGACCCCGGCGACGGTGACGACATCGAGCTGGACCTGGGCGCTTACGCCCAGCGCGCCTACCTCGAATATGCGCTCAGCGTGGTCAAGGGCCGCGCCTTGCCCGATGTGTGCGACGGCCAGAAACCGGTTCAGCGCCGCATCCTGTATTCGATGGCGCGCATGGGCCTGGGTTACACCGGCACGGCGGGCGCGCGGCCCGTCAAATGCGCCCGCGTGGTGGGCGACGTGCTGGGCCGGTTCCATCCGCACGGGGACCAGGCCGCCTACGACGCGCTGGTGCGCATGGCGCAGGACTTTTCGCAGCGCTATCCGCTGGTCGACGGCCACGGCAATTTCGGCAGCCGCGACGGCGACGGCGCCGCGGCCATGCGCTACACCGAAGCGCGCCTGGCGAAGATCGCCAACCTGCTGCTCGACGAGATCGACGAGGGCACGGTGGAGTTCGTGCTCAATTACGACGGCAGCACGCAGGAGCCGGTGGTGCTGCCCGCGCGCCTGCCGTTCGCGCTGCTCAATGGCGCGAGCGGCATCGCGGTGGGCCTGGCCACCGAGATCCCGTCGCACAACCTGCGTGAGGTGGCCGAGGCTTGCGTCGCGCTGGTGAAGAACCCCAAGCTGTCCGACGAAGACCTGTTCGCGCTGATCCCCGGGCCCGACTATCCCGGTGGCGGCCAGGTGATCTCGAGCGCGGCCGAGATCGCCGAGGCGTATGGCAGCGGCCGCGGCTCGCTCAAGGTGCGGGCGCGCTGGAAGATCGAGGACCTGGCGCGCGGCCAGTGGCAATTGGTGGTGACCGAGTTGCCCCCCGGCGTCTCGACGCAGAAGGTGCTGGAGGAGATCGAGGAGCTCACCAACCCAAAGGTCAAGGTCGGCAAGAAGGCGCTGTCGCAGGACCAGGTGCAACTGAAGCAGACCCTGCTGTCGGTGCTGGATGCGGTGCGCGACGAGTCGAGCAAGGACGCGGCCGTCCGCCTGGTGTTCGAGCCCAAGACCAGCAAGATCGACCAGGGCGAGCTGACCACCACGCTGCTGGCGCAGACCTCGCTGGAGACCTCGGCGCCGATCAACCTCACGATGGTGGGCCTGGATGGCCGGCCGACGCAGAAGTCGCTGCGGCAGATGCTGCAGGAGTGGATAGCGTTCCGCCAGCGCACGATCGAGCGGCGCTCGCGCCATCGGCTGGAAAAGGTCAACGACCGCATCCACATCCTCGAGGGCCGGCAGCTGGTGCTGCTGAACATCGACGAGGTGATCGCGATCATCCGCGGCGCCGACGAGCCGAAGCAGGCGCTGATGGCGCGCTTCACGCTCTCCGAGCGGCAGGCCGAGGACATCCTGGAAATCCGGCTGCGGCAACTGGCGCGGCTGGAGGCGATCCGCATCGAGCAGGAACTCAAGGAACTGCGCAGCGAGCAGGAGAAGCTGCAGGAGATCCTCGGCTCGCCCACGGCACTGCGCCGGCTGATGATCAAGGAGATCGAGGGCGACACCAGGACCTTCGGCGATGCCCGGCGCACCTTGATCCAGGCCGAGAAGAAGGCCGTGGCCGAAGTGAAGGTGGTCGACGAGCCGGTGACGGTGGTGGTCTCGCAAAAGGGCTGGGTGCGGGCGCGGCAAGCGCACGGCCACGAGGCCGCGAGCTTCGCCTTCAAGGCGGGCGACGGCCTCTACAGCACTTTCGAATGCCGCACGGTCGATACGCTGCTGGCCTTCGGCAGCAATGGGCGCGTGTACTCGGTGCCGGTGTCCGTCTTGCCGGGCGCGCGCGGCGACGGGCAGCCGCTGACCACGCTGATCGAACTCGATTCGGGCACGCAACTGGTCCACTACTTCGCGGGCGCGGCCACTGCGTGGCTGCTGCTGTCCAATTCCGGCGGCTACGGATTCCTGGCGACGGTGGAAAACATGACGTCGCGGCAGAAGGGCGGCAAGGCCTTCCTCTCGCTCGGTGCCGGCGAGACGGTGTGTCGTCCCTCGGCGGCCAACGTGCCGCTGCCGCCCGGTGCGCAGGCGACGGCCGCGAATGCGCCGGCCACCAGCGTGTGCTGTGCCTCCACCGGCAGGCGCATCCTGACCTTCGACATCGCGGAGCTGAAGGCGATGGCCAATGGCGGCCGCGGCCTGATGCTGATGGACCTGGAGCCCAAGGAAGAACTCGCGGGCGCGGCCGCCTATACGCGCTCGGTGCGCATTGCGGGCCTGGGCCGCGGCGACAAGGAGCGCGAGGAGGTGCTGGAGATCCGCTCCCTGAACAACGCCAAGGGCGCGCGCGGCCGCAAGGGCAAGGTCGCCGACCTGGGCTTCAAGCCGCTGTCGGTGGCGCGGGTGGAATGATGGAAGGCCGCCGCCTGCGCGCAGGCCAGCCGATCACGCCGCAGGAGTTCGACGAACTGTCGGACGAGGAACTGGAGCGGCTGGTCCCGAAGAAGTACCGCGAGTTCTTTCCGGGCAAGGAGGGCTGCGCGGACGGGTTTTTCTACCTGCACGACGGGACGGCGTACAGCTTCTATCGGGGTGGGTTGCTGGACGAGTAGCTTCCTGTCCTGGCGCTGTCGCACGGCGAGTGGATGTCATCCCGGGCTTGACCCGGGATCCATGCGGCGCTCGATCAACCGCCCGCGTGGATTGCGGGTCAAGCCCGCAATGACATCCTTTGTCCTTCGTTCTTCGTTCGAGTCGCAAGCGGGAGGGGCTAAACCTCGGCAATCAACTCGATCTCCACGCACGCACCCATCGGGATCTGCGCCACCCCGAACGCGCTGCGGGCATGCGCGCCCCGGTCGCCGAACACCTGCGCGAACAGCTCGCTTGCGCCGTTCGTGACCAGGTGCTGCTCGGTGAAGTCCGGCGTGGAGTTCACCAGGCTCATCACCTTGACGATGCGCTTGACGCTGTTCAGGTCGCCCACGGCCGCATGCAGCGTCCCCATCAGGTCGATCGCGATCGCGCGCGCTGCCCCCATCGCTTCCAGCGTCTGCATCGTCTTGCCCAGTTGGCCGACCCACGCCTTGCCGTCCTTCTTGGCGATGTGGCCCGAAATTAACACCAGGTTGCCGGTGCGCACGAAAGGCACATAGGCCGCGGCGGGGGTGGCCACCGGCGGCAGCGCGATGTTCAGTTCCTTCAGCTTGTCGTAGATGTTCATGGCTGGCTCCGGGAGGAAATGGCTGGCGCCGATTCTGGCATCGCGGGCGCTGCCGAGGTCGGCTCGCTGGGCGTCACCGTCACCGCGACCCGCAGCGAATGGTGCGTGCCCCCATGGATCACGCCGCGCATCGGCGACACGTCCGAGAAGTCGCGGCCGATCGCCAGCGTGACGTAGTCTTCGCCGGCCGTGCGGTCGTTGGTGGGATCGAGTTCGACCCAGGTGCCGGGCGCGTCATCGGCCGCGGGCAGATACACCGCGACCCACGCATGCGAAGCATCGCAGCCCACCAGGCGCGGCTGGCCCGGGGCGGGCTCCGTGAGCAGGTAGCCGCTGACATAGCGGGCCGGCAGGCCCAGGCTGCGCAGGCATCCCAGCATCACGTGCGCCAGGTCCTGGCACACGCCCTTGCGCAGCGCGAGCGCCTCCAGCGCCGGCGTGTTCACGTCGGTGGCCGTGGTCTCGTACTCGAAGTCCTCGTGGATGCGCCGCATCAGGTCGTGCGCGGCCGCGAGCAGGGGGCGCCCGGCCGCGAAGCTGGCCTGCGCGTACTCCACGAATTCGCCGTCGCGCGGCACATAGGGCGAGGCGAAGGCGAAGCCGGCGGCCGGGTCGTAGCGGGCGCCGCGGTGATAGCGCAGGCGATCGGCCACCTGTTCCCACGGCAGGTCGTGAGACGGCTCCTTGCACGCGGTCGTGCGCACCAGGCTATCGGCCTGCACGCGCAGGAAGTCGTGCGGGAACTGCAGGCTGAAGAAGCTGCGCACGTTGCCGAACACGTCCGGTTGCTCCGCGGCCCTGGCCGGCCCGGGCGCGATCGTCAGGCGATGGCTCAGGAGCTCCTGGTGGGCGCTGTCGACCGGCTTGAGGTGCGCGACATGCTGCGCGGTGCGCACCATGGGCACGTAGTCGTAGGCGGTTTCGTGCAGGACGTGCAGCAGCATGCGAATGTCTCAGGCACCGACCGAGTAGCGGCCGTCGCCGGTGTGGGCGAAGTAGCGGGCGGTCAGGTCGTCGGACAGGCGATAGGACGCATCCACGCATTGCTGCAGCAGTTCCAGCAGCGCCGCATGCTGGCCTTGCGCGTCGCGCTGGCACAGGGCCTCGAGCGTCCAGCGCTGCGGATCGGGCAGCACCATGGCCATCACCGGCATCGCGCCGGCCGGCGAATTGGCCATGCGCGCGAGCCGGCTGCGCAGCGTCTGCGCCACCCAGCCCAGCGAGCGCGGGTTGTCGCGATCGAGCACCAGCAGGTCGAGCAGCGCCGGAATGTCGTGCCGCTGCTGGTACTGCGCGTGGAAGGTGATGGTGCTGTCGAACAGCGCCACCACCGCCTCGAAGCCGCCCTCGTCGAGCACCGCGTCGGTCTCGAAGGCGCTGGCCAGCGCCTGCGCGAGAAAGCCCAGGCGCTCGAGATGGCGGCCGGTGGAGAGCAGCCGCCAGCCGTCGTCGCGCGTCATGCGGTCGGTCTGGGCGCCGGTCATCGCGGCGGTGTGCGCCGACAGCATCTCGAGTACGCGCAGTGCTTCCGCCGAGGAGTAGTCGCCGTCGCCGACGGCGGCCGCGCAGCCGACGCGGAATTCCTGCTCCGAGCGCACCATCAGGTTCCACTGCTCCTGCGACAGCCGCTCGCGCACCGCGCCGGCGGCAATGCGCACCGCGCACAGGTTGAAGCCGACGCTGTGCGCCTTGCGGCTGTCGCCCAGCGCGGAGATCAAGGAACGCTCGAACACGCGGCGGCCCTGGGTGGCCGGCGGCACCGCCTTCAGCACCAGCGCGTTGGCCGTGCACACTTCGCTGAGCCAGCGTAGCAGGGGCTGCGAGTTCTGGTCCTCGCCATTGAGGCTCTGGATGGTGAGCCGGGCCAGCCGCGCGGTGTTCTCGGTGCGCTCGGTGTAGCGTCCCAGCCAGAACAGGTTCTCGGCCGCGCGACTGGTGACCGTGCGATTGCGCAGCGGCGTGTCCACGGACGGATGCGCGTGGTGCAGCAGGCTGGTGGCATCGACCTCGCCCTCGGTCAGCACCCAGGTGTCGGCGCTGCTGCCGCCCCGCTGCATCGAGGCGATCTCGAGTTCCTCCGACGCGATGCGGCTCAAGCCCCCGGGCAGCACGCGCCAGCCCTGCGGGCCGTCGGACACCGCGAACACGCGCAGCAGCAGCGACCGCGGCAGGATGCGGTCGCCATTGCGCGTGGATTTCCACGTGGGCATCTGCGACAGCGGCACGTAGGCCTGCACGGTGTGCTGGTCCGGGTCGCGCATGATGCGGCCGGCCCATTCATCGAGGTGGCGGCGCGTGAGGTTGCGTCCCAGCACCGCGCGGGCACCCGGCTCGCCGTACGTGCCCTTGATCACGTTCTGTCCGAGCTGCGGCAGCACCGCCATCATGGCGGCGCGTTCGCCGCACCACCAGGTGGGCAGGGCGGGCAGCTTCAGTTCCTCGCCGAGCAGGTGCCGGCTCAGTGCCGGCAGGAAACCCAGCAGCGCGGTCGACTCGAGGAAGCCCGAGCCCGGCGCGTTGGCCACCAGCACGTTGCCGGCGCGGATCGCCTGCAGCAGGCCGGGCACGCCGAGGCGCGAATCGGAACGCAGCTCCAGCGGGTCGAGGAACTCGTCGTCGAGGCGCTTGAGCACCCCGTGCACCGGCTCCAGCCCCTTGAGCGTCTTGAGGTACAGGCGCGCATCGCGGACCGTGAGATCGCTGCCTTCGACCAGGGTCAGGCCCAGGTAGCGCGCGAGGTAGGCGTGCTCGAAGTAGGTCTCGCTGTACGGGCCGGGCGTGAGCAGCACGATGCGCGGCTCGCCGGCGCCGGCGGGGCACAGGCGCGTCAGGCTCTCCAGCAAGGCGCGATAGGTGGCGGCGAGGCGCTGCACCTTGAGGTCGCCGAAGGCCTCCGGGAACAGGCGCGAGATGACCAGCCGGTTTTCCAGCAGGTAGCCCAGGCCCGAGGGCGCCTGCGTGCGTTGCGACACCACCCACCACGCGCCGGCGGGGTCGCGGGCCAGGTCGAACGCGGCGATGTGCAGGCGGCGGCCGCCCGCGGGCTTGGCGCCATGCATGGGCCGCAGGTAACCCGGATGGCCTTGCACCAGCGCCGGCGGCAGCAGGTTCTTGGCGAGCAACTGCTGCGGGCCGTAGACGTCGTCGAGGATGCCTTCGAGCAGGCGCGCCCGCTGCAGCACGCCGGCCTCGATCTGCTGCCACGCGGTGGGCGACACGATCAGCGGGAACAGGTCCAGCGACCAGGGCCGCTGCGGCCCGCCGGCGTCGGCATAGACGTTGTACGTGACGCCGTTGTCGCGCACCTGGCGGTGCAGTTCGGCGGTGCGCCGGTTCAGGTCGGAGAAGCCTTCTTGCCCCAGGTTCTCGAAGAAGCGGGCCCAGTGCGGGGTGGGCAGGGCATGGCCGGCTACAACCGTAACCTGCGGCGGCGGGCCCTCGGGCGCAGGCGCCGAGACGCCGCCGCGCAGTTCGTCGTAGTGCCCGGGCGCAGCCGGGGGCGCCAGGGCTGCGGCAAGCGCAGCTGGCGTCTCGTCGGCCTGCGCGCCGAACAGCGATTCGTTGGGAGAGTCCACTGCGGCCATTGTCCCATCCCGCGGGCGGGATGGGACGCGCGCAAGTTGGGGGTGCTAGTTCAACTCGATCACGAGTCCCGGATCGAACCGTGCGTTTTCCTGCTGCCCCTCGCGCAGGTAGCCGCGCGGATTGCAGACCACCCGCGTGCCGGCCACGTCATAGTCGAAGCTGTCGTGCGTGTGCCCGTGCACCCACAGCTGCACGCGGTTCGCGCCCAGCAGATGCTCGGCGTCCGAGACGAAGCAGACGTTGACCGGCGCGCCGGCAAAGCGCGGATGGATGCTGCGCGGCGAGGGCGCGTGATGCGTGATCACCACGGTCGGTCCCGCCTGCGACTGCGCCAGCCTTTGCTGCAGCCATTCGCTGTGCTGGCGGAACAGGCCAGCGGAATGCTCCGGCGTCAGCAGCGTGTCCTCTTCCTCGCGCAGGCGAATGCGCTGGAAGTCGCGCATGAAGCGCGTGGCCGCTGCGATGCCGGCCTCACGCACGGCGCCGGGACCGAACACGTTGAAGTCGGTCCACAGCGTGGTTCCGAGGAAGCGCACGCCGTCCAGCGTCAGTTCCTCGTCGTCCAGCACGTGCACGTGGGTGTCCGCGCACAGTTCATGCAGCAGCCGGCGCGTGCCGTCCACGCTGGCGCCGTAGAACTCGTGGTTGCCCGCGACATACAGCACCGGCTGCCGGAAGCGGCGCGCCCAGGCGATGGCCTCGCGCGGGCGAGCGATGTCGCCGGCCAGCACCACCACGTCGGCGTCGGTGTCGGGCGGATCGAATCCCGCCTGGCTCAGGTGCAGGTCCGACAGGACGTGCAGCTTCATCGGCTTCAGGACCGCTGCCGGCGCAGGTCGAGCGTGAACGGAAACTCGCGGCTGCCCGGCACGTCGATGCTGGCGGGCGGCACCTGCATCCGCCCCGGGGTGTGCCCCATGCGGAAGAAGCGGGCGAGCCGGCGGCTCTCGGCCTCGTAGGCATTGACCGGGAAGGTCACGTAGTTGCGGCCGCCCGGGTGCGCCACGTGGTACTGGCAGCCCGCGACCGAGCGCTTCATCCAGGTATCGACGATGTCGAAGGTCAATGGCGCATGCACGCCGATGGTGGGATGCAGCGCCGAGGGCGGCGCCCACGCCTTGTAGCGCACGCCGGCCACGAACTCGCCGGAGGTCCCCGTGGACTGCATCGGCAGCGGCCGGCCATTGACGGTGACGACGTAGCGGCTTTCGTTCAGGCCGGTTGCCTTCACCTCGATGCGCTCGAGCGAGGAGTCGACATAGCGCACCGTGCCACCGGCCGCGCCTTCCTCGCCCATCACGTGCCAGGGCTCCAGCGCGTTGCGCAGCGTGAGTTCCATGCCCATGGCCTGCAGGTCGCCGGCCACCGGGAAGCGGAATTCGAAGTGCGGCGCGAACCACGACGCGTCGAACTCGAAGCCCGCCTGCCGCATCTCCGCGATCACATCCTGCAGGTCCATCCAGATGAAGGTGGGCAGCAGCCAGCGATCGTGCAGCTCGGTGCCCCAGCGCGTGACCGGCGCGCGACAGGGCTCGCGCCAGAAGCGCGCCACCAGGGCCCGGATCAGGAGCTGCTGCACCACGCTCATGCGGGCATGCGGCGGCATCTCGAAGGCGCGCAGTTCCAGCAGGCCCAGGCGGCCAGTGGGGCCGTCGGGCGAATACATCTTGTCGATGCAGAACTCGCTGCGGTGCGTGTTGCCGGTGACGTCCACCAGGATGTTGCGCAGCGTGCGATCCACCAGCCACGGCGGCATGCCCACGCCGTAGACCTGCCGATTGCGCTCGATCTCCTTCAGGGCGATCTCCAGTTCATAGAGCTGGTCGTTGCGCGCTTCATCGACCCGCGGGGCCTGGCTGGTCGGGCCGACGAACATGCCGCTGAACAGATAACTGAGGCTCGGGTGGTTGTGCCAATAGAGCAGCAGGCTGGCCAGCAGCTCGGGCTTGCGCAGGAAGGGCGAATCGGCGGGCGTCGCCCCGCCCATCACGAAGTGGTTGCCGCCGCCGGTGCCGGTATGGCGGCCATCGGTCATGAACTTCTCGGCGGACAGGCGCGTCTCGAAAGCCGCCTGGTACAGGAACTCGGTGTGCTGCACCAGCTCGCCCCAGTTGTGCGCCGGGTGGATGTTGACCTCGATCACGCCCGGGTCCGGCGTGACCTGCAGCACTTTCAGGCGCGGATCGCGCGGGGGCGTGTAGCCTTCCAGCACGACACGCACGCCCAGTTCTTCGGCCGTCGCCTCGATGGCGTCCAGCAGTTCGAGGTAGTCCTCCAGCCGGGCCAGCGGCGGCATGAAGACGTGGATCAGGCCGCTCTTGCCGCCGTGCTCGCGCTCGGCCTTCGGACCGTTGGCGCGCTGCGGATCGCGCACTTCCACGCACAGCGCGGTGCGCGTGATCCAGGCGGCGGACTCGTTGCGGGCCGGCGTGCGCGTCGCCAGCGTGGCCGATCCGGGTGCGCCATCGCCGTGCGCGCTGGCGCCCGCGTCGCCTTCAGCACCCCCCACCTCGCCGTGGCGCGGATCGCCCGGCCGGTATTGCGACCGCACCTGGGTCGCGAGCGGCAGCGGCGCCCGCTGCTCGAAGGGATCGACCGGGATCATGCGCGGCGTGTCGCCCTCATTGGCCCAGGGCAGCGAATCGAGCGGCAGCCGGTAACCCATGGGCGAATCGCCCGGGATCAGGTAGAGGCGATCGTCGCGCACGTACCAGGGGCCGGTCTGCCAGCGGCCGCCGGAAAGTTCCGGTTGCACGTCGGGCGCCTGCAGCGGCAGCACGTAGCCGACCACCGCATCGAGCTTCTGCTCGAACACGCGGCGCAGGCGGGCACGTTCGAGTTCGTCGTCGAGACGCGAGTCGAAGGGGTCGACGTTCACCGGCAGCTTGCGCTCGCGCCACAGGTAATAGAAGACATCCTCGTAGGCCGGCTGGATGAAGCGATCGGGCAGTCCGAGCTTGCCGGTGAGCGTGCGCACGAAGCGCTGCGCATCCTCGCTGGTGTGCCGGGCAGGCACGCGCTCGTCGGCAAACAGGGCGGGGTTGCGCCAGCAGGGCTGGCCGTCGGCGCGCCAGTAGATCGACAGCGCCCAGCGCGGAAGCTGCTCGCCCGGATACCACTTGCCCTGCCCGAAGTGCAGGAAGCCGCCCTGGCCGTATTCGGCGCGCAGCTTCTGCACCAGCTCCGTCGCATAGCCGCGCTTGGTGGGGCCGAGCGCGTCGGTGTTCCACTCGGCGCCATCGCGATCCGAGACGGCGACGAAGGTCGGCTCGCCGCCCATGGTCAGGCGCACGTCGCCGGCCTCCAGCGCCTGGTCGACGGAGTCGCCGAGGGCCAGCACGCGCGCCCACTGTTCCTCGTCGTACGGCTTGGTCACGCGCGGCGACTCGTGGATGCGCGTCACCTGCATGTGGTGGCTGAACTCCACCTCGGCGTCGTCGACCAGGCCTTCGATCGGCGCCGCGCCCGAAGGCTGCGGCGTGCAGGCGAGCGGGATGTGGCCTTCGCCGGCCAGCAGGCCGGAGGTCGGGTCGAGGCCGATCCAGCCCGCGCCCGGCAGGTAGACCTCGCACCACGCATGCAGGTCGGTGAAGTCGACTTCGGTGCCGCTGGGCCCGTCGAGCGCCTTCACGTCCGACTTCAACTGGATGAGGTAGCCGGAGACGAAGCGCGCGGCCAGCCCGAGGCGGCGTAATAGTTGCACCAGCAACCATCCGGAGTCGCGGCAGGATCCGCTGGCAAGCTGCAGGGTCTGCTCGGGCGTCTGCACGCCGGGCTCCATGCGGATCAGGTACTTGACGTCGCCCTGCACCTGTTGGTTGAGCGCCACCAGGAAATCGATGGTCGGCCGCTGCCGGCGATCGATCTTCTCCAGGTAGCCCGCCACCAGCGGCGTCAGCGGCTCGCAAGCCAGATAGGGCGCGAGCTCCTCGGCGACGGTGGGCTCGTACTTGAACGGGAAGAAATCGGCGCTCGGCTCGAGGAAGAAGTCGAACGGGTTATACACCGACATCTCGACCACGAGGTCGACGGTGACCTTGAATTCGGTGGTCGGCTCGAGAAAGACCAGGCGCGCCTGGAAATTGGCAAAGGGATCCTGCTGCCAGTTGATGAAGTGCTTGACCGGGTCGACGCGCAGCGAATACGAGACCACCTTGCTGCGGCAATGCGGCGCCGGCCGCAGGCGCACCGTCTGCGGCCCCAGCTTCACCGGACGGTCGTACTTGTAGTGGGTGACGTGGTTCAGTGCAGCGTGGATGGACATAACCGGCAATGTAGCAACGAGTGCGCCAGGGATGGGCCGACCCGCCCGCCCGTCGGCATCTGTTGCCGGCTGGCGACCCACTGATGAGATTCGGCGGCGTCTCTGCAACAGTCGCGCTGCGGAGCTGAGCCGTAAGGCAATTGCGTGACAAATTGCCGAGGCAATTCCACGCCGCCAGCTACCATGTAACCAAATGCGACAATCCCTCGAAGATCGATCTCCCGCCGAAGCGCCGCACGCGCCCGGCGCTGGCGACTTCGCGGCATCCACGCTGCTCAGCTCGACACTGGGCGGGGACACCAGTGTTGCCGAGGGCGCCACTGTTGCCACCTTCGTGTATGCCCGGCTGCACCATTTCTCGGCAGTGTGCAACGCAATGGCGCCCGAGGACGCCTCGGCGTTCGTGAATGAGGTGCGTCGCATCCTCACCGAGCAGGTGCTCAAGCTCAATGGCGAGGTGGCGCAGCGGCGACCCGATTCCATCCTGGCGGTGTTCAGCAACCGGGCCGACGACCGCAAGCCCAACCATGCCCAGCGCGCCTTGCATGCCAGCATCCTGCTGACGCACGAGGCGGCGCTGCTGGCCCAGGCCATCGCCGGTCGGCCGCAGTTCGCGCACCTGCCGATGCTGTCGCTCGCGGCAGGCGTGCACCTGGGCACCGCCGAACTGTCCCGCCGCGGCAATGGCGCCAAGGTGCAGGCGATCGGCGACGCGGTCGAAGTGGCGCGCCTGCTCGAGGTGACGGCGATGGACCTGAACTGGAGCATCGCCGCCTCCTCCGGCACCCGGCTGGCCTCCGCCGGGCGGGCCGAAGGCGGCCGCATCGGCTCCGTCGCCTTGCCTGACAACAGCTTCATCGACATCGTCGAAATCGCCGGCCTGGTGCCCCGCAAGGGCTCCAACACGCCGCCGCGGGTGTTCGAGATGCTGCGCGAGGCGATCGCCGCCAACCAGCAGGCCCGCAAGCGCACGATGGCCGGGGGTGCGGGTGCCGGGTCCGGGTCGGGCGGGCAGTTCCTGATCGAGGGCTACCGCGTCCTGCGCAAGATCGGCGAAGGCGGCATGGCTTCGATCTTCCTGGCGCAATCCGCCGAGGGCGGCCCGCCGCAGGTGCTCAAGGTGATGCGCATGGACCGGGCGGTCGAGGCCGACGGCCTGCAGCGCTTCATCCAGGAATACGCCTTGCTGGCGCAGATCCAACATCCGAACGTCGCGCGCATCTTCCGCCAGGATTTTTCCCTGGCGCATGCGTACATCGCGATGGAGTACTTCCCGCAGGGCGACCTGCGCGCGCGCATGAAGGCGGGCCGGCTCGATGCCGACACCGCGCTCTCGTACATCAAGCAGACCGCTGCCGGCCTGGCGGCGATCCACGCCGTGGGCATCGTCCACCGCGACCTCAAGCCCGACAACCTGATGCTGCGGCAGGACGGCAGCCTCGCGCTGGCGGACTTCGGTGTCGCCAAGCAGGTCTCGATGAAGATCACCGACACCGGCGACGGCGACATCGTCGGCACCCCGTACTACCTGAGCCCCGAGCAGGCGCTGGGTCACACGGTGGATGCCCGCTGCGACATCTACAGCCTGGGCGTGCTGGCGTACGAGCTGCTCACCGGCCGCAAGCCCTATCACGCAGGCTCCGCCCACGAGCTGCTGCGCATGCACGTGCAGGACCCGGTGCCGCTGCTGCCACCCGAGCACGCGCAGCTGCAGGCCGTGATGGAAAGCATGATGGCCAAGGACCGCGAGCAGCGCTATCCCGATGCGGCCACGCTGCTGCACGACCTGGCGCAGATGGGACTGTGATGTTCGCGCCGCTCCCTCACATTCCGGCGGCCACGCGCCGTGCGCCCGGCTCCGCCGTCACGGAGACGCCGCGCATTCCCGGCTACCGCCTGCTGCGCGCCATCGGCAGCGGCCGGCGCAGCACCGCGTGGCTGGCGCAAGACCTCGAGCGCGGTGGCGAACTCGTGCTGAAGCTGCAGGCGGCGCGGGGCAGCGCGCTGCACTGCGAGGCCGCCGTGGCGGCCCGCGTGCAGGGCGACGGCCTGGTGCACGTGGTCGACCATGGCCGCACTTCGCAGTGGGGCTACCTGGCCATGGAATACGTCGCGGGCGGCGAGCTGGCCGCACGCATGCGCGCCGGCTTGCCACGCGAGCAGGCCCTGACGCTGTTCGCGCAGGCCGTGGGCGCCGTCGCCGAACTGCATCGTGCCGGCCTGGTGCACCGCGATCTCAAGCCGGCCAATTTCCTGTTGCGCGCCGACGGCCGCCTGGTGCTGGCCGACTATGGCCTGGTGGTCGCGGCCGGCCACAGCGATCCGCGGTTTGTCGCAGGCGCCGTGTTCGGCACGCCGCGCTACGCGGCGCCCGAGCAGTTGCAGGGCGCCCCTGCCGCGCCGGCCGCCGATGTCTACAGCCTCGGGGTGCTGCTGCACGAGATGCTCGCTGGCCACCCCCCTTTTCCGGGCGAGACGCTGATGGAAGTTCTTTCCCAGCATCTGCTCGCCCAACCTGCGCGCCTGCCGGAGCCGCTCGCGGACCTGCAGGCGCTGGTGGACCGCATGCTTGCGAAACAGGCACAACGCCGGCTTCCGGATGCGGACGCCGTGCTCGGCCTGATCGGCCAGAGGTGCTGATGACCCTGAATGAACAATACCTGGTCGACGTGATCGGCTTCAACCCGGTGGAGCGCTCGATGCTGACCAGCATCTTCGCGCTCGCTGCCCGGCGCGATCCCGGCTTCGTGCAATACGACCCCGCGACCACCGGCACCGGCAGCGCCGACATTTACCTGGTGGATGCCGAGAACCCCGAGGCGCTGAACGAATTTCGCATGCTGTCCAAGCGGAGCAACCTGCCGGCCGTGATGGTCGGCCCGGAGGGCGACAGCCTGGGGTTCCCGACGCTGCCGCGTCCCTTGCAGTGGGCCCGCCTGCTGCAGGCCCTGGAAGAGACCGTCGCTTCGGCCGGTGGCTCGGGCCCGCGCGCGGCGCGCGACGACGAGGGCACGCTGCCCCTGGGCAAGACCTTTTCGGCCAGCCTGGCGGGCCGCACGCAGCCGGGCGGCCATGGCAGCGCGCTGGACGAAGCCGCTGCGCACAAGCGCGCGGCCGGCGACACCGTGCTGGTGGTGGACGACAACGCCTCGGTGCGCATGTTCATGAAGGCCAAGCTGGCGCCCTTCAACTTCGAGGTCGATTTCGCCGAGACCGGCGAAGAGGCGGTGGGGCTGACCGGCACGCGCGAATACACCTGCGTGTTCCTCGACGTGGTGCTGCCCGGCATCGACGGCTACCAGGTCTGCAAGCTGATCAAGGCCAACAAGCAGGCGATCAAGAAGACCGCGGTGGTGATGCTCACCAGCCGCAGCTCGCCGTTCGACAAGCTGCGCGGCTCGCTCGCCGGCTGCGACGAGTACCTGACCAAGCCCCTCGACGAGGACCGCCTCCTCGAGGTGATCGCCAAGTTCCTTCCCTCCAGCCGCCGCAAGCGCGAGCGGTCACTGAGCAAGTAAGCAATGAGCAAATCGATTCTGGTGGTGGACGACACCCGCTCCATGCGCGCCATGGTGGCCGCCGTGCTGCAGGGTGCCGGCTATGAAGTGGCCGAGGCCGGCGACGGGGTGGAGGCGCTGGAGCTGGCCCGCGCGCGCGTGTTCGACCTGGTGGTGACCGACCACAACATGCCGCGCATGGACGGCGTGACCCTGGTGCGCGAACTGCGCGCGCTGCCCAATTACGACCCCGTCGCGCTGATCGTGCTGTCCACCGAGGCCAGCACCGAGCTGAAACAGAAAGGCCGCGACGCCGGCGCCACCGGCTGGATGGCCAAGCCCTTCGATCCGCAGCGCATGCTGGACATCGTCGGCAAGTTCATCTGACGGCGGACCGGGAGAAGTACCCCATGTTCCAGCCCGCCAACGCCTTCGGCGACCCGCTTGCCTTTCGCACGATCTTCTTCGAGGAGGCGCAGGAGCACCTGGCCAACGTCGAGGCCATCCTGCTGCGCATGGACACGGATGCGCCGCATCCCGACGACCTGAACGCGATCTTCCGGGCGGTGCACTCGATCAAGGGCAGCGCCGCCATGCTGGGCTGCAACGAGATCGCGGCGCTGACCCACCTGCAGGAAAACCTGCTGGACCTGCTGCGCAAGGGCGAGCGCCCCATAGCCGGCGACGACGTCAATGCCATGCTCAAGGCGGGCGACGTGCTGCGCCTGCAGGTGCTGCACCGCCGCGGCTCGCTGCCGGAGGCGCCGGACGCGCTCGCCGTGGAAGCGCTGCTGCGCGACCGCGTGGCGCAGCCCGCCAGCGATGCAGGGGCGGGCCAGACCGGTCCGGTCACCCGCAACTTCCGCGTGAAGCTCGGTCCGCTGGCGCAGGCGATCGACGAGATCGAGCTGGACATGATGCTCACCGGCCTGTCCGAAATGGGCGGGGTGCAGGACACGATCGTGGACAACACCGAAGGCGGCAGCGTGAGCTTCGACGTGCTGCTGCAAGGCGCCGCGGCCGACCTGCAAAGCGTGCTGTCGCTGGTGGTGGCGCCGGAGCTGATCGCCATCGAGACGCTGGGCGTGGTGGCCACGCAGTCCGCAGTGCCGCCGCCGGCGAGTGCGCCCGCCGCCGTCGCGCGCGCCGCGACCGCGGAGGAGATCGACGAATTCTTCGTCGACCCGGCGGAGTTCCGCAAGAAGAAGCAGCAGCCGCAGTCCCCGGACGAGGGACGCGATGAATTCTTCGTGGATCCGGCCGAGTTCAAGCGCAAGGCAGCACAGCCGGCTCCTGCGTTGTCGCTGCCGCCGCAGGAAGCGCCCGACAACGTCGACCTGTTCGTCAGCCCGGAGGAATTTCGCCGCCAGCGCCAGCCGCAGCCGGTGGCCGCCGTCGCCAGCGATGCGCACGATCCCGTGCTGCCGATCGCGCAGGACGCCACCTTCATCCGCGTCTCCACCGAGAAGATCGACCTGCTGGTCAACCTGGTCGGCGAACTGGTGATCACCGAGGCGATGCTGGCGCGTACCGGCGCCCTGGCCGAAGCCGGCAGCGAAGGCCGCTACAGCGCCAACACCGGCCTGGCCGATCTCTCGCGCCACACGCGCAACCTGCAGGAGGCGGTGCTTGCCATCCGCATGCTGCCGATCTCCAACGTGTTCCAGCGCTTCCCGCGCGTGGTGCACGAGCTCTCCGCCCGCCTGGGCAAGAAGGTCGAACTGAAGCTTGCGGGCGAGGGCACCGAGCTCGATCGGGGGCTGATCGAGAAGATCTCCGACCCGCTGATGCACCTGGTGCGCAATGCCATCGACCACGGCCTCGAACTGCCCGAGGCCCGCATTGCCGCCGGCAAGCCGGCCGCCGGCACGGTGACGCTCAAGGCCAGCCAGCGTGGCGGCAACATCGTGATCGAGGTGATCGACGACGGCCGCGGCCTGGACCGCGAGCGGATCCTCGCCCGTGCCAGGCAACGCGGCATGGGCATCTCGCCCGAGGCGCCCGATGCCGACGTGTTCCAGCTGATCTTCGAAGCCGGCTTCTCCACCGCGGAAAAGGTGACCGACCTGTCCGGCCGCGGCGTCGGCATGGACGTGGTGAAGCGCAACATCCAGGCGCTGGGTGGCACGGTCGATCTCGGCTCGGTCGCGGGGCAGGGCACGCGCGTGACCGTCAGCGTGCCGCTGACGCTGGCCATCATGGAAGCGATGACGGTGGCCATCGGCACCGAAACCTACGTGCTGCCGCTGGCCACGGTCGTCGAATCGCTCAGCGTGAGCAACAACGAGCTGCATACGCTGCCCGGTCACGGCGACACGCTGCGCGTGCGCGAGGAGTACCTGCCGGTGCTGCACCTGGCGCACATCTTCCCGCCGCAAAAGCCGCGCGAACATGGCGGCGGCATCGCCGTGATCGTCGAGACCGACGGCTCCAAGGCCGCCCTGCTGGTGGACGAACTGGTCGGCCAGCAGCAGGTGGTGGTCAAGAGCCTCGAGACCAATTTCCGCCGGGTGCCCGGGCTGTCCGGCGCCACGGTGATGGGCGACGGCTCGGTCGCCCTGATCCTGGACGTGGCGCACCTGGTGCGCCTGTCCGGGCGCGCAGCGGCGATGCTGCGCTGAGCCGCGTCGGCCGCCAGAATTTCGAACAAGGAGAGAGATCCATGCAAGCAACGCTGCCGACCACCGCCACCAGCGGCAAACCGGTCGTCGACACCCAGGCCAGCGAGTTCCTGACCTTCCGCCTGGGCGCGGAAAGCTACGGCATCGAGATCCTGAAGGTGCAGGAGATCCGTGGCTTCGAGGCGCCGACGGCGATCGCCAATGCGCCCGCCTTCATCAAGGGCGTGATCAACCTGCGCGGCGTGATCGTCCCCATCCTCGACCTGCGCGTCAAGTTCCGCCTGAACGAGGCGCGCTACGACGAGTTCACCGTGGTGATCATCCTCAACGTCGCCGGCCGCGTGGTGGGCGTGGTGGTGGACTCGGTGTCGGACGTGCTGACCCTGGCCAGCGACGCGATCCGGCCCACGCCCGAATTCGCCTCCGCCACCTTCGACACCAAGTACATCACCGGCCTGGGCACGCTCGACGACCAGATGATCATCCTGCTCGATATCGAGAAGCTCATGACCGGTGCCGACATGGCGCTGGTCGACGGCGCGGTGCACTGAGATGGCCGCGGTCGACGTCCTCCTCCACGGCGAGCTCGGGCCTGCCCCGGCGCACCACGCGGCCCATGGCGTCGACCGCGCCGCCACCGGCCTGTTCCGGCGCGGCACCATCCGCACGCGCCTGACCATCGCCTTCCTGGCGTTGCTCGCAGCCCTGGCGGGGCTGGGGTGGCTGGGCGCCTGCCAGTTGCAGCAAGTTGCCGATGTGGCGCGCGGCCATCCGGACCCCGACGCGCTGCAGGAAGCGGCGCGCTCCGCGCAGGTGCTGTTGCTGGGCGTGACCGCCACGCTGGTGGTGTTGGGGTTCGCCCTGTGCTACCCGCTCACCGTCGCCATCGTGCGGTCGGCGCGAATCGCGGCCAAGATTGCCAAGCGCGTCGCTGCTGGCGACCTCACCGTGAAGGTGCGTACCGGCGGCAACGACGAAGTCGCGCAGCTGATGTCCGCGCTGGCCGACATGACGGACATGCTGCGCAACGTGCTGGGCCACGTCGTGCAGGGCGCGCACACGGTCACGCAGACCAGCGGCCAGATGATGCAGGGCAACCTCGACCTGTCGCAGCGCACCGAGGAACAGGCCAGCACGCTGGACGAGACGGCGAGCTCGATCGAGCAGCTCACGGCCACCGTGGGCCAGAACGCCGAGCACGCGCGCCAGGCCAGCAAGCTCGCGGCGGACGCGGCCGCCGTGGCGCGGCGCGGCGGCGAGGCGGTGGACCAGGTCGTGCGCACGATGGACGAGATTTCGGACGCGTCGCGCCGCATCGGCGAGATCATCGGCGTGATCGACGGCATCGCCTTCCAGACCAACATCCTGGCGCTCAATGCCGCGGTGGAGGCAGCGCGTGCCGGCGACCAGGGCCGCGGCTTCGCCGTGGTCGCGGCCGAAGTGCGCAGCCTCGCTCAGCGCAGCGCCACGGCGGCGCGCGAGATCAAGGGCCTGATCGCGACGGCGGCAGCGCGCGTGATCGATGGCGGCAACATGGTCGATACCGCGGGCCACACGATGGTCGACGTGGTGTTGTCGGTGGAGAAGGTGAGCGCGCTGATCGCCGAGATCGCGCAGGCGAGCCAGGAACAGAGCATGGGCATCGTCCAGGTGAACACCGCCGTGGGCCTGATGCAGCGCGTCGTGGAGCGCAATGCCTCGATGGTGGAGCGGGCGACGCAGTCGACCGAGACCATGAGCGAGCAGGCCGCTGGCTTGCTGCAGGTGGCCTCGCGTTTCCGGCTGGAGGCCCAGGTGCCCACGCGCGCGGCCCGGCCGCAACCGCGCAAGGGCCTGGTGTCGCTGCTGCGGGGCGGCTGATGGCTGAAGCGATGGACCCGAACCATTTTTTGCAGCCGACGGGCAGCGAGGCAAGACCTCCTGCAGTCCATTCGTCGAGGAGAGAAGTCATGAACGCGTACGTGGGGCAGGAAAGGGAAACCGAGAAATGAAAATCTGGCACAAGATCCTGGTGGCGCCGGCCGTCGCCATCGTGTTCCTGCTCGCCTTGGGCGCGGTGTCCTGGCAGATGCTGAACCGGCAGAACGCCGCGCTCGAGGACCTGGCGCGGGTGCGCATGGTCTCCTCGCAGATCGCGGCCGAGGCGTCGGGTGACCTGAGCGAGGTGCACTCGAACGTGTACCGCCTCTTCACCTGGATCGCCAACCTCAAGGAAGACCAGATCAAGAAGGTGAGCGACGAACAGCACCAGCGCATCGAGGTCCTGGTGCGCAACCTGTCGACGCTCGAAAAGCAGCCGGGCCTGAGCGCCCCCGAGAAGAAGCTGCTGGGCGACATCCAGCCGATGCTGACCAAGTACCGCAAGATGGTGGACGACGCGATCGACATGAGCTCGATGGACGTCGCCACCGGCGCGATGTCGATGCAGGCGGCCGATGCGCAATACCTGTCCGTGCTGAAGGACCTGAGCGCGCTGGTCGCGCTGGAAAAGAAGATCGGCGCCGACAGCTATGAAGCGGCCGCCGCCGCGGCGCGCGCCGCCATGGGCGTGCTGCTGGCCATCCTGGCCGCCGCCGTGGTGTCCTCGCTGGCGATCGCGTTCATCCTGAGCCGCGCCATCGTGCGGCCGCTGCACGACGCCATTGCCACCGCCGACCAGATCGCGCACGGCGACCTGAGCGTAGCCGTGCACGTGCGCGGCAGCGACGAGACCGCCGACCTCCTGCGCGCCTTGTCCTCGATGGCCATGAACCTGCGCCAGCTGGTGAGCGAAGTGGCCAACGGCTCGCACATGGTGGCCGACACCAGCGCGCAGATCGCCCAGGGCAACCAGGACCTCTCGCAGCGCACCGAGGAACAGGCCAGCACGCTGGAGGAAACCGCCAGCTCGATGGAGGAACTGACTTCCACCGTCTCGCTCAACGCGCAGAACGCGCGGCAGGCGAGCCAGCTGGCGGTCGGCGCCTCCGAGGTCGCGCGCAAGGGCGGCCAGGTGGTGGGCGAGGTGGTGAGCACCATGAACGGCATCTCCGAGTCCTCGCGCAAGATCGCCGACATCATCGGCGTGATCGACGGCATCGCCTTCCAGACCAACATCCTGGCGCTGAACGCCGCGGTGGAAGCGGCGCGCGCCGGCGAGCAGGGCCGCGGCTTCGCGGTGGTTGCCGCCGAAGTGCGCAACCTGGCGCAGCGCAGTGCCGCCGCCGCCAAGGAGATCAAGACGCTGATCGGCGAATCGGTCAACAAGGTGGACAACGGCGCCAAGCTGGTGGATGCCGCCGGCCGCACGATGCAGGAGATCGTCGCTTCGGTGAAGAAGGTGAGCGACCTGATCGCCGAGATCGCCGCGGCCAGCGAGGAGCAGGACGCCGGCATCCAGCAGATCAACACCGCCGTCACGCAGATGGACCAGGTGGTGCAGCAGAACGCTTCGCTGGTGGAAGAGGCCGCCGCCGCGACCGAGTCCATGAAGGGCCAGGCCGCCAACCTGCTGCAGATGGTGGGACGCTTCAAGCTCGGCGAAGACGACGAGCACCCGCCGCTGCGCCCGACGCCGGCGCGCGAGAGCGCGCCCGCCATCGCCGCCGCTTCGATCGGCCCCATCGTGGTGAAGCCGAGGGCCGCCAAGCTGCCCACCGGCTTTGCCGCGGCGCTGCGTGCGCCCGCCGAGAAGCTCGCCGCCCGCGGCGAGTGGAAGGAGTTCTGAGGCGCGCCATGGCAGCAGTGCCCGGCTCCTTCGCGCTGACGAGCGATCCCCTGCTGGCGGGGGATGCGGCGACCCTGTTGAACGACGGGGACTTCGCCACGGTGCGCCAGCTGATCGCCGATTACGCCGGCATCAAGCTGACCCTGCAAAAGCGCAACATGGTCTACAACCGCCTGTTGCGCCGCCTGCGCACGCGCCGCGTCGGCAATTTCGGCGAGTACCTCGAGCTGGTGCAGCGCGAAGGCTCGGACGAACGCGAGGCCTTCGTGAATGCGCTCACGACCAACCTCACGGCGTTCTTCCGCGAGCCGCATCACTTCGAGCTGCTGCATGAACACGCGCAGCGCCGGGCGCAGGAGCGCGGCGCGCCGCTGCGCTGCTGGAGCAGCGCCTGTTCCACGGGCGAGGAGGCATGGTCGATCGCGATGGTGCTGCGCGAGGCGGGCTGCGCCGGCGAGGTGCTGGGCACCGACATCGACACCGAAGTGCTGGCCACCGCGCAGGCGGCCATCTACCGCATGGAGCGCACGACGTCGCTGCCGCCGGAGCGGCTGCGCCGCCACTTCCTGCGCGGCGCCGGCAGCAACGAAGGCCTGGTGACCGTGCGGTCCGAACTGCGCTCGCTGGTGCGCTTCGGCCAGCTCAATCTGCAGTCGCCCGTGTGGCCGGCGCAGCAGCGCTACGACGTGATCTTCTGCCGCAACGTGGTGATCTACTTCGACCGGGAATTCCAGAAGAAGCTGCTCGCGCGCTTCGCGGACCTGCTGGTGCCGGGCGGCCTCCTGATGGTGGGCCACTCCGAGAGCTTCCCCGCGGCGCACCCGGGCTTCCGTTCGTGCGGCCGCACCGCGTACGAGCGAACCTAGGAAGTCCGCTTTGAACGCAACCTCGGTCCCCCTGCAGTACTTCGACCGGGAGTTCCAGGTCGAAGCCGTCAAGATCCTGCCCGGCCAGTACCACGCCGGCCGCCAGGGCGCGATCACCACCGTGCTCGGCTCGTGCGTGTCCACCTGCCTGTGGGACCCCGCGGAGCGCATCGGCGGCATGAACCACTTCATGCTGCCCGGCGACGGTGCCAGCCCCGGCTCGCCCTGGGCCGCGTTGGCGCGCTTCGGCGTCTACGCGATGGAAGTGCTGATCAACGAGATGATCCGCCTCGGCGCCGACCGCCGCCGCATGGTGGCGAAGGTGTTCGGCGGCGCGCAGCTGCTGGCGGGGTTCGACCGGCTCGATGTCGGCGCCAAGAATTCGGAGTTCGTGCTGGAGTTCCTGCGCGTCGAAGGCGTCCGCGTGCTGGCGCAGGACCTGCTGGATGTCTGCCCGCGCAAGGTGCACTTCTTCGTCGACAGCGGCAAGGTGCAGGTCAAGCGCCTGCCGATGGCACCGGCCGAGCCGGTGCAGCGGCGCGAGCGCGAATACCTCAAGGGGCTGGCGGGCAAGGGCGGCGGCGAGGTCGAGATGTTCTCGGCGCCGCGATGATCCGCGTCCTGGTCGTCGACGATTCGGCGGTGATGCGCGCCTTCCTCGGGCGCGTGGTCACGGCGCAGCCGGACATGGAGCTGCTGGGCGCCTCGCCCGATCCGCTGCTGGCCATCGAGCGCATCCGCCGCAACCCGCCCGACGTGATCACGCTGGATGTCGAGATGCCGCGCATGAACGGGCTCGATTTCCTGCGCAACCTGATGGCGGTGCGGCCGCTGCCGGTGATCATGATCTCCTCGCTCACGCGCGAGGGCGCGGAGACGACCATGCGCGCGCTGGAACTGGGGGCGGTCGACTTCTTTCCCAAGCCGGCGAACTTCGACGGCCTGGAGGCGACGGCGCAGGAGATCGCCGAGAAGATCCGCGCCGCGGCCAGTGCGCGGATCGTGCGCCGGGTGCGGGCCGCACCCGCGGCGCCGGCCGCGGCAGCGAAGGTCAAGATCAGTGCGCCGCTGCCGGCGCCGGTGGCCGGCGCGCCGCAGCGCGTGATCGGCATCGGCGCTTCCACCGGCGGCGTCGAGGCGCTGCGCGACCTGCTGGCGCCGCTGCCGGCGCACATGCCGCCGATCGTGATCGCGCAGCACATGCCGCCGGGCTTCACCGACACCTTCGCGCGCCGCCTCGACACGCTGTGCCGCATCCACGTCAAGCAGGCCGAGGACAACGAGGTGGTGCGCGCCGGTGTCGCCTACATCGCGCCGGGCGGGCGCCACCTCGTGCTGGCCCGCCGCGGCGCCGGCTACTGCCTGCGCGTGACCGACGACGCGCCGGTCAATCGCCACCGGCCTTCGGTGGACACGCTGTTCCGCTCGATCGCGCGCTGCGCCGGCAGCAAGGCGGTGGGCGTGATGCTCACCGGCATGGGTGGTGACGGCGCCGAGGCGATGCTGGAAATGAGCCAGGCCGGTGCCTACACGATCGCCCAGGACGAGGCGAGCTGCGTCGTCTTCGGCATGCCGCGCCAGGCGATCGCCGCGGGCGGCGTGCGCGAGGTCGCGCCGCTGGCCGACATCGCCGGCCGGCTCGAAGCGCTGACGCTCGCCTGAGGCGCTTCCTCCAAGTGCAGGAGGGCCCCCGGCCCCGCCGCGCGTTGAACGCGGGTGAGCAAGCGTGCCGCCGCACCGTCCGGGACAGCGATCGCACCCGTCCTGCTGGGCGTGGTGCTGGGAGCAAGCGCGCAGTTGCAGCAGCCCGGGCTGTGGCCGCTGGCGGTCTACCTGGCGGGCGCACTGCTGGCCTTGTCCTGCCTGCTGCTGGTGCTGCGGCTGCGCCCCGGGAGCGCCCGGGGCGTGGCGCTGCTGGTGACGAGCACGGTGCTGTGGTTCGCGCTCACCGGCTGGCGTGCTGCGTCGTATACCGAGACTGCGCTGGCCCCGGCGATCGAGGGACGCGACCTGCTCGTCACGGGCCTCGTGGCCGCGATGCCGCATCGCAACGAAGGCGGCCTGCGTTTTCGCTTCGAGCCCGAGTCGGCGCGGCTGGGTGATAGCGCGGTCGTCGTGCCGCCGGCCTTGCTGCTCGGCTGGTACGTGGACGAGGGCAGGCCGGGCGCCGGCCCGGGGGCGCAACGCCAGCCAGCCGACCTGCGCCCGGGCGAGCGCTGGCAATTGGCCGTGCGCCTGAAGGCGCCCCACGGCAACGTCAATCCGCACGGCTTCGACTATGAACTGTGGCTGTGGGAACAGGGGCTGCAGGCGACCGGCTACGTGCGCGCGGGACCGCGCGACCCGCCGCCGCGGCGGCTGGCCGTGACCTGGGCCAAGCCGGTGGAACAGGCGCGCCACGCGGTGCGCGATGCCATCTACGCGCAGGTGCCGGATCCGCGCCTGGCGGGCGTGATCGCGGCGCTGGTAGTGGGCGACCAGGGAGCGATCGAGCGCGCCGACTGGGACGTGTACCGCGCCACCGGGGTTGCCCATCTGATGAGCATCTCGGGATTGCACATCACGATGTTCGCGTGGGCCGCAGGCGCGCTGGTGGGGCTGCTCTGGCGCCGCAGCGTGCGCCTTTGCCTGGCATGGCCCGCGCAGCACGCCGCGCGCGTCGGCGGCGTGCTGCTGGCCACGGCCTATGCAGTGTTCAGCGGCTGGGGCGTGCCTTCGCAACGCACGGTGTTGATGCTGGCGGTGGTCGGCCTGCTGCGCCTGGGTGCGCGCGAGTGGCCGTGGCCCTGGGTGTGGCTGCTGGCGTGCGCCACGGTCGTGGCGGTGGATCCCTGGGCGCTCACTCAGGCGGGCTTCTGGCTCAGCTTCGTGGCCGTCGGCGTGCTGTTTGCCAGCGGGCCCGCGCACGCACCGGCCGCGGCGGGCGAGGAGCGACGCTGGCCCCAGCGCTTGCGCGCGGCGGTCGGCGCCATGCTGCGGGAGCAGGGCATCGTCACCCTGGCATTGACGCCGTTGACGTTGTTGCTGTTCAACCAGGTGTCGCTGGTGGGCCTGCTGGCCAACCTGCTTGCGATTCCCTGGGTCACGCTGGTGGTCACACCGCTGGGGCTCGCCGGCGTGCTGTTCGGGCCGGCATGGACCCTGGCAGCCGCGGCCGTCCAAGGGCTGGCCCTCTTCCTGGGCTGGCTGGCCGCGCTGCCGTTCGCAACCTGGTCGGCGCCGGCTCCGCCCCTGTGGGCCGCGGCGGCCGGCATGGTGGGCGGGCTGCTGCTCGCGATGCGCCTGCCGTGGACCGTGCGCGCGCTCGGCGTGCCCTTGCTGCTGCCGGTGCTGCTGTGGCAGGCGCCGCGGCCGCCGCCCGGCGAGTTCGAGTTGCTGGCCGCCGACATCGGCCAGGGCAACGCGGTGCTGGTGCGCACCGCCACCCATGCCCTGGTCTACGACGCCGGGCCCGGCTACAGCCGCGAGACCGATGCCGGCCAGCGCGTGCTGGTGCCGCTGCTGCGCGCGCTCGATGAAAGCATCGACCTGCTGGTGCTGAGCCACCGCGACAGCGACCACACCGGCGGTGCGGCGGCCGTGCTGGGCATGCAGCGCCAGGCGCGCCTTCTCAGTTCGCTGGAGGCGGGCCATCCGCTGCAGACGCTGCGCCCGTCCGAGCGCTGCGTCGCCGGCCAGTCCTGGGAATGGGACGGCGTGCGCTTCGAGGTGCTGCATCCCCAGGCCGCCGACTACGAGCGACCGGCCAAGCCCAACGCCCTCAGTTGCGTGCTGCGCATCGCCAACGCGCACGCTCGCGTGCTGCTGGTGGGCGACATCGAAAAGGCGCAGGAGGCCACGCTGGCCGCGAGCCCGGAGCGGCTACGCGCCGACCTGCTGCTGGTGCCCCACCACGGCAGCCGCACGTCGTCGACTGCCGCCTTCCTGGATGCGGTGCGGCCCTCTCAGGCGCTGGTGCAGGCGGGCTACCGCAACCGCTTCGGCCATCCGGCGCCGGACGTGGTGGCGCGCTATCTGGCACGCGGTATCGCCGTGACGGCCTCCCCCGCCTGCGGCGCCGCCGCCTGGGACTCGCGCGTGCCGGCCTTGGTGCGGTGCGAGCGGAAGGTCGAGCCCCGCTATTGGCACCATCTTGCGGCGCCCGACTACAAGCTTGGTGCATAGCCAGCATCCGCGCTGGCCCTCCAATGGCCGGGAACTTGCTATCCTGTCTCCCGAAGAAAGCGCACCCATGCAGAAATTCGACGAGATGTTCGCCCAGGTTCCCGATAGCGGCGCGCTGCAGTTCCAGGGCCAGTCGATGGGCGGGATGTCGCAGGTCCAGGGGCAGGGCGTGCGTGACCACTATCGCACCTACGCCGACTGGCTGGGCCGGCAGCCGGACGAGATGATGCGCTCGCGGCGCGAAGAGGCGGAGATGATCTTCCGCCGCGTCGGCATCACCTTTGCCGTCTACGGCGCGAAGGACGAGGACGGCTCGGGCACCGAGCGCCTGATTCCCTTCGACCTCATCCCGCGCATCATCCCGGCGGCGGAATGGCGGATGATGGAAAAGGGCCTGGTGCAGCGGGTGACCGCGCTCAATCGCTTCATCCACGACGTCTACCACGAGCAGGAGATCGTCAAGGCCGGCGTGCTGCCGCTGGCGCAGATCACCGGCAACGCGCAGTTCCGCCGCGAGATGGTGGGCGTGAACGTGCCGAACAACATCTACTCGCACATCGCCGGCATCGACATCGTCCGGGCCCCCAACGGCAAGGGCGAGGCCGAGTACTACGTGCTGGAAGACAACCTGCGCGTGCCCAGCGGCGTGAGCTACATGCTGGAAGACCGCAAGATGATGATGCGGCTCTTCCCCGACCTGTTCAGCGCCTACAAGGTGGCGCCGGTGATGCACTACCCGGACCTGCTGCTCGAGACGCTGCGCGCCTCGGCGCCGCCGACCACCGACGAACCCACCGTGGTGGTGCTGACCCCGGGCATGTACAACAGCGCCTACTTCGAGCACGCCTTCCTCGCGCAGCAGATGGGCGTGGAGCTGGTCGAAGGCCAGGACCTGTTCGTGCGCGACAGCTTCGTCTACATGCGCACCACGCGCGGGCCCAAGCGGGTCGACGTGATCTACCGGCGGGTCGACGACGACTACCTCGACCCGCTCGCCTTCCGCAACAACTCGAGCCTCGGCACCGCCGGCCTGCTGAACG
>NZ_JAQGNQ010000023.1 GCF_028291745.1 Ramlibacter sp. | reverse complement strand
GAAGCGATCGTCGGCGCGTATCCGCGCACCGAGCACTTCAAGGAAGACATCATCCAGGCCTTTTACGACGGCATCAGCCACAAGCCCGAAACGACATTCGGCAATGTGAATGCCGATGTACTCGCAGACAGGGATCCAAAGTTCCGGCGCATGAACTTCTGCAGCGTCATCCGCGGCTCGCGCTGGAAGGCCTAGGCGTGCAGGCGGCAAGGCCATGAACCGCCTGCGAGAAGCTCGCCCAAGTGAAGGCCGAGGTACTCGCCAGGGGCCGGGCTTGGCGCAGGAATTTGCGAAAGGACGATTCATGATGTCGTACTCCGAACGCTTCACCAATGCAACCGGCCCTCCGGTTGCGGACAACACGAACATCCTGACGGCCGGCCGCCGCGGCCCGGCCCTGCTGCAGGACATCAGGCTGATCGAGAAGCTGGCGCACTTCGACCGCGAGGTCATCCCCGAGCGCAGGATGCATGCGAAGGGTTGGGGCGCGCAAGGCACCTTCACGACGACGCACGACATCACGAAGTACACCAAGGCGGCGATGTTTTCCGAAATCGACAAGCGGACGCCCAGCTGTTCGACAACACGGCGCGCGCGATGAATGGGGCTTCCCGGCAGGTCCAGGAAAGGCACATCGCCAACTGCAGAACGGCCGATCCGGCCTACGGCGACGGCGTGGCGCGCGCCCTGAAGGGCTGACGCCGAAGAACATGAAAATCTGTCTCCGCGACGCGGTTGAGCGCATGATGGGACTCGTCTTGCTGAAAGCAAGCTGGGGGCCCTCATGACGGCGGCTACCGGGTATGTGCTGGAGACACTGCGCGAGGGCGCGGAATCCACCCTTTACCGTGGCCGGCAGCACGGCAATATCCTTCCGCTCCTCGCCGTGGCTCTCGCCGCGGAGCAGCCGTCGGCCCAGAGCCTGCAACGCCTCGAGCATGAGTTCTCGCTCGCCGCCGACCTCGACCCCGCGTGGGCCGCCCGGCCATTGGTGCTCACCCGCCACGGCGCGCGGGCGATGCTCGTCTTCAATGACCCGGGAGGCGAGCCCCTGGACCTCGTCCTCGATCGCGGCCACGGGCAGCCGCTGGCGCTGACTCGCTGCTTGCGCATCGCCATCGGCCTGACGGCAGCGCTCGGTCAGGTCCACGGATGCGGTCTCATCCACAAGGACATCAAGCCCGCGAACGTCCTGGTCGATGACGAGGGCCACGCGTGGCTCACCGGATTCGGGATCGCGTCGCGGCTGCCGCACGAGAGCCAGGCCCCCGCGCCGCCCGAGGTCATTGCCGGCACGCTCGCCTATATGGCGCCCGAGCAGACCGGCCGGATGAACCGCTCCATCGATGCGCGCAGCGATCTCTATTCCGTGGGCGTCACCTTGTACCAGATGCTCACCGGCCGCCTTCCGTTTGCTGCCGCCGATCCCCTGGAGTGGGTGCACTGCCATATCGCGCGCCAGCCCACACCCCCCGACGAACACGCCGCGGTCCCGGGCCCCCTCTCGGCCATCGTCATGAAGCTGCTGGCCAAGAACGCCGAAGAGCGCTACCAGACCGCCGCTGGCCTGGGGAGCGATCTTCGCTGGTGCTTGGAGCAATGGGAGGCGCATGGGGGCATCGATGCGTTCGAACCGGGTGCGCACGACGTGTCGGACCGGTTGCGCATCCCGGAGAAACTGTATGGGCGGGAGCGCGAGATCGACGCCCTGCTCGCCGCCTTCGACCGGGTCGTGGCCGACGGCACACCGGAGCTCGTGCTGGTGTCCGGATATTCCGGCGTCGGCAAATCCTCCGTGGTGAACGAACTGCACAAGGTGCTTGTCCTGCCGCGTGGCCTGTTCGCGTCCGGCAAGTTCGACCAGTACCAGCGCGACATCCCGTACGCGAGCCTGGCCCAGGCCTTCCAGACGCTGGTCCGCCAGATCCTCGCCAGGAGCGAAGCGGAGGTGGACCGCTGGCGTCAGACCCTGACGGAGGCGCTGGGTCCGAACGGCCAACTCGTCGTCGGCCTCATCCCCGAGGTGGAGTTCATCATCGGGAAACAGCCGCCCGTTGCGGAATTGCCTGCACAAGATGCACAGGCGCGGTTCCACATGGTGTTCCGGCGGTTCATCGGCGCGTTCGCACGGCCGGAGCACCCGCTCGCGTTGTTCCTTGATGACTTGCAATGGCTCGATCTGGCGACGCTGGCCCTGCTCGAGCACGTGGTCACGCATTCCGAGGTGCGGCATCTGCTGCTGGTCGGGGCCTACCGGAACAACGAGGTCGGCCCTGCGCACCCGCTTCTGCAAATGCTGGAGGCTATCCGCAAAACCGGAGCCAGGGTGCATGAGATCACGCTGGCGCCCCTCGGACTCGAAGATGTCGGCCGGCTCGCCTGCGCTGCGCTGCACTGCGCGCCGGAGCACGCGCAGCCTCTGGCGCAGCTGGTGCAGGAAAAGACCAGCGGCAATCCATTCTTCGCCATCCAGTTCGTGACCGCCCTGGCCGAAGACAGGCTGCTCACGTTCGATCCGGTCAAACGGGCCTGGCTGTGGGACATGCATCGCATCCGAGCCCGGAGCTACACCGATAACGTGGTGGAGCTCATGGCCGCGAAGCTGCAGCGGCTGTCCGCCACCATCCAGGAAGTCCTGAAACAGTTCGCGTGCCTGGGCAATATCGTCGACATCGTCACGCTGGCCCTGGTCCGCGGAGAAACGGAGGAAGCGACGGACGCCGCGCTCCTGGAAGCGGTACAGGCCGGACTCGTGTTCCGACACGAGCATGCCTACAGATTCCTGCACGATCGAATCCAGCAGGCAGCGTATTCGCTGATCCCCGACGAGGACCGTGCGGAGATGCACCTGCGCATCGGCCGCGTGCTGCTGGCGGGCACGACGCCGGACGCGCTTGCGGAACATGTCTTCGAGATCGTGAACCAGCTCAACCGCGGCGCCGTGCTGGTCACCGCATCGGACGAGCGCGAGCACCTTGCCGGGCTCAACCTGCTTGCGGGCAGGCGCGCGATGGCGTCGACGGCTCACGCCTCGGCGCTCAGCTATCTCGTCGCCGGGGCGGCGCTGCTCGCGGAAGACGCGTGGGAGCACCAGCACGAGCTCACCTTCGCACTGGAGCTGAACCGGGCCGAATGCGAGTTCCTCACCTGCGCGCTGGTGGAAGCGGAGAGGCGCCTGACGGAGCTCTCAACGCGTTCCGCCAATCCAGTCGAACAGGCGAGCGTCGCGTGCCTGCGCGTGGACGTCTACCTCACCCTCGACCAGAGCGCAGACGCGGTCGCCGTCGGGCTCGACTACCTGCGGGTTGCCGGTCTTGATCTGCCAGCGCATCCAGGTGAAGAGGACGCTCGGCGCGAATACGAACGGGTCTGGTCCCAGGTCTGCCACCGATCCCCCGAAGAAATCGTCAACCTGCCGCTGATGAGCGATCCGGCAGCGCTGGCAACGCTGAACGTCTTGACCAAGCTTTCCGCGCCCGCGAATTTCATCAGTGCGGACTTGGTCTGCGTCATCCTGTGCAGGGCCGCCAGTTTGAGTCTGGAGCGAGGCAACTCCGACGGGTCGTGCGTGGCGTTTGCACTGATCGCGATGCTCGCAGCGCCGCGTTTTGGCGAGAACCAGGCGGTCATTCGACTGGCCCAGCTGGGCTATGAACTGGTCGAGCGGCGCGGGTTGAAGCGATTCCAGGCCGAGACGTACATCTATGCAGCCACGGTCATGCAGTGGACCCAGCATCCCCGGGCCGGCCGCGATCTGCTGCGCGAAGCGTTCACGGTCGCGAGCAGGAGCGGCAATCTGACCTTCGCGTCACTCAGTTGCAACAACCTTGTCTCAAACCTTCTCGCAGCAGGTGTCGCGCTCCAGGATGTCCAACGCGAAGCCGAACATGGCCTGGCCTTTGCGCGGAACGCCAGGTTCGGCATGGTCGTCGACATCATCACCACGCAGCTTGAACTCATCCGGTGCCTGCGCGGCCTGACCCCGAAATTCGGCTGTTTCGACGAGGGCGCGTTCGACGAGTTGCAGTTCGAAGCTCATTTCGCCGACAGGCCGGCTTTGGCCATCGCCGAGTGCTGGTACTGGATACGAAAACTGCAGGCCCGCTTCCTTGCGGATGACCATGCAGCGGCCATTCACGCCGCTTCGATGGCACAGCGCCTTCTTTGGACATCGCCGTTGCTTCCCGAGACGGCCGCCTACCACTACTACGCCGGGCTGTGCCGGGCCGCTCTGTGGGATACGGCGCCAGCCGGCGAGCGGCCACAGCATCTGCAATCGCTGGCCGCGCATCACGCGCAACTCCAGGCCTGGGCGGTGAACTGCCCCGGGAATTTCGGGAATGGCGCGGCACTGGTGGGCGCCGAGATCGCGCGAATCGGGTGCCGCGACCTCGACGCGATGCGCCTCTACGAGGAAGCGATCCGCTCGGCCCGCGCAAATGACTTCGTGCACAACGAGGCACTCGCCAACGAGCTCGCCGCCCGCTTCTACGCGGCACGTGGATTCGAGAAGATTGCGCACGTGTATTTGCGCGACGCCCGGTACGGCTATCTCCGTTGGGGAGCCACCGGCAAGGTCCGTCAACTCGACGCGTTGCTTCCTTGCCTCAAGGAGGAAGAGCGAGCGCCCGGCTCCACGAGCACGATCGACACGCCGGTCGAACAACTGGATCTCGCCACCGTCATCAAGGTCTCGCAAGCAGTGTCGGGCGAGATCGTCCTCGAGAAACTGATCGACACCCTCATGCGTACCGCGATCGAGCACGCGGGCGCCGAGCGCGGCCTGCTGATTCTTCCGCGAGGTGATGCACTGCGGATCCAGGCGGAAGCCACGACCAGCGGCAACACGATTCTCGTGCGGTTGCGCGACCAGGCGGTGACTGCGGCGGTACTACCGCAGTCGGTATTTCACTACGTCTTGCACTCGCACGAAAGCGTCGTTCTCGACGATGCGGCGGTTCAGGGCCCGTTTTCCGGCGATCCGTACTTCCGTGAGCAGCATGCGCGTTCGATTCTCTGCCTGCCGCTGCTCAGTCAGGGCACGCTCCTGGGCATGATCTACCTCGAGAACCAGTTGCTCCCTCATGTCTTCGCGCCGGCACGGATCAGCGTTCTCAAGCTGCTCGCCACGCAGGCGGCGATGTCGCTCGAGAAAACCCACTTGTACCGCGATCTCGCAGGACGGGAAGCGAAAATCCGCCGCCTGGTCGATGCCAACATCATTGGCATCTTCATCTGGGACTTCGACGGCCGGGTCCTGGAGGCCAACGACGCGTTCCTTGAGATGATCGGGTACGACCGAGAGGATCTCCTGGCGGGCCGCATACGCTGGACCGAGCTGACGCCCGCGGACTGGCGCGATCGCGACGCAGTGGCGGTACGAGAGAACAAGAGGACCGGGCGCTTGCCCGCCTTCGAAAAGGAGTACTTCCGGAAAGACGGTAGCCGCGTGCCCGTACTCATCGGCGCGGCAACCTTCGAAGAGGGTGGCAGCCAAGGCGTTTCCTTCGTGGTCGATCTGAGCGAGCGCAAGCAGGCCGAGGCGGCGCTTCGCGAGCGCGAATCGCGCATCCGGCGGCTCGTCGAGTCCAACATCGTCGGAGTGTGCTTCTGGAACATTGCCGGCGGCCTCTCGGAGGCGAACGACGCATTCCTCCAGAGCATGGGTTACTCGCGGCAGGAACTGCTGTCAGGCGATCTCAACTGGATCGCCATGACGCCGCCGGAATATCACGCCGCCAACGCGCGCGCGGCTGAAGAATTGGCACAGACCGGGACGTTCCAGCCCTTCGAGAAGGAATTCATCCGCAAGGACGGCGAGCGCGTCGCGGTTCTCCTTACCGGCGCGGCCTTCGAGCATTCCAGCGAAGAAGGGGTTGCATTCATCCTCGACTTGACCGAACGCAAGGCCGCAGAGGCCGAGCGTGAGCGACTGGGGCAGCGACTGCGCCAGGCCGAGAAAATGGAAGCGGTCGGTCGGTTTGCCGGCGGCATTGCGCACGACTTCAACAGCGTGCTGAGCGGCATCCTCGCGTATGGTGAGATGCTCGCCCAGGAGACGCCCGAGGGGTCGCCATCCAGGCGCTATGCGCAGAACGTTCTGAATGCCGCGAACCGGGGTCGCGCCCTGGTCGAGAAGATCCTCGCCTACAGCCGCAGCCAGGGCGGCAAGCGCACGCCCGTCGACATCGTGGGCGTGCTGCTCGAGACGCTGGAGCTGGTCGGGGCCGCGCTCCCGGCGAACGTCCGGCTCGAGGTGAGTATCCCGCGGGCACCTGTCGTTGCGATGGGCGATGCCACCCAGCTGCACCAGATCGCCATGAACCTGTGCAGCAATGCGATCCAGGCCATGAGCGAAGGCGGTACCTTGCGCGTTGCACTGGAGGCCGCCGACGTCGCAGCCGGGCGCGTGCTGTCGCACGGGACGCTCAGGCGGGGCCCTCATGTCTGCCTGAGCGTGGACGACAGTGGCTCCGGAATGGACGAGGCGACACTCTCGCGCATCTTCGAGCCGTTCTTCACCACGAAGGACGCCGGCCGGGGTACGGGTCTCGGGCTGTCGATCGTCTACGCCATCGTCGTCGACTGGGGTGGTGTGATCGACGTCAAGAGCGTGGTCAAGCACGGCAGCACGTTCGCCATCTACCTGCCGTTGCTGGAGACCGTGCCGAAAGGAGCCCACCATGAGTGAGCCGTGCGTGATTCCGGACGAGCCGTACGCCAACATGGCGCACGACCTGCCGGCGACCTGCGCCGGTTTCGGGGCACTGGCACAGCCCGCCAGGGCCAGCGCCAGGCCCAGGACAGCGATGCGCTGGAAGGCCATCATGTTCACGTGCCGATCGCCGTTGCGAATTCAGGATAGCGAGCGCACGCGGGGGGACGCCGTGACTTAGGTCATCGGCGCCGCTGCGCGGGCGAGGAGCGCCCTAGACTCGCACCATGTTCCGATGGCACGCAGCCGTGTGCGTCCGCCGCCGGCAGCGTTTCCGTCCGTCACGATCTGGTTCGCAGGCGCAGCGCCTTTCTCGACCAGTTCTCCGGAGCGGTCAGGCGCTTGGCAGTGGTGGTGAACCCCGGTCAGGTGGCCCACGACTGCTTTGCGAATGAGCCGGACAAGTAATCGATGAGCGCGCGAACTTTCGGCAGCAGGTGCTTGCGCGTGGGATACACGGCATAGATCCCAAACTCCACGGACCGGTATTGAGGCAGCACCTCGACGAGATCTCCGGACCGCAAGTCGTCGTGAACCATGATCGTTGGCTGCAGGATGATGCCCTCATGCCCCAATGCCACCGCGCGGCACGTCTCGCCGCTGTTGGTGTGCAAGCGCGGCTTGACGCGCACGGAAACCGGCCCGTCAGGTCCGGTGAACTCCCATGTGTCGCCCATTGCCAGCAGGCTGTACGCCAGCACCACGTGTTGCGCGAGGTCTTGCGGATGTCGCGGCGTACCGTGCTTGCGCAGGTATCGCTTCGAAGCGCAAAGGACGAGGCGGGTCGAGGAAAGCTGGCGGCTGACCAGGGATGAATTGCGCAGTCGCGCGATCCGCACCGCGATGTCTATCCCTTCTTCGACGACATCGACCATCCGGTCCGACAGGTTGACCTCGAGTTCCACATCGGGGTTCTGCGCCATGAAGCCTGCCCACAGTGGCGCGAGATGCAGCACGCCAAAGGTTACCGGCGCGCTCACCTTGAGCGTGCCGACGGCCCGGCCGCTGCGCGCGGTGATCTCGGCTTCCGCCTCGGCAACAGCAGCAACAAGCTCCTTGGCCCGCGCATGGAACACCTCTCCTTCGGCCGTCAGTGATTGACGCCTCGTCGTGCGGTGCATGAGACGGACCCCCAGCCGGGCTTCGAGGTCCGCGACGATGCGCGATACAGCGGCCTTCGACAAGTCCAGCGTGTCCGCCGCCCTGACAAAGCTGCCCGCATCCACAACAGCAGCGAACACGCGCATTTCGAGAAAGCGATCCATGGCACTTCACTCCTTGATTGACTCGCCAGGCGAGACAGTAAATCAAGAAAGCCCCGGTTTATCTTGCCTCCATCGACTACTACAGTGCTTTCCATGGTGCAGCAACGAGTTGCATGGATCGATCGGCTCACCCCACACAAAGGATTCATCATGAAAGTCACCGTCATCGGCTCCGGCAACATGGGCTCGGCATTCGTCAGGCAACTGCATGCGGCGGGTCACAGCGTCAGCGTCACCGGCGTGGATGTCGCCAAGGCCACCGCGCTCGCGGCCCAGTACCCCGGGGTGGGCTTCGTCGACATCAAGTCCGCGGCCAAGAGCAGCGACGCCATCGTCCTGGCCACGCCTTACGAACAGGGCGCTGCGGCCCTGCAGTCGCTTGGAGATCTGAGCGGCAAGGTCGTCATCGACATCACCAATCCGCTGACGCCCGACTACATGGGCTTGACGATCGGCCACGACACGTCGGCTGCAGAGCAGATCGCCAAGGCAGTGCCCGGCGCCGGGCTGGGCACGTCGGTCGCGCCGAGCTGGATCTCCGCCCAATAAATCATCGACCTCACTGGAAAGTCATCATGAACAATGTACGCAATATTCTCGCTGCAGCCGCCATCGCTGCCACCACGCTGGGCGCCCATGCCGCTACGCTGGCTGAAAATCCCCCGACGCCCGCGCCGAAGCACGAGCGCCAGGCGCCCGGCGTCGAGCGCAACCTTCGCAAGTTCGACACGCTGGACTTCGACGTGTTCAGCAACCAGAAGTGGGAGCGGCTGAACGAGAGCCACGCAAAAGACATCGTGGTGACCTGGCCCGACGGCCATGAGACCAAGGGGATCGACAAGCACATCGACGACCTGAAGGCGCTCTTCGTGTTCGCTCCCGACATCACCATCAAGACGCACCCGATCCGCTTCGGCTCGGGCACGTACACCGGCGTGACGGGCGTGATGACCGGAACCTTCACCAAGCCGATGCCCATCGGCGAAGGTAAATTCATCCAGCCGACCGGCCAGCGTTTCGCCCTCAGCATGGCCACCATCGGCCACTGGAGCGGCAAGACAATGGATCACGAATGGCTGTTCTGGGACAACAAGGATTTCATGAAGCAGATCGGCGTGGGTCAGTAACTTGTCGCCCCAACGGAGGACGCCCTAAAAGGTCTTCCGTCGGTGCGTGTTTAGCCCCGGAATATCTCGGACGGTGAAGCTGGCGGTACCATGAAAACGCAAGGCAAAGGCAAAGCGGTCGTTTGGCTGGAGCTCGTGGCGTCCTCCGGGCGCATCCGTGTCGCTGCTGATGGTTCGACCGACACCTTCCCCTTGCCCATCGGCACGTCGGCTGTGGCTGCCCTGTTCCGGCGCGATCCTCCGACCGAGGGAGAACTCGAAACCGCCATCGAGCTGATCGAGGAGGCCGTGATGCCGCTCGCAATCAAGGTGCCCCGCGGGGCGGTTTTGGTCGCGTGCAGCGAGCGCGCGCGGGAACTTGTCAATCTCAGTACCGGGTCCGGGGCGCGCAACGTCGCCTCGCTTGATGCGGTGGAGGCTAGCTTCGAGCAAATGGCCCTTGCGGTAAGGCGCGGTGCGTGGTCGCGGGAACTCCGGATGGACGCTTCCCTTTGCGCCGGCTTGTTGATCTTGCGGGAATTCATGCACCACACCGGGTTCGGCGGCATCGAGGTGCGAGACGCGATCGCTTTCACGGCCAACGAAGCAGAGGGGTGAGGACGATGGTTGCTGCCCGCGCGGTTCACATGCAGGGTCTGGGCGGAGTTCGCGCGGAACGACCGGGTGCGTACGCCGAATTCGTGACCGTTGATTCGCAGGCGCTTGCGCTGGTGCCAGCCGCGGTCGATCCATTCGCGATGGCCGCATTGGGGCTCGTCGGGGTCACGGCGATGGGGGGACTGCGCCAGCTCGGCTCCCTGCAAGGCAAGCGGGTGCTTGTGACCGGGGCCGCAGGCGGCGTGGGTTCCGCCGCAATTGCAGTTGCGCGCGCCATGGGTGCCAGCGTGGCGGGGATCGTCGCGCGGGCTGAGCAAGCACCGCATGTCACAGGCCTTGGCGCCGACGAGGTCATCGTCGTCGAGCGCTACGGCGCCGACAAGCACCAGGGAACCATGCTCGCATGGCAGTTGATTCGTCCGATAGCGCTCACCGGCTACTCGACAGAAACGCTCGACGGCGCGGGTCTTCGAGCTTCGGTTCAATCGCTATCGACCTGGCTTGAGACAGGCGCTATCCGCCCTCCGCAATTCAGGAGGATTCCGCTCGATCGCGCAGCCGAGGCGCACGGTTTACTGGAGCAGGGCGGAGTCAGCGGGCGTGTATTGCTGGTTCCGCAAGGGAAGCGGTAGTCTCGCCTGAACGAGACAAGCACCATCCAGGACGTGCAGCAAACCATGGCGACGATGTGAGGTAGCCGAGACGGAAGAGGGAAGGCCGAGCCAGTCGGCCCAGCTTCTCCGGATGGCGGTACTTCTGACAGTACCAGGCATCCCGCAGCGCCCACCGCCAGCACTGGTGCGCGGTAGCGGCTTCTTTTCGATACGCTCCGGGACCGGCGCGACGTGGACCAGGCCCGGCCATTTACCTGGAGTCGAGCGCGGGTCGTAGGCACGTGTCCTCGCAGTCAGCCATGAGCCGTCTTCCGCGAGTGGGTGCATAGCAGTTGCTATACACTGCCGCCATGAAGTCGTCACAACTGCCGCCCGTACGTGTCGAGCTTGCCGTTCGCGAGGAGATCGAAAGCTGCCTCAGGGAGGGCGAGAGTCTGTCCCAGTTCATCGAGAAGGCCGCCGTCGAGGCTGCACGGGCGCGCAAGTCTCAGGAGGTGTTCTTGGCGCGCGGGCGGGCATCATTGGCGCGAGCTCGGCGTGAAGGGGAGTTTTACCCTGCCTCTGACGTTCTTGAGGGCATGCGCAGCAGGCTTCAGAGTCGTATGAAGGCCCTCAAGCGGAGGAGGGCGGTCAACTCGCCGTGACTTACAAGGTCCTGCTGACACGGGAAGCTAGGGACGATCTGCAGCGCCTGGAGGAGTTCCTCGAGCGCGCTGCAATGGAGTCGGGAGATTTCGATCTGCCGCTTCGGGCGGTCGATGCAATCCTGACCGAATTCGGGGTTCTTGAACGCAACCCCTTCACTTGTCGCAGGGTGAGCGAAGACCCCTTCGAGCGGGAATTGGTGATTCCCTTCGGCAAGGCCGGCTACGTCGCGCTCTTTCGCGTCCTGAGCGAAGAGGAGGTTGTCGTCCTCGCGGTTCGGCACCAGCGCGAGGACGACTATCGGTGACTGGCCGGAGACCGGGATGCGTGAACGAGGACCGGCGGAGTGCGCGCGCTTCGGGTGTAATTCCGGTGTAATCTGCTGGCGATCAGTGCCCGTTTTGGGCGAGCAGCAGCTAGCGCCTCACAGTGAAAGCGTGCATGCGTTTTGCCTGTCACAAGCCTTCACACGGCAGGGGTCGCAGGTTCAAACCCTGCATCACCCACCATCAAAATCAAGCACTTGCGCCACCTTCGGGTGGCGTTTTGCTTGGTGGTACGGAAAAGGTACGGAAAACCGCTTGTCGGCGTGCCCATCCGCGGCATGCGCGCGGAGCTCGCCGTGACCGGAGGCCTCAGCCAGGTACCGAACAAGCAGCAGTACCTGTGACCAGGTTGCTGGGCACGGCAGCGCAACGGCGAACTCCATTTGCAGCTTTTCAAGGGCATCCACGGCGACCCTCGCCGCAGCTCGGCACGGGGCGAGGTGGCCAATTTCGCTCGCGCTGACCACGCATCGCCGCGCGCGCGGCGGCTTCGGTGAACGGATTGAGCAGGTAGCCGTCCGGGATCAGGCGATCTGAGTGATCGGAGCAATCGGACGGGACGAACTTCCTGAGGGATGCGTACTCGCCAACCGGCAGCCTGAGTTCCTCGAGCAGTTCGAGCAACGCCGCGAACGAACACGCCGTGCCTGCGCAGGTGACGCATGAGCTCTTCGCCTATCATCGGTCTGCCGCTCGGGAGACTACGGTTGGAACTTCGCCAGATTCGCTACTTCGTGCGCGCCGCCGAACTCGGCAGCATCAGCCGCGCCGCTACGGATCTCGGAGCCGTCCAATCAGCGGTCAGCCAGCACATTACACGACTGGAAACCGAGCTGAATGTCCGCCTCCTGCGCCGGACCAGCCGCGGAGTCGAGCCGACCGAGGGCGGACTCGCCTTCCTTCGGGAAGCCCAACTCATCCTGCGCCATACCGACCAGGCCTGTCGCGCCGCCCAGCAGGCCCGCCTGACCGGCAGCGCGAGCGTCGGTTTCGCTCCCACGACGGCGTGTGTTCTCGCACTTCCGTTCATGCGCGAAATGCGCGCCCGGTTCCCGGATGTGCGGCTGCACATCGTGGAGGGTTTGTCGGGGCAGCTGGCGGAATTGCTCAACACGAGAAAAATTGATGTCGCGGTGCTGTTCAACGTCACGAAATCGCTTCACTGGAACGTCACGCAGATGCTGGAGGAACGGCTTTTCCTGATCAGCGCGCGAGCCCAACGCGGTCAACAGCCCCAAGCGGATGTCGCATCGCTGAACGACCTGCGCGACGTGCCGCTGATCCTGCCGACAGCGGGCAACGGCTTGCGCACCATCCTGGACGCGGCATTCGAGCGCTCGGGCACGACCCCTGCGGTGATCGCCGAAGTCGATTCCCTGGCGATCCTGATGGATGCCGTGCGCAGCGGCTTGGGCGCCACCATCCAGCCGCGCGCCGCAATGCGGCGCTTCCCGGATGCGGCTGAATCGTTCCACTTCGCCGAGATCGCGGACCTGCACGTGCGGCATGTCAACTCGCTTTGCTCCCTGGGCAACGAGGAGCTTTCTCCGGCAGCCCTGGCCACGCTCGCTACGCTGAAGTCCTGCATGCGCACGCTGGTCGGCTCGGGCGCCTGGCCCGACGCCTCGCTGACCTGAGGCATCGCGATTCACGATACCCGTATGCCCGCTCCTGGGTAGAGCAAGCGCGCCAGGGTGGCTAGAGTCCGGCGGTCCGTGCATGCATTCGCAGGCGCCGTCCCGGAGGTTGCGATGAAGCGTAGGTTGGTGTCGTGCGGCTTGGCTTGCGTGTCGCTCCTGGGTATCTGGCCGGTGGCGGCCATGGCGCAGGACTGGCCGGCCAGAACGGTGCGCATCGTGGTGCCGTTCGCCCCTGGAGGTGCCGTCGACTTCATGGCACGCGAACTCGCACAGGGCCTTTCGATGCGGCTCGGCAAGACGTTCGTCGTCGATAACCGGCCGGGCGCCTCCGGGGTCATCGGTGTGGACGCCGTGGCCAAGGCGCCCGCAGACGGCTACACCATCGTCCTGGCAAACACCGGGGCCATCGCGATCAGTCCGCACATCAACAAGGCGATGCCGTACGACGCGCTGAAGGATCTCGTGGCGGTTTCCGCCGTCGCGAAAGTCACCAACGTGATGGTGGTGCCCTCATCGTTTGCCGCCAGGTCGGTCAAGCAATTCATCGCGATCGCGAAGGCGGCGCCAGGCAAGATCAACTTCGCGTCCTCCGGCGTGGGGGCGTCAGACCAGATGGCCGCCGAGCAGTTCATGGCCATGGCCGGCATCAGGATGACCAACGTTCCCTACAAGGGCGGCGGACCGGCGATGATCGATGTGCTCTCGGGCAACGTCGACGTCATCTTCTCCACCTTTCCGCCGGCCGTCCCATACATGAAGTCGGGCAAGCTGCGGGCCCTTGGAGTGACGTCCGCCACGCGCCTGGAGATCGCCCCCGACGTGCCGACCATCGCCGAGGCGGGCGTGCCCGGTTACGAGTCGGATGCGTGGTATGGCGTCTTCGCGCCGGCAGGCACTCCACCCGCCATCGTGACGGCGCTGAACGCTGAAATCACCGCCGTCCTGCAGGATCCCGCCCTGCAAAAGCGCCTGCTCGAAGGCGCGGCCGCCAAGACCTTCACCAGTTCGCCCAAGGTGTTCGCCACCTTCGTGGCGGGCGAATCGAAGCGCTGGCAGAAGATCGTCCAGGCCAGCGGCATCGTGGGGGAATGAAATGCAGGATTACCTCGACACCTTGAGCGACTTCGTCTGCCGCACGCGCGTGCAGGACCTGGATGGCGCGCTGCGCCGGCACGGCCGCTGGATCATCGCCGACAGCATTCCGGTCATCGCGGCCGGAATGCAGGGGGCGGAAATGCGCGCGCTGGTGGCTGCCCAGCTCGAGAGCGCCGCGCCCGGCAAGGCCTGGGTCATCGGCACCGGGCGCCGCAGCAACCCGGTCGATGCGGCCCTCCTGAACGGCACGGCCGGCGTCTGGCTCGAACTCGACGAGGGCAACCTGGTCGCCAAGGGCCACCCGGGGATCCAGGTCGTGCCGGCGGCGCTGGCCGCAGCGCAGGAGACCGGCGCCTCGGGCTCGGACCTGCTGCTGGCCGTGATCCTGGGCTACGAAGTCTCGGCCCGCATCAGCCGCGCCGCGAAAGTCCGCATCGCCGTCCACCCGCATGGCACCTACGGCGTGATCGGCGCGGCGGTGGCGGTGGGCAAGATGAAGGGCTTCACGCCCGCGCAGATGCGCCAGTTGATCAACATCGCGGCGACGATGGGGCTGGCGACGAGCCGCAACACCCTGCTCGAAGGCGCCACGGTTCGCAACATCTACGCCGGGCACTCGGGCCTCATGGGCCAGATGGCGGTGCGGCTGGTGCTTGCTGGCTTCAAGGGCGAGTCCGACGGCGTGCAGTCGATCTACGGCCGGGTGCTGTCCGACCAGTTCGATCCCGGGCTTGTCGTCGCGGATCTCGGCAGCGACTGGCTGTTGATGCAGGGTTACTTCAAGCTTCATTGCACCGGGCGCTACGTGCATTCGGCCATCGACGCGCTGGAGGATGCGCTGGCCAAGGCGCCCACCGGCGTCACGGCGGAGTCGGTCGAGCGGATCGATGTCAGCGCCTATGCCCTGGCCGCCAGCTTGAACGGGCAGAACATCACGACCAGTTTCGGCGCCCGCTTCTCGGTGCCGTTCGCACTGGCGACGATTCTTCGCCACGGCGAGTCGAACCTGGCCGCCTTCTCCGAGCAGGCGGTCGCCGATGCGCAGGTGCAACAACTCGCCAGGCGCGTCTTCGTGGTGGAAAACGAGGCCTACAACGCGCTCTATCCCGGCCTGCAACGCTGCGACCTGACGATGACGCTGCGCGACGGCACGGTCCTGACCGGCCGCTGCGACGTCACCAAGGGCGAAGCCTCCAAGCCGCACCGGCAGGAAGACCTGGCAGCCAAGTTCATGACGCTCGCCCGCTCGGTATGGAGCGAGGAAAAGTCGTCGGCCTTGCGCGACGTTTGCCTGGACCTCGAAGCGCCCGGGGCGTTCGAGGCGTTTTCCGGGACGGTCGACCTGTGAAAGCACTGTGAGGGGACGACCATGGCACTGAAGACGCACGGCCGCTACGACTACTCGGCGATCCTGGACCGACCGGTCTACGACTTTCCCGGCGGCAAGCGCCTGGCCGTGACCTTTCCGCTGAACGTCGAGCATTTCGCCTTCGGCGAAGGCATAGGCAACGACTACGGCGTTTCCGCTGCGCAGCCTAACGTCCGCAGCTATGCCTGGCGGGACTACGGCAATCGCGTCGGCGCCTGGCGCGTGCTCGAACTGGCGGAAGAATATGGGCTGCCGTGCGCGCTGCTGGCGAACACGGCGCTGTACGACTACTGCCCGCAGCTGATCGCCGCCTTCCGCCGGCGTGGCGACGAGGTGGTCGGCCATGGCCGCACCAACAGCGAACGCCAGACCGACATGAGCCAGGAGCAGGAGAGGGCCTGCATCGAGGAGGTGTTCGCCGCAATCGCGCGGCACGAAGGGCAGGGCCCCACCGGCTGGCTGGCACCCTACCTGTCCCAGACCGCCGATTCGCTCGATCTTCTCAGGGCCGCCGGTTTTCGCTACATGATGGACTGGCCGCTGGACGACCAGCCGGTCTGGTTTCGCACCAAGCATGGGCCGATCCTGTCCATTCCGTACGCGCACGATCTCAACGATTCGCTGGAGGTCGTGACGCGCAGGACTCCGTCGCAGCTCTGGTGCGACAACCTGATCGACCAGTTCGACGAGCTGCTCGCCGGCTCGCGGCACAGGCCGCTGGTCATGAGCGTGGTGATGCACAGCTTCATCGTCGGCCAGCCGCACCGGATGCGCCAGTTCCGGCGTGTGATCGAGCACATCTGCGCGCATCGCGACCAGGTCTGGTTCGCGCGGCCGGCTGACATCCTGCGGCACATCGAATCGCTGCCGCCAGGGACGGTTCCCGGGAGCGTCGGTTATGCGGACCTCGATCCGGCACGCAGTGGCCGCTGAATTGCCGATCTGGCGGCAGTCGGCGGCCGATCTGCTGGCAGCAGTGCGCTCCGGCGTCCTCGACCCCGAGACCCTGGCCCGAGCCCATCTCGATCGCCTGGCCGAACGCGAACCCAAGCTGCGGGCGTGGGCCTGGCACGAGCCCGAGGCCGTGCTGGAGCAGGTGCGGGCACTGCGGCCCGGGGCCGCGATCCTGCCGCTGCAGGGCATTCCGGTCGGCGTGAAGGACATCGTTGACACCGCCGACATGCCGACCGCTTACGGCTCCCCGATCTATGGCCAGCATAGGCCGCGCCGCGACGCTGCCGTGGTGGCCCGACTGCGGGCTGCGGGCGCCGTGGTGATGGGCAAGACCACGACCGCGGAATTCGCGTTCGCCTCGCCGCCGCCGACCGTCAACCCGCATCACCCCGGACACACGCCGGGCGGATCCTCGAGCGGCTCGGCGGCGGCAGTGGCCGACGGGCACGTGCCGCTGGCCGTGAGCACGCAAACCGGCGGTTCGACGATTCGTCCGGCGGCGTACTGCGGCATCGTGGGCTTCAAACCCAGCTTCGGCGTGCTGGCCCTGGACGGTGTCAAGCCGCTTGCGCCGTCGCAGGACACCTTGGGCCTGCACGCCCGTACGGTCGGCGACGTGGCCCTGCTCTTCGAGGCGCTCGCGGGAAGCCGCGGCGAAGTTGCCGGGAAGAGGGCGCCCGGCCCTTTGCGCGTCGCCTTCGTCGCCGGCCCCGATGCAAGCGCGGCCGACGCTGAAGCGACCGAAGCCTTCGCGGCGGCGGGCGCAGCCCTTCGCCAGAGCGGCGCCAGCGTCGAGATGCTGGACCTGCCGTCAAACCTGTTCGACGGGCTCGGCGCCGCCAGCCGGTCGATCATGGCCTGCGAGGCGGCGCGCTCCCTGCGCGTCGAGTTCGAGCGGCACCGCGACCAGCTCAGTGCCGCGCTCATCGAGCTGATCGAGGTTGGCCTTGCGACCCCGGCAGTGGCCTACCACGAGGCCTTGCAGACGGTCGCCAGCTGCAGGGCGGCCTTCGAGCAGGTCGTCAAGCCGTTCGACTGCATCGTCACCTTCAGTGCTCCGGGGGCAGCGCCCCGGCTGGAGCAGGGGACCGGCAACTCGGTGTTCAACCGCGGCTGGACGGCGATGCATGCGCCCTGCCTGGCACTACCCGTTGCGCTTGGCGCGGCTTCGCGCCTGCCCGTCGGCGTGCAACTGGTCGCCGCGGCCGGAAGCGATCGGCGACTGCTGTCCGCTGCCGGGCGCATCGAAGCCGCGCTGCATCGCTCGCCATTCGCACCGGCCGCCGCAGCCCTTGGCGGCTCCAGCACCCATGACAGGACACAAAGATGAAAATCGTAGTCATCCCCGGCGACGGCATCGGTGCCGAGACCATGGCCGCGACCGTCGAGGTTCTCCGCGCGGCGTCGAAGCGTTATTCGCTGAAACTCGAACTGGTTGACGAGATCGCGGGCCATGCCAGCCTGGCGCGCCATGGGGCTACCGTCACTCCCGAGTTGCTCGAGCGCGTGAGCGCCGCCGACGGCCTGATGCTCGGGCCGATGTCGACTTTCGAGTTCAAGGACGAGAGCCGCGGCGAGATCAACCCCTCCAAGTTCTTCCGCAAGGAACTCGACCTGTTCGCCAACATCCGGCCGGCGCGGACCTACGCCGGCATGCCGGCCAAGCTGGGCGCCATGGACCTTGTCGTCGTCCGCGAGAACACCGAAGGCTTCTATGCCGACCGGAACGTCGAATCGGGCAGCAGCGAGATTCTGGTCACGCGCGATGTCGTGATCTCCCTGCGCCGCATCACGCGACATTGCTGCGAGCGCATTGCACGCGCGGCGTTCGCCCTCGCGATGACGCGCAGGCGGCACCTGAGCGTGGTCCACAAGGCCAACGTGCTGAAGATCGGGGACGGCATGTTCCTCGACATCTGCCGCGCCGTCGCCAAGGAATTTCCGGAGGTCCGCGTCGACGAATTCATCGTCGACGCCATGATGGCGCACGTGGTCCGCGATCCGAAGCGCTTCGACGTGATAGTCACCACCAATATGTTCGGCGATATCCTGTCGGACCTCACGGCAGAGATCTCGGGCAGCCTCGGGATGGGCGGCTCGCTGAACCTCGGCCTCGACCATGCCATGGGCCAGGCGGCGCACGGCTCGGCGCCGGATATCGCCGGCCGCGATGTGGCCAACCCGTTCTCGCTCGTGCTCTCCGCCGGGATGTTGCTGGAATGGTTTGGCGCCAAGTCCGGCAACGCCGATTTCGTTGCCGCCGCGCAGGCGATCTCCTTGGGCGTGGCCGGCGCCATCGAAAGCGGCGAGTGCACCGCCGATGCCGGCGGCCGGCTCGGCACCAGGGCGACCGGCGCGGCGCTGGCGCAGCGCCTGTCGGCGGGCCGCTGAGGCGGTGTTGCAGCCGACGCAGCGAACACGGACGGACATGGAAGAGGGGGCGGGGCGATGACACTTGCACGGCAACTCGCGACACGCGTCGTCGGGACGGTCCACGAGCAACTGACGCCCGCTGTCCACGGCTATGCCAGGATCGGGCTGCTCGATACTCTGGCCGTCGGCATCGCCGGGGCTGCCGACGAGGCCGCGGCCATTGCCCGGCGTGTGCTGCAATCCGGCCCCGGGCCGGCGCTGGTGTGGGGCACCAGCGAGCGAGTCCCCAGCCTCGATGCGGCCTTCGTCAACGGCGTAGCCGCCAACGTCCTCGACTTCGACGACTGCACCGACAACCTGGGCGGGCATCCGTCGTCGCCCATCCTGCCGGCGCTGCTCGCGCTTGCCGAGGAACTGGGGTCCGGCGGCCGTGAGGTTCTGACGGCCTATGTCGCCGGCTTCGAACTCGAGACCTGCCTGGCCCGTGGCGTCAACTTCCACCATTACGAAAAGGGCTGGCACCCGACGGCGACCCTCGGCGTCTTCGGTGCGGCGGCCGCATGCGCGCGGCTGATGGGACTCGGTGTCGAGCAGACCACGCACGCGCTCGCGCTGTGCGCATCGCTGTCTTCCGGAGTGAAGTCCAACCTGGGCTCGATGGCCAAGCCGATGCACGTGGGCCACTGCTCGCGCAACGGCCTGCTGGCAGCCCGGCTCGCGGCTGAGGGTTTCACCGGCAACGCCGACGCGCTCGAGCGCCACCAGGGCTTCCTGGAAGTCTTCAACGGCCCGGGCTGCTACGACGTCGGCCGCATTCTCGAAAAGTGGGGCACGCCCTGGGAGATCGAGATGCCGGGCATCGCCGTCAAGCAATATCCGTGCTGCCTCAGCACGCAGGCAGTCGTCGATGCCATGCTGGACCTGGTTCGCCGGCACGATGTCGATGCGGGCAGCGTGGCACGGGTGCAGGCCCGCGTCTCGTCACGCCGCCTCGAGCACACCGACCGGCCCGATCCGCGCAGCGCCCTCGATGCGAAGCTCAGCGTCCAGTACGTGCTGGCACGGGCGTTGAAGGACCGCGCCGTGGACCTGCGGCATTTCGAGGAAGGCAGCGAACGCGACCCGGAGACCCGGCGGATCATGTCGCTGGTCGAGGTGCAGCCGCTGGACGCCGAGACGCTGCGCCGCGCCGGCGATTTCCACGCCGAAGTCACGGTGGTTCTCGACGACGGGCGGAGTATCTTCGCGGCCCAGGGGCGGCCGGTGGGGCACGAGGCCGGCGTGCCCTTGCCGCCGGCACTGCACAAGGCCAAGTTCGAGGCTTGCCTGCGCCAGCCCCTGGGCCCCGCGCGGATGGAATCCCTGTACCAGGCCGTGCAGTCGTTCGGCGAGATCGCCCACATGCGCGAGTTGACGCAGTGGATGATCCCTTGCGGCCTTACTCCACCTTGAGGCCGGCGGCCTGAATCAGCTTGCCCCACTTCCTGGCGTCCGCTTCGATGAACGCGCTGAATTCCGCGGGCGTATCGCCGACAGGCTCGGCGCTGATCTCGGCGAAACGCTTGCGCAAGTCGGGACTCCGCAGGGCCTTGACCATTTCGGCGTTCAGCTTGGCGATGATCGCTTGCGGGGTTCCCGCCGGCGCGTGGAAGCCATACCAGGAACCAACTTCCAGCCCGGGCAGGCCCAGTTCCTTGGCGCTCGGGACGTCGGGCATCAGCGGCGATCTTTGCGAACTGGCGACGACCAGCGCTCGCAGCTTGCCGGCCTTGACCTGCGGCAGGACGGCGGCCCCGTTTTCCAGCGCGCCTTGCACCTGGCCGGAGACCACGGCGGGAATGGATTCGGCGCCGCCCTTGTAGGGGACATGCGTCACGCTGACTCCCGCCACCGACTGGAAGAGCATCGCGGCGAGGTGGCTGGGGGTGGCGATGCCCGAGGACGCCAGGGTCACGCGCCCCGGACGCGCCTTCGCGAAGGCGACGAATTCCTTCAGGGAGTTGGCCGGCACCTCGGGATTGACCACCAGGAAGAACGAGCTCGTGGTGGCCAGCGTGATCGGCGCCAGATCCTTGATGGGGTCGTACGAGAGCTTGGAATACACGAACGGGCTGATGGAGACGGGCCCGAAGCTGCTCAGCACCAAGGTATAGCCGTCCGGCGGCGACTTCGCGGCGACCGCCATGCCGATGTTGCCGCCGGCGCCGGCCCGGTTGTCGATGATGACCGGTTGGCCCCAGGCCTCTTGCAGCTTTTGCCCGATCGCGCGTGCGACGATGTCCGTCGGCCCGCCCGCGGGGAAGGTGACGATGATGCGGATCGGCTTGCTCGGGTAGCTTTGCGCGCTCTCCTGGGCGCCGGCCGCGCCGGTCCACGTCGCGAGCGTCGCCGCGCACGCCAGGGCCATCCATGCCAATCGGTTCAATCGAGACTTCATCGTAGCTTTCGACGGTGTTCCGCGGCTGCGAGGTGCAGTCGGGAGCACTCTATCAACGGCGGCTGATGCGACCTAGCCGGATCAGGGATGGGGGCATCGCGAATTCCGATAGTGCTAGGCCGCCTTATGTAGCGCAGGCTTCGTGGCCTTCTTCCCCACGGGCTTCTTCACCGCATTCTTCGGCGCTGCGGCAGCCTTGTCGGCCTTGCGCTTCGCGAACTTGGCGTCGACGGCAGCCTTGAACGCGGTGCCTGGGGTGAACTTCGGCACCTTGGAGGCAGCGATCTTGATCTTCGTGCCGGCCTGCGGGTTAAAGCCGGTTCGTGCTGCGCGCGCCACTTGCTTGAAGGTGCCAGCCGGCTTCTTCCCTTTCGCCCGCGCTTCGCAGTATTGGCGAAGTTGCGCAATGGGCTGCTCCTTGAATTCATAGATCGCCATGGGCGTGGTCTTGCCGCGGCGTCTTGCTCTTGTTGTGTGTCTGCATCACCGCACAGGCGCGTTCCAGCAGCACCTTGAGTTGCGCGTCTTCTGCAGCGTTCATCAGCTTTCCGAGCTTGGTGATGCGCTGCTTGACTGTGCGCAGTTCCTTCGCGCAGTGAGAGCACGTCATTCATCCAGCGAAAGGAGGCCGCCCGCAGCAACACAGCTCAGAGGCCGCAGCGGGAACGCGAAGCAGCCACGGACATCCAGGCGAATCCTCGGCAACGTTATTGGCGAGCCTTCGTGGCGACCGCAGACCCTAGAGGCCCTGGACGGCGGCGGCGCAGGCGCTGGCCCACGCATGGCTGTACATGGCGCTCAACATCGTCGTCGACGACGAACACGACTGCCGGGAAACTCACTGTTCACGGATTCACATTGCGGCGCCCAGTGCGCACACAGCATGATCGTCCTCCACCACGACATTGAGGAGGACGTGATATGCCAAGCGACCACAGCTCCGGCGCGCCGGGTTTCGACGTACGCTGGAGCGACGGCGAAGAGCACTGGACCACCCGCCTGAACGGGGAGGTCGACCTGTTCCTGTGGCACAAGCCGGCCGCCGCCGACGTGCCGTTTGCCGGCACCATTCTGTTCGTGCACGGCTCGTCGATGGCTTCGCAGCCGACCTTCGACCTCAGCGTGGTCGGGCGGCCGGACTCTTCGGCGATGGACTGGTTCCGCGCGCGGGGCTTCGACACCTGGTGCAGCGACAACGAGGGCTACGGCCGCTCGAGCAAGCATCGCCCGGTCAACTTCGACATCGGCAACGGCGCCGACGATCTCGCCGCTGTCTCGGAGTACATCCTGAAACGCGCCCGGTCGCCGAAGCTGATGGTGTACGGAATTTCTTCGGGTGCGCTCAAGGCAGCCCTCTTCGCGCAGCAGCATCCACGGCGAGTTGAGCGGCTGGCGCTTGATGCCTTCGTGTGGACCGGCGAAGGCAGCCCGACGCTCGCCAAGCGGCGCGAACGGATGGCGGAGTGGACGGGCAGCCATCGTCGTCCGATCGACCAGGCTTTCGTACACAGCATCTTCAACCGCGACCATCCCGGCACTGCCGAGGACCGCGCCGTCGAGGCGTTCGCGGCTGCCATCCTGACGCTGGACAGCTCCATGCCCACGGGCACGTATGTGGACATGTGCTCGAATCTGCCGCTGGTGGATCCGTTCAAGCTCGACATGCCGACGATGGTCATGCGCGGCGAATACGACGGCATCGCGAGCGTCGAAGACCTCCTGCAGTTCTTCCAGCGGCTGCCGAACGCCGACAAGCAGTTCGCGGTGATGGCGGGCATCGCGCACGCAAGCTTCCAGCAGAAGAACTACCGAAGGGTCTACCACATCCTGCATGCATTTCTCGGCGCGCCGGCGCAGGTCTATCGCTAGCTGCCCGACCGGCGCCTGCCTCGTCGCTTGCAAAGCAACGAGGCAGGCCCTGAGGGCGGCTGCGGTTGTTCAGGCGACCGAGCCCCACAGGTCCAGGATCACGCGCGCACCGGGCGCAAAGAGGTCCCGTGCCACCTCGATGGCGCTGAAGGGAATCCCGGCACTGCGCGACTCCGCGTCCCATGCCAGATAGCAGCTGCGGAAGTCCTCCAGGTCGGCATGGAACTGCAGGGCCCGGGTAACCTGGGTGAGATCCGAGCCGGCCGCCGCGAAGATCGTGCGCGCTTTGCCCAGCGCATCTGCGAACTGCTCCTGCGCCGGATCCTGGAAGAACGGTGCGCTGGCATGCGGCACGCTTGCTGCGACTACCCCGCCGTTCTCGATGCCCATCAGGCCCGCTACGAAGAGCACGCCATCGAAGGCTCGCGCCGGGATCATGTCTTTCGCCATGAGTTCGACGTCGCAGCGGATGTCCCGTACGCCGCTCGCGGCGCTTTCGTGGGCAGCGACGATGTTGATCTCCACGGTCGCCGCGCTGGTCCCGAAACCAGGGTGATCGACGGGCACCACCGTCGTGGGCGGCACGCGGCCGCCGAATGCGGCGGACCACGTCTGCCAGAACGCGGGCAGGTCGGCCGAATGACTGAGGTACACCTGTGCCTTCAGCACCAGTTCGAGATGGCTACCCGCTGCCTCCAGGGCAGGGACCAGGCGCCGCCTGACCAGGTACTCCGTTTCCAACTTGATGCGGGTGCCGTTCCACAGCTGGCCAGCAGGCACCTGCGCCTCGGGGGCGATGTTGCCGCTGCCGTCGCGTGCGAGCTGGCCGGCCACGAAGATCATGTCACCCACGCGCACGCACGGCGCGTAACCGGAGGTGGCGGGTGCATTCAGCCCGCCCTGGTGCGGCCGCTCGACCTGGTAGCCGCTGGCGTGCGTTGCGGCGAGCACCTGCACGTCCATGGATGCATCCAGGTTCAGCAGCCTGCGCACAATGACCGAGGTGCTCGGTGCTACCTGGCCTGCCAACGCCTTCTTGCGCGCCACGTGATAGGGGTCGACGTATTCCGCGTCGGGGTAGTACTGGTCGAGACGCGCGACGCGGCGGATGTCGCTGCCCGCCTGTTCCAGATTGCTCGCCATGCCGGCGAAGATGGCCGCGGCCTCGCGCTGCGCCTTGGGCGCGGCTCCGAGCGGGCGGCCCTCGAGGGCGACTTCGGGATCCAGCAGGCCGTCGGCGCGCGTGGCGCGCAGGCCGGTACCGAACACCCATTTGCCGGCGCGCACGTAGGGGGTGTGAACGACGTCGCCCGTGCCGTAGGCGCGCGTCCCGATTCGATCGATGCTCATGCTTCTCTTTCGCTCAGTCGATGTGCAGCCCGGCTTCCTTGATGACCCTGGCCGAGCGCTGCTTCTCCTCGCGCAGGAAGGCGAGGAAGGCCGCGGGCGTGTCCGTGATGACTTCCACGGCGGCCTTGTCCATGAAGGCCTTCACCGGGGGCGCTGCCAGCGCCGTCTTCAGCTCCTTGCCCAATCGGTCAATCACTTCGGGGGGTGTCCCCTTCGGGGCCAGCAACCCGTTCCAGACATACGCCGTGGCCCCCGGATACCCGGACTCGGCAAAGGTGGGCACCTCCGGCAGCAGCGGCGAACGCTTGCCCCCGCTGGTGGCCAGCGCGCGCAGGCGCCCGCCCTGGATGTGGGCCACCATTGCCGCGAGTCCCGGCATCGCCACGGGAACTTGCCCGCCGATCACGTCTGTCACCGCTTGCGCGCTGCCGCGATAGGGCACATGCGCCATCTTGAGATCCGCTTCCGCCAGGAATTGCGCGGTGAAGAGATGCTGCGCGCTGCCATTGCCGGAAGACGCATAGTTGATCTTGCCGGGATGTGCCTTCACGTACGCAATGAACTCCTGCAGGTTGCGGGCAGGGAAACTTGGATGCACCACCAGCACGCTCGGCTCGCGGTCGAACAGCGAGATCGGTGCGAAGTCCTCTACCGGATCGAAGGTGAGACGGCTGTAAAGCGAAGCGCTTATGGTCTGGGGATTGGACCCCAGCAGCAGCGTATAGCCGTCCGGCGCCGAATGCGCCACGTACTCGGCGCCGATCATGCCGCCCTGGCCGGGTTTGTTCTCGACAATGAAGGCTTGGCCGAGTTGCCGGCTCAACTGCTCCGCGATCGCCCGCATCGGCGCATCGGATGAGCCGCCGGCGGAATACGGGACGATGATGCGCAGGGGCCGGGTTGGATAGTCAGCGGCCTGGGCCAGCAGCGGGCCGAGGCAAAGGACAGCGGGCGCCGCAAGCAGGCGGCGCCGGGTCAAGGACAGGCTCATGGGGCGTTCGTTCCTACAAAGCACGGGGACGGTATGAATGTGGATCAGTGGGTAGGGGCTTGGCAACGCATCCGGCGTGAACAGACTGTTCACCGCGCACGGGCCTTCATGAAAACCCGAGGTCCCGGTCCCAGTACGGGGACGCGCCCAGCTCGCGCTGGAGGAACTGGATGAAGGTGCGCACGCACAGCGGCATCGTCGGATTCGGCAGGTGCGAGGCATAAAGGATGCTGTGCGGAAGCTGCCATTGCGGCAGCAGCCGCACCAGCCGGCCGGCACGAACCTCGTCGCCCGCCGCCATCGTGCTGATGGCCGCGATGCCCAGGCCTTGCAGGGTGGCCTGCAGGACGCCGTCGGCGTTGTTCGCCTTGTAGTTGCCGCGCACGCGCACGGACTCATCGTGCTCGGCGCCGCTGAAGTGCCAGACGCCGTCCGCGTTGCTGGAGTAAAGGAGGCAGTTGTGCCCGGGGAGCTCGCGCGGTGCCTGCGGCTGGCCGTGCCGCTCCAGGTACGAGGGTGCGGCGCAAAGGATCCAGCGCCATGGCGCCAGCGAACGCGCGACCAGAGACAGCAGCCGCGGCTCGTCGGCGGTGCGGATCACCACGTCCTGCCCGCTGGTGACCAGGTCGGCGAAGCGGTCGGTCAGGTGCAGTTCCACCGTGACGCCGGGCTGCGCCTGCAGGAAGCGCGCGATCAGGGGCACCAGGTGGATGCGGCCGAAGGCGATGGCGGAACTGACCTTCACGTGGCCCACGGGCGAACTGCGGAATTGCTCCAGGTCATGGACCGCTGCTTCGGCCTGCACGAGCAATTGCTTGCAGCGTTCAAGGAACATCTCGCCCGCGGGCGTGAGCCCAATGCGGCGCGTGTTCCGGTGCAGCAGCTTCACGCCCAGCGAATGCTCGAGTTCGGCGACGTGCTTGGTCGCGAGTGCCTTGGAGATGCCGAGCCGTTCCGCGGCCTGCGAGAAGCTGCCGGCTTCCGCTATGCCCACGAAGGTGACGAATTCGTTCAGATTCACGATGCCCGCTCACCGCGCCAGCAGATTGCGCTTCACGCCCAACAGGTGGGCTATCGTCATCTCGCGGGCGCCGCCGGCATCGCGCCGCTTGATGGCCTGCACCAGCTGCCGGTGCTCGGACTCGTAGCGTATGCGACGCTGCGGCGTGACTGTCGCGAACCTCAGCTCGTTCACCCGCTCAAGACCCGGGAGCGATCGGGCTTTTCCAATCCGCGCGGGAGTGGCGACGCAGCAGGTCGACCAGCTCGGACGCGCTCGTCCAATGCTCCAGTCTGTCGATCGCGCGTTCGACTTCGTCCAGGCCTCGCGACGTGAGTGCCGTGGATGCGAGCTGGCGAAACTTCTGGCGGATCTCCGACGCGTCGTACGGGTTGAGGCAATCGCCTCTCGGACTGTCGCAGCTGCGCGTGGCCTGCCGCCCGTCCTTCAGGCTGACCGTGACGCGGGCCGGCTTCGAGGCCGGAACCCTCGCCGTCAATGCCGGGTCCGCGCTGACGTGTATGCGGTGGCGCAGCGCGGCGATCTCCGGGTCCTGCAGCGCCGAGTCGTCGACCGCCTCATGGCCGGCGCTCCCTCGCACGGCCAGGCAGGCGGCCACATGGGGCAGCGAGTATTTCGAGGCGAAATAGTTCGGCGGGTCGGGGTTGCGCATGACCGCTGCGAACTCGAATGTGGCGATGTCGATGCGCTCGATGTCTTCGCCTTTCGCGCCCAGCGCCGCAATGGCTTCCTCGAGCGCATCGAGCGCCGCATAGATCGGATTGCAGCAGGCCCGCAGGCGCAGCCAGTTGCGCGTGATCTCCCAGCGGATGCCGAGCTGCTCCAGCACGCCGGCCGGCGCGAAGCCGTCGCCGACCAGGCTGCTGAGCGCTTCCTCGATCGCGTCGTCCTGCGCCGTAAAGCCCGCCAGCGCCAGATCGGGTGCGAGCCCGAGCACGAAGCCGCTCATGCCGCCTGCCACGTTCAGCGTGGTCGCGCCGGCTACGGCATTGTTGTAGCTCGGGGTCAGGACCAGCGTGGCGGCGATGCGCATCGCCCGGCTCGTGTCGGCGGCGTCCAGCGCCCGCAAGCGCGATCCCGCCGCGGCCGCGCCCAACAGCGCAGCCTGGCCGTTCTGGTGGGCGAGCGGCCGGGTCTTCATCGCCGCGCCGAGGCGCGCGCCGGCGTCATACCCAAGGATCAAGGCCGAGAGGATCTCCCGGCCTGACCGGCGCTCCCACTCGCCGACGCTCAGGAGGCCGGGCAGGATCTGCATGGCGCCCTGGTAGGAAACATAGCGGTTGCCCTCGCCCAGCTCGATGGACCGGCCGGCGATGCCATTCAACATGGCGGCGGTGCGGGGGTCGCCCGCCGGCCAACCGGGCGCGAACACGGTGGCGCCGGTCCCCGCGGTCGCGTTCAGGCGCTCGCGCAGCCCCCGCACCTCGGGCCGGCTTGCGCCTGCGAGGATGACACCGATCGTGTCCAGCACGACCAGCTTCGCATACCGCTGCACTTCCAGCGGCACCTGCTCCAGCGTCGTTTCGGCGACGAAGCGAGCGAGCTCTTCAATTTCCCGGGCCATGTGCGTTCCTTTTGAACCGAAAGTCGTTTTTTTCATGCGGCGCGTGGATAGCGCGCGTCACTCGGCCCGAATGCCTTTTTCCTTGATGACCGTGCCCCAGCGAACCATCTCGGCCTTGATGAACGCGCCGAATTCCTCCGGGGTGTTGCCGACCGGCTCCGCCCCGAGCGCGGCCATCTGCTGCCGCACCTCCGGCAGGCGCAGGATCCTGGCCACCTCGGTTTGCAGCCGCGCCACGATCTCCGGCGGCGTTCCTCTCGGGGCCACGATCCCGTTCCAGCCGATCACCTCGTAACCGGGCACGCCCGCCTCGCCCATCGTCGGCAGCTCGGGGGCGAGCGGCGAGCGCTGCGCGCTGGTGATGGCGAGCGCCCGCAGCTTGCCGGCCTTCACGAACGGCATCGTGCCGGCCATGTTCTCGATCATGAAGGACAACTGCCCGCCCACGAGATCGTTGAGCGCGGGCGCGCCGCCCTTGTACGGCACGTGCACGGCGTCGTTTCCGGAGAGCGACTTGAACAGCTCGCTGGCGAGGTGCGGCGTGCTGCCCACACCGCCCGAACCGTAGTTGAGCTTGCCGGGATGCGACTTCGCATAGGCGAGCAGTTCCTTCACCGAAGCCACGGGGACCGACGGATGCACCACCAGCAGCAGCGGTGCGGAGTTGATCATGGTCACAGGCGCGAGATCCTTCAGCGGATCGAAGGGCAGCTTCGGATACAGATAGGGGTTCGCCGCGAGCGAGACGTTGGTCATCAGGAGCGTATAGCCGTCGGGGGCCGCTTTCGCCACCATGTCCGTGGCGGGCACGCCTCCGGCTCCCGGGCGGTTGTCGATCACGATGCGCTGGCCGAGGCTCGCGCTCAGGCGTTGTTCGATGAGGCGCGCCATCAGGTCGGTCCCGCCGCTGCCCGCCGAAAAGGGCACCACCATGCGGATCGCGCGATTCGGCCAGGCTTGCGCGAAGACCACGCCTGGCAGCGGCAGCGCCAGCAGGGCGAGCAGGAGGCGGCAAAGCAGTTTGCGGACGGCGGACGGGTTCATCGGAACTCTTTCCTGGTTGGCTAAGGATGCGGCGCGGCCGCGCGCACGAACTCGCCGGCATCGGTGAGATCGTCGAGCGACCACGCAAGTGCGAGGAACGCGGATGCGTCGCATTGCGGCCAGCCCCACTCGGCCAGCACGTGGAATTTGCGGGCGAGCGCTGCATCGCTCATGGGCCGCTCCAGGCTCCCGGTCGCGTGCGGCACATACCGCTCCAACGCCGAGCCGTCCTGCAAGCGTACGGCGACGCCTGCTGCCTCCTTGGGCATGGCCGCGTCTTCGGCGAGGATCACGCGGGCCCGCAACGCGGCGACGGCGGGATCGTTGACGCACGCGTCCGTGAACTCGCGCACGCCGACCTGGCCATGAAGGAATGCCGCGGCCGCGCAGTGCTGCACCGAAAGCTTGGCTTCCAGTCCGCTGGTCGGCACCGCGTTCCCCATCAGCATCCGCACCAGCGGATGCACACGCAATTCGATGCGTTCGATGGAATCGGCGGCCACCCGGTCTTCACCGCGCAGCGCCAGGCAACCGTCGATGACCGGATGCGCGACGATGCCGCACGGATATGGCTTGTAGGTGTTGCGCGCCAGTTCCCAGCTTGCGCCCAGCCCGCGCGTGATCTCGTCGAGGTCGCGGCGCTGCGCCAGCACCCGCGTGAAGCCGCGCTCGCCTTCGAGGCCCTGCTCGGTGCTGGTGAAACCCCTGGCGGCCAGCAGCGCGGCCAGCAGGCCGTTGCGCGCCGCGCTCGCCATGTTCCACGACTTGGTCATGCTGCCGTGCGCGCCGGTGGTGCCCGCTGCCTGGTTCGCGGCGATGCCGAGCGCCCATGCCGTCCTCTGCGGGTCGAGCCCGAGCAGCTTGGCACACGCCGCCGCCGCACCGAAAACTCCGCAGGTCGCCGTGATGTGCCAACCCGCGTCGTAATGCTCCGGCGAGATCGCATTGCCGATGCGGCACTCGACTTCGACGCCGAGGATGAATGCATGCAGCAGTTGCGCGCCCGTCACGGGCACGCGCTCGGCCAAGGCGCACAGGGCGGCCGCGACCGGCACGGTGGGATGGATCACCGTGCGCAGATGCGTATCGTCGAAGTCGAGGATGTTGGAGCTCAGGCCGTTGAGCGCCGCGGCGCTCAGGATGTCCGTGCGCTCGTCGCGCCCGAACAGCGTCGCCTGCGGGCGCCCGGAACATTCCGAGAGCACCGCCAGCGCGGTATCCACGCTCTCGTCGCGGCAGCCGCCGAGCGCGCAGCCCGCCCAATTGAGCAGCGCGCGCTTGGCTTCGTGCCTGACCGCCGCGGGAATCGACTGCCAGCGCGACTCGACGGCAAAGCGCGCGATTGCCCGGGTAACGCCTGTCTGTTGTAGATCGTCCATCAGTCGGCCCGAATTCCCTTTTCCTTGATGACCTTGCCCCAGCGCGCCGTCTCGGTCTTGAGAAACGCGCTGAACTCCTCCGGGGTGTTGCCGATCGGTTCCGCCCCGAGCGCGGCCATCTGCTGGCGCACCTCCGGCAGGCGCAGGATCCTGGCCACCTCGGTTTGCAGCCGCGCCACGATTGCCGGCGGCGTTCCCTTCACGGCAAAGATGGCGTTCCAGCCGATCACCTCGTAGCCGGGCACACCGGCCTCGGCCATCGTCGGCAGCGCGGGGACGAGCGGCGAGCGCTGCGCGCTGGTGATGGCGAGCGCGCGCAGCCTGCCGGCCTTCACGAACGGCATCGTGCCCGGTACGTTCTCGATCATGTACGTCAGCTGGCCGGCCATGAGGTCGTTGAGCGCGGGCGCACCGCCCTTGTACGGCACGTGCACGGCATCGATGCCGGAGAGCGACTTGAACAGCTCGCCGGCGAGGTGCGGCGTGGTGCCCACGCCGCCGGATCCATAGTTCAGCTTGCCCGGATGCGTCTTCGCGTAGGCGACCAGTTCCTTCACCGAAGTCACCGGGACCGACGGATGCACCACCAGCAGTAGCGGTGCGGAGTTGATCATGGTCACGGGAATGAAGTCGGCCACCGGATCGAACGGCAGCCTGGAATACAGGTACGGGTCCACCGTGTGCGCCACATTCGACACCAGGAAGGTATAGCCGTCGGGGGCGGCTTTCGCGACGGCGTCCGTCCCCGCGATTCCCCCGGCCCCGGGCCGGTTGTCGATCACCACCGGCTGCCCGAGGCTGTCACTCAGGTGTTTGGCAACCAGGCGCGCCATGATGTCGGTCACGCCTGCCCCTGCCGAAAAGGGCACCACCATGCGGATCGGGTGGGCTGGCCAGGCTTGCGCGAATGCCGCGCCCGGCAGCGACAGCGCCAGCACGACGAGCAGGAGCCGGCAAAACAACTTGCTGAAGACGAATGACTGCATGAACCTGCTTCCTTGAACGTTGAACCGGTGGGCAGACAGGCGCCAGGCCGCTACTACCGCAGCAATTCCGGCGCCAGCGAGTTGTCGTGCACCAACCGCCGGTATGAACTCTCGATCAGCGCCGGATCGAGGCGCACGGTGATGAACACGAGGCAGGCGCCACAGTCGGGCGGCGCATCCAGTGCCAGGTGAACGGGAGGATGGAAGAAGCGCCGCACGCCGTGCACGCCGATCCAGAGCTGGCGCTCCTGGTCGAAGAGCACGCCCTTGGTTCGCAGGATCCTGTCCCCGTGCACGAACACGAGCCGGGTGAGCCAGATGGCGAACTGCGGCCACGACACGGGCGCTGCCGCGCGAATGACCACGGTGCGAATGCCGTGGGGCCGGGCCCGCAGGGTCCGCCGCAACAGGGGCAGCTGCAGCACGCGCTGCGAGCCTTCGCCGCGCGTCTCTTCCTGCTCGAGCCAGCCGACCAGCCGCGGGGCCGGCACGATGTGGGCGAGTGGATTGAGCCCGGCGACCGCCGATTGCACCGCCCGGGTCGTCCCGTCGTCGACGAGGTCGCGCTTGGTGATCACGATGGCGTCGGCCGCGGTGACCTGGGCGAGGCCTTCGGCTCTCTGCTCCCACGGCGTCCCATCCGCGGCGCCCACCGTGCACACGACGCTGCCGACCCGAAAGCGGGTGCGCAGGTTGAAGTCCGAGCGGAGGGTCTGCAGGATCGGCAGCGGATCGGAAATGCCCGAGGTCTCGATCAGGATGCGCCGCAAGGGCGGCGCCGCACCGCGCGCCGCCACCAGTTGCATCAGTGTCGTGACGAGATCCGACCGCACCGTGCAGCACACGCAGCCGCTCTTCAACACGATGGTTTCCTGGGAGCGCGCCTGCACGAACAGCTGGTCAAGTCCGACAGCGCCGAACTCGTTGACGATCACCGCCGTATCGGCACCGAAACCGGCCAGCAGCGCGTGATTCAGCAAGGTCGTCTTGCCGCTGCCGAGGAAACCGGTCAGCACGTGGACCGGGATCAGGGCCGACGAATCGTTCATGCAATCAGCGGATCGGGAATCTCGATCCCGCGCCGCTCCAGCAAGTGCCAGAGTTGCGCCAGGCCGACGACCATCTCCGTGCCGCCGGTCGGAAACGCCACGACGAAACCGAAATCCGCACTGGCCGTGACCTTGATCCGCCGCGGCGACAACAGTGCCGTGAGCTCCGCCGCGGTGGCGGCAGCTTCGCGGCGCAGCCGCCAGCGCGCGTCGTCGCCGGCCTGGCCCTGCTGCTCCCAGGCCTGGCCCTGGCCGATGGCGCCGCACATGCTGCACATGGGCTACGCGCTCGGCGGCTGGCGCCGCAGGAAGTCGTCGGCGATCTGGTCGAAGGTGACCCACTTGACGCCGGCATGCGCCGAGATGTGTTCGATGATCCGCTCCAGCATCAACAGCACCTGCGGCCGGCCCGAGACGTCGGGGTGGATGGCGATCGTGAACGCCGCGTAATCCATCTCGCGGTAGACCCAGTCGAACTGGTCGCGCCAGATGTCTTCCAGGTGCCGCGGATTGACGAAGCCGTGGCTGTTGGGGGCCGCCTTGATGAACATCATCGGCGGCAGGTCGTCGAGATACCAGTTGCCGGAGATCTCGACCAGGCCGGTGAGCTTGCCGCGCTGCAAGGGCTTCATCCAGTGCGACGCGGGCTTCGAATAGTCGATCTTCGTCCAGCTGTCGCCGGTTCGCACGTAATACGGCGAAAAGTCGTTGTGCATCAGGCTATGGTCGTACTTGATGCCCTTCTTGACCAGCAGGTCCACGGTGACCGGGCTCAACTCCCACCACGGCGCGACGTAGCCGCGCGGCCGCCGGCCGCTCAGCCGCTCGACGAGGTCGATCGACTTGTCGAGCACGTCCTCCTCCTGTTGCGGCGTCATGCTGACCGGGTTTTCGTGGCTGTAGCCATGCAGGCCGATCTCGTGCCCCGCATCGACCACCAGCTTCATCTGGTCCGGAAAGGTCTCGATCGAGTGGCCCGGCACGAACCAGGTCGTCTTCATGCCGTACTTGTCGAACAGCCTGACCAGGCGCGGCACGCCAACCTCGCCGGCGAACATGCCGCGCGAGATGTCCAGACTGGAGTCTTCACCCCCGTACGAGCCGAGCCAGCCGGCGACGGCGTCCACGTCCACCCCGAACGAACACAGGATCTCTTTTGCCATGACGTTTTTCCTTTGAACAGCGTGCGTTACTGCGGAATGCGGCGATGCCAGTCCGTCGCCTGCTGGAACGCATGTCCGGCACGCAGCAAGGTGGCCTCGTCGAAGGGCTTGCCGACCAGCTGGAACGCGATCGGCAGGCCCTGGGCGGAAAAGCCCGCGGGCACGGACAGCGCCGGCAGGCCGAGATAGTTGATGGCCCGCGTGCAGCGGGTGACGGCGGCGATCACCGCCGCCACGTCGGCGGGCGAGCCTTGGGTGGTGGCGGCGATGGTCGGCACCGTGATCGGAATCGCCGGCAGGTGCATCACGTCACAGTCGCCGAGCGCGGCGCGCAGGTAATCCTCGGTCAGCCGCGCGCGCAGGCTCACGGCCTCGAGGTAGCGGGTGGCCGGGTAGTACAGGCCGGCCTCGATTCTCGTGCGCACCTGGTCGGCATAGTCGCCCGGCCGCTGCGCCAGCCAGCGGCGGTGGATCGTCGCCGCCTCGCAGGCGATCACGACCTGCATCATCGCGTTGATCACCGCCATGTCCGGCACCTGCGTGTCGACGACGATGGCACCGAGATCGCGCAACACGCGCAGGCTTTCGTCGCGCGCCGCCGCGACCTCGGGGTCCAGGGCATCGTCGTAGTAGTCGCGGGGCACGGCAATGCGCAAGCCGCGGACCGAAGTGGCCAGGGCCGCCTCGTAGTCGGGAACCGCCACGGCGGCCGCGCTGCCGTCGCGCGGACCGGCTCCGGCGATGACGCCCAGCAGCCGTGCGCAATCGCGCGCCGACTGCGCCAGCGGGCCGACGCAATCGAGCGACCACGACAGCGGCATCACACCGTCGCCGCTCACCCGCCGCAGCGTGGGCTTGAGGCCGGTGACGCCGCACATGGCCGCGGGATGGCGGATCGAACCGCCGGTGTCGGTGCCGAGCGAGCCGAACACCATGCGGCCCGCGACCGCGATCCCGGAGCCGCTCGACGAGCCGCCGCACACGTGCTCCGGTGACCACGGGTTGCGCCCGTGGCCGTAGTGCTCGTTGTAGCCGGTGGGGCTGAGCGCGAATTCGGCCATGTGCAGCGTGCCGAGGTCGATCGCGCCGGCTGCGTCGAGCCGCAGCAGGACGCTCGCGGTTTCGTCGGGCACGTAGTCGGCGCGGATCTTCGAGCCCCCGGCACAGGGGCGCCCGGCACGGTAGAAGAGGTCCTTGTGCGCCAGCGGGACGCCGTGCAAGGGCCCGAGCGCGGCACCGCGGGCACGGGCCAGGTCTGCCGCGCGCGCCGCCTCCAGGGCCGCCTGCGCATCGAGCCGCACGACGGCGTTGTGGGCGCGCCCCTGCCCCTCGAGCCGGCCCAGGCACAGGCGCGTCACCTGTTCGGCGCTGGCGTCGCCCTGGCGGATGGCAGCGGCAATGCCGACCAGGTCGTGTTCGAGCAGGCCGCTCATTTTTCACGCTCCGGCGCCGCAAAGCTGCGGCACCACGGATCGAAGCTGCCGGGGTGGTCTTCCATCCGCAGCAAGGCGAGGCTCGCCTGCGCCACGCAGGCGTTGTTCGTCTCGACCAGGGCCGCGACGCGCGAGGCGCGCGGGGCCGATGCCGACACGCGCTGCAACTCGATCGCGATCGCCGCCAGCAGTTGCTGTTCATCCATGTTCGTCGTCACTCCAGGATCCAGCCGCCGTCCACGACGACGGTGTGGCCGGTGATGTAGGCGGCAGCTTCCGAAGCCAGGAACAGCGCCACGTTGGCCATGTCGGCGGGCTCTCCGTAGCGCTGCAGCGGGATGCGCTGCAAGCCGGTTTCGTATTCGGCCGGATCGGCCAGCAGCGCCGCGTTGAGCGCCGTGATCGTCCGGCCGGGCGCGATGCAGTTGACCCGGATTCCGTGGGGCCCCCACTCGAGCGCGGCGGTCTTCGTGAACTGCGAGATGGCGACCTTCGTCGACGAATACACGGAGCGGTGCCGGGCGCCATTGAACGCCATCTGCGAGCCGATGTTGATGATCGTCCCGCTGCGGCGTCGGACCATGGCCGCGCCGACGAGGCGAGTGAGCGCGACCGGACCGACGAGGTTGACGTCGACCATCCGGCGCAGGTCGGCCCAGTCGAGGTCGAGCAGCGGTGCGCGCACGACGATGCCGGCGTTGTTGACCAGGATGTCGACCTCGCCGGCCGCGGCGGCGAGCGCCTCGATCGACGCCAGGTCGGCCTGGTCGAACGGGTGGGACTGCGACGACGGCGCAAGATCGGAGGCCACCTTCCGCAGCGCCTCCCGGTCGCGGTCGGCCAGGATGACATGCGCTCCCTGGGCGGCGAAGGCGCGCGCCATCGCCTCGCCGATGCCGCTGGCGGCGCCGGTGATCAGGGCCCGCTTGCCGCTGAAGTCGAACAGGCGCTCGAAGGGCTTCAATTCACGCTCCCGCACCGCAAGGCCTATCGCACCGCCTGGATGCGCTGGTAGATCTCCAGGAGGCTGCCCTTCTGGAAGGTCCTCGGCACGTCCTTGACCTTCTCGCGGAACGCGGCCTTGTCCGGCTGGATGATGGTCACGCCGGCCGCCTTGAATTCAGCCAGCAGGTCCTGTTCGCTCTTGACCGTCAGGTCATACATCGTGGTGCCGGCGTCGCGCACCGCGGCCTTGATCAGCGCGGCCTGGTCCGGCTTCAGGCGGCGATAGGTGTCGTCGCTCATCGCCACGATCACGTTGGCCACCAGGTGGTCCGTCAGCGACAGGTTCTTGTTGACCAGCTGGATGCCGGCGCCCTTGATATTGGCCAGCGGGTTTTCCTGCGCATCCACGGCATTGGTCTGCAGCGCGGTGAACAGGTCCTTGAAATCGACCGGCGTCGGCGTCGCCCCGACGGCGCGCCAGGACGCCTCGAAGATCGGGACCGGCACGACGCGGATCTTCATGCCCACCATGTCGGCCGGCGTCTTCACGGGGCGGTTCGACGTCAGTTGCCGGGTGCCGAAGTACCACGAGGAGCTCATGATGTGGATGCCCGTCTTCTTCAGCAAGTCGGCGGCCAACTGGTCGCCGACCGGGCCGTCCATCACCTTGCGCATGTGGGCGGGGTCGCGGAACACATACGAGATGCCCAGCACGTTGGCTTCGGGGAGCACGTTGCCGTAAGTCGCCCCGATGATGGCGGCCATGTCGAGCGTGCCGATCTGCAGCCCCTCGATCATCTGCTGCTCGTTGCCGATCTGCCCGGCCGGATAGTCGCGAACGACGATCTTGCCGCCCGAGCGCTCTTCGACGAGCCTGGCGAAGCGCTTGACGCTCAGGTCCAGTGGCGTCCCGACGGCGGTGTTCTGGCCGATGCGCAGCGTGAGCGTCTGCGCCGAGGCCCCCGGCGCGGCAAGCAGCGCGGCGCCGACGGCCATGCTGGCGAGGGTGGTGGCGACGAAGCGCGCAACCGGGTTGGCTCGATTCATGGATGCTCCTTGGGCTTGGGTCACTTTGCGTAGACGGCGGTGGGTAGCCAGGTGATCAACGAGGGGAACAGGATCATCAGGACCATCGTGACGACCAGCGGGACGATGAAAGGCGCCGTGGCGGCGACCACCTTCTCGAGCCGGACGCCCGAGATCTGGCTGCCGACGTACAGGCACATGCCAACCGGGGGCGTGACCAGGCCGATGCCCAGCGTGTAGACCATCAGCACGCCGACGAACACCGGGTCGAGCCCGGTCGCGATCAGGGCTGCGCCGAGCACCGGGGTGAGCAGGATGAGGGCGGCCACGACCTCCATGAAGCAGCCGACCACGAGCAGCAGCGCCACCACCGCGAACAGCAGCAGGACATGGCCCTTGAACGAGCCGACCAGCAGCGTCGACAGCCCCACGGCGACCTGCTCACGGGCGATGACGTAGCCCAGGGGGGCGGCAAAGCCGATGATGACGAGGATGGCCCCCGAGACGATCGCGGTGCTGAGCAGCACCTCGAAGATGGTCGCCCAGGTCAGCTCCCGGTAGATGAGGCCGGCCACGACGAGCGTGTACAGCGTGGCGACGATCGCCGCTTCGGTCGGCGTGGCGATGCCCGTGAACATGGCGCCCAGCAGGACGACCGGCGTCATCAGCGACCAGAACGCTTCCCGGAACGCCGGCCACAGCCCCTGCCTTGCCTGCGGCTCCAGCACCTTGACCTTGCGCCGCCAGAACAGCAAGGCGAACATCAGCATGATCATGCTGCCGGTGAGGATGCCGGGCAGGACCCCGCCCAGGAACAGCAGGCCGATCGGCACGTTGGCGATGCTGCCGAAGATCACCATGTTGATGCTGGGAGGGATGATCGGCCCGATCGTCGAGGCCGAAATGATCACGCCGAGGCTGAGGTTGTCGGGATAGCTGGCGTCGCGCATCGACTTCAGGCCGATCTTTCCCACGCTGGCGAGGTCGGCCACGGCCGACCCTGACATGCCCGCGAAGATCATCGCGGCCACGACGTTCGTGTGTCCCAGGTTGCCCGGCACGCGGCCGACGACCGCCTCGGCGAAGGCAAAGATGCGGCGGGTGACGCCGCCGCGGTTCATCAACTCACCGGCGAGAACGAAGAACGGAACCGAGATCAGGGACAGGTTGCTCAGTTGCCCGATGAACTGCTGCGGCAGCACCAGCAGGTTCGCGCCGGACAGCAGGAAGTACGAGAGCGCGGACAGGCCGATGGCAAAGGCGACCGGCACACCGATCACGAGGGCCAGCAGCAGGACGACTGTCGCGGCGATCACAGGATGGGCCCTGCGGGAGCGGGCGCGCCGCGCTCGCCGGCGACCAGCGATTCGATGAACGCGAAACGATAGCCAAGCAGCTGCAGCTGGACCAGCCGCACGGTCATCAGCACCGAGAAGGCCGGGGCGGCGGCGTAGAGCCAGGCCCAGGTCAGCGGCAGCGTCGCGGCCGCGAACGAGGTGTTGGCGCCGAGCTGCCAGCCTTTCCAGCCGAGGATTGCGAGCAGGACCACGATGGCAGCGAGGATCAGGCGGTCGACCACGCGTCCGACTGCCGGGGGCAACTTTTCGGCAACCGCTTCCAGGCGCACCAGCCCGTGCCGCTTGCCGGCGCCGACCGCGCCGAGCGCCGAGGCCCACACGAAGAGGAACTGCGATAGCTCCTCGGGCCAGCTCAGGGGCGCGCCGAAGAACGAGCGCAGGCAGACCTGGGCCGCCATGATCGCGCCGATCACGCACAACAGGGCGACGGCCATCAGCTCCTCGAAATTGTCGGCAACGACGCGGCCGAGCGGCGGCCGTTGCGCCGGCGCGGAACCAGGGACTTCCTGCATCGAAACATTCCTCCTGGGGCCAGTGTGCCCATCGTCATCGGCTCTGCGAACAGTCAACTGCCTGACACCGCGTTGCGCCATTCGCAACGGCGCTCACCAGCCGTGCAGGCGGCTCCACGCAGTCAATCCACCGTCTGCCGCAAGCGCCTGGTACGCGGGGAACTGCGCCCCTGTGGCGCAGGCATGGATCGGCAGGATGCGCAGCTGCGTGCCGACCGGGAAGCGCTTGGCGATCTCGCCGTCGGGTGAGCCCTCGCGCGACAGGATTCCGTGCTCCTGGTTGGTGCCGCTCAGCACGTAGCCTTCCAGCACGGTGCCGTCGCTGCTGCACACCTGGCCGAAGCCGTAGTCCCGCTTCTGCTTCTCCGTGCCGCGGTCGCGGCTCATCGCCATCCAGCCGGCATCGACGATGGCCCAGCCCTTGGCCACCTGGTGGCCGATGACGGTCGTCAGCACGCTCAACGCGATGTCCGCGGTACTGCAGACACCGATGTTGTGCATCACGAGGTCGAAGAACACGTACACGCCGGCGCGCACTTCCGTGACGCCATCGAGCCGCTCGGCCGCCAGGGCGGTCGGAGTGGACCCGACGCTGACCGCCCGGCAGGGCAGGCCCGCGGCGCGCAGCCGCTCGGCCGCGCGCACGCAGCCGGCGCGCTCCTGCTCGGCGAGCGCGACCAGCGCCGCGTGCGTGTCGAGCTCATAGCTGGTGCCGGCATGGGTCATCACGCCGCCCAGCAGCATGCCGCCGTCATGCAGCACGCGCCCCACTTCCAGCAGTTCCGGCTGCTCCGGCTTGATGCCGGAGCGGTCACCGTCGGTGTCGATCTCGATCCAGACCTCGAAAACCTCTCCATGCGCCCGGCCGAACGCGGCGATGGCGGCGGCCGAGTCCACGCTGTCGGTGATCAGCTTCAGGTCGCAGCCCTGGCGCCGCAGCGCCAGCGCCTGCGGCAGCCTGGCCGGCGCCATGCCGACCGCGTAGAGGATGTCGGTGACGCCGTCGGCGAAGAACTGCGCGGCTTCCTTGAGCGTCGACACAGTGATGCCGCGGGCGCCGGCGGCGAGCTGGGCGCGCGTGACCGGCGTGCTCTTGCTGGTCTTCACGTGCGGCCGGAAGCGCACGCCGAGCGCATCCATGCGCTGCTGCATGCGCACGATGTTGCGTTGCATGCGCGGCAGGTCGATGAGGGCCGCGGGCGTGTCGAGGGTGGCGAGTGCGGAGCTGGCGTCCATGGCTGTCCTCGGTCCTTGCGGCTACGACCCGATGCCGGCCAGGCGTGCCACCTCGGACGCGGCGTGATCGAGCGCGCGCTGCTCGCCGGCCGTGAAGGCGTGCGTGCCGTCGACGTAATGGACCGAGATCCAGCCGCTGAGGGCTCCGTCCTTCGCCAGCAGTGGGGCGAGCATCTGGGCCTTGGCGGCGTAGGCGCTCATGAGCGCCGGCGGCGGCGGGGGCACCGGGCTGCCGGTCAGATCCGGCTGGACGAGATTGCGCTTTTCCGCCGCCAGCCACTGCACCGTGGCTGCGGCGCGCTGGTCGATGGAGCCATCGCCGCGCAGCGACTTCACGCCCGGCCGCAGGGCTTCCGCGCAGATGAAGTCGACGTGCCAGCCGCGCGGCGCGTCATCGATGCGCAAGGTGCAGCGGCTGCCATGGCTGGCGTGCAGCAAGGTTGCAAGAATGTCGTCGAACTTCTTCTCGAGGGCGGCGACCTGGGAGGATTTTTTTTCCATGGTGTTGCTTGGTGGGTTCTAGGCGAGCGTTGCGCCGATCAGCAGCCCGATCAGCCGGCTCGCGGATCGCGCCAGCGCCGTTTCCTCGGGGGTCCACGGGTGCAGATCCTTCAGGCTGTGGACCGAGATCGCGGCGGCCATGCTGTCCTCGCGGAACAGCGGCGTGACCATCTGCGAGCGCATGTCGCCGTAGTGCTTCAACATGCTGTGGAACACGGGCTCGGTGGAGGCGCTGCGGGTGTCGTCCTGCACCACCTGCGCGCGCTCGGCGAGCATCTTCATGATGACCGGTTGGTTGGTCTGGACGATCGTGAGGTCGCCGCGCAAGCTCCACACGCCGTCGGCGCGCGACTCGTGCGTCACCGGGAAGGCATAGGCGCCACTGACGTTCTGGCGCAGCGTGCAGCGCTGGACGCGCAGGCCCGCGCGCAGGCCGTCCAGGATCGCCTGGAGGGCCGCGTCGCGCAGGTCCTCGATGGACGTTCCCAGCTTGCGGCCGGCGCGTTCTTCCAGTAGCGCGAGCGCGCTGGCCTGCGCCTTGCGCACGGCCTCGACGTCCTGCGCCTGCCATGGCCTGGGTCCCGGCAGATGGTGGAGCGTGATCATTCCGGCAAGCCCGTCGCCTTGCACCAGCGGGGCCAGAATGCGTGCCCGGGCGCCGTAGCGATCAACCAGGGCCCGGGCCACCGATGGCTCGGCGCGTTCCAGGTCGTCCTGGGTCACGATCTGTTTGTCGCGCTCCAGTTGCGCAAACGTGGCCGCTTCGAGCGGCGCGCCATCGGCGGGATCGTTGCGCATCTGGCGCGCGCCGTGGGCGACCGCCTCGCCGGCAAAGGCAAGACCGCCTTCGGGCCGTGCGAGTTGCACCGTCGCCCGGCTCGCGCCGGTGGCGAGCAGCAGGTCCTCGGCAATCGATTGGAATGTTGGCATGGCGAAACTCCTGTTCAATAAATACCGATGTCAGTAAGCCGCGGCGTGGCCGTCGCGGCGCGAGTCGCTGGCGGCGACATAGCCGTCCTCGAGAGCGTCGGACAGCTTCCAGATGAACTGGCCGCTGCCGAACTCCATGTAGCTGTCGGTCGTCGGCTCCTGCTGGTGGCCCAGGTCCTTCAGCCCGCCGACCAGCGCCGGCGCCATCGTCGATTCGAAGTCGATGCCCAGGCCCTTGCTGACCCGCCAGCGCGGCGCGTCGCAGGCGGCCTGCGGCTGCTGGCGATGCGTCAGCATGCGCACCAGCGTCTGCAAGTGGCCTTGCGGTTGCATGTTGCCACCCATCACGCCGAAGCTCATCTGCGGCTGGCCGTCGCGCATCAGGAAGCCGGGGATGATGGTGTGGAAAGGCCGCTTGCCGCCGGCCACGAGGTTCGGGTGCCCGGCCTGGAGCGTGAAGCCGAAACCGCGGTTCTGCAGGCTGACGCCGGTGCCGGGCACGACCACGCCGCTGCCGAAGCCGTTGAAGTTCGACTGGATCAGGCTGATCATCATGCCGCTCTCGTCGGCCGCGGTGAGGTAGATCGTGCCGCCGCTGGGCGGCGTGCCGTGCTTGAAGTCGGTCGCGCGGCGCATGTCGATCAGCTTCGCGCGTTCGGCCAGATAGCCGTCGCTGAGCAGGTCCGCCGCCGTCACCTCGGTCATGAAGCGCGGGTCGCCCACCCAGCGGGTGGTGTCGGCGAAGGCGAGCTTCATCGCCTCGATCTGCAGGTGTTGCGACTCCACGCTGTCGACGGGGAAGCGCGCCAGGTCCAGCTTGTCCAGCATGCCCAGTGCCATCAGCGCGGCGATGCCCTGACCGTTCGGCGGGATCTCGTGCACGGTGTGGCCGGCGAAGTCCTGCTGGATCGTGCCGACCCATTCGGGACTGTGGTTCGCCAGGTCCGACAGCACCATGCTGCCGCCGTTGGCCTTGGCATGGGCCACCAGCTTTTCGGCGATCTCGCCGCGGTAGAAGGCTTCGCCCTTGGTCAGCGCGATCTGGCGCAGCGTGGCGCCGGCCTCGGCGAACACGAAGCGCTCTCCCGGCGCCGGTGCCCGCCCGTGCGGCAGGAAGGCTTGGGCGTAACCCGGCTGGCCCTCCAGCAACGGAACCTGGCGTGCCCATTTGTCGCCGACGATGCGCCCGACTCCATGGCCCCGCTCGGCGAGTTCGATGGCCGGCTCCAGCAGGTCCGCGAACGGCAGCCTGCCGAAGCGCGTCGACAACGCCACCCAGCCGGCCACGGCGCCCGGCGTCGTGACGCTGTCCCAGCCACGCTGCGGAATCCTGCCGCCGTGCCGGCGCCGGAAGTAGTCCGGGTTCCAGGCGGCCGGCGCGACGCCCGACGAGTTCAGGCCGTGCAGCTGCTGCCCGTCCCAGAGGATCGCGAAGTTGTCGCTGCCCAGGCCGTTGGACACCGGCTCGACGATGGTGATCGCGGCGGCGGCGGCGATCGCCGCGTCCACGGCGTTGCCGCCCTTGAGCAGCATGCGCACCCCGGCCTGCGACGCGAGCGCGTGCGAAGTCGCGACGACGTTGCGTGCCATCACGGGGCTGCGGATCGTCGGATACGGGTTGTTCCAGTCGAAGTTCATGTCGTTGAGCGGTCGAGAAAGGGAATGGGAAGGCCTGGGGCTCAGCGTTGGCGCGGGTCGAGCGCATCGCGCAGTCCGTCGCCCAGGAGGTTGAACGACAGGACCAGCAGGAAGATCGACAGCCCGGGCCAGATCGCCATCCAGGGCGCGTTGTCGATGAAGTTCTTCGCGGTGTTGAGCATGCTGCCCCAGCTCGGCGCCGGCGGTTGCTGGCCGAGGCCGAGGAACGACAGGCTGGCCTCGGCAATCACCGCGGCGGCGATGGCGAGCGTCGACTGCACGATCAGGGGCGGGGTGACGTTGGGCAGCACGTGACGCAGCGCGATGCGCAGCGGCGAATTGCCGACCGCCCGCGCCGCCTCGATGTAGTCCTCGACCTTGACGGTGAGAACCTGCGCGCGCGTCAGGCGCACGAAGATCGGCGTCGCCGACACGCCGATCGCGATCATGGCGTTGCTCAGGCTCGGGCCCAGGAAGGAAGCGAGCGCGATCGCGAGGATCAGGAACGGGCAGGCCAGGAAGGCGTCGGTAATGCGCGAAATCAGTCCATCGGCAAAACCGCCGAGAAAGCCCGCAGCCAGGCCGATCGGCACGCCCAGGAGCAGCGAGATCGACACCGACAGCACGCCCGCGAGCAGCGAGGCCCGCGTGCCCCAGATCACGCGCGACAGCACGTCGCGACCGATCTCGTCGGTGCCGAACCAGTGCTCGGCGCTAGGCGCCTTGCGGATGGCGCCCCAGCTGGTGGCGATCGGGTCGTGCGGCGCGATCCATGGCGCGCACACCGCCAGCGCGATGAAGGCGAGGACCACCGACAGGCCGATCAGCGCGCCGCGGCGGCGGCACAGGCGGCGCCAAGCGCGGCGCCACGGGCCGGCCTCGCGCTGCGGTGGGTTGGAGCTGAGGCTGATGGGAAGAACGGCGGACATGCTCAGCGCCTCAAGCGCGGGTTGACGAGGAAGTAGGCCAGGTCGGCCAGCAGGTTCAGCGTGATGTAGGTGGTGGCCGTGACCAGCACCACCCCCTGCACGACCGAGTAGTCGCGATTGAAGACCGAGTCGACGATCAGCTTGCCGAAGCCCGGGATCGTGAACACCTGCTCGGTGAGCACTGCGCCCGACAGCAGCGTGCCGAGTTCGAGCGCCCCCAGCGTGATGATCGGCGTGAGCGCGTTGCGCAGTGCGTGCCTGAGCACCACGGTGCGCTCGCTCAGGCCCTTGGCGCGTGCGGTGCGCACGTAGTCGGTGGACATGACCTGCAGCATCGCGCTGCGGGTGTGGCGCATCAGCACCGCCGCGATCGCGTTGCCAAGGACGAAGGCCGGCATGACCATCGCCGCGAGGTTCGCGCCCAGGTCCTCGAACGGACTGACGTAACCGGACGCCGGCAGCCAGCGGAGCTGCACCGAGAACAGCAGGATCATCAGGATGCCGAGCCAGAAGTTCGGCGTCGAGACGCCCCATAGCGCAAAGCCGTTGGCCGCGAAGTCCCAGCCCGTGCCGCGGCCGACCGCCGCAACGATGCCCGCCGGCACGCCGATCAGCAGCGCGAAGCACATCGCCAGCAAGGCCAGTTCCACCGTCACCGGCAGCTTCTGCGCGATCAGCACGAGCACCGGTTCCTGGGTATGTACCGACTCGCCGAGGTCCCCCTGCACCACGCCGCGCATCCAGATCGCATAGCGCGCGGGCAGCGGTTCGTCCAGATGGAGCTTGCTGCGAAAGTGGGCGATGACGGCGGGATCCTGGTCTTCGCCGGCCAGGATCTTCGCCGGGTCGCCGGGCAGCAGTTGCTGCAGCCCGAAGATCAGCATCGACACGAACAGGAGCGTCGGCAGGATGGTGGCCAGGCGCTTGACGAGGAACTCGAACATCTCGCTGCGACCCGGTTCAGGGAGCCATCGTCAGGCCCGTGACGCGCAGGAGGCCGTCGGGCACGCTGCGCACGCCGGATAGCTTGGCGCTGTAGGCCCACAGCCAGTTGCGGTGGAACAGGTAGATGACCGGGCGCTCCTTGAGCACGCGCGCGGCGATCTGCTCGTACACCTTCTTGCGCGCGGCCGGGTCGCGCAGCGCGCGGGACTCGTTCAGCAGCGCATCGGTCTCGGGGCTGCAGTAGCCGGCGTAGTTCAACGGCTGCTTGCAGGCATTGGAGCTGTACAGATTGCCGTCGGGGTCGGCGCGGCCGCTCCAGGCCTGCGGATAGACCTCGAACTCGCCCGCGTCCTCCATCTTCTGCGAAGTCGCGAACTCGGTGACCTGGATCTTGACGTCGAAGCCCGCTTCGCGCGCCATTGCCTGCACGACCAGCGCCAGCTGCTTCGAGTCGGACGTGGTCGGCGTCAGCAGCGTGAAGCTAGGGTTGGGCACGCCCGCTTCCTTCAGCAGCGCCTTCGCACGCGCGAGGTCCCGCTTGGGAACCGGCATGTTCCTGGCGTAGTAGGCGTTGCCCGGCGGGACCCATTGATTGCCGACCGTGGCCTGGCCGTCCATCACCACCTGCACCAGCGCTTGCCGGTCGAGCGACAGTTCCAGCGCTTGGCGCACCCGCGGGTCGCGGCCCAGCGGATTCCTGGCCAACGCGCTCTTGCCGATGTTGATCGTCAGGGCGTCGAAGCCCAGGCCGGTGATGCGCGATGTCTTCAGCCGCTTGTCGGTCTGGAGCTTTTCCATGTCGCTGGGCGCAACGCGCTCGACGAAGTCGAGCTGGCCGGACTTCAGGTTCGCCAGGCGCACCGTGGCGTCGGGAATCGGCGTGTAGATCAACTTGTCGAAGTGCACCGCCTCCTTGTTCCAGTACTGCGCATAGCGCTCCAGGACGATCCGGTCCTGCGCGACGCGCTCGACGAACTTGAACGGGCCCGAACACACCGGGGCGGCGCTGAACTTTTCGCCCGCGGCCAGCGCGGCCTTCGGCGAGATCATCATGCCGGCGCGGTCGGCCAGCTGCGACAGCAGCGGCGACGACGGCGCCGACAGCTTCAGCCGCACCGTGGAGGGGTCGATCACTTCGACGCTTTCCACCGGCGCCAGGTCGCCGCGGCGGTTGGAACCCGGCAGGGTCTTGTGGCGTTCGATGTTGAACTTGACCGCGGCGGCATCGAACTTCTCGCCGTCATGGAAGGTGACGCCCTGGCGCAGCTTCAAGGTCAGCACCTTGTTGTCGGCCGACCACTCGTAGCCGGTGGCCAGCTGCGGCACGATGTTCAGTCTCTCGTCGATGTCCAGCAGCTTGTCGCACAGCGCGGTGAACACGATGCGGCCGACGAAACCGCGCGACAGCGTGGGATCGAGCGTTTCGAGGTCTTCTGCCAGGCCGATGCGCAAGGTGTTCGCCTGCACGATGAGTGGCGCCAGGGCGAGCAGCACGGGCCAGACGGATCGCAGTTTGAATGTCATGGGCACCTTGAGAGGGAAATACAGGCTGTCAGCGCGCCAGCTTCAGGCCGGCCACGTGCAGCAGACCGTCGGGGCCGTTGCGCACGCCGGCGAGCCGGGCGTCGTAGGCCCACAGCCAGTTGCGGTGGTACAGGTAGAGGATCGCGCGATCCTTGAGCACGCGGGCGGCGATCCGCTCGTACACCTTCTTGCGTTCGGCCGTGTCGCGCACCGCGCGCGACTGGTTCAGCAGCGCCTCGGTCTCGGGGCTGCAGTACCCGGCGTAATTGAGCGGCTGCTTGCAGCCATAGAAGCTGAACAGGTTGCCGTCCGGGTCGGCGCGGCCGCTCCACGCCTCGACATAGGCATCGTACGCACCCCGGTCCTCCATCTGCCGCGAGGTCGCCATTTCGGCCACCTGGATCTTGACGTCGAAGCCCGCCTCGCGCGCCATGGCCTGCACCACCTCCGCCAGGCGCTGCTGCTCGGACGTGTTCGTCGTCAGCAGCGTGAAGCTGGGATTGGGCACCCCGGCTTCCTTCAGCAGTGCCTTGGCGCGCGCCAGGTCTCGCCCGGGGACCGGCATGTTCTGCGCGTAATAGGGGTTGCCGGGCGCGACCCACTGGTTGCCGACCTGGGCCTCGCCGTCCATCACCACCTGGACCAGACCCCGCCGGTCGAGCGACAGCTCGAAGGCCTCGCGCACGCGGGGGTCGCGGCCCAGCGGGTTCTTGCTGGCCTGGTCGCCGCGGCCGAGGTTGATCGTGATGCCCTGGTAGCCGATTTCGGTGGTGTGCGAGGTCTTCAGCTTCTTGTCGGACCGAAGCTTTTCCATGTCGCTGGAGGCGACGCGCTCGATGAAATCGAGCTGCCCGGACCGCAAGTTGGCCAACCGCACCGTCGCGTCGGGGATCGGCCGGTAGATCACCCGGTCGAAGTGGATCGCGTCCTTGTTCCAGTACTGCGGGTAGCGCTCCAGCACAACGCGGTCCTGGGCGACCCGCTCGACGAACTTGAACGGCCCCGCGCACACCGGCCGGGAGCCGAACTTGTCGCCGGCCGCGAGCGCGGCCTTCGGCGACACCATCATCCCGGCGCGGTCGGTCAGCTGCGCGAGCACTGGCGACGACGGCGCCGACAGGTTCAGCCGGACCGTGTACGGGTCGACCACGTCGACGCTCGCCACCGGCGCCAGCTCGCCGCGGCGGTTGGAGCCGGGCGTCGTGCGGTGGCGATCGAGGTTGAACTTGACCGCCGCGGCATCGAACTTCTCGCCATCCTGAAAGGTGACGCCCTGGCGCAGCTTCAAGGTCAGCGCCTTGCCGTCGGCGGACCATTCGTAGCCGGTGGCCAGCTGCGGCACGATGTTCACCTTGTCGTCGATGTCGAACAGCTTGTCGCACAGCGCGTTGAAGACGATGCGCTCGGCGAAGGTGCGCGCGAACGTGGGGTCGAGCGTTTCGATGTCTTCGGCGATGCCGACCCGCAGCGTCTGCGACACGACGGCCAGCGGGGCGAGCGCGAGCAACAGCGCGAGCGAGAAAGATCGGGACATTGATTTCATGGTCGAAGCGGGGGCGGCAAGGGAGCGGGGAGAATGAATGGCCGGGTGCTTCACGCGCCGGCCGCATTCACCGGGGCAACGGGAATGAACGCCGATTGCAGCCACTCCAGCCGTTGCCGCGCGTCCGTTCGGACGGCCGCATCAGGCAGCCGGGCCGGGACGGGAAGCTCACGCCAGAAGTGGCAGGCCACCGCTTGGCTGCCGACAGTTCCCAGCTCTGGCGCGCGCTGCGAGCAAAGCGGTTGCGCATGCGGGCAGCGGGTATGGAAGTGGCATCCCGCCGGCGGGTTCAGCGGGCTCGGCACATCGCCGGCCAGCATCGTGCGTTCGCGCTGCAAGCCGGGCTCGGGCAGCGGGATCGCCGCCAGCAGGGCGCGCGTATACGGGTGGCGCGGAGCCGCGAACAGTTCGTCCTTGTCGCCGATCTCGACGATGCGCCCGAGGTACATCACGGCGATGCGCGTCGCGATGTGCTTGATGACCGCGAGGTCGTGCGCGATGAACATGTAGGCGAGGCCGAAGCGGCGTTGCAGGTCCTGCAACAGGTTGACGACCTGCGCCTGGACCGACACGTCCAGCGCCGACACCGCCTCGTCGCAGACGATCAGCTTCGGCTCGACCGCCAGCGCACGGGCGATGCCGATGCGCTGGCGCTGGCCGCCGGAGAATTCGTGCGGATAGCGCTGCGCATGCTCGCCGGCCAGGCCCACCGTGTGCAGCAGCTCGGCCACGCGCTCGCGGTGGCGGCCGGCGTGCAGTCCGTGCAGCATCAGCGGCTCGGCGAGCGTCTGGCCCACCGTCATGCGCGGGTTCAGGGAGGAATACGGATCCTGGAAGATGATCTGCATGGCCCGGCGCTGGGCGCGCAGCCCTGCGGCGTCGAGCGTGTTCAGGTCCTGTCCGTCGAAGAGGATGCGGCCGCCGGTCGGCTCGATCAGCCGCAGCACCAGGCGCCCGAGCGTCGACTTGCCGCAGCCGGATTCGCCGACCACGCCCAGCGTTTCGCCGGCGGCAATCTGCAGGTCCACGCAGTCGACCGCGCGCACGGCGCCCTGCACCCGTCCGAACACGCCGCGGCGCACCGGGAAATGCTTGACGAGTCCCTCCACCTGAAGCAGTGGCGCAGCGCTCATGCCAGCACCGCCTCGGGCCAGCGCGGCATCAATGCCCGTGGATCGAGCGGTGCCTTCCGGCAGGCCGACAGGTGCTGCGCCCCCACTTCCCGCAGTGCGGGCGCCGCGGCGCGGCATTGCGCATCGGCAAAAGGGCAGCGCTCCGCAAAGCCGCAGCCGGCCGGCCGCCGCAGCGGACTCGGGACCTGGCCTTCGATCGAGGCGAGCCGCTCGCGCGCGCCATCGAGGCGCGGAATCGACCCCAGCAAGCCGATGGTGTACGGATGCTGGGGCGCCTCGAACAGCGCCTTCACCGGCGCGCGCTCGACCACGCGGCCGCAATACATCACCGCCACTTCGTCGGCGAGTTCGGCGACGACGCCCAGGTCGTGGGTGATCAGCATGATCGCGGCGCCGGTGTCCGCCTGCAAGGTGCGCATGAGGTCAAGAATCTGCGCCTGGATGGTCACGTCCAGCGCCGTGGTCGGCTCGTCGGCGATCAGCAGGCGCGGCTCGCAGGCCAGCGCCATCGCGATCATGGCGCGCTGCCGCATGCCGCCGGAGAGCTTGTGCGGGTATTCATGGAAGCGCTGCTCCGGCGCGGGGATGCGCACCTTGCGCAGCATCGCGATCGCGCGCCCAGTGGCTTCCGCGCGGCTGATCCTGCGATGCCGCAGCAGGCCCTCGACGATTTGCTCGCCGATGGTGAAGGCCGGGTTGAGCGAGGACATCGGCTCCTGGAAGATCATCGCCATGCCGTTGCCGCGCAGCTCCTGCAGTTCGCGCGCCGGGGCGCCGACCAGCTCGCGCCCCTCGAAGCGGATCGAACCGCCGCGGATGCGCCCGGGCGGGTTGGGCACCAGTCCCATGATCGACAAGGACGTCACGCTCTTGCCGCAACCCGACTCGCCGACGATCGCCAGCGTGCGACCGGCGTCGATGGCGAAACTCACGCCGTCGACCGCCGCGAACTCGCCTTCGTCGGTGGTGAAATGCGTGCGCAATTCGTGCACTTCGAGCAGGGCTGTCATTCGGTGGAAACGGGGCCTTTGCGGTGTGAACGGGACCTCGAAATTGATCTTAGCCACCGGACGGTGACTTGCTGCCGCCAATGCTCGATGAGGGCGTTGCGCTAAATCGAACGCATGGCCGGCAGTGCGGCATGTCAGCCGAACGAGACCGGGGCCGCCGCGTTCTCCAGCATCGACAGCACGCTCATGCCGGTGATCTCGGAGGTCTTCGGATTCGACGCGCTGCTGCTGCCCGCCACCGTCACCGCCAGGTTGGAGCCCTCTCCCTCGGCCTCGATGCGCCCGATATTCCACCTGGCGCCCGGGTCGGCCACCAGTTCGACCAGCGTTCGTTCGAAACCCAGCCCGGCCAGCCCCACCGCCGCCGCCAGGTTGGCGTTCTTCGGAAAGAGCCTCGCAGCCTCGCCCGCGCTGCCGCGGAAGATCACTGCCGGCCCGGTCAGGCCGCGCAGGTCGAAGTGCTGTTCGGCCGGCGTTCCGAGCCACGACTTCGGCGGCTTGATCGAGGTGTACTTCACACGATGCAGACCGGCGCGCCGCAAGGCCAGCAGGCCGTCGAGGCCGGCGATGGCCCCGACCGGCAGGATGACCCGGCTGCCGCCCGACTCCGCCGCTCGTCGCAGGCGTTCGAGGACACCCTCAGCTGCGAGGCCGCCGACCGACAACAGCAGGAAATCGGTGCCCTTGCGCAGAATCCTTTCACCATAGGCGATGACGGCGGTGTGGCCCGCAGCCTCGACCACCGCATGCGGGCAGCGGTCAAGGAATTCCGCGAAATCGGCGGTCACCACGACGCCGCCCGCAACGGCGGCCCGGGCCTCATCTGCCTGGTGCGGACGCACCAGGATCGCGCCCAATCGATAGCCGGGCAAGGGGCTGCGCGACCAGTCGGCGACGATCGAACGACCGATCGCGCCGTAGCCGATGATGCCCACATGCTTGTCGTGCATGACAAGTGTTTTCATTGTTCTCGACGGATCAGGAGCGCGGCGACGTGCCGCGCCCGACCGGGGCAGTGTGCCCCCAGCCGCTCCGCCTGAGAACGCGCAACTGCCGCACAGGGCATTGCGTAACTCGCAACAGCAGTGGGCCTGCGGTTGCGGACCGGCCGGCCGCGCGTCTTACACGGACGCCTTCGCGACGCGCTGCAACTCGTCGAGAAACAGCTTCAGCAGACGGGACGGCCGGCGCGAGCCGAGAGCGATGATGTCGACGGTCGTGTCGTTCAGCGCGCGGTCGTCGATTACGACCCCTTTCAGGCGCCCGAGCGTCCGATCGATCGCTATGCTCAATCGCGGGAGCAGCGCGCCGCCCGCGCCCTGGCGCGCAAAGCCACGCAATGCTTCGAACGAATCGGTGCTCAACACCGGCGTTAGCGCCACGCCGGCCGCCTGGGCGGCGCGGTCCAGGACCTGGCGCACGCCGAAGCTGGGCTCCGGCATGGCGAGCGGCAAGGTCTTCAGGTCCGCCAGCGTCACCGAATCCGCGGCAGCCAGCGGATGATCGGGCGCGAGCGCCAGGACGATGGGCTCGGCGAACCGCGCCAGGAAACGCAGTTCGGTGTCCGGGCCGGCACAAAACGTGAGGCCGACGTCGACTTCACCGAGCTTCACGGCCTCGATGACCTTCGGCGCGGGGAGCATGCGAAGCTGGAACGACACGCCGTCGAACTTGGACCGGAAGTTCGTGATGGCCATGACTGCCCGCTCCGAGATGGTGCTTTCCACCGCCGCGATGCGGATGAAGCCGCGCCGCACGCCCTTGAGATCGTTGATGTCAGCGCGCAGGCTGTCGTAGTCCAGCAGCACCGTTCGCGCAAAGTCCGCCACCAGCTTGCCCGCGTAGGTGGGAACGACGCCGGCCGCCGACCGGTCGAACAGCTGCGCCCCGACCTGGTGCTCCAGCAGCTGGATCTGCCGGCTCACCGATGAAGGCGCCAGGCTCAGATTATCGCCGGCGCCGCGGATGGACCCGGCACGAACGGCCTCATAAAACGCTCGAAGACTTCCGGGAAACAGCATGTCTCGATCTCTCCATGAACTCAAGCCCGTCCAATCCAGGAGCAGGCAGCGCGCGTTGCAAGGAATGCAACGACGATTGTGTGGGCGGCGTTGCGCTTGTCGCAACCCATATGGCCGACGCGAGTTGCAAATCCCATGCCACGGACATCGCCGCTGCGGCGGCGCAGTTCCCGGCAGCAGCTTTGTAATGTTCGCGTCATCCAGGCGTTGCCGCCACGCTTCCGGGACTGCGAGCGCGATGCTCGAAGACGCACGCCGAGCGCGACGCCGACCTGTGACGCAGGCGATGGCGATGGCGCCGCTGAAGAGATGATGTTGGAGGTGTATGCGCGCTGGATCTAGAGCGTCCATTTGTACAAATGCTTCATTGCAGCACGGCCCGTTCGGGTCTTTCAACACATAGGCCAGAACCGGTCCTGAGCCAGAGGGTCGCGCAAACCGGAACGCATCGTGTGGCATCTCAAAGGAGATAGCCCTGTTGATCTAGATCACCGCGGTGATTGGGAGTATCGGTGCCTGCCACTGCGGCCCGGGCGCTTTACTCCGGATGCGGGTATCTTGCAAATACTCGCAGCTCGAGTATTTGCTATTTACCTCGAATAGGAGTAAAGTTACTTTACTCCAAATGCGAGTAATCCATGGGATCCACTCTCAGCTTTCCGCTCCTTACCGCCGCCCAGCTAGGCCGAATGCTGCAGAGTGCTCGCAAGGGGCGCAAGCTGAGCCAAGCGGAGGTCGGTGCTCGCCTAGGGTTGAGCCAAAAACGGGTGTCGGCGCTGGAGCTCGATCCGGGCAGCATTAGCGTAGACCAAATGCTGCGGTGGTGCGCCGCTGTGGGGCTCGCCTTGGAGATTGGCCTAAATCCCGACAGCGCTCCATCCGATATGGACGGGGCGGCGCCGGAGCAGGATCCGGGTTCCGCGAAAGTGGAGTGGTAGGCGTGGGCCGTCCCTCTCTGTCGCGCGCCCTGTCCGTCTGGGCCAACGGCGTGCGGGTTGGCACTTGGCGCATTCCGGCTCGCGGCGACATGGAGCTCTACTACGACGATTCCTGGCGCAGCTCCGACGGCGGCAGGCCGCTGTCACTTTCGCTGCCGTTCGGCGCGGACGCATCGCCTCTCAAAGGCGCGGCGGTCGCCAACTACTTCGACAATCTTCTGCCGGACAGCGCCCACATCCGCAAGCGGCTGGCGGGTCGATTCCGCACGCGTGCAGACGATACCTTTGACCTGCTGGCGGCGATCGGCCGGGACTGCGTCGGTGCCGTGCAGCTGTTGCCCGAGGATGGCCAGCCCGAAGGTGTCGCCCGGATCGCGGGTACACCCATGTCCGATGAAGACGTGGCCAGGCACCTGCAAGGCATGCTGGCGCCACCGATGCCGGGGCAGGGCGCGGACGACGAATTCCGGATCTCGATTGCAGGCGCCCAGGAGAAGTCAGCGCTGCTGCGGCACGAGGGTCACTGGCTGCTGCCGCACGGCGCCACGCCCACCACCCACATCCTGAAGTTGCCGCTGGGGCTCGTCGGCAATACGAAGGCGGACCTCACCACTTCGGTGGAAAACGAGTGGCTGTGCATGCAGCTGCTGCAGGCCTTCGGCCTGGCCGCGGCCAACACCGAAATTCGCGATTTCGCTGGCCAGCGGGTGCTCTGCGTGGAGCGCTTCGATCGCCAGCTGCATTCTTCCGGCACCTGGATCATGCGTCTGCCGCAGGAGGACTTCTGCCAAGTCAACGGACTGCCACCGTCACTGAAGTACGAGGCGGAGGGCGGTCCGGGACTGCCGCAACTAGCGCGCATCCTCGCCAACTCGCAGCGCGCGCAGCAGGACATCGCAACCGTGCTGAAGGCGCAGATCCTTTTCTGGATGCTTGCCGCCACCGACGGTCATGCGAAGAACTTCAGCATCCAGCTGCTGGCCCGAGGCCGTTACCAACTCACACCGCTGTACGACGTGGTGTCGATCTGGCCGATCGCCGGTGGCGCTGCCAACCAGTTGTCCTGGCACAAGGCCAAGCTGGCCATGGCGGTTTCGGGCAAGAACCGGCACTACCTGCTCAAGGACATCCAGCGGCGGCACTTCAACGCGATGGCATTCAAGTGCGGGTATGGGCCAAGCGCGGAGCCGCTAATCGAGGAGATCCTTGACCGGGTGCCCGGGGCCGTCGCGGAGGTCAGCTCCAGGTTGCCAGCAGCATTTCCGCAGCGCGTCGCAGACAAGATTTTTGGGGGCCTCCAGAGTTCAGCGACAAAGCTCGCGACGATGCCACCGAAGTGATGCGTCGGGTCTCGCGTCTGTAAATAAGACGCAATAGAGGTCGCTAGGAAAGCGCGCCTACACAGAGGTTTCCGGGCTGGCCGACGGGTGCTTGACGGGACGCAGCGTTTGCAGGCGTTAGCATGCCCACCATGATCCGCCGCCTCTTTCTGCTTGCTGCCGCCTTGGTGCTGCCGCTGGCGGCGCTGCTTTTCGCGCAGTGGCCTTTGCGGGAACTGGTGCGTGCCTATGCGCTTCAGGTCAATGACGTGGCGCAGGTGCTGTTCGCCGTGTTCATGGCGTTTGCCGTGGCCCATGCCAGCCGCGCGGGCACGCACCTCGTCGCCGGCCACGCGCCGCGGTCGCGGCGCTTCATGGCCACGGGTGTGACGATCTGCGTGCTGCCCTGGGCCGTGTTCATGCTGACCACCGCCGCCGGGCCGGTGTGGCGCTCCGTCCGCAGCCTCGAAAGGTTCCCGGAGACCTTCGACTCCGGCTTTTTCCTGATCCGCGTCGCGCTGATCTTGCTGGTCCTTCTGGTGCTGCTGCAGACCCTTGACGCGTGCAGGCGCGCCTGGCGCGACTGATGCCGGGCCTGGGCTTGTCGATGCTGGCCGTACTGGCGGCACTGGTGGCCACCACCGGCCTGCCCGTCTGGGCGCTGCTGCTGGGGGTCACGAGCGCGTTCGCGGTGCTGGGGCTCGCACTGGGTGCGTTCGATGCGGCGGTCCTCGGGGCCGTGGTGCCGCGCACCATGAACCTGCTGGAACACGACCTGCTGCAGGCGATGCCGCTTTATGTCTTTATCGGCATGTTGCTGCAGCGCCTCCCTGTGGGCGACGCCCTGTTCCGTACGGCGGCTCGCCTCCTCCGGCCCACGGGTGCGGGCATGGCGCTGGCCACGCTGGCCGTGGGCAGCCTGGTTGCGCCCATGAACGGCTCCGTCGCGTCCAGTGCGTCGCTGCTCTCACGGCTGGTCGGGCCGCGACTTCGCGCGTTGCCGCCCGGGCAGGGCGTCGCGCTGCTTGCCGCGGCAGCCACCATCGGCGTCGTCGTGCCGCCTTCGCTGGTGTTGCTGCTGCTGGGTGATGCGATGCTGCGGGCCCACACCGAAGCCCTGAACCTCGCGGCCGCGCCCGCCGGCAGCGTACGCGTCATCAATACACAGGACGTGCTGCATGCGGCGCTGCTGCCGGCGCTCGCGGTGCTGCTGCTCTGGGGAGTCGTCGCGTGGCGCCAGGCGCGCCGCGCTCCGCGCGACGGCGAGGAGGCGCCGCTCGCGCACGGCGACGTCGCACTGGCAGCCGCCCTGGCGTTCGGCGTGCTGACCTTGCTCGGGGGCGTGTTCGTCGGCGCGCTGCTCGCGGTCGAAGCCGCGGCCACCGGCGGGTGCCTGCTGGTGCTGCTGACTGTCGCGACGCGTTCGCTCGACGGCGCCGGCTGGCGCTCGGTGCTGGAGGACACGCTGGCCCTCAGTGGGGCCCTCTTTGCCTTGCTGGTGGGCGCCACCGCGTTCAGTCTCGTGGTCAGCGTATGCGGCACCGGCACGTGGCTCGCCGATCGCGTCACCGCGTCGCAAGCTCCGGCCCAGGCGGTCGCGGCGGCACTGCTCGCGAGCGTCGCCGCCTGCGCCTGGGTGCTGGACGCCTTCGAGATGATCTTCGTGGTCGTGCCGGTGGTCGCGCCACTGCTGGTGCTGCGCCTCGGGGATGCGCAGCAGGCCGCGGTGCTGCTCCTGCTCGTGCTGCAGGCCAGCTTCCTGCTACCCCCCCTTGGCTATGCGGTCCTGACCGCGCGCAGCCGGTCGGGTCTGCCGCCGGTGACCACGGCATCGCTGCTGCGTGCCGTGGTGCCCTTCATCGGTGTGCAGGTGCTCGTCGGGGCCGCGGTGCTGCTGTTCCCCGTCTTCGTGCACCGGTTGGACGAGCCCACCGCAGGGCCGGCCGGCAACCCGGCGCGCATGTCGGAGCAGGAACTCATGGACCGCATGCGCGACATGGCCCCGCCGCCGTACCCCGAGGAGCCGCCCGCGGCGGGCGTTCCTGCGGCGCCGGCATCGCGCTGAGCAGGACGCGTCTCGGGCTCACCCGGCGCGCCGCTCGCTTACCAGCGCGCCTGCCGCAATGCGCGGCCGGAAGCAGACATCGTCCACCGCGCATCCGAAGCAACGTGTCTAGGGCCTCGACTGCTCGATCAACCGGAGCTCCCAGGGGATGATGACTTTCGAGAAGATCACCGGGTCGGTCCAGCCGCGTGCCTCCCGTCCGAGGTGACCGCCGCTGGGGTTGATCCCAGGCGTCCTTCGGGACATCTCCGGAGCGCATCAGGAGCTCGAGGTCGGCGAACGGAACCTGCGTGTCCTTGACGCCGCCGACGACAAGCATCGGCGTCGCGGGCTTCTGAAGCAAACCCAGCGCCTTCAGCGACATCGTCGGGCCGATGCGCTCGAGATCCTGGACAGACTGGACACCCTCGTAGACGCCGAGGAAGGCCGGGACCAGATCGAACAGGTACTCGCGA
>NZ_JAQGNQ010000003.1 GCF_028291745.1 Ramlibacter sp. | reverse complement strand
CGCGAACCCGTCGACTCCCGCGAGATCATGCTTCGCCTCGCGGACGATGCTTCCCTGCTCGAATTCAAGTCGCTCTACGGCCCGGCCACCGTCTGCGCGCAGGCAAGCATCGCCGGCCACGCGGTCGGCTTGATCGGCAACAACGGGGCTATCGACGTGGCCGGCGCCAACAAGGCCACGCACTTCATCCAGTGGATGTGCCAGCTCGGACATCCCATCGTCTACCTGCAGAACACGACCGGCTACATGGTGGGCGTGGAGAGCGAGCGGGCCGGCATGATCAAGCATGGCAGCAAGATGATCCAGGCCGTGAGCAATGCCACGGTGCCGCAACTCACGATCCAGTGCGGCGCCTCCTTCGGCGCCGGCAACTACGGCATGTGCGGCCGCGCCTACGCGCCGCGCTTTCTTTTCAGCTGGCCGGGCGCGCGCACCGCCGTGATGGGCGGCGAGCAGGCCGCGCGCACCATGCAGATCGTCAGCGAGGCAGCGGCGGCCCGCAAGGGCCGCACGCCCGATCCGGCGCAGGCGCAAGCGCAGTTCGATCGGATCGTCGAACTGTTCGAATCGCAGGCCGATGCCTTTCGCACCTCGGGCCTGCTGCTCGATGACGGCGTGATCGACCCGCGCGACACGCGCGCCGTGCTGGCGTTCTGCCTCGAGACGATGGCGGAAGCACAAGCGAAGTCGCCGCGCGCCGTGCAGTTCGGCGTCGCGCGCATGTAAGGAGGCCGCATGCAGTACAGCCACGAACACCTGGAACTGCAGAAGACGCTGCAGCGCTTCATCGCCGACGAGATCAATCCGCAGGTCGACGAATGGGAGGCCGCGGAGATCTTTCCGGCCCACCAGGTCTTCAAGCGCCTCGGCGACCTCGGGCTGCTGGGGCTGACCAAGCCGCAGGAATACGGCGGTGCCGGCCTCGACTGGTCCTATGCGATGGCGATGGCCGAAGCGCTGGGCCACATCGAATGCGGCGGCGTGCCCATGGCCATCGGCGTGCAGACCGACATGGCGACGCCGGCGCTGGCGCGCTTCGGCAGCGATGCGCTCAGGCGCGAGTTCCTGGCGCCTGCCATTGCCGGCGACCTGGTGGCCTGCGTGGGCGTGAGCGAGCCGGAGGCCGGCAGCGACGTCGCCGCGATCCGCAGCCGGGCGCGCAAGGATGGCGGCGACTACCTGATCACCGGCCAGAAGATGTGGATCACCAACAGCCTGCAGGCCGACTGGATGTGCATGCTGGTGAACACGGGCGAGGGGCCCGTGCATCGCAACAAGAGCCTGGTGATCGTGCCGCTGCGCGAGCGGGGCAAGCTGCGTCCGGGCATCGAGGTCGCGCGCAAGATCCGCAAGATCGGCATGAACAGCTCCGACACCGGGCTGATCCACTTCGACGAGGTGCGCGTCCCGCAGCATTACCGCATCGGCGAAGAGGGGCAGGGCTTCGTCTACCAGATGCAGCAGTTCCAGGAGGAGCGCCTGTGGGCGGCGGCGAATTGCCTGCAGTCCCTCACGAACTGCATCGCCTGGACCGTCGAATGGGCGCAGCAGCGCAAGATCTTCGGCGCGCGCCTGGCCGACCAGCAATGGGTGCAGTTCAAGATGGCCGAATTGAAGACCGAGGTGGCAGCGCTGCGGGCGCTGACCTATCAGGCCTGCGACCTGTACGTGCAAGGGCAGGACGTGCTGGAGCTTGCGTCCATGGCCAAGCTGAAGGCCGGCCGCCTGAACCGCGTGGTGCCCGACACCTGCCTGCAGTTCTGGGGTGGCATGGGCTACACGTGGGAGAACAAGGTCTCGCGCATGTTCCGCGACGGCCGGCTGGTGTCGATCGGCGGCGGCGCCGACGAGGTAATGCTGGCCATCATCGCCAGGACCATGGGCCTCGCCAAGCGCCCGCCGCACTGAGAACCGCCTGGCCGTGCCCCGCATCTCCCGCCTGCTGGTCGCCAATCGCGGCGAGATCGCGCGCCGCATCATCCGCACGGCGCAGCGCATGGGCATCGAGACGGTGGCGGTGTATTCGGTGCCCGATCGCGGCGCGCTGCACGTGCGTGAAGCGACCTTCGCGCTGCCGATCGGGGGCAGTGCCGCTGCGGATTCCTACCTGCGCATCGACAAGCTGGTTTCCGCCGCGCGCCAGGCCGGCGCCGATGCGGTGCATCCGGGCTACGGATTCCTCAGCGAGAACGCGGACTTCGCGCAGGCACTGGAGGACGCGGGCCTGACCTGGATCGGGCCGCCCACCGAGGCGATCCGCACGCTGGGCAACAAGGCGCGCGCACGGGAGCTGGCGCGCGCCCGCGGCATCCCGGTGCTGCCTGGTTGCGAAGGCAACGATCCCTCGGACCTTCGACTGATCGCCGCGGCGGGCGAGATCGGCTTCCCCTTGATGGTGAAGGCCGCGGCCGGTGGCGGCGGCCGCGGCATGCGACTGGTGAGCGATGCGGCGCAACTGCCCGCGGCGTTGCATTCGGCGCGCTCGGAGGCGCAGTCGGCGTTCGGTTCGGGCGAACTGCTGATCGAGGCGGCGCTGCCGCAGGCGAGGCACGTGGAGGTGCAGGTGTTCGCCGACCTGCACGGCAACTGCATCCATCTGGGCGAGCGCGATGGCTCGGTGCAGCGCCGCCACCAGAAGATCATCGAGGAGACGCCGGCTCCCGGCCTGTCGCCGCAGCTGCGCGAGGCGATGGGTGAGGCGGCGATCGAACTGGCGCGCGCGGCGGGGTATGTGGGCGCGGGGACGGTGGAGTTCCTGCTGGATGAGGACAGCGCGTTCTACCTGATGGAGATGAACACGCGGCTGCAGGTGGAGCACCCGGTGACCGAGATGGTCACCGGCCTCGACCTGGTCGAATGGCAACTGCGCATCGCCTGCGGCGAACGCCTGCCCTGCCGCCAGCAGGAAGTGCGCTTCGACGGCCACGCCATCGAGGTGCGCCTCTGCGCGGAGGACGAGGACTTCACGCCCCATGCCGGCACGGTCTTGCATTTCCTCCCTCCGCCTCTGGGGGAAGGTAGCCGGGGCCCACAGGAAAATGGCTCGCCTTTTTCCTGGGGTGCAGGTGGGGGTGGGGGCGCTCCCTTGCGTTTCGATCACGCGATCGAGCGCGGCCTCACGGTTTCCACGCACTACGACCCGCTTCTCGGCAAGCTGATCTCCCATGCGCCGACCCGTGCCGAGGCCATTTCGCGCCTGACGTCCGCGCTCGGTCGCCTGCAGATCCTGGGCCTGCCCACCAATCGGCGCTTCCTGGCCTCCGCCTTGCGGCACCCCGTGTTCGCCAGGGGCGAAGCGCGTATCCCGTTTCTCGCGGAGCACGGCGAATCCTTGCGCCGGCAACTGGAGCAGGAGGAGTTCGGCGTGGCGGCCGAAGCCGCTTTCTCCGCGCTGCTGCCGCACGGCGCCGCCCCGGCACTCGCCTCGCCGTTCCAGCGGCCGCTGCGCATTGGCCATCGCGACATGCACTTCGACGTGCCGCTGTGCGAGGCCGAGGGCATCGCCGCCGGCCAGGCCCAGGTCGCGACGCTGGCCCCGGGGCGCTGGCATGTGCAGGTCGGCGCGGTCGACCTGTTCCTGCGCGACGCGTCCTTCGACCCGCCGCCGGCCAGCGAGACCGCGGTGACCGACGAACTGCACGTTCCCTTCAGCGGCAAGGTGGTCGCGGTGCACGCGCAGCCCGGCGCATCGGTGCGCAAGGGCGAGACGCTGGTAGTCGTGGAGTCGATGAAGCTGGAGCACGCGCTGGTCGCGCAGCGCGATGGCGTTGTGCGCAGCGTCGAAGTGGAGACGGGGCAGCAGGTCGCGTCAGGGCAGGTTCTGCTGACGCTGGAGGCGCCCGGCTGACGTCCAGGGTGCAAGGAGCGCTGCAAGAATGCCATCCCGGGCTTGGCCCATTGCTGTCCGCAATGCCGCAGCTTTGCTGCCTGGCCCGTTCTCCACTTGCCTGTGAAGCAGCAGGGCGGTCGCGCAAGACGCTGTGCGGTGCGGGCCCGCGGGGTGGCGTCCCGATCGCGTGAACGCGATCGGGCAAACCTGCGCTGGCCGGTCTTGCGGCCCACGCGAAGAACTCGTCTGCAGTTGGGCCTGCGGCCCAACTGCGAACTCGAACAGCTTCGCGAATCAGAAACGTACGCGCTCCTCGATACGCGCTGCGCGCTCTCGTAGGAGCGCTGGGCCGCAAGACCGGCCAGCGCAGGCGCCACCCCTT
>NZ_JAQGNQ010000032.1 GCF_028291745.1 Ramlibacter sp. | reverse complement strand
TCGCATCGGGCGCCAATCAAGGCGCACGGGGCAGCCCGCACTCGCGTGCGGGCAAGCCGGGCAACGCGGAGTGGCGCCCGATGCGACCCCTTCCCTTCGGGTTGCGATTCCAAGGGGCCATCCGCTTCGTTGCGAGGCCTTGCTGGGGGTGACCCCAGCAGCGGCCTCGCGCCTTGCGCCTGGCCCCTTGGAATCGCAACGCGCCCCTGGAAATAGCGTGAACAGGCCCTAGGCTTTGCGAATCACCACGAGGCCCTTGAGGTACTCCCCCTCCGGGAAGGTCAGCGTCATCGAGTGGTCCGGCGCGGCGCCCATGCGGTCGGCGATGTAGCCGTCGACGCCCGCGTCGGTCCCCGCCGAGGCAACGATCTTGTGGAACAGGTCGGCCGAGATGCCGCCGGAACAGGAATACGTGAAGAGCACGCCACCCGGGGCCAGCAGTTTCAGGGCGAGCCGGTTGATGTCCTTGTAGGCGCGGGCGGCCTTCTCGGCGTGGGCCACCGTGGGCGCCAGCTTGGGCGGATCGAGCACGATGGCATCGAAGCTGCGGCCCTCCTCCCCGAAGCGCCGCAGGCTGGCGTTGACGTCGGCATCCAGGAACTCGTTGCGCGCCACGTCGAAGCCGTTCAATGCCACGTTGGCACGGGCGCGCTCCAGCGCCGGGCCCGACGAATCGATCGACGTCACCTCGCCCGCGCCGCCCGCCAGCGCCGCGACCGTGAAGCCGCCCGTGTAGCAGTAGCAGTTGAGGACGCGCTGCGCCCCCAGCCGCCGCACCCATTGGGCGAAGCGGGCGCGGCTTTCGCGCTGGTCCAGGTAGAAACCGGTCTTGTGCCCGCCGGCGATGTCCAGGCCGAACTTCCACTCGTGCTCGGCGATGGTCAGCTCGGTGGGTCCGCTGCCCCGCAGCCAGCCCTTGACCTCGGGCAAACCCTCGAGCCCCCGGGCAGCGGCATCCGAGCGCTCGTACAGGTGGGCGAGACCGGTCACTTCCAGCAGCGTGTCGGCCAGCACCTTCTTCCAGCGCTCGGCGCCGGCGGAGAGGAATTGCGCCACCAGCGTGCTGCCGTAGCGGTCCACCACGAAGCCAGGCAAGCCGTCCGACTCGCCGTGAACCAGCCGCACGCCGTCGCTCGGCACCTGCAGGCGTTGTCTCAGCCCAACAGCGGCCAGCAGTTTGCGGTGGAAGAACTGCGCGTCGATCCGCTCGGCTTCGGTGAAGCTCCAGGCCCGCGCCCGCATGCGGGAGGCCGGGCTGAAAGCCGCCCAGGCGAGGAAGCCGCCCTCGTGACTTTCAACACGGACGGTCTCGCCGCTGTCGCCAGCCCCCTTGAACACGGCAGAATCGAACACCCAGGGATGGCGGCGCAACAGGGAGCGTTCGCGTCCCTCCCGCAAGCGGATCACTTTCATTCCCCTATTGTGGATGGGAGCAGAACCCGTAAGAATGTGCAACAGAATGGCAGGCAAGGAGAAGCGCGCATGGGTTCGTTGGCCCGCGGTCGCTGGATAGCGACGGCGCTGCTGTTGCTGGCGATCCTGCTGTGGTCCGCTCCGGCAGCGGCCAGGCACGTCCTGAAGTTCGAGTTCGCGCAGCAACCCGTGATGCTGCACGACGCGGGCGACGCCTGGGTGGACGAAAGCGGCAGCGCCCAGGCGGCGGACGTGGCCACCAATCCCAACCTGCAGTGGCATCCCACCGGTGATGACAACATCTACAAGCTGGGGCGCACGCCCACGCTGTGGATTCGCTTCACCGTGCCACCCACACCCAACAACGAGCGCTGGTACCTCGAAGTGCCTTACCCCGGCGTCGACCGCGTGACCCTGTACTCGCAGAACGCCGCCGGCGAATGGGTCGAACGCGCCGCGGGCGACAAGATTCCCGTGGCGGACTGGCCGGTGCCGCATCGCCAGCCCATCCTGCCGCTGTCGGTATCGACGACGGCGCCGCGCCTGCACCTGCTGCGCATCCAGAACGGCACCATCTTCGGCGCCCCCCTGCAGTTCATCGGCGAGAACTATCTCGGGCGCAGCGCGCAGGTGATCTCGCTGGCTCTCGGCGTCTACGTCGGCCTGGTGGCACTGGCCGTGGTGCTCTCGGGCATCGGCGCCGTCTCGCTGCGCGACAACGGCTACACGATGTATGCCGTGTCGGCCCTGATGATGGGCCTGACCCAGGCGAGCCTGACCGGCCTGGCTGGCCTGCATCTCTGGCCGACGCTGGCCTGGTGGAACGACATGGCGCCGCAGGTGCTGCCGCTGTTCGCCATGGCCTCGCTGCAGATGTTCTTCGCCGAGATGGTGTCGCTGCGCGACCGTTCGCGCTGGATGTACCGCGTGATCGCCGTGGGCGCGCTGTTCGCGGTGCCGCTGGCCGGATACCTGATGCTCACGCCCGACGTGATGGAGCGCCTGCGTCTGATCGTGATCTACGTGGTGGGCGCCACCTTCGCCGGCTTCGGCGTGGTGATCTGGGCCACCCTGCGCGGCGACCGCTACGCGCCCTGGGTGCTGCTGGGGTCCTCGCCGGTGGCGATCGGCGCCTTCTTCCCGCTGGCGCGCGCCGCCGGCCTGATCCCCACCAGCTTCTGGACGCTGTACGGGATGCAGGTCGCCATTGCGCTGGAGTTGCCCATCCTGCTGATCGTGGTGGCGATGCGCAGCCAGCACCGGCGCGAGCACGTGCGACGCATTCAGGGCCTGGACCGGATCGACCCGGCTACCGGCCTGATCAACGCGGCGGTCTTCCACGAGCGGCTGGTGCGCCTGATCGCGCGCTCGCAGCGGCTGAAGTTCCGCAGCGCGATGCTGCTGGTGGACATCGGCAATATCGACCAGATCCGCCGCCAGTTCGATTCGGACTCGGCCCGCGAACTCACGTTGCGCGTCGCCGGCCGCCTGCTGTCGGTGGCGCGCGAGATCGACACCGTGGCGCGGCTGTCGGAGCACCGGTTCGGCATCCTGCTCGAAGGCCCGCTGCATGCCGACGAAGTGGCCGAGGCCGGGCCGCGCATCGTCGCCCGCTGCCTGATGCCCTTCAAGGGCCGCCCGCTCGAATGGGCCGCCCACGTGCGCGTGGCGCAGGCGCTGATCCCCATGGACGGCAGCGACCCGGCGCAATTGATCGGCCGGCTGGAGATGCTGCTGGCCAGCGCCCCGGCGGACAGCCGCCGTGCGGTGTTCATGTTGTCGAAGTCGACGGCACCAGCGGCGCTGATGCCTTGAGCCCGGTGGGGTGCGCCTCGCGCATCCCACCCTACCCCCACCACCACCACCCTAATCTTTGCGTTTCGCCCGCGGATGCGCCGCGTCGTACGCTTTGGCGAGATGCTGGAAATCGAGCCGCGTATAGACCTGCGTCGTGGCGATGCTGGCGTGTCCCAGCAGCTCCTGCACCGCGCGCAAATCGCCACTCGATTGCAGCACGTGGCTGGCGAACGAGTGCCGCAGCATGTGCGGATGCACCGGCGTCGCCAGGCCGGCCTGCAGGCTGCGCTGGCGCAAGCGCTGCCAGATCGCCTGCGCGCTCAGGCGCGTGCCGTTGCGGCCGATGAAGAGCGGCGCCTGTGGTGCATGCTTGGATGCCGCGCGCAGCTGCAGCCATGCTTGCAGCGCCGCGATGGCCTTGCTTCCCACCGGCACCGAGCGCCGCTTGCTCCCCTTGCCGAGGACATGCGCTTCGCCGGCCTGCAGGTCGACCCAGCCCTTGGCCACGGTGCTGGCCTGCACGTCGAGGCCCACGAGTTCGCCCACGCGCAGCCCGCAGCCATACAACAGTTCGACCATCGCCGCATCGCGCGCCTCGAGCCAGGCATCCCCCTGGTCGGCGCTGAATTGAGCGAGTTGCACCGCATCGTCCACGCTCAGCGCCTTGGGCAGCGGCTTGGGCGCCCTGGGTGCCTTCACGTCCACCACCGGATTGCTTTTCACCAGGCCCTCGCGGCCCAGCCAGGCATAGAAGCCGCGCCAGCCGGAAAGGATCAGCCCGATGCCGCGCCCGCTGCGGCCCGCGCCATGCATCTGCGCGACCCAGCGCCGCACGTGCGCGTTGTGCACCTGGGTGAGCGCCACGCCGGCCTGCGTGGCCTGCTGCGAGAGCTTCTGCAGGTCGAGCGCATAGAGCTCCACGGTGCGCGCGGCCAGCCGCTTCTCGACGCGCACGTGTTCGAGATAGCGCTCGACCAGGCCCGCGTCGTCCATCGCCAATGCTTCAGCGCGGACGCAGCCGCGACAGCGCGGCGCTGGCCAGTTCGGCGATGCGCTCGAGGAAATCGGTGGCCAGCCCGGACTGGAAGCGCTGCGGATCGGGCGAGGCCAGCACCAGCATGCCGAAGGCGGGACCGGAGCCGTTGACCGCGCCCGGACGCAGCGGGATCAAGGCAATCGACATCGCCGTGGCCGGCTCCGGCAGCCAGCTCACCGCCTCGATGGCCGACACCACGCCGCAATAAGGCAGCGTCAGCGACGACGCGAAGCTGCGCGCGTCTTCGCTCACGCCCTGCGCGAAGGGCTCGTCGGCATAGCGGGCGTCGACGTCCCAGATCTTCATCGCCAGCTGCGGCACCATGAACTGCGTCTGCAGCTCCGCCAGCAGCGTGGCCGGCAGCGCGCGCGTGGACTGCACCAGCAGCAGCGTCTTCGCCCAGCGATGGATGCGGTCGGAGATCACCATGTTCTCGTTGCCGTGCCGCACCATGTCCATGATGCGGTGCTCCAGCACCTTGATCTTCTCGCGCAGCATCTCGGCCTGCCGCTCCTGCAGGCTCACGGCGCGGTTGCCGTGCGGGCTGGTGAGCAGCACGGAGGCCAGCAACTGTGCGTGGCGCTCGAAGAAGTCGGGGCTGTTCGCCAGGTAGTTGGCGATGTCGTCTTCGGTGATCGGGTTCATCTGCGGTTCGTTCGGCATCTCATTCCAGTTCGATTTCGCCCTCGAAGACGGTGACGGCCGGCCCGGTCATGAAGACCGGGGCATCGCCGCCCGCCCATTCGATGGTCAGCGGGCCGCCGCGCGTCTGCACGTCGACCCGCGCGTCCAGGCGGCCGAGGCGGATGCCCGCGACCACCGCGGCGCACGCGCCCGTGCCGCAGGCCAGCGTCTCGCCGGCGCCGCGCTCCCACACGCGCAGCTTGATGCGCCCGCGCTCCTGCACTTCCATGAAGCCGGCGTTCACGCGCCGGGGGAAACGCGAGTGGTGCTCGATCAGCGGGCCCTGGGTGAGCACGGGGGCGCGATCCACGTCCGCCACCTCCTGCACCGCATGCGGATTGCCCATGGAGAGCACGGCCAGCGCCACGAGGCCGGACTCGGCATGCGTGCCCAGCGCCAGGTGCCACTTCTCCCACCCGCCGTCCTTGTGCGGGCTCAGGCCGGCGGCCACGAAGGGGACCTCCGCCAGCTCGAACACCGGCCGGCCCATGTCCACGGTGACACGGCCATCGGCACCCAGGCTCGGCTCGATCACGCCGGCCAGCGTCTGCACGCGGATGCGCTCGCCCTTGGCCAGGCCCTTGTCGGCCACGTAACGCGCGAAGCAACGCGCGCCGTTGCCGCACTGTTCCACCTCGCCGCCGTCGGCGTTGTGGATCACGTATTCGAAGTCGATGCCGGCCGCGGGCGAGGGCCGCACCGACAGGATCTGGTCCGCGCCGACGCCGAAGTGGCGGTCGGCCAGGCGGTGGTATTGCGCGGTGCTGAGGTTCAGACGCGCGCGGGTCTCGTCGAGCACGACGAAGTCGTTGCCCGCCCCCTGCATCTTGGTGAAGCGGATGCGCATGGCGCGATTATCGGCGCAGGCGCTCCAGGGCGCGGTCGACGAAGGACAGCCGGTCCTGGCCCCACCAGCGCTCGGGATGGCCGGGGATGACGAAGGTCGGCGCACCGAACACCCCCAGGCGCACCGCCTCCTCGCTCCAGGCGTCGTATTGCTGCCGCACGGCAGCCGCGCGCTCCAGTGCGTGCAGCGCGCGGCCGTCGTAGCCGTTCTCGTCCGCGATCGCGATGCGCACCTCGGCTTGCGAGGTGTCGCGCTCCTCGGCCCACAGCGCACGCAGCAAGGCATGCGACAGCACGAAAGCGTCCAGCCCCTGCTGCTGCGCGGCGATCACCATCCAGCCGGCGTACTTGTTCCACTCGGGATCGGCGGGCATGGACTGCGGGTAGTACTTCGGCTCCAGGTTCAGCGGCATGCCCAGGTAGTCGCGCCAGCGCGCGAGTTCTTCCGCGTGGTAGCTGCGGCGCGCCGGCGGCCGCGTGCGGATCGGAATGCCGCCGGTCTGCACCACCACCGCCTGGAAGTCATAGGGCTTGAGCGCCAGCTTCACACCGTGGCGCCGCACGATGTCCTGCAACTGCGGGCCGGCAAAATAGGCCCACGGCGATGACAGGCTGTAATAGCAGTCCAGTTGAATCGTCATCCGCGGATTATCAGCCTGTGAATGTTGCCTCTCCCGCCTTGCCGCCCGTGCCGCCGCAGGCCCTGGCCAGCCCCCGAAACAGCGAAGCGCTCGCACGACTGGCTCGCGCGGCGCGCGCCGACCTGGCGCGACTGAATGTCCCGCCGGCGAATTGGGTGCCATCCTCCTCGAGTCCCGATGGCACACCGGTCCTCGACGTGCTGGTGGCCGGCGCCGGCATGTGCGGCCAGACCGCGGCGCAGGCGCTGCTGCGCGAGGGCGTGGCCAACCTGCGCGTGATCGACCGCGCCGCGCGTGGCGAGGAAGGCCCTTGGGGCACCTATGCGCGCATGCTCACGCTGCGCAGCCCCAAGCACCTGACCGGGCCCGACCTGGGCGTGCCCGCGCTCACCTTGCGCGCCTGGTACGAGGCACAGCACGGGGAGGCCGGCTGGTCCGCCCTGCACAAGATCGGTCGCCTCGACTGGCGCGACTACCTGCTGTGGGTGCGCGACACGGTGGGCGTGACGGTGGAGAACGGGGTGACGTTGGCCTGCGTCGATGACCCCGGATCCGGTCCGGGGCAGGCGCCGGGCGGCCTGCTGCGCGTAATGCTGCAATCGGCAAGCGGCCGCGAGACGGTGTGGGTGCGCAAGCTGGTGCTGGCCCTCGGTCGCGACGGCAGCGGCGCACCGCGCTGGCCCGACTTCCCCTCGCTGCGGCGCGCCGATCCGCTGGCCGGCGGACGCGTCTTCCACTCCGCCGATGCGATCGACTTCGCGGCGCTGCGCGGCCAGCGCATCGGCGTGTTGGGAGCGGGCGCATCGGCCTTCGACAACGCAGCCTGTGCACTGGAGGCCGGCGCCCAGGTGGACCTGTTCGCCCGGCGCCCTTTCCTGCCGCAGGTGAACAAGAGCAAGTGGACCGCCTTCGCCGGTTTCTTCCGCGGCTTCGAGGCGCTGGACGATGCGCGCAAGTGGCGCATCTACACCTATATCTTCGACGAGCAGGTGCCGCCGCCCTGGGAAACGGTGCGCCGCTGCGATGGGCACGAGACGTTCACGCTGCGCCTCGGCACGCCGTGGCTCGACGTGCAGCCGCGCCCGGATGGGGTCCACGTGGTCACCCGCGAGGGCAGCGAGCGCTTCGACGCGGTGATCTTCGGCACCGGCTTCGACGTCGACCTGCCGGACCGGCCGGAGCTCGCCAGGTACCAGGGGCAGATCGAGACCTGGGGGCGGCATGTGGACCCCGCCGAAGCGGCGCGGCATCCCGAGGCCGCGCGCTTTCCCTACCTGGGCTCCGGCTTCGAACTGCGTGGCACCAGCGAGGCGCTGGCGCGCATCCACCTGTTCAACTGGGGCAGCACGCTGAGCCACGGTGCGTTGGCGGGCGACATCCCCGGCCTCGGCGTCGGCGCCAACCGCCTGGCACAGGCCATTGCCCGCGACCTGTTCGTGGCCGATGCCGACCTGCACTGGCAGCGGCTGCAGGACCTGGAAGAGCCGGAGCTGCTGCCGACCAGGTGGTACGTGCCGCCGCCGCAGCGGCCGTGATCAATCGATATTGATGTTCGCGGCCCGCACCACCTCCGCCCACTTCAGGCGATTGGCGTGCACGGTCGCGCGGAACTGCTCCGGCGTCTCGATGCGTACCGTGTTGCCGGCGCTTTCGAGCTTGCCGCGCACCTCAGGCGTTTGCAGCACCGTGCGCACGGCGCCATTGATCCTGGCGACGATCGCCGCGTCGGTGCCCTTGGGCGCGAACAGCGCGAACCAGGTGGAGCTGTCGAAGCCTTGCGTGCCGGGAATGCCGCTTTCGCCAATCGTCGGTACTTCCTGGATCGCGGCCACGCGCTTGCCGGTGGTCACGCCCAGCAGGCGCACCTTGCCGGCCTTGTACTGGCCCAGCACCGTCTGCACCTGGTTCATGATGCAGCAGGCCTCGCCCTTGAGCACGCCCTGGATCGCTTCCGGTCCGCCCTTGTAGGGGACGTGCACCATGTTCAGTCCCAGGCGCGAATTCAGTTCGGCAAAGGCCATGTGCGTGCCCGTGCCGTTGCCCGTGGATGCGTAGTTGTACTTGCCCGGATTGGCGCGCACGAGGTCGACGAATTCCTTGAGTGTCTTCACGTTCATCACGTCGGGATTGACCGTGAGCACGTTGGAGACGTCGATGATGGGCGCGACCGGCACGAAATCGGTCTCCACGTCGAAGGGCAGCTTCTTGTACAGGGCCGCGTTGCTGCCGTGGGTGGCCGCGGTGCCGAACACCAGCGTATAGCCGTCCGGCTTGGCGCGCGCAACGTATTCGCTCGCCACGTTGCCGGCAGCGCCGACCCTGTAGTCGATGATCACCGGTTGCCCGAGCAACCTGGCCAACGGGTCCTGCATGATGCGCGCCACCACGTCGACGCCGGAGCCGGCCGGGAAGGTCATGATGATGGTCACGGAATGCTGCGGCCACTCGGCATGGCCTTGCGCCTGCGCGAGCGGGGCGAGGCCGAGGACAGCGAAGGCGGCAATGAGCGCGCGGCGTGCAAGGGTCGAACGGATCACGGGGACTCCTGAATGCATGGACCTGCATTGTGGCAAGGCACACGCCCCGGTTCCGGCATGAGCTTATGCTGCGGGCCTGCCGACATTCAACAAGCAGGAGACCCACGATGCGCATTCCCGACTGGACCCCCGAACGCAAGCCGCAACCGCAAGACCTGGTGCAGGCCATCCTGGAGCGCCGCGGCGGCGAACTGCTGAACCTCGATCGCGCCCTGCTCTGGAGCGAGCCGCTGGCCCGCGGCTGGAACACCTACCTGAAGAACGTGCGCACCGGCCTGGGCGCCAGCCGCCAGCTGCGCGAGCTGGGGATCTGCACGGTCGCCCTGATCACGGGCGCGCACTACGAGTACCACCACCACGCGCCCGACTACCTGGCTGCCGGCGGCGGGCAGCCGCAGCTCGATGCGCTGCAGGCGTATGTGAAGACCGGCGCCTCCGGCGTGCCGCAGGGGCTGGCAGGCGACGAGGCACTGGTCGCGCGCTATGCCGCGCAGATGACGCGCGACGTGAAGGTCGACGACGCGTTGTTCGCGCAGATGAAGGCGCGCTTCGAGACGGGCGAACTGGTGGAGATCACGGCAGCGATCGCCACCTACAACATGGTCGCGCGCTTCCTGGTGGCGCTGGGGGTGAGTCCGGAAGAGTGAGGCGGGGCCTCGGTCGCGAGATGTCCGTCGGATGTCATTGCGGGCCTTGACCCGCAATCCATGCGGCGCTCATGCACGCGCCGTCGTGGATCCCCGGTCAAGCCCGGGACGACATCCGGGGAGGATGACATCCGGGAGATGACACCCGGGAGATGACATCCCGTCCCGCCCTCACTCCGCCTTGATGTTGTTGTCCTTGACGACCTGCGCCCACACATCGATCTGCCCATCGATGAACGTGCGCGCCGCCTCCGGCGTTCCGCCAATCACGTTGATCCCCTGTCCGCTCAGCCGCTGCGCGATCTCGGGCACCTTCAGCGCCCTGTTCAATTCCTCGTTCATGCGCTTCACGATCTCGGGCGGCGTCTTGGCCGACGCCAGCACGCCCCACCAGGCCGACGCATCGAAGCCCTGGTAGCCGCTTTCGGCCAGCGTCGGCACATCGGGCAGCTCGGTCGAGCGCTTGAGCGTCGTCACGGCCAGCGGCCGCAGCCGCTTGCTGTCGATGTGCGGCTTGGTCACGAAGACGGTCGCCACCGACAGCGGCACATGCCCGGCCACGGCGTCCTGCATCAGCGGACCGCCGCCCTTGTACGGCACGTGCGTCATCTCCAGGCCCGCGTTCCTGGTCAGCAGCGCCATCGCCAGGTGCCCCAGGCTGCCTGAGCCCACGGTGCCGAAGCTCACGTTCTTCTTCGCCTTGGCCGCGGCCGCGACGTCGGCAAACGTCTTGTACTCGGAGGCGACCGGCGTCGCGATCACCATCGGCGAGGTGCCCACCAGGATCACCGGCGCGATGTCCTTCTTGCTGTCGTAAGGCAGGTTGGGGATCAGCGAAGGATTGACGCCGTGGGTGTCGAACACGACGGCATAGGTGTAGCCGTCCGCCGGTGCCGTGAGCATCGCGTGCGTGCCGATGGAGCCGGAAGCGCCCACCCTGTTCTCGACGATCACCGTCTGGCCCAGCTGCTGCTGCAATTGCGCACCCAGGATGCGCGCCACCTGGTCCACCGAACCGCCCGGCGGGAACACGGAGATCAGGCGGATCGGCTGGCGCTTGGGCCAGTCGTTGGTCTGGGCCTGGGCGGCCAGGCAAGTGCAGGCCAGGGCGGCCAGCGTGAGCGAGAGGAGGCGACGCTTGTTCATCCAGGTCTCCATGATGTAATCGCCGGCATGGTAAGAGCCAGCCAGCTGCTTCACCCTCAGCGTGAACCCGCAGTCCCCCGCCCCGCGGCCACCGTCTTGCTGCTGCGCGACAGCGACGCCGGCGTCGAGGTGCTGATGACGCGGCGCTCGGCCACGGCCAGCTTCGCGCCGGGCGCGTACGTGTTTCCCGGTGGCGGCATCGATGCCGCCGACGCACAGGCGCACGATCTCGCGGCGCGCCGACCCACGCAGGCGGACGCCCGGCTCACTCAGGCGATCGCCGCCATCCGCGAGAGCTTCGAGGAGCTTGGCGTGCTGCTGGCCCGGCACGCGGACGGCCGTCCCGTCGACGCACAGGAGGTCGCCGCGCTGGATCGCCATGCGCCCTTCGTGGCGCAATGCCGCCAGCATAGGCTGCTGCTGTCCGCCGACGAGGTGTTCGTGCTCGCGCACTGGATCACCGACCGCGACCTGCCGCGCCGCTTCGACGTGCCCTTCCTGGTGGCGCGCATGCCCGCAGGCCAGGTGCCGGTGGCCGACGAGGCGGAGCAGTTCGAGCCCGTGTGGGTGCGCCCGGCCGATGCGCTCGCACGCCACGCAGCCGGTGATTTCTTCATGATCTTCCCCACCATCCGCACGCTGGAGCGGATGGCGAAGTTCGCAAGCGTCGACGCCGTGCTGGCCGCCTGCGCCGGCGAGCAGCCGCTGTGGACCAGTTGCCCACGCGCCGGACTGCTGCGCGGGGCCGAGGCGCGCTTCATGGAGCACGAGTCGCCCTATGGCGAGCTCGCCCTGGTGTGCCCCGACGGCCAGTTGCTGCACCACCTGGACTGGCGAACCGACGCGCCGGTGGCCCTGCTGCGCAACCTGGTGCGCGTGACCGCGCCCAACCCCGGCGTGATGACCGGCCCGGGCACCAACTGCTACCTCGTCGGTGACCCCGCCAGCGGCTACATCGTCATCGATCCCGGTCCCGAGGACGCCGAGCACCAGCAACGCATCTGGCGCGCCGCCGGCGGCGACATCCGCATGATCGTCTGCACGCACTCGCACGCGGACCATTCGCCCGGCGCGAAGCCACTGCAGGCGCTGTGCGACGGCAAGCCACCGATCGTCGGCCTGCCCTCGGCACCGACGGCGCGTGCCGCCAGCCATTTCGTCCCGGACCGCGTGCTGGCCGATGGCGAATCGCTGGTCGTCTCCGGCGGCGGCGCGCGCCACACGCTCCAGGCGATCCACACGCCGGGTCATGCGGCGAACCATGTGTGCCTGGTGCTGGTGGAGGACGGCCTGCTGTTCTCCGGCGACCACATCCTCAATGGCAGCACCACGGTGGTCGACCCGCCCGACGGCGACATGAGCGCCTATCTCGATTCGCTCGATCGCCTGAGTGCTGCCTGCGCTGCGCAGGGCATCGCGTTCATCCTGCCGGCGCACGGCCATGTGCTGGGGTTCGCCAGGGAGGCGATCGCGCATCTCAAGTCCCACCGCCTGCACCGCGAACGCAAGATCGTCACCGCCATGCGCAACCGGCCGGCGGGCTCGCTGGACGAGTGGGTGGAGCTCGCCTACGACGACGTGCCATCGCGCCTGTGGCCGGTGGCCAAGCGCTCGCTGCTCGCGCACGTGCAGCGGATCGAGGCGCTGCAATTGGCCAAGTAGGGCGGCACGCAAGACACGGGGTGTCTTGCGTGCGAGTGAATGTGTGAAGCCCCCCGATACGCCGGATTTTGTGCACGCGGTTGCCCGCGCGTGACCGTCATTCCTCTGGGCCGGGGGTCGCCCCACCGGCTCGGTGCTACCTACCCGCCAGCTCCGCGGGACCACATCGACGCTGGCCTATTTGGTATTGCTGCGCGTAGAGATTGCCCGTTTCACCCCTCCAACGCCGCTACGGCTTTCGCCGGCACGAACGTCGGAGGACTCGTCTCTGTTGCTCTGATCCTCACCTCACGGTGGACAGGTGTTACCTGCTACGCTGCCCTGTGCAGTCCGGACGTTCCTCCAGTGCGGCCTTTCGGCGATTGCACCAGCGACGGCCTGGAGGGCTTCACGCCGCGATTATCGCAGGCATGCAAAAGGCCGCCCGTGGGCGGCCTTGATCCTGATGTCAGTGGATGTCATCCCGGGCTTGACCCGGGATCCACGACGGCACCTGCACAGGCGCTGCGTGCATTGCGAGTCAAGCCCGCAATGACATGTTTGGAATGTCGAGGGCTTACGTCGCGGCCTGCAGCGCCGCGATCCGCTCCTCGATCGGCGGGTGCGTCGAGAACAGCTTGCCGACACCCGACGTGATGCCCATCGACTGCAGCCCGCGCGGCAGCTCGCCCGGCACCATTCCGCCCAGGCGCGCGAGCGCGTTGATCATCGGCTGCTTGCGTCCCATCAGCTGCGTGGAGCCGCGGTCGGCCCGGAACTCGCGCTGGCGCGAGAACCACGCAACGATGATCGCCGCCAGGAAGCCGAACAGGATATCGAGCACGATGGTGGTCACGAAGTAGCCGATGCCCGGGCCGGAGCGCTGCTCGCCGCGATTGAGCGCACCGTCGACGAAGTAGCCGATCACGCGCGAGAGGAACACGACGAACGTGTTCATCACGCCCTGGATGAGCGTCATGGTCACCATGTCGCCGTTGGCGATGTGGGCAACCTCGTGGCCGATGACGGCCTCGACCTCTTCGCGCGTCATGCCTTGCAGCAATCCGGTGGACACCGCGACCAGCGCGTTGTTCTTGAAGGCGCCGGTGGCGAAGGCATTGGGCTCGCCTTCGAACACGCCCACTTCGGGCATGCCGATCTTCGCCTCGTCGGCGAAGCGGCGGACGGTTTCGACGATCCAGGCCTCGTCGGCGTTACGCGGCTGCTGGATCACCTGCACGCCGGAACTCCACTTGGCGATCGGTTTCGAAAGCAGCAGCGAGATGATGGCGCCGCCGAAGCCCATGACCAGGGCGAAGCCGAGCAGTTGCCCCAGGTTGAGGCCGTTCGCCGTGAGATACCGGTTGACCCCGAGCAGGCTGGCGACGATGCCCAGCACCACGACCACCGCCAGGTTGGTCAGGACGAACAGGAAAATGCGTTTCATTGCTTGGAAAACTCCGAAGGGTGGATGAAGTCACCCTCGCGCCAGTTGAGGCTGCGGCCAGCGGAAATCAAGAGCGCGAGGAAGCCCGCGGACGTTGTTGTTGTTATGGGTTCTGCGTCTTGGGAGGACGGAATACGAGGGAGTCATCATAAAAGGAAAAGTCCTCGTTCTCCGGCCACCACTGCGGCACGCCCAGCAGCGGCAGCGGCGTGAACGGCTTGGCTGCCAGCACTTCGGGCTGGCAGCGCGCCGCCAGCCACGCGTCCGCCACCGCTCCTGAATCGAGAGCAGCGTCGGCACACCAGACGTGCGCCGTCAGCCCCTTGCGTGGATTCGCCAGCTGCTCGAGCAAGGCATGTCCGAAGATCCACAGGCGCGCCTCGCGCCACAGCGGCCGCAGCTCCACGAACAGGCGGTGCCACTCGCGCGCGACCAGCGCCTCCCACAGCGCGGGCGGGGCCGAGAGCAGCGCGCCGTTCTCGT